>JBMOOG010000019.1:0-275206 GCA_049324535.1 Pseudomonadota bacterium | reverse complement strand
CGGCGGTCGCGGTCGGGATCGCCGCCGCCTGCCTCCTGCCGTTCGGGCTCGGGGCCGCGCTCCCGGTCGGGGCCGGGATGGCGGTGCTGGTCCTCGGGTTCGGCCGGATCGCCCGGTCGCGCATCGGCGGACAGACCGGCGACGTGCTGGGCGCGGCCCAGCAGCTGGCCGAGATCGCGGGCTGGATCGTGCTGGCCGCGCTGGCCTGACCGGTCAGCCCGCCGCGGCCGGCCGCGGCGCCTGGAAGGTGCAGAACATGTCGTAGACGACACCGATGAGGCGGGCCGCGCGCGGATCGCTCAGCGAATAGAACATCGCCTTGCCGTCGCGGCGGCAGGTGACGAGGTTCTCGGCCCGCAGCCGGGCAAGCTGCTGGCTGACCGCGGCCTGGCGGGTGTCCAGAAGCTCCTCGAGCTCGGTCACCGACTTCTCGCCCGAGGACAGGTGGCACAGGATCATCAGCCGGCCCTCATGGGCCAGCGCCTTGAGGTATTGCGACGCCTCCTCGGCCCGGGCAATCATCTCGGCCGGGATCGTCAGGTCGCACCCGTCGCTGCGGTCAGTGTCCGACTGGCCCAGTTCCATCGTCATCGGTCGCCGTCCTTGCCTGCGTCCCGCATCCTGCCCCCGCGCCCGGTTCACGGCGATCCGGTCGCCGGGTCGCCCGAACCGCACAGGACATATTCGAATTGGTGAAATTATATGCATGCAAGCGGCCGGTTGCCAAGCCCCGAGCGAGGGTCCGCCTCTCCGGCGCCCGGAGGCCGCCACTTTACGGCGCGCCGGCTTTCGGGGATGCTCGCCGGCCATGGGGGATGGGGTTCACGACCGATTGCGCGCCGAGGCGCTGCGCCTGTTCCGGGTGGGGCTTGCCGCGGCCGATCCTGCGCGCGCGGTGACCGAGGCGCTGCGCGCCCGGCCGCTTCCGCCGCCCGGCCCCGGAGGGCGCCGGCTGGTCATTGCCATCGGCAAGGCCGCCCCCGCGATGGCGGTCGCCGCCCGCGCCGCGCTGGCCGCCACCGGCGAGCATGTGGTGACCGACGCGATCGTCGTGACCCAGGACGGCAACGACCGCCCGGTGTCGGGGATGCGGGTGATCGCGGCCGGCCACCCGGTCCCGGACGCGCGCGGCGCGGCGGCGGCCGAGGCGGTGATCGCGGCGCTGCGCGAGCTCGGCCCCCGCGATCAGGTTCTGGCGCTGATCTCGGGCGGCGGCTCCGCGCTGCTGCCCGCCCCGGTCGAGGGCGTGTCTCTCGACGACAAGATCGCGGTCACGCGGCTGCTACTGGCCAGCGGGGCCGAGATCGGCGAGATCAATCTGGTGCGCCAGAACCTCTCGCGCCTGAAGGGGGGCGGGCTTGCGCGGCTCGCGGCGCCCGGCACGGTCACGGCGCTGATCCTGTCGGATGTCGTGGGCGACGACCTGCGCGCCATCGCCTCCGGTCCGACCGTGGCGCCGCTGGGCGACCGGGCGCTGGCACGGGCGATCCTCGATCTGCACGGGGTCTGGGACCGGGCGCCCGAAAGCGTCCGCCGGCACCTGCTTCTTCCGGCGGATCCTTCGCCGGTGCCGGCCGCCGACAACCGGCTGGTCGGGTCCAACACGCAGTCGCTCGCGGCCATGGCCGCGGCCGGCGCCCGGGTCTGGCCGCGGCCGCTGACCGGCGATGTCGAGGACGCCGCGCACGAGATCCTCGCGGCGGTGCAGGCGCTCGCCCCGGGGACGGCGATGGCCTTCGGCGGCGAGACGACGGTGCGGGTGACCGGCAGCGGCCAGGGCGGACGCAACCAGGAACTGGCGCTGCGCTTCGCGCTGGCCGCCGCGGACCGGCGGCTTGCCGGGCCCTGGGCCTTCCTCGCGGCCGGAACCGACGGTCGCGACGGCCCGACCGATGCGGCCGGGGGGGTCAGCGACGACACGACGCCGGCGCGCGCCCGCAGCCGCGGCCTCGACCTCGAGGCGGCGCTGGCCGACAACGACAGCCATGCCGCGCTGCGGACCCTCGGCGATCTTGTGGTCACCGGCCCGACCGGCACCAACGTCGCGGACCTTGCCGTGTTCGTGCGGGGCTGACGCCGCGGGGCTCGGGCTCAGCCGTTGTGCAGGAAGTCGCCGTAGCGGCCGCCCCAGAAGATCAGCGGCGCGCCTTCCCGGGTCTCGGCCCGCAGGACCCTCCCGACGAGGATCGCATGGTCGCCGCCGTCATGGCCCGCATGAGCCTCGCAGTCGAACCGCGCCAGGACGCCGGGCAGGGCGGGCAGACCCTCGGGCGTGCGCGCGGCGCCGAACCCCTCGAAGCCGCCACCCGACCGCGAGAAATGGCGGCAGAGCGGCAACTGGTCGGACGCCAGCACGTGGATCGCGTAGTGGCGGGCCGACACGAAGGCGTCGAAGCGCGCCGATTGCCGCGCCGGGCACCAGAGCACCAGCGGCGGATCGAGCGACACCGAGGTGAAGCTGTTGGCCGTGATTCCCACCGGCCCGTCGGGCCCGACGGTCGTCACCACCGTCACCCCGGTCGCATAGTGGCCGAGAGCGTCCCGCAGGGCGCGCGCGCCGTCGTGATCGGCGGGGATGTGATTCATAGGAGGTGCCCCGCAGGCCGGATCATTCCCACCTTATACGGGCCGGTGGCGGGCCGGATCAAACCGAAACCCGGATCCGCGCGCACTCAGTCCTCGCGGCCGGTGTCGATCAGCCATCCGCCCGGGCCGGCGATGCGGTCGGGCAGGGCAAGGATCAGGACTTCGCGCAGAACAAGGCAGACCAGCAGGCTGGCGGCAATCTCGTCGAAGGAAATCTGGCTGAGAAACGACATGGCACCCTCGGAACACCCACGGCCCTTGTCGCCGCAAATACGGGCGGAAATGGGGCGGGTGCGGGTCGCCGGCAGGGCGCCGCTCTCAGCGGGCGGCGCCGGCCCGGAACGCCGCCGCCAGCCGGTCGGCCGCACCGACCAGGAGCGCCATGTCGAGCCCGACCGCGGTGAAGCGCGTCCCCGCCGCCATGCAGTCGCGCGCGAACCCCGTGTCCAGCGTCAGGATCCCCGACGGCACGCCCAGCGCCGCAAGCCGTGCGATCGCGTCCAGGATCGCCGCGCGCACCTCGGGATGGCCGGGGTTGCCGGGGTGGCCGAGGCTGGCCGCCAGATCCGAAGGCCCGATGAACACCCCGTCCACGCCGGGCGTCGTCGCGATCGCGTCCAGTTGCGCCAGCGCCTCGCCGGTCTCGACCTGCACCAGAAGGCAGATCTCCGCATCGGCGCGGGCGGTGTAGTCCCGCACCCGGCCGAACCCGGCCGCGCGCATGGTGCCGGCCACGCCGCGCAGCCCGGCGGGCGGATAGCGCACGGCGCGCACCGCCGCTTCCGCCTCGGCGCGCGACTGCACGTAGGGCAGAAGGATGGTCTGCGCCCCCTGGTCGAGATGGCGCTTGATGAGCGCGGTGTCGTTCACCACCGGCCGCACCACGCAGGACACCGGATGCGGCGCCGCGGCCTGAAGGAGCGGCAAGACCGCGCTGACCTCGACCGGCGTGTGCTCGGTGTCGAGCACGATCCAGTCGAAGCCCGCGCCGGCCAGCGCCTCGACGACCGAGGGGTCGGGGACCGTGCACCAGAGACCGATCTGTTGCTCGCCGGCCTTCAGGCGGCGCTTGAACCGGTTGATCGGCAACTCCATCGGCGTTCTCCACGTTCGGTCCGGGCGATCATGACGGGCCGGCCGCCGGGCCGCAACGGGTGCCGCACGCCGGCGCCCGGACAGGGCCGGCCGCCTCTCCGCCCCCGGCCGGCGCGACCGGCGGGCGGGGTCAGGCCGCGGCCCGTGCCCGCGCGCGCATGAGCATCCCGTAAAGGTCGCGCGGGTCGTCGGGGTCGGCGATCATGTCCAGCGGTTCGCTGTAGGGCAGCCCCGCCAGCGACCGGTGCACGTAGCGCAGCGCCGAGAAGTCCTCGACCGCGAAGCCCACGCTGTCGAAGACCGTCACTTCGCGGTCGCCCTGCCGCCCCGGCGCAAGACCCGCCAGCACCCGCCAGAGCTCGGTCACCGGATGGTCGGGCGCAAGCTGCTGGATCTCGCCCTCGATGCGGGTCTGCGGGGCATACTCGACGAAGATCGAAGACCTGCGCAGGATCTCGGGGGCCAGCTCGGTCTTGCCGGGGCAGTCGCCGCCGACCGCGTTCACATGCACGCCGGTGCCGACCATGTTGTCGGAAAGGATCTGCGCGCGCCGCTTGTCGGCGGTGACGGTGGTCAGGATCTGCGCGCCGAGGATCGCCTCCTCGGCGCTCCCGCAGGGCACGAGGGTCAGGCCGCAACCCTCGAGATTGGCTGCGCATTTCCGCGTCGCCGCCGGATCGCAGTCGTAAAGGCGCACCTCCTCGATCCCGCAGATCGCCCGAAAGGCCAGGGCCTGGAACTCGGCCTGCGCCCCGTTGCCAATGAGCGCCATCGCCCGCGCACCTTTCGGTGCGAGCGTGCGTGCGGCCAGGGCCGACATGGCGGCCGTCCGCAGCGCGGTCAGGATGGTCATCTCGGACAGAAGCACCGGATAGCCCGTGGCCACATCGGCCAGAAGCCCGAAGGCCGTCACCGTCTGCAAGCCCTCGCGCGTGTTGGCCGGGTGGCCGTTCACATACTTGAACCCGTACTGCCGTCCGTCCGACGTGGGCATGAGCTCGATCACCCCCACCGGCGAATGGCTGGCGACCCGGGGCGTCTTGTCGAACTCGGGCCAGCGGCGGAAATCGGCGGCGATCTCCTCGGCCAGATCGGCCATGAACCGCTCGACCCCGATGTGAAGGACGAGCCGCATCATGTTCTCGACATTGACGAAAGGCACGGTGTTGAGAGAGGGCATCACTTGCTCCGGGTCGGGCGGTCGAAGACCTTGCGCCCCATCAGCGATCCGACCAGATCGACCATGAGCCGCGCGGTCATGCCGCGATCGTCGAGAAAGGGGTTCAGCTCGACGAGGTCGAGCGAGCTGACCAGCCCCGATTCGTGCAGGAGTTCCATCACCAGATGCGCCTCGCGGAAGGTGGTTCCGCCCGGCACGGTGGTACCCACCGCCGGCGCGATTGCCGGGTCGAGGAAGTCGACGTCCAGCGAGACATGCAGCAGCCCGTTCGCGGCATGCACCTGGTCGAGGAACTCGCGCAGGGGGGCGATGATGCCGCGCTCGTCCAGCACGCGCATGTCGCAGATGGTGGCGTCGGTGTCCAGAAGCGCGCCGTGCTCGGCGGCGTCCACCGACCGGATGCCGAACAGGCAGATGCGGTCGGTCGGCACCGGCGCCGGAAACGGGGCGAAGGCGTCGAATCCCGGCTTGCCGGCGATGTAAGCGAGCGGCGTGCCGTGCAGGTTGCCGCTCTGGGTGGACAGGGGCGTGTGGAAGTCGGAATGCGCGTCGAGCCACAGCACGAAAAGCGGCCGTCCCGCGGCCTGCGCATGGGCCGCGACCCCGGCGACGCTGCCCAGCGACAGCGAGTGGTCCCCGCCGAGGAAAATGGGAAAGCCCTCGGCCATCGCCTTACGCCCGATTGCGGCCAGCGCCTCGGTCCAGGCGATGGTCTCGGGCAGCGAATGCACCGCCGGGTTGGGGCAGGCGGCCGGACGGACCGGCGCCGGCGCCACGTCGCCCCAGTCCTGCGGATCGTGGCCGATGTCGCGCAGGCTTGACGCCAGCCCGGCCACCCGGTAGGCCGCCGGCCCCATCAGGCACCCGGCCCGCTTCTGGCCGCTGTCGACCGGTGCTCCGATCAGGATGCAGGTCCGTCCCATGCGCCTCTCCCTTGTTCGCGCCCCACTATTCCGCCACCTTGCGCGGCAATCCAGCCTGCGTATTGTCAGTGCGAGCAGCGTTTTTGCCAAAGGGGCGACGGAATTGAGCGATCTGGACGAAGTCGATCAGCGGCTGATCGCCGAACTGCGCCGCGACGGGCGTCTGGCCCTGTCCGATCTGGCCGCGCGGCTCGGGATCGCGCGCGCCACGGTCCGGGCCCGGATGGAGCGGCTGACCGAGAGGGGCGAGATCGCGGGCTTCACCGTCCTGACCCGCGGCGACGTCACCCCGCATCCGGTGCGCGCGCTGATGTTCATCGGGATCGAGGGGCGGGGCGCCGAGCGGATCATGGGGCGGCTGACCGGCCTGCCCGAGGTGCAGGCGGTGCATTCGACCAACGGCCGCTGGGACCTGATCGCCGAGATCGGCGCGCGCACGCTCGAGGAACTGGACGCGATCCTGTTCCGCATCCGCGGGCTCGAGGGCGTCACCGCCAGCGAGACGAGCCTTCTGCTCTCGACCCGGCGGGCGGGACGGCGCTAGGCCGTCCGCCGCGCCGCCGCGACCCAGACCGCCACCAGCGCAAACGACAGGATGGCGTTCCACGAGGCCATCGACAGGCCGAAGAGCATCCACGCCGGCTCGTCGCAGCGGACGAGCGGCGCGGCCATGATGTGGTTGAGGAGTTCCTCGGGCGTCAGGCCATCCACCCGCTGCGACGTGCAGCTGTCCGGGCCGGCCCACCACCGGCGCTCGACCCCGGTGTGGTAGACCGCGATCAGGCCCGACAGGCCGGCCGCCGCCGCGCCCGCCCAGGGCAGCCAGCGCCAGCCCTGCCAGAGCGCCAGCGCCCCGACAATGAGCGCCGCAAGGTGCGGCCAGCGCTGAAGCAGGCAGAGGTGGCAGGGCGGATAGCCCAGCGCCTGGAAGACGAAGGCCCCCGTCAGCAGCGCGGCCGACCCGGCTGCGGCAAGGAATATGAGCGCGCGTCCCGTCACAGGTGATGCCTCAGCAGAAGATAGGCCAGGGTGCCGACGATCGCGACGCCCAGGGCCACCCAGGCGAAACGGCGCTCGATGAAGCCGAGGATCGCGGTCCCGTAGCGGCGCAGAAGCCAGGCGAGGGCGTAGAAGCGCGCCCCCCGCGCCACGATCGCCGAGAGGATGAAGAGCGGCAGGCTGAACCCCACCACGCCCGACAGGATCGTCACCACCTTCATCGGCGGAAGATGCGACAGGCCCGAGGTCACCAGCATCAGCAGGATCGCGCTCTGTCCCGTCGAGGACGACAGCGCCTCGAAGGCGTCCATCTTGCCGTAGAACTCGAGGATCGGGCGGGCGATCAGGTCGAAGGCGTAGTAGCCGATCGCCCAGCCGAGAATGCCGCCGAGAACCGAGGTGACGGTCGCGATGAACGCAAAGCGCATCGACCGTTCGGGATGGGCCGCGCACATGGGCACGAAAAGCACATCGGCCGGGATCGGAAAGACCGAGCTTTCGACGAAGGAGACCGCGCCCAGCGCCACCGGGGCCTGTGGGGTGCGGGCCCAGGCCAGCGTCCAGAGATACAGTCTGCGAAACATCGGCCCGGCGTCCCATCGCTCCCGTGCCCATAGGCCATGACGCGCCGGGCGCGTCAAGCAGCGCAAGGCGGAGCTTTTCCACACCCGCGATCACGGGTTAGTGTCGGTCAGGGTGTTCGGAGGGGTGGTCATGAAGTGGCAGGGGCGGCGCGGCAGCGACAACATCGAGGACCGGCGGTCGATGAGCGTCGGCCGGGCCGGGGGCATCGGCGGTGTCGGACTCATCGCGGTTCTGCTGATCGGCTGGTTTCTCGGAATCGACGTGACGCCGCTTCTGAACGGCGGCGGCCTTGGCGGCGGCGCCGAGATCCAGTCGAGCGAGCCGCTGACCGAGGCCGACCAGCAGGCCGGCCAGTTCGTCTCGGTGACGCTGGCTGACACCGAGGAGGTCTGGTCGGGGATCTTCCAGTCCCAGATCGGCCGGCCCTACCAGCCGGTGACGCTGGTTCTCTACAAGGGCGTCACCCAGTCGCCCTGCGGCAACGCCTCCGGGGCGACCGGGCCGTTCTACTGCCCGATCGACAAGAAGGTCTATCTCGACACCGATTTCTTCTCGACCCTGTCGCGGCAACTCGGCGCCAAGGGCGACTTCGCCGCGGCCTATGTGGTCGCGCACGAGATCGGCCACGCCGTGCAGGATCAGCTGGGCTTTCTGGGCAAGGCGACCCAGGTCCGCCAGCAGGTGAGCGAGGCCGAGTCGAACGCGATCTCGGTGATGATCGAGCTTCAGGCCGACTGCTTTGCCGGCGTCTGGGCGCGGCAGGCGGCGGCCCGTTTCGGCTCGGTCGAGCCGGGCGACGTCGAGGAGGCGGTCAACGCGGCCGCGCGGATCGGGGACGACACGCTGATGCGCAACGCCGGACGGGTGCCGATGCCCGACAGCTTCACGCACGGCTCGTCCGAGCAGCGCCAGCGCTGGTTCGCCAACGGGTTCCAGAGCGGCGACATCGCCAGCTGCGACACCTTCTCGGCCCCCCAGCTCTGACCCTTCTTGCCAGCCGGACGGCCAGCGGCTAGACCGGCCGCGGTGGCCCGAGTGGCGGAATGGTAGACGCAGCGGATTCAAAATCCGTCGCCGCAAGGCATGCGAGTTCGAGTCTCGCCTCGGGCACCAGCGCCTTCCCCTCCGGCCCGGCGTCCTTCCGCTGAGGGCGGGACAATCGCGGCAGGGCGGCGCGACTGTCGCCAGATCTTCGCAAAACTTGGCCGGACCGGGGCGGGAGGCTCCGCACGGTCCGTCGCAACAATGCGGCGGCCCCGCGCCCGGTGCGGTCTTGGTCAACTATCTGATATTTAATATGATTTCGTGGAATCCGGCAGAGGGTCGGCCGCCAGCGTTTCCCCGCAGGCGACGCTCAACACGCACAAGTAGAGTGCGTCATCAGCCATTCACCCAAGGCGCTCATCTTTCGGCCCGCGGCGCTGGCTTTTCACCGGCGCGTGCGTAGAGTCGGTCGCGGGGCTGGAAGTCCGGCCCCGGCAATGGAAGATGGACGGAAGTAACGATCGTGCCCTGTTTCACTCCCGGAACCCTCGTCGTGACGCCGAAAGGCGAGATCCCGGTCGAGGACCTGACCGTCGGAACCCCGGTTCTGACCCGCGACAACGGTGTGCGCACTCTGGTGCATGCCGCCTCGGTCACACTCGATTTCGGCATGCTGGCCGCGCGCCCGCACCTGCGCCCGGTGCTCATCCGTCTCGGCGCGCTCGATCCGGGCGAGCCCGAACGCGACATGCTGGTCAGCCCCAACCTTCGGCTTCTGGTGGACAGCGGCCGCTCGGCGCTGCACTTTTCGGAACACGAGGCGCTCAGCGCCGCAAAGCACCTGGTCAACAGCCGTGACATCCGCCCGGTCGAGGCGCTGGGCGTGACCTATGTGCACATCCACTTCGACCGTCATCAGGTCGTGCTGGCCAACGGCATCTGGGCCGAGGCCTTCGACCCGCGCGACCGGTCGCTCGGCGGCCTCGGCAACGCCCAGCGCAACGAACTGGGCGAGCTCTTTGCCGAGGTCGGCGCTCCGAGCCCGCTGGCCCGCCGGCGCAGCCGCGCGGCTGAACTCCTGCGCTTCTAGCGCCGGTCGCGCCGCCATGCGGCCCAGGCCTCGGGCGTGTCGAGATCGAGGATCGCCGCCCGCCCGGGCAGCCGCACAAGCCCCGCGCCGTGCCGGTCGATGATCGCGCGCCCGCCGGTATCGCCGCTCAGCGCCGCAAGCTCGGCCCGCAGCGATGGCGGAAAGACCACCGGATGCCCCGGCGTCCCGTCCGCGCCGGCGCCCCGCCAGATCCGGTCCGGCTCGCGCTCGGCCGCTTCCCAGACCGCGCCGATCTCGGCGGCTCCGATCTCGGGCATGTCGGCCGGAAGCACCATGAGCGCGCCGCCCGTGGCCGCGGCCCCCGCTCGGATCGACGCGGCCATTCCCTCGGCCGCCGCCACCGGCAGGATCTCGACTGCCCGCCCCGCGAGCGCCCGCCCGCGGCCCAGGGCCAACGCCGATCCGTCGCCGGGCACCGTCACCAGCACCCGCGCGCCCGCCGTCACCGCGGCCGCGGCGATACGCGCCAGCACCGGAACGCCCTCGACGGGCTCCAGCAGCTTGTCGGTGCCCCGCATCCGCGAGGCGGAGCCGGCGGCGGGAATCAGGATCGTGCGCATGGCGCAAGGCTAGGGGCGCGTGCCCGCGCCGGCCAGAGCCTTGCGCTGCGCCCCCTTGACCCCGGACGCGACGCTTGCCACATCCCGCCCATGCTTCCGCGCGACCGGCTTGACCAGATCATCCGCCGCTTCGACTTCGTCGAGGCCAAGCTCGCCTCGGGCGCGCCCGGCGCCGAGATCGTGGCCCTGTCGCGCGAACACGCCGAGCTGCGGCCGGTCGTCGCCTCGATCGCGGCCTGGCGGTCGGCCTGTTCGGCGCTGGCCGAGGCCGAGGCGATGCTGTCCGATCCCGAGATGCGCGCGCTGGCCGAGGACGAGATCACCCGGCTGCGCGCCGAGATCCCGGCGCTGGAGGACCGGCTGCGGGTCGCGCTCCTGCCGCGCGACGCGGCGGATGCGCGCCCGGCGATCCTCGAAATCCGGCCCGGCACCGGCGGCGAGGAGGCGGCGCTGTTCGCGGGTGACCTCCTGCGCATGTACCAGCGCTACGCCGAAGCCAAGGGCTGGCGGTTCGAGCTTCTGGACTTCGCCGCCACCGACCTCGGCGGCGTCAGGGAGGCGGTGGCGCGCATCGAGGGCGAGGGGGTCTTTGCCCGGCTCAAGTTCGAATCCGGCGTCCACCGCGTGCAGCGCGTGCCGGAAACCGAGGCCGGCGGGCGGATCCACACCTCGGCGGCGACCGTGGCGGTGCTGCCCGAGGCCGAGGAGGTCGAGATCGACATTCCCGCCCAGGACATACGCATCGACACCATGCGGTCGTCGGGCGCCGGCGGGCAGCACGTCAACACCACCGATTCCGCCGTGCGGATCACCCACCTTCCCACCGGCATCGTCGTCACCTCGTCGGAAAAGTCGCAGCACCAGAACCGCGCCAACGCGATGGCGGTGCTGCGCGCCCGGCTCTTCGATCTGGAGCGCGGCAAGCGCGCCGACGCGCGCGCGGCCGACCGCCGCTCGCAGGTCGGCAGCGGCGACCGGTCGGAACGCATCCGCACCTACAACTTTCCGCAGGGCCGGATGACCGACCACCGGATCAATCTCACGCTCTATTCGCTGGCGCAGATCATGGGCGGCGACCTCGACCCGGTCATCGACCCGCTGATCGCCGACGACCAGGCGGCGCGGCTGGCCGAGATGGAGGCATGACCGCGGCCGAGGCCCTGCGCGCGGCCATTGCCCGTCTGCGCGCGGCCGGCGTCGAGGATGCGCCCGGCGACGCCCGCCGGCTTCTCGCGCACGCGCTGGGCATCGCGCCCGACCGCGTGACGCTCGTTCTGCCCGACGCGCTCGCTCCGGCCGCCGCCGCGGCCTTCGAGGCGGCCGTCGCCGCCCGCGCCCGTCGCCAGCCGGTGGCGCAGATCACCGGGCGCCGCGCCTTCTTCGGGCACGAGTTCCGGGTGACGCCCGACACGCTCGATCCGAGGCCCGAAACCGAGATCCTGGTCGCCGCGGCGCTCGAACGGCCCTTCGGTTCGATCCTCGACCTTGGAACCGGCACGGGCTGCATCCTGCTGTCCTGCCTCGCCGCCATGCCGGCCGCCTCGGGCATCGGCACCGACCGGTCCGAGGCTGCGCTCGCCGTCGCACGGGCGAACGCGACCGACCTCGGCCTGGCCGGGCGGGCGCGTCTTGTCCGTTCGGACTGGTTCGCCGGCGTCACCGGACGCTTCGACCTGATCGTGTCGAACCCGCCCTACATCGCCGAGGCCGAGATCGCGGACCTCGCCCCCGAGGTGCGCGACTGGGAGCCGCGCGCCGCGCTGACGCCGGGGGGCGACGGGCTCGACGCCTATCGCGCGATCGCGGCGGGCGCGCGGGCGCGGCTCGTGCCCGGCGGCCGGATCCTGCTGGAAATCGGCCCGACCCAGGGATCGGCGGTGCGCGATCTTCTGCGGGCGGCCGGGCTTGATGGGGTCGCCATCCGCCGCGATCTCGACGGCCGCGACCGCGTGGTCGAGGCGCAGCGTCCCGCCGGCCCGGACGGTGGCGCGGCGGACTGAACCCGGCCCTCGGCCGTGACATTTGCGTCAGTGGCGCGCGATTTCGGCCAAATCCGGCCGGTCACCGGCAGAATTCGCTTGTCAGGGGCGGCCGTGCATGCATAAACGGTCGCGTCCGGTGCGGCCCCAGCGGCCTCGCCGACCGCTTAGCCCGACAGACCAGGTTCTCGCGCGGCTGCCACGGCAGCCGGCCGGGGACGGGGCAAGCCGGCCGTCAGCCCTCAGGCTTGGAAGCACGAAAAGTACATGAGATCGTCCAAATCCCGTTCGCGTTCGAAATCGAACCGTCAGCGTTCGCTTGGCAACATCGTCAATCGCGTCTTCGACAGTTCGGGACCCGAAGGCAAGGTCCGCGGCACGCCCCAGCAGATCATCGACAAATACCTGATGCTGGCGCGCGATGCCCAATTGTCGAACGACCGGGTGGCCGAGCAGAACTTCCTCCAGCACGCCGAACACTACACGCGCATGCTGGGCGAGGCGCAGCGCGAGCTCGCGCGCGAGCAGGAGATGCGGCAGGGTCCGAACGGCGGACCGAACGGCGGCCCGAACGCTCCGCACGGGCAGGGCGGCCAGCAGGGCCGCTACGAGCCGCGCGACGACCAGCGCGACCGCGACGCCTACGACACCGAGGCCGATCAGGGCCTTCGGGATGCCCCCGAGGACGAGGGGCCCGAACTGGTCGAGACCCCCGAGGCGCGCGGCGAGCCGGCCCGGGCCGAACGGACCCGCCCCGAATCCCAGCGCTCCGACTCCCAACGATCAGACACGCCGCGGGCCGAACGCGGCCCGCGCCGTCCGCGCAGTCCCAAGCCCCGCGCGGAAGGACCCGACACCGCCACGGCCGAACCGGCCGCCGCTCCGGACCCGACGCAGGACTGACCGCTAGCCCAGCGCCCGCGCCAGCGCGCAGAAGGACTCGAGCCCGATGTCCTCGGCCCGCGCGGTCGGGTCCACGCCGGCCGAGCGCAGCACGCCCTCGATGTCCGGCGCAAGCCCGCGCAGGCTCGCCCGCAGCATCTTGCGCCGCTGGCCGAAGGCCGCGGCCACCACGCGCCGCAGCGCCGCCGGATCGGCCGGATGGCGCGGCTCGGGCAGCGCGGTCAGATGCACCACCGCGGACGAGATCTTCGGCGGCGGCGTGAACGCCTCGGGGGGCAGCGTCATCACGATGCGCGCATCGCAGCGCCACTGCGCCGCGATCGCAAGCCGCCCGTAGGCCTTCGATCCGGGTTTCGCGACGATCCGCTCGGCCACCTCGCGCTGGAACATCAGCGTGAGGCTCTGCCAGACCGGCGGCCAGACCGGCGGCTCCAGCCAGCGCAGCAGAAGCTCGGTCCCGACGTTGTAGGGCAGGTTCGCCACCACCCGGATCGGCGGTGTGAGATGCGCAAGCGGGTCAATCTCGAGCGCATCGCCCTCGATCACGGTGAGCCGGCCGGGATAGGCCGCGGCGATCTCGGCCAGCGCCGGCAGGCAGCGCGCGTCCTTCTCGACCGCCAGCACATGGCGCGCCCCTTCCGCCAGGAGACCGCGGGTAAGCCCGCCCGGTCCCGGCCCCACCTCCAGCACGTTGCAGCCCGACAGATCGCCCGCCGCCCGGGCAATCTTTGCGGTCAGGTTCAGGTCCAGAAGGAAGTTCTGGCCCAGGCTCTTCTTCGCCGCGAGCCCGTGCTCCGCGATCACCGCGCGCAGCGGCGGCAGTCCGTCGATCGCGCTCATGGCTGTCTCACTGGTTCAAATATCCCCGCCGGAGGCATCCGGCCTCAGCCCCGCGCGCGGGCGGCGGCCATGGCGCGCGCCATCTCCAGCGCCGCGATCAGGCTCGACGGATCGGCGCGATCCTGCCCGGCGATGTCGTAGGCGGTGCCGTGGTCGGGCGAGGTGCGCACGAAGGGCAGGCCCAGCGTCACGTTCACCCCGTGGGCGAAGTCCAGCGTCTTGATCGGGATCAGCGCCTGGTCGTGATACATGCAGACCGCGGCGTCGTAGCGGGCGCGCGCGGCCGGGTGGAACATCGTGTCGGCGGGCAGCGGTCCCGCGATGGCCAGGCCTTCGTCGCGCAGCCCCTCCACGACGGGGCCGATCATCTCGATCTCCTCGCGCCCCATCGCGCCGCCCTCACCGGCGTGCGGGTTCAGCCCGGCGACCGCGATCACCGGTGCCGCGATGCCGAAGTCGCGGATCAGGCCGGCATGGGTGATGCGGATCGTGTCGCGCAGAAGCTCGGGGGTCAGCGCCGCGCGGACCTCGGACAGCGCGATGTGGATGGTGACCGGAACCACGCGCAGCGCGCTGCAGGCCAGCATCATCACCACGCGCTCGACCCCGGCCAGATGCGCCAGAAACTCGGTGTGGCCCGGAAAGGCAAAGCCGGCGCCGTCCTTCAGCGCCTTCTTGTGGATGGGCGCCGTGCACAGGGCAGAGGCCGCGCCCGACAGGGCCAGCGCCACGCCGGTTTCGATTGCGGCCACGACACCCGCCGCGTTGGCGGGATCCGGCCGGCCCGGCTCGGCGGGGGCGGCGAAGGCCACCGGCCAGACGGGCAGGGCCTTGTGCACCACCGTCAGCGCCTCCTCGGCGCGGGCGATCTCGCGGATCGGGGTGCCGCGCGGAAGATGGCGGGGATCGCCGATCCAGAGGAAGGGCAGGCGCCCGCCCGCGATCTCCCACGCCTTTGCCGCGATCTCGGGCCCGATCCCGGAGGGATCGCCGCAGCTCATCGCGATGGGCGGCAGGCTCATGGATAGCGGATGTCCGCGTTCGAGCGCAGCTCGGCCAGATAGGCCTCCGCAAGGCCATTCAGGCGCTGGTTGCGCAACTCGTCCGCGACCGTCTGCGCGGTCGGGCCGGCGCCGAAGCCGACGGTCGATCCGATGGTCACGCCACCCGGATCGGTCGAGACCGCATCGGCGGGGACCGCGCCGCGGTTGCCGCTGGCCGACCGGTCGCAGAGCATGAGAAGCACCGGCACACCGCCGCGCACCAGGGTCGTGCTTTCGTTCTCGTCCAGCGCGGACAGCGCCGAGGCGATGTCGCGCGGCACCTGCGCGACCGGCTGGCTGGCGCGCTGCAGCGCCTCGGCCGGGGACTTGCGCGCTATCGTGTAGAGATCGTCGCAGGTGTCGGCGCGGGCGCGCACCCGCGCCGCCTCCTCCTCGCCGCCGGGCAGCGCCATCAGCGCGTAATCCACGAAGCGGGTCGCCACCGGACCTTCGGCCCCGGGCTTCAGCCCGCGCAGCTTGAAGATCACCAGCGCGTCCGCAAGCTGGATCGGCGGCGTCACCCGGCCCTGGCCGATGGACTGGAGCGCGCCGCGCGCCTCGATCGGAAGGTTGGTCAGCGGGATCCAGTCGAGCTGGCCGCCGCGATCGCGTGAGGGGGCCGAGGAATAGGTGCGGGCCGCCGAGGCAAAGCCTGCGTCGCTGCCGATCTGCGGCTCGATTTCCCTGGCGATCTTGCGCGCGGCGGCGACGTTGCCGCCGCGGATCGGGATCACGATCTCGGACACCAGCACCTGCGGCCCGGTGCCACGGTTCTGCTCCACGGACAGCGCGCGCTCGATCTCCGAGGCGGAAACCGTCACCCGGTCCGCGTATTTCTGCCGGATGACCTCGCGCCAGGCGACGCCCGCCGCGACGAAGTCGCGGTAGGTCTCGACATCGACGCCGCCCTGCTTGATCGCCGCGACGAACTGGTCGAGCGTCAGGTTCGCGCGGCCCGCGAACTCTTCCATGCCGGCCTTGATCTGCTCGGCCGTCACGGTGATGCCCAGGGCCTTGGCCGTGCGCGTCCGCAGCCGGTCGTCGATCAGACCGCTTTCCGCCTCGGCGCGGACGTCGCCGGGAAAGCGCAGCAGGGTCAGGAAGCGCATGCGCTGGTCAAGCTCGTAGCGCGTCACCGCCTGGCCATCGACGGTGACCACCGGCGCGAAGGGACCGGACTGCGCCGATGCCGCCGTCGGCTGGACCAGCCCCACGAAAGCCGCGGTCGCGAGAAGCAGGAAGGATGCGCGCATTGTCCGTCGTCCGTCTTGTCCGTCTGTCCGTTCCTGCCGCATCTAGCCTCCGCAACTCCGCCGCAGACTGCGGCCGCTGGCGCTGCCGCCGAAGCCGCCGAGCACCACCGACAGGTCGAAATTCGTGCTGGGCTGAACACTAGTCGAGGACGTGAACCGACGCGAGAGGGAAAGATCGACGGTGGCGCATTCGCTGCGCCACTGAAGCCCGACACCCGCCTTGGCCGCCCGGCCGGCCGAGAAGTCATACCGGCCCTCGGCGTGGCCCCGCCAGCGGTCGGTGATCTGCCAGCCGCCCTCGAAGGTGAACTCGGACGTGTCCTTCGGCCGGTCGAGCGCAGGGTCCGCCGCCAGCCAGACATAGGTCGCCGCCAGCGTGCCCTTCGTGCCGGAATAGCCCAGCACCATCTCGTCCTTGGCGAAGTCGAACGAGTCGTCGAAGACCGCGCGGTTGGCGAAGACAAGCCCGCTGCCGGAATCGAAGCGCGCCGACACCAGCCAGTCCGAGTCGCGCCCGTCGAGGCCGGTGCCCGGCGAGAACTGCCCGAGATTGCGCGCCCGGAACACCCGGCCGGCGGTCAGGTTCAGGCTCCACCCCTCGGCCGCGAGCCGCGTCCAGCTGAGCCCGAGGTTGGCGCGAAGCCCGGCTTCCTTGCGGTCGGCGCCGGGGAAGCGGTCGAGCGAGAAGAGGTTGCCCTCGTCGAACTCGACCAGCACGCTGTCCTCGTTCGGGACCTTGCGGATGTGGTCGGGGCTCCAGACCAGCTGCGCGATCGGCTCGATCACGTCGCTGCCGCCGTCGGCGCCGGCCCGCACCCAGGGCCAGCGCAGCTCGAGCCCGGCCGTCGGCGTCAGGCGCGTGACCGTGGACGGGTAGGCCGGATCCTGTCCGATCCAGTAGAGGTCGCCGTCGAGTCGGGCGATGGCCGAGGCCGACAGGCCCGGTCCGAACAGCCAGTTGCGCCGCCAGTCGGCCCGCAGCGAGGCGCGCGCGACGTCGCGGCCGTCCGCCTGTCCGTCGCCGTCGAGGTCGGCCGTCACGTCCGAGGTCCGGCGCTGGCCATGCAGCTCGAACCGCAGCCCGCCCTGTCCGCCGAGAAGCTGCGGCGAGAACCGGCGGTGCCACACCAGATCGCCAACCAGCGACGGCAGCGTCGCGTTGGATTCGCCGGCCCGGATCGACTGGTAGTGCCAGAGCCCGGCGCTGACGTATTCGTTCCGGCGGGTGCGGCTGACCACCGCCCCGCTGGCCAGCCGGTCGATGTCGCTGATCCCGTAGTCCAGCAGGTAGGCGCGGTCCGAAACGGTCTGGAGCTTGAAATCCAGCCGGAAGTCGCGGGGCAGAGCGAAGCGGCCCTCGCCGAAGAGGTAGCCCCGGGTCTCGCCGGGCCGCAGCGTGTCGCGCGAAACCGCGCCGTCGAAATCGATGCGGCCGGTGCGATAGGCCTCGCGGTAGCGCAGGTTCAGCGTCCGGGTCCGGCCGGTCGAGAGATAGGGCGTCACCGTCAGGTCGCGGCTGTCGCCCAGCGCGATGAAATAGGGCACCAGGATCCCCGGCCCGAGGTCCGAGGTGGTCCGGAACCGCGCCGGCAGGAAGCCGGTGGCGCGCTGCACCGACGGGTCGGGCAGGCGCAGCCGCGGCAGGTAGGCCACCGGCACGCCGATCACCCGCAGCGTGGCGTGGTCGAAGTAGAGCTGGCGCGTCTGCGCGTCGTGGGTGACGCGGCGGGCGCGGATCTCCCAGAGCGGGGTCGGCCGGCCGGGGCAGACCTGGCAGGACGAGGCCACCACCCGGTCCAGCTGGGTGTAGCGCCCGCCCGCCCGCACGATGGCGTTCGCGGCAAGCTGGAGCTGGTCCTGCATGACCATGCGGGCGCTCTGCAGCACGCCCTCGGTCAGGTCGGCGGAGAGCTCGGCCTGATCGGCCAGCAGCACCGAACCCTGCCCGTCGCGCAGCACGATCGGCCCGTCGATCTGCAACCGGTCGCTGCGGCTGTCGTAGACGATGCGCCGCGCCTGAAGCTGCGCGCCCTTGTAGAAAACCTCGACCGCGCCCTCGGCGGTCAGCCGCTCGCTGCCGTCGAGGAACACCCGGTCGGCGACCAGCGCGGCGCGGTCCTGCGCCGGGGCGGGCGGGCCGAGCACGAGCGCGGCGAGAACGGCCAGAAGCCTCAGCCCGCGCATCAGCCGTCCTCCAGATGCAGCAGGAGCGCGACCGACAGCAGAAGCGCCGCGACCGGCGGCGCCCAGGCGGCCAGGACCACCGGTATCTGCCCGTTCTCGCCCAGGACCTGCGCGAAGTTGCGCAGGAAGAAGATCGCGAAGCCGAACCCCATCGCCAGGAGGACCATGAGCCCGGTGCGGCCGAAGCGCGCGTGGCGCATGGTGAACCCGGCGCCCACCAGCACCATCGCCGCCAGAAGCAGCGGCTGGGCCAGCTCCATCTGGAACCAGACCAGATGCCGGCGCGCCGAGAAGCCCGCCCGCTCGAGCGACGCGATGAACCCGGGAAGCTGCCAGATCGGCACCGCCGAGGGCGCCCCGAAACTGTCGCGGATCTGGTCGGCGGTCAGGTCCGACGGCAGCGACAGAATGTCGTGGCGGACCGCGTTGCGCTCGGGGTTGGTGCCGGGCAGGAACAGCCATTCCTTGGCGTCGCGCGCCCGCCAGAGCCCCGGCTCGAGCCGGGCCTCGGCCGCATCGACCCGGCGCATCGGCGCGCCATCGCGGTCGAAGGCCAGGAAGGTGACGCCGAACAGCTCGGTCGCGTCGGGGTTGGCCCGGTCGGCGCGGATGACCATCTGCCCCTCGGGCCCGCCCTGGCGCAGCCAGAGGCCTTCCCCCGAGATCGAGAAGACGTCGGCATCGCCGCGCCGGTAGGATTCGGCCAGCGTCTCGTAGCGCTTCTGCGTTCCCGCCACGACCGGGTTCAGCACCGCGACCGCCACCGCCCCGAAGCCGAGCGCGGTGAGGAAAGGCGCGGTCAGCATCCGCAGCGCCGATCGCCCGGACGCGCGAATGACCACCAGCTCCGAACTGCGGGCCAGCGTGAGGAACAGCGCGATCGCCGCCAGGATCACGATCAGCGGAAGGATCCGGTAGACCGACTCGGGCACGTTGAGGAGCGACAGGAGCGCCGCCTCGCCGAGCCCCGCCTCGGTGGCGGAGAGCCGGCGGATCTGCTCGACCATGTCCACGAGGTACATCAGCAGGGCAAAGCCGCCGAACACGAGGGCCAGCATCACCAGGAACCGGCGCGCGATGTAGAGCGACAGCGTCACGCCGGCACCCCCGCTTCCGGCGGCGCGACGCGCCGCGCGCGGGTGGCCGAGGCCAAAAGCACCGTCGCCGCCGCCAGCCCGACCAGGATCGGCGCGTAGAGCAGCGGCCAGAGCCCTGGGTTGCGCGTCACCGCATCGGCGGCGACGTTCTGCAATGCCATCACCACGATCATGGCGCCGACCGCCACCACGATCTGCCGCCAGATCCCGAACCGGCTGTAGACCCCGGTCATCAGTGCGCTGAAGCCCAGCATGACCGCGACGAGCGGCATGAAGGGCTGCGCGAAACGGTCGTTCAACTCGTAGGTGAGCTGGCCCGGCTTTGCCCCGGTCCGCGCCAGGACGCCCGCCGGGTCGCGCAGAAGCGCAAGCGTGCCCAGTTCCTCGAGCTTGGGCTTCCGCCCCTGCTGGTCCGCAACCAGCGCGCCGATGTCGTAGGAGGAATCCGCGAACCGCGTCACCGCCAGCCGGCCGCTCTCGGGGTCGAGCTGCTGGGCGAGCCCGTCGAGCATCACCAGTTTCGGCCCGGACTCCGAGCGCACCAGCGCCGCGCTGCGCGCCGTGTAGGTCGCCTGCGACTTCGGATCCCGGCGATCCGACAGGAAGAGGTCGCGCAGCTCGCCCTGCGCGGTGATGTCGCGGATGTAGAGCGTCACGCCGGCGGTGGGGTGGATGAAGCTGCCCGCGACCAGAAGGCGCGAGGTGACATCGGCGGCGATCTGGTCATTCCGCTCGGCCAGCCGCGCGCGGCTGGCGGGGACGAGCGCGTGGACAAGGACCATCATCAGCGCCGCGACGATGAGCCCCATGTAGATCCCCGGCCGTGCGAGCCGCCAGGGCGAGAAGCCGGTGGCCTGCACCACCACAAGCTCGCTGTCCTGGCTCAGCCGGTTCGTGACATAGACCGTGGCGACGAAGGCCGCGACCGGCAGCACCAGCCGGATGACGTAGGGCAGGGTCAGCGCGGTGAATTCGAGGAAGACCCAGGCGGACTGCCCGTCCGCGATCAGCCGGTCGAAGAGCTGGACCGCGCGGTTCACCCAGTAAACCGCCACCAGCGCCAGCGCGAAGAAGCCGAAAAGCGCCAGGAACTGCGACAGTATGTATCGGTCGAACCGCGACACCGTCCTGAAGCCCCGCCCTTGCCGTTTCTTCCCTCTCCCTAGCCGAAAGCCGGACGGTGCGAAACTGCTATCTGGCATCCGCGCGGCGGCTTCGCTAGGGTCCGGCCGAACCCTGCCGGAGACCCCGCCATGACCGCTCCCGTCGCCATTCATTTCCAGCCGGTCGATGTGGCCGCCGCACTGGCCGCCGCCGGACGACTCGTCCTGGTGCTTCCCGCCGAGGGCGCGCTCGATCCGGTGGCCCGCCGCATCGACCGGGCGACGCGCGGCGCGCTCGGCCGGGCGCTCACCGGGCCGGGCTGGGGCAAGCTCAAGCCGGGCGAGGCGCTGGACCTAGCCTGGCCCTCGGGTCTGGCCGCCGAGACGCTCACGCTGGTCAAGCTTCCGGCGCGGGCGGGCGTGTCCGACGCGCGCAAGGCCGGCGCGGCGGTCGGCCGCGCGATCCCCGAGGCCGGGGCGACGGTGATTGCCGGTCGCCACCGCCGCGCGGCCGAGATCGCCTTCGGCCTTGCCCTGCGGGCCTACGACTTCGACGCGCACAAGACCGGCGAGAAGAAGCCGAAAGGCGCGGTTGCGATGATGGTCGCCCAGCCCGAGGCGGTCGCCGCCGCCGCCAAGCCGATGGCGGCGCTGGCCGAGGGGGTGTTCTTCACCCGCGATCTGGTCAACGAGCCGGCGAACGTGCTGACCACCGACGACTTCGCCGCGCGGCTGGCCGCGATGCAGGAACTCGGGCTCGATGTCGAGATCCTCGAGGAGGCGGATCTCGAACGGCTGGGGATGCGCGCGCTTCTGGCGGTCGGGCAGGGGTCGGAAAGCCCCTCGAAGGTCGTGGTCATGCAGTGGCACGGGGGCAGCAAGAACGAACCGCCGCTGGCCCTGATCGGCAAGGGCGTGGTCTTCGACACCGGCGGCATCTCGATCAAGCCCGCGGCGGGCATGGAGGAGATGACCATGGACATGGGCGGCGCGGGCGTGGTGGCGGGCGTGATGCGCACGCTGGCGCTGCGCAAGGCGAAGGCGAATGTGGTGGGCCTCGTCGGGCTGGTCGAGAACATGCCCGACGGGCGTGCGCAGCGGCCGGGCGACGTGGTGCGCTCGATGAAGGGCGACACCGTCGAGGTCATCAACACCGACGCCGAGGGGCGGCTCGTGCTGGCCGACGTGCTCTGGTACGCGCAGGAACGGTTCAACCCGCGGGGCATGGTGGACCTCGCCACCCTGACCGGCGCCATCGTGATCGCGCTCGGCCACGAGAACGCCGGCGTCTTCTCGAACGACGACGCCTTCGTGGCGGGCTTCCTCAAGGCCGCCGAGGCCGAGGGCGAGGGCGCCTGGCGGATGCCGATGGGCGAGGGCTACGACGCCAAGCTGAAGTCCCGCATCGCCGACATGATGAACGTGGGCGGCCGGCCGGGCGGCGCCGTCACCGCCGCGCAGTTCCTCAAGCGCTTCGTCCGGGACGGGATGCCCTGGATCCATCTCGACATCGCCGGGGTGGCCCTGCAGCCCGCGGACACCACGCTGGCGCCGAAGGGGGCGAGCGGATGGGGTGTCATGGCGCTGGACCGGATGATCCGCGACACGCTCGAGTCCTGATCCGGTCCCCGGGGGGCATGGGATGGGCGAGGTCTTCTTCTATCACCTGACCCGGTCGCCTCTGGAGCAGGCGCTGCCGACGCTGCTCGGGCGGGCGCTCGAGCGGGGCTGGCGCGTGGTGCTGAGGGGCACCGACGCCGGGCGGCTGGCCTGGCTTGACGAGGCGCTCTGGCTCGGCGACGGGACGTTCCTGCCGCACGGTCTTGCGGGTGGGCCCCACGACGCCGATCAGCCGGTCCTTCTGACGACCGGACTGGACATCCCCGCCGGCGCGGCCTGCCTGATGACCCTGGACGGGGCCGAGGTGAGCGAGGCGGAGGGCCGCGCGCTCGACCGGGTCTGCGTGATCTTCGACGGCAACGATCCCGACGCCGTGGCGGCGGCGCGGCGCCAGTGGAAGGCGCTCACCGGATGCGGGCTTGCCGCGAAATACTGGAGCGAGGACGGCGGGCGCTGGGAGATGAAGCACGCCTCCGGTGTCTGAGAGGTGCACGGGGCCCGCGCCACCACGCCCCCTGCGGCGGCCTTGGCGCAGGGAACGGGACGATCAGCGGCGCAGCACCATCCGGTCGCCGTTCATCGTCATCTCGTAGCGGCGCAGGTAGCTCATGCCCAGAAGCGAGTCGCCCAGATCGCCCTTCGTCACCATGGCGCGCACGCCCGTGTCGGTGAAGGGCCCGACCGCGACGCTGTCGAGGCGCACCGGCGCGGTGGCGACCACGCCGTTCGCGGTCTGGGCGGTCCCGAGATAGGCGAGGCCGGCCGGGTCGAGCCCGACGCGGCGCGCATCGGACTGACTGAGCGCGATGTCGGTGGCGCCGGTGTCGACGACGAAGAGCACCGGTTTGCCGTTCACCTCGGCGTTCAGGTAGAAATGCCCGTCGGGCGCCCGCGGCACGACGATCTGGTCGGTTCCGATCACCTGCTGGCGGGGAATGCCGCTGACATCCCGGCGGATGTCGCCCCAGAGCCCCGCGACCGCGATCGCGCCCACGAAGATCAGCCCCCAGATCGCGGCCTGCTGGGCCACGCGGCCAAGGCCGCCGCGGTTGGCGACCAGGAAATAGCCCCCGATCACCGACAGCAGGAGGACAAGGTAGATGACGCGGGCGATCTGGTCGGAATCCATGCGGGCGATCCTTGGCGGTTCTTGCTCATGTAGGGTGCTCCGGGCCGTTTGTCAGCGCGGCATCACGCAGCGGTGCGGGCGCTGGGCTCAGCCGCCGATGAGCCCGGTCCCGCGCACGCCGTCGAGCACGAACTGCACCGAAAGCGCCGCGAGCAGCATCCCCAGAAGCCGGGTCACGACCACGCTTCCGGTCCGGCCGAGCGCGCGCTCGATCAGCCCCGCCATCAGGAAGAACAGGAAGGCGATGCCGACGACGGCGGCCATGATCGCGTGCACGGCCAGCGTGTGGGTCCAGTCCGCGCCGGGGGTGTTCACCAGCAGGATCATCGTGGTGAAGGCGCCGGGTCCGGCGATCAGGGGCGTGGCCAGCGGAAACACGGACGGATCGTGGTCGGGCAGCGGTGCCTGGCCCTCACGCCGCTGGGTGCGCCGCTCGAACAGCATGTCGAGCGCGGTGAGGAACAGCAGGATCCCGCCCGAGATGCGGAAGGCCGGCATGGAGATGCCGATCACCCGCAGGATCTTCTCGCCCAGAAGTCCGAAGAGCGTCATCAGCACGATGGCGATGATGCAGGCCCGAAGCCCGATGCGCCGGCGCTGCGCCGCGTCCATGCCGCGGGTCAGCGCGACGAAGAGCGGCGCCAGCGCGATCGGGTCCACGATCACGAAGAGCGTGACGAAGGCCGAGATCAGGAAGGTCGCGTCCAAGGGTCAGGCCTCTGCGGTCTCGAGCCGCTCCGCGGCAGCGAGCCACAGCGCCTCGGCCCTGTCCAGCCCTTCCATGACTTCGGCGTATTTCTTCTGCCAGACGGCCGCCTCGTCGGGGCGCTCGTAAAGCGCGGGGTCGGCAAGCTTGGCGGCCAGCCGGTCGCGCATGTCGTTGAGCTTGGCGAGCCGCTCCTCGCAGCGCCGGACCTCGGCGCGCAGGGCCAGCATCGCCTCGCGCGTGGGGCGCGGGGCCGCCGCCGCCTTCTTCGCCGGCTCGGCCGGCCGGTCGGCCTCGTCGCCGGCCAGAAGTTCGCGCCGGTAGCTGTCGAGATCGCCCTCGTAGGGCGCGACGCGGCCGCCCTTGACCAGCCAGAGCCGGTCGGCCACCAGCGACAGCAGGTGCATGTCGTGGCTGACCAGCACCACGGCGCCGGAATACTCGGTCAGCGCCTCGACCAGCGCCTCGCGGCTTTCGATGTCGAGGTGGTTCGTGGGCTCGTCGAGGATCAGAAGATGCGGCGCGTCGATCGTGGCCAGAAGCAGCGAAAGCCGCGCCTTCTGCCCGCCGGAGAGGCGCCCGACCTGGGTCTCGGCCTGATCGGCGAGAAGTCCGAAACCGGCAAGACGGGCGCGCAGCCGCGGCTGCCCCTCGTCGGGGCGCAGACGCTGGACGTGCTGGAGCGGGGTCTCGTCGAGGTGCAGCTCGTCCACCTGATGCTGCGCGAAATAGCCGATGCGCAGCTTCGAGGACCGCACGATGCGCCCGGCGGACGGGTCAAGTTTGCCGGCCAGCAGCTTGGAAAGCGTGGATTTTCCCTCGCCGTTCCGGCCCAGAAGCGCGATGCGGTCGTCCTGGTCGATGCGAAGCGACAGCCCTTTCAGCACCGGCGCCCCGCCGTAGCCCACCGCGGCGCCGTCCATCGTGATGATCGGCGGCGAGAGCTGCTCGGGCGCGGGGAAGGTGAAGACCTGCGCCTTGGCCTCTTCGGGGGCGAGGATCGGCGTCATCCGCTCGAGCATCTTGATCCGGGACTGGGCCTGCGTGGCCTTGGTGGCCTTGGCGCGGAACCGGTCCACGAAGCTTTGCAGATGCGCGCGCCGCGCCTCCTGCTTCTTGGCCTCGGCGGCCTGAAGCGCGCGCTTTTCCGCCCGGGCGCGGGCGAACTGGTCGTAGGGACCGGACCAGAGCGTGAGCCGGCGGTTTTCCAGATGCAGGATCGCGCCCACGGCCCGGTTCAGAAGCCCCCGGTCGTGGCTGATGATGAGGACGGTGTGCGGATAGCGGGCGAGATAGCTTTCGAGCCAGAGCGCGCCTTCGAGGTCGAGATAGTTCGTCGGCTCGTCCAGAAGGAGGATGTCGGGCTGGGCGAAGAGCACGCCCGCCAGCGCCACCCGCATCCGCCAGCCGCCCGAAAAGTCCGAGCAGGGCTTGCGGATCTCGTCGGCGTCGAAGCCCAGACCGCGCAGGATCGCGCTGGCGCGGCCCTCGGCCGACCAGGCGTCGATGTCGGCCAGCCGGTGCTGGATCTCGGCGATGCGGTGCGGATCGCGGGCGGTTTCCGCCTCGGCCATGAGCGCGGCGCGTTCGGTGTCGGCGGCCAGCACCGTGTCGAGGAGCGAGATCGACGAGGAGGGAACTTCCTGCGCGACCCCGCCGATGCGCGCCCGGGCCGGGACCGCGATCATCCCGCCCTCGAGCGCGAGCTCGCCTCGGATCAGCCGGAAGAGCGTGGTCTTGCCGGTGCCGTTCGCCCCGACGATGCCCACCTTGTGGCCGTCCGGAATCGTCGCCGAGGCGCCTTCGAACAGCGGCCGGCCGGCGATGGAATAGCTGATGTCGTCGATCCTGAGCATGGCGCCGGGCTTGCCCGATCCGGCGCCTGCGGTCAATCGGCCGGCTGGGTCCGCATCGTGCGGTCACGAAAGGGTGGTTTCCTTCCCGCGCGCCCCGTGCTAGCAGGCGCGCGATCTACGAAGGCGGCGCCGGCAGGGGCCTGCGCCCTCAGACAGGAAGTGACAGGATGGCCATCGAACGCACCCTTTCGATCATCAAGCCCGACGCGACGCGGCGCAACCTCACCGGCAAAATCAACGCCAAGTTCGAGGAAGCGGGCCTGCGCATCGTCGCGCAGAAGCGAATCAAGCTCAGCCTCGAGCAGGCCGGCAAGTTCTACGAGGTCCACAAGGAGCGTCCCTTCTACGGCGAGCTGTGCGAGTTCATGGCCTCGGCCCCGGTCGTGGTCCAGGTGCTGGAGGGCGAGAACGCCATCGCGAAGAACCGCGAAGTGATGGGCGCGACCAACCCGGCCAACGCCGCGGACGGCACCATCCGCAAGGAATTCGCCCTTTCGGTCGGCGAGAACTCGGTGCACGGCTCGGACGCGCCGGAAACCGCGGCGGTCGAGATCGCCTATTTCTTCTCGGGCCTCGAACTGGTCGGCTGACCGGTCAGGCGCGGCGCGGGCGCTCGATCACGCCCAGGGCATCGAGGGCCGCCTCCATCGGGAGGCGGCCCTTTTTCGCATCCGCGCCGGCCTCGGCCTTGAGCGCGTCGAAGCGCTGGCGCAGCGCGGCCTTTTCCTCGCCCCGGCAGTCGTTCCAGGGTCGGCCCTGAAGGCCCATCACGATGACGTAGTAGCCGATGAAATGCGGGGGCGTGCCCGATCGGAGCAGCCGCAGATAGGCGGCGTCGGCGCCAAGGGCGCGCAGCTCCTCGGCCGAATGAATGCCCGCGCGCGCGAAGGCGGCTTCGGTTGCGGGGCCGAGGTTCGGGATCGAAGAGACGGGCAGGGGCATGGCGGGTCCGGGCTTGGCGGGCCCGGACAGTCTAGCCCCGGCTTCGCCTCAGATCGAGGCCCAGTCGGTCAGGTTCGCCACGCCGCCCATCTGCGGGGCCTCGTCACCCTCGGGACGGCCGCTCTGACCCTGCTGCTGGGCCTGCTGCGGGCGGCTGCCGGAGCCGCCTTGCTGCGGTTGCGGCGCCTTGCCACCGTTCATCTGCGCGTTCGCCATCTCTTCCAATCCTTGCGCGGCTCTTGCGGCCGCCGGCTCTGCCTCGTGCCAGTCTGGCCGGTCACATCGGCCGCGGCGTGGCGCAAGTATGGCGTACGACCGGCAAGGTCAAGAAGGGGGATGCGTCAGGCACACAAACGTTGGCGACGGTTGTCGTGAAGTCGCAGGATTGTTTCCAGCCCCGTGTTGTCCTCGACCAGGTCGCGCAGCGAGATCCGGTCGAGCGCGGCGTAGAACGACTCGAGCGCGGCGGCGAGCGCGACCCGCAGCCGGCAGGTGGCCGTCAGCGGGCAGGTGTTCGAATCGGGCTCGAAGCACTCGGCGAAGGGCGAGCCCGTCTCGAAGGCCCGGAACACCGCGCCGACCGAGATGGCCTCGGGCGGCCGCGCCAGCCGCAGCCCGCCGGAGCGGCCGCGGTGCGTCTCGACGAAGCCCTGCTGGGCCAGCGTGTTCACCACCTGCGCGAGGTGGTTTTCCGAGGCGTTGCAGCCCACCGCGATCTCGTGCTTGCGCACGATGCGATCGTCGTTCACCGCGCAGAACATCAGCGCGCGCATCGCAAGGTTCGTCCGTGTGGTCAGCCGCATCAGCCCGTCCGTCTGGTCCGTTGTTGGTGTCCTAGCGGATCCGCGGCTGCGCCGATTTGACCCAGATCAGACGGCTAGAATGTATATTTGATCTGCATCATATCTCGCGCCCATCACATGCGACAAATTGAATGTAAGCGGAGGAGTCGATGCGGATGGATGGAGTGCCACAGATGCAGGGGGCGACACGGCGCGCGGTCCTCGGGCTGGTCGGGGGCGCGCTGGCGCTGTCCGCGCTGGCCGGGGCCGGGCGCGCCGAGCGGGTCAGGACCCGCGCGCGGATCGTGATCGTCGGGGCCGGTGCGGCCGGGATCGCGCTGGTCAACCGGCTGGTCGGCCGGCTCGACGGCGCCGAGATCACGGTGATCGACGCGCGCCGCGAACAGCTCTACCAGCCCGGCTTCACCCTGATCGCGGCCGGGCTGAAGCCTGCGTCCTATTCGGTCTCGACCACCGGCCAGTGGCTGCCCCCGGGCATCACCTGGGTCGAGGAGGCCGCGGCCGAGATCGACCCGGAGGCGCGGTCGGTGACGACCGCCGGCGGCACCCGGGTGCCCTACGACTTCCTGATCGTCGCGACCGGGCTCAAGCTCGACTGGGACGCGATCGAGGGCTTCTCGCTGGATCTGGTCGGCAAGGACGGGGTGGGCGCGGTCTATGCCGGGCCGGAGCAGGCGCGCCGGACCTGGGAGGCGATGGATGCCTTCACCGACAAGGGCGGCCGGGCGATCTTCACCCGCCCGGACACGGAAATGAAATGCGCGGGCGCACCGCTCAAATACACCTTCATCACCGAGGACTACGCCACCCGGAAGGGCAACCGCGGCAAGATCGAGGTGCAGTATCTTTCGAACAACAAGGCCTTCTTCTCGGTGCCGATCGTCTCCGAGAAGATCCGCATGCTGTTCGAGGAACGCGACATCGGCTATTCCTTCGACAACACGCTGACCGCCATCGACCCCGGCCGCCGGATCCTCACCTTCGCCACCCCCGAGGGCACGCGGGAAGAGGGCTATGACTTCGTCAACGTCATCCCGCCGATGCGGGCGCCCGACGTGGTGCGCAACTCGCCGCTGCCCTGGGCCGACAAGTGGACCGACCAGGGCTGGGTCGAGGTGAGCCCGGAAACGCTCCGGCATCGGCGCTTCCCCGAGATCTTCGCCTTGGGCGACGTGGCCGGCGTGCCCAAGGGCAAGACCGCGGCCTCGGTCAAGTGGCAGGTGCCGGTGGTCGAGGATCATCTGGTCGCCGCCATCGGGGGCCGCGAAGGCACCGAGACCTACAACGGCTACACCTCCTGCCCGATGATCACCCGCATCGGCCGGGCGATGCTGGTCGAGTTCGACTACAGGAACAACCTGACCCCCAGCTTCCCGGGCGTGATCGCGCCCCTCGAGGAGCTGTGGATTTCCTGGCTTATGAAGGAGGTGGCGCTGAAGGCCACCTACAACGCCATGCTGCGCGGTCGCGCCTGAGGAGACGGAACGATGAAGGATCTGACACTGGACATGCTGCTGGCGGTCTTCGAGGAGATCTACGGCAAAGGGCTGTTCTGGGGCATGGTGGCGGCCGCGGTTCTGGTCACCGCCGCCTTCCTCTACGTGGTGGTCCGCGATCACCGGCTCGAGGCGCGCCGGCTGGTGCGGGCCGAGCTCTTCGCGCCGATCGGGGCGCTTGGCGCCATCGCCTTCGTCTTCTTCATGACGAACTCGCGCCTGAGCGACATCGGCGGGCCGGTCGACGTGATCGTGCTGATCGGCATCGCGGTCGCCGGGGGCGTCGGCCTCACCGTCCTCGCCTACACGGCGCAGGCGCTGTTCGGCCGGCGGCCGGTCTGACCCGGCGCGACATCGGCGCCGCTCGCCTAAGACGGGCGTGCGGTCCACAATCCCCCCGCCTCCGGCGGACCCCGCCGCGGGCATCACACCCCCCGCCTGCGGCGGATCCCGCCGCGGGCCACACACCCCCAAGGAGTCCCGCGCATGAGCGCCGTTCCCCACACCGCAGGCCACAGCCGGCTCGAGCATTTCCCGATCACGTTCTTTGCCACCGTCATGGGGCTCGCCGGGTTCACCCTTGCGGTGCGCGCCGCCGAGCGGACGCTCGGCCTCGCCGCTACCGCAAGCCACGCGATGCTCGCGCTGAGCCTTGCCGCCCTGGCCGCCGTGGCGCTGCTCTACGGCGCGAAGGCGCTGCGGCACTGGCCGGCGGTCTTTGCCGAATGGCATCACCCGGTCCGGCTCGCCTTCTTCCCGACGGTCTCGGTGTCGCTCCTGCTCATCGCGGTGGCGATGCTCGCGGAATGGCCGCGCGCGGCCTTCGGCTTCTGGGTCGCCGGCACGGCGCTCCAGGCGGTGCTGACCATCGCCGTCATCTCCGGCTGGATCGGCACCCGCAGCTTCCAGCACGGCCACCTGAACCCCGCCTGGTTCATCCCGGCGGTCGGCAACGTGATCGTGCCGGTGGCGGGCGTGCAGATGGGCTATGTCGAGGTGTCGTACCTGTTCTTCTCGGCCGGGATCGTGTTCTGGCTGGTTCTGCTCACGCTGGTCTTCAACCGGCTGGTGTTCCACGATCCGCTGCCCGGCCGGCTCCAGCCGACGCTGGTGATCCTGATCGCGCCGCCGGCGGTGGCCTTCATCGCCTGGGTGCGGATGCAGGGGGGTGTGGATCCCTTCGCCCATGTCCTGCTGTCGGTCGCCTATGTCTTTGCCGTCCTCGTCCTGGTGCAGGCCCCGCGCATCCTGCGGCTGCCCTTCGCGCTGTCCTTCTGGGCGCTGTCCTTCCCGCTGGCGGCGCTGACCATCGCGAGCTTCCTCTACGCCGAGAAGGCGGAATCGGCGGTCCATCGCGGGATCGGGCTCGGCCTTCTCGCGCTGCTCGCGGTGGTGATCGCGGGCCTTCTCGGGCGTACGCTTCTCGCCATCACGCGCGGCGAGATCTGCCAGCCGGAGTGACGGGGGGCCGGGGCGAGGGGCCGGCTGCCCCTCGCGCTCCCCGCGGGTATTTCGGCGAAGAAGAAAGTCCGTGTCTTCTTCTTCGCAACAATACCCTCGGGGGGGTGAATGCGCCGCGAGGCGCAGAGGGGGGCGGAAGGCCCCCCTTGACCGTCAGTGCAGTTCCCGCGTCGCGCTGAGCTTCAGCGTGGGGAAGTCGCGGCCGATGCGGTCGATGTCCCATTGCAGGCGGGTGAGATAAACGGTGTCGCCGTCATGGTCCTGCGCGATGTGGCCCTTGTTCTGGCCGACGAAGCGATCGACGTCCTCCACGGGGCCCGTGACCCAGCGGGCCGAGGTGAACTGGCTGGGCTCGAAGCGCACCGGGATGCCGTATTCGGTCTCGATGCGCGAGGCGAGCACCTCGAACTGCAGCGCGCCGACGACGCCGACGATGAAGCCCGAGCCGATCATCGGCTTGAACACCTTGGCCGCGCCCTCCTCGGCGAACTGCATCAGCGCCTTCTCGAGGTGCTTGGCCTTCATCGGGTCGGTCGCGCGCACGGTCTGCAGAAGCTCGGGCGCGAAGGAGGGGATGCCGGTGAAGCGCAGGCTCTCGCCCTCGGTCAGCGCGTCGCCGATGCGCAGCTGGCCGTGGTTCGGGATGCCGATGATGTCGCCGGCCCAGGCCTCCTCGGCGAGTTCGCGGTCGGCCGCGAGGAACAGCACCGGGTTCGACACCGCCATCGGCTTCTTCGAGCGCACGTGGAAAAGCTTCATGCCGCGCTCGAAATGGCCCGAGGCGAGCCGCACGAAGGCCACGCGGTCGCGGTGCTTGGGGTCCATGTTGGCCTGGACCTTGAAGACGAAGCCCGCGACCGTCGGCTCCTCGGGTGCGACCTCGCGTTCGGCCGCGCGCTGGGGCTGCGGCTCGGGGCCGGCCTCGCCCATGCCGTCCATCAGTTCCTTCACGCCGAAGGAGTTGATGGCCGAGCCGAACCAGATCGGGGTCAGGTGCCCTTCGAGGAAGGCCTTGCGGTCGAAGGCGGGCAGGAGCCCGCGCGCCATCTCCAGTTCTTCGCGCAGCGTCGCGAGCAGGTCGGCCGGCACGTGGTCGGCCAGCGTCGGATCGTCGAGACCCGCGATCTTGATCGATTCCGCGACCCGGTTGCGGTCCGCGCGGTCCATGAGCTCCAGCCGGTCGTGGAGCAGGTCGTAGCAGCCGAGGAAGTCGCGCCCCATCCCGATCGGCCAGGACGCTGGCGCCACGTCGATCGCGAGGTTTTCCTGGATCTCGTCGATGATCGCGAAGGTGTCGCGGCTTTCGCGGTCCATCTTGTTGCAGAAGGTCAGGATCGGCAGGTCGCGCAGGCGGCAGACCTCGAAGAGCTTGCGGGTCTGGCTTTCCACGCCCTTGGCCCCGTCGATCACCATGATCGCGGCGTCGACGGCGGTCAGCGTGCGGTAGGTGTCTTCCGAGAAATCCGAGTGGCCGGGCGTGTCGACCAGGTTGAACCGCCACTCGCGGTAGTCGAAGGACATGGCCGAGGCCGAGACCGAGATGCCGCGTTCCTGTTCGAGCTTCATGAAGTCCGACCGCGTGCGCCGGGCCTCGCCCTTGGCGCGCACCTGGCCCGCCAGCTGGATCGCGCCCCCGAACAGGAGGAACTTCTCGGTCAGCGTGGTCTTGCCGGCGTCGGGGTGCGAGATGATCGCGAAGGTCCGGCGTCGGGCGATCTCGGGCGGCAGGGGGGCGCGGTTCTGGGACATGCGCGGCGGTATAGGGCAGGGGCGGGGGCCGGGCAAGCGGGCGGGGCAAGCGGGCGGGTTACCGGCCGCAGGACGGCCGTTGCAATGCCGGCGGACTGCGCCCAGGATCGGGCACGGGGCACCGGGCGGAGCGGTTCCGCGCCGGGGCGCCCAGAGCCGCGGGCCGGCCGGCGGCCGGACGCGGTCCCCGCAGGGAGGACACCATGCTGCTTGCCCGCTGCGCCGCACTGGCACTTCTGCTGACCGGACCCGGCCAGGTCGCCGCGCAGGCGCCGCATCCGGGGTCGGCCTCGGCACTGCCGGATCCGGCGGCGGCCAGCACGTCGGCCAGCACGTCGGCCGGCGCGCCGGTCCTCTCCGGGATCGACTTTCTTCAGGCGCGGACCTGGACGAGCCTTCTGGCCCTGAAGGTCGGCGACCGGCCCGAGCGCGACCGCCGCGCGATCCCCGACAACCGGCGGTTCGTGTCGGTCTCGGTCTGCGCGCTCAAGGACACGATCCGCATCCGCGACGCCCGGGTGCAGTTCGGCGACGGCCGCTGGCAGCGGCTGGTCGTGCCGCCGACGCTCTCGCAGGGCGAATGCTCGAAGGGCACCGATCTGGTCTCGGCACCACGCCGGCTTCGCGCCGTCCAGTTCGACTATCAGACCGCCTCTGCCGGACACCACCGGGGCGAGATCCTCGTGCGCGGCCGCCTCGCGCGCTAGCGCCGGCGGGCGGGGGATCAGCTCCGCCCGTCGATCCGGTCGCTGCCGAAATGCGGCCGGTGCCGCAGGCCGGGAAAGCGGGCGCGCAGTTCCTCGGCCAGTTCTGCGGGCAGCCGCGCGACCGTGGCCTCGTTCACCATCAGGCTTTCGCTCGCGACGCCTTCGGCGAAGATCACCTCGTGGCGGTCGAAGATGAGGCTGAAGTAGTCGACGAACCCGCCCTCGCGCCGCCAGATCCGGTCGTCGTCGACGAGGTAGCGCGCCTGCACCAGCGCCTCGCCGGGGCCGCTCAGCCCCGTCTGCCGGCGGTAGAGGAAGATGCGGTGATGCGGGCTGACCACGAGGTCGCCGACATTGCCGAGCGTCCCGGCCGAGATCACCACCGGCGCGAGGGCGCCCTGGGCGCGCATCGTCACCTGGCCGATCCAGCGCACCGGCTGCGGGCCGCTGTCGCGGGTCAGGACGAGGTCGCCCTGGCGCAGGGTCTCGATCGGGCGGCTCTGGCCGTCGGCCATGGTGATGGTGGTGCCGGCGGCGAAGGCCACGCAGAGCAGGTCGGCCAGCGCGAGGTCGGCCGCATCGGCGCGCGCCTCGATCAGCGTGTAGTCGGTGCGCGGCGACATCGGCGCCAGCGGCAGGGCGAAAAGCCCGCCGCCGGGTTCGTGGCGCAGGATCAGCACATCCACCCGGCCGCCGTCGGCGGTCATCAGGGTGAGCGTCGCGATGACCGCGACCGGATCGCCGACCCGGCCGATGGCCGAGCCGGCCGCCACCTCGTAGGCGCTGGCGCGGCGACGCAGCATCAGGCGCAGCGGGCGTGCCGAGGCGTCCAGACGGTAGATGTCGCCCGGCGCGATCCGGTCGGCCCCGGCCACCGGTTCCCCGTGATTGACGCCCGACACGACCCAGATCGCGTCGGCGAGATAGGCATAGGCGGCAAATCCGGGCGGGTCGTCGGTCGGAGAGGTCATGCTCACCTGTGCGCGCGGGGCTTCTGTGCGGCTTATCAGGGCTTTCGCGCGGGCGTCAACGCACGGGGAAATTCCGGCGCTGTTTCCCACTCCGGGAAGATGATAGGCCGGTTGGAGCGGCAACTTGCGGAGGAACGACACCATGGATCTGGGCATTTCGGGCAAGCGGGCACTGGTCTGCGCCGGGTCGAAGGGGCTGGGCCGGGGCTGCGCCGAGGCGCTGGCGGCGGCGGGCGTCGAGCTCGTGCTGAACGCGCGCGGTGCGGATGCGCTCGAGGCGGCGGCGGCCGAGATCGCGGCCCGGCACCGCGTGCCGGTGGTGCCGGTTGCGGCCGACATCACCGATCCGGACGGGCGGGCGCATGTGCTGGCCCAGGCGGGGGCGGTCGACATTCTGGTGACGAACGCCGGCGGGCCGCCGCCCGGGCTCTGGTCGGACTGGTCGCGCGACGACTTCGTCCGCGCGCTCGACGCCAACATGCTGACCCCGATCGCGCTGATGCAGGCGCTGCTGCCCGCGATGATGGCGCGGGGCTGGGGGCGCGTGGTCAACATCACCAGCCAGTCGGTCAAGGCTCCGATTGCGCAGCTCGGCCTGTCGAACGCCGCGCGCGCGGGGCTTACCGGCTTTGTCGCGGGCACGGCCCGCCAGGTGGCGTCGTCGGGCGTCACCATCAACAACTTGCTGCCCGGCATCCACGCCACCGATCGCTCGGTCGCGCTGGACCGCGGCGTGGCCGAGGCGGCGGGCATCAGCCTCGACGAGGCCCGGGCCCGGCGCGAGGCGACGATCCCGGTGCGCCGCTACGGAACCGCCGCCGAGTTCGGCGCGACCTGCGCCTTCCTCTGCTCGGTCCATGCCGGGTTCATCGTGGGCCAGAACATCCTTCTGGATGGTGGCGCGACCAACAGCACGCTCTGACCGGTGCGGCTCTGGTATCTCAGCCATCCGCAGGTGAGGATCGATCCCGCCGTGCCGGTCCCGGACTGCGTGCCCCACAACCGGCACGAGGCGCTGGCCCACCGGTTCTTCGCCGAACCGGACCTGAGCGCGGACGGCTGGGAGACCGCCCGGGCCGCGCAGGCCCGGGTGCTGGCCGACCTGCGGCGGGCGCTGGCCGAGGGTCCGGACGGCGATACGCTGGTCGTCGGACACGGCGGCGTGGGCACGCTGATCCTGTGCCATTTCGCCGGCCTCGCCCCGTCGCGCCGCCATGACCAGCCGGCCGGCGGCGGGAACTGGTTCTGCGTCGATCCGGTCGCGGGCGCGGTGATCGGCCCGCCGGTCTGGCAGCCGGTCGAGGCCGCGGCCCCGGCCGGCGTCCGCAGGGGCCCCTGACGCCAGCCTTGCGGGCGGGCTGCGGGGCTGATAGTCAAACCCGACCGAAATCATCAGCCATCGGGCCCTTCGCGTGAACCTGCCCCGCCTCGCCGAACCGCAGACCCCGGCCGACGCCCCGTCGCGGCTGAAGGTCGAGGGGCTGACGCGGCGCTTCGACGGGCGGGCGGTGGTCTCGGACGTGTCGCTCGAGATCCCCGCGGGGCAGGTGACCTGCCTTCTGGGGCCGTCCGGCTGCGGCAAGTCCACGACGCTGCGGATGATCGCCGGGGTCGAGATGCAGGACGAGGGGCGCATCTTCGTGGACGGCAACCTCGTCTGCGACACGGTGTTCCGCGTCCCGCCGGAGCGGCGCTCGATCGGGCTGATGTTTCAGGACTTCGCGCTCTTCCCGCACCTGTCGGTCGCCGACAACATCGCCTTCGGCCTGCCGCGCGGGCAGGCGGGGCGCATGGAGAGGGTGCAGGAACTCCTCGACCGGGTGGCGCTTTCGGGCTTCGGGCCCAAATTCCCGCACGAGCTGTCCGGGGGCGAGCAGCAGAGGGTGGCGCTCGCGCGCGCTCTCGCGCCGCGGCCGCGCATCCTGCTGATGGACGAGCCCTTCTCGGGTCTCGACGAACGGCTGCGCGACGGCATCCGCGACGACACGCTGGCGCTTTTGAAGGAGGAAGGGACGGCAGTCCTTCTGGTCACGCACGAGCCGCACGAGGCGATGCGCATGGCCGACGAGATCGCGCTCATGCGCGGGGGCCGCATCGTCCAGCGCGGCGCGCCCTACAACATCTACAACGCCCCGGTGGACCGGGCGGCGGCCGCGTTCTTTTCCGACATCAACGTGCTGACCGGCACGGTGCAGGGCGCGCTCACCCGCACCCCCTTCGGCGAGTTCCTGACCCCCGGCCTGGCCGATGGCACCGGGGTCGAGATCGTGATCCGGCCGCAGCACCTCAAGATCGACTTCGACCGCAACGGGCAGGGGCCGCGCCCGACCCCGCAGGACGGCACCGCCGCCCGCGCCCGGGTGGTCCGCGCCCGCTTCCTCGGGCGCGAGAGCCTGGTCGAGTTCCAGACCGAGGAAGGGGGGGCGCTGCTCAAGGCCACGGTCCCCGGTGTGTTCCTGCCGCGCCCCGGCACCGCGATGTGGCTGATGATCCGCCGCGACCGCTGCTTCGTGTTCCCGGTCCGGGCCTAGGGATTGCCCGGCTCGTCGAAAAGCCGCGCCGGATCGAGCCCGGCCTGCGGCAGGAGCGTCGCGACCTTGACCAGAAGTCCGCGCGCCGCGCGAGCCTGCGGCGCGTCCGACAGCGCCAGCCGCTGAAGCGCCTCGACCAGCGCCGCCAGTTCTTCGGGCGACAGCATCGTCGGCGGCAGCAGCAGCGGCGCGCGCAGGATGTAGCCCAGGCCCCGCTCGCCCTGCACCGGCAGGCCGGTCTGCGCCATCTCCGCCATGTCGCGCCATATGGTGCGGGTCGAGACGCCCAGCCGGCGCGCCAGTTCCTCGGCGGTATGCAGCCGGCCGTCGCGCATCAGCCCGATCAGATCGTGCATCCGTTCGTCGCGCTTCATGGCTCCTCCAACTGACAAAATACTGTCAGTTGACGGCGGACGCCAGTCAGAATGGCTTTGAACGGCGTGCCAAGAGCGTCTATCCCGGAGACCGACCGGCGCCGGGGCGCGCCAGGATCATCGAAAGGGACGACCGCCATGTTCAACAATATCGGCATTCCCGGCCTGCTGCTGATCGCGGTGATCGTGCTGGTGCTCTTCGGGCGCGGCAAGGTCAGCTCGCTGATGGGCGAGGTCGGCAAGGGCATCACCGCCTTCAAGCGAGGGGTGCGGGAAGGCTCGGACGAAATCGAGAAGGCCTCGGCCGATTCGGCGCGCGACGTGACGCCGCCCGCGGACAAGGACAAGGCCTGATCCGGCTGCGACCATAGGGGCTGGGCAAGATGCTGGACATCGGCTGGAGCGAACTGCTCCTGATCGGGATCGTCGCGCTGATCGTGGTGGGTCCGAAGGACCTGCCCGGCATGTTCCGCACGCTTGGCCGGTTCACCGCCAAGGCGCGCGCCATGGGCCGCGAGTTTTCCCGTGCGATGGAGGACGCCGCGAAGGACAGCGGGCTGGACGAGGCGACCCGGGACCTGAAGTCGATGACCTCGAAGAAGGGGCTCGGGCTCGACGCGCTGGACAAGGCCGCCGACGCCTTCGAGAAATGGCAGCCCAAGGTGCCCGCCACCCCCAAGGGACCGGCCACGCAGGCGCTGGCCGACCAGCAGCGCGCGGCGGCCGAGGCGCGCCTTGCCGCCCAGAGCGCGGTCACGCCGCCGGCTGACGCGGCGGCCGCCACTCCGACCGCGCGGGTGGCGCGGCCGGTGACGCGCAAGTCCGCGGCGCCGAAGGCGCCCGCGGCCCATGCCGCAGCCGCCGGACCCGCGGCGACGACCGCAGCCGCCGCAACCGACGAACCCGCGGCGAAGTCGGCCGCGCCGGCGCCGCGCGCCAGCAAGACCGGTGACGCATGAGCGCGAAGGGGGCCGACGACATCGACGATTCCGCCGCGCCGCTGATCGAGCATCTGGCCGAGCTGCGCACCCGCCTCATCTGGTCGGTGCTTGCCTTCTTCGTGGCGATGGTCGCCTGCTTTGCGGTCTGGAACCCGATCTTCAACTTCCTGACCCAGCCGATCTGCCACGCGCTCGAGGCGCGCGACCAGGCCTGCTCGCTGGTGCTCATCAAGCTTCAGGAAGGCTTCTTCGTCGCGATCAACATCTCGCTCTTCGGCGGGCTGGTACTGTCGTTCCCGATCATCGCCTACCAGCTCTGGCGCTTCGTCGCGCCCGGGCTCTACAAGTCGGAAAAGAACGCCTTCCTGCCTTTCCTGATCGCCTCTCCGGTGATGTTCGCGCTGGGTGCGGTCTTTGCCTTCTACGTGGTCCTGCCGATCGCCTTCGACTTCTTCCTCGGCTTCCAGCAGGGGCCGCTGGTGCCGGCGCCGGCCGACGCGCCACCCGCCGCCCCGGCCGCGCCGGGGGCGGTGCCGGCCGGCATCCTCTTCCAGGGATCGGTGCAGGAATACGTCGGGCTGACGATGAAGTTCATCATCGCCTTCGGCCTCTGCTTCCAGCTTCCGGTCCTGCTGACGCTGATGGGCAAGGCCGGTCTGGTGTCCTCGAAGGGCCTGGCCAGCATCCGCAAGTATGCGGTGGTCGTCATCCTGGTGGTGGCCGCGCTGGTCACGCCCCCCGACCTGATGAGCCAGCTCATCATGTTCTTCGCGATCTATCCGCTCTACGAGGTCTCGATCTTCCTCATCCGGCGGATCGAGCGGAAGCGTGAGGCGGAGTTGCGCGCCGAAGGGCTCTGGGTGGATGACGAGGACGACGAGGGCGAAGGCGAGGGCGGGGCGACCAGGGCATGACGGACGACGCCCTGACCCGCATCGCCGAGGCTCTGGAACGGCTTGCGCCGGCGCCTCGGCGCGCGCCGGACTTCGAGGCCGCCGATGCCTTCGTCTGGCACACGGCGCCCGACCGGCTGGAGCCGGTCCCGGAAGTCGCCCGGGTCGATCTGCGGCTCCTCCAGGCGATCGGCCGGGCGCGCGACACGCTTCTGGCCAACACGCTCCAGTTCGCGCGCGGCCTGCCGGCGAACAACGCGCTTCTGTGGGGCGCGCGCGGGATGGGCAAGTCGAGCCTCGTCAAGGCGGTGCACGCCGAGGTGCTGGCGCAGGGCCATGCGCTGAAGATCGTCGAGCTGTCGCGCGAGGATCTGCCCACGGTTTCGCGGCTGCTCACCCACCTGCGCGCCGCCCGGAGCCACCGTTTCGTTCTGTTCTGCGATGATCTGTCCTTCTCGCACGACGACCAGCACTACAAGTCGCTCAAGGCCGTGCTCGACGGCGGCATCGAGGGCCGGCCGGCGAACGTCCTTTTCTACGCGACCTCGAACCGCCGCCACCTGATGCCGCGCGACATGATCGAGAACGAACGTTCGACCGCGATCAGCCCCTCCGAGGCGACCGAGGAGAAGGTGTCGCTCTCGGACCGCTTCGGGCTCTGGCTCGGCTTCCACCCCTGCACGCAGGACGAGTATCTCGACATGATCCGCGGCTATTGCGCGGCCTGGGGCCTTGCCATCCCCGAAGAGCGGCTGCGGGCCGAGGCGATCGAGTGGCAGGCGACGCGCGGCGCGCGGTCGGGCCGGGTCGCCTGGCAGTTCTTCACCGATCTGGCCGGACGCGAGGGCGTGGCGATCTGACCGTCCGCCGGTCGGGCCGAACGCCGGCGCACGGCGACGGGGCGCGGCCCCGGCCTATTGCAGATAGGGCAGGGGATCGACGCTGTCGAAGCCCTGGCGCACCTCGAAATGCACGAAGGCCGGGTCGGTGGCGCGCACCTTGGCGATGGGCTGGCCGCGCTTGACCCTATCGCCCTTCTTCACCGTGACATCCGAGATGTTCGCATAGACCGTCAGCAGGTTGTCCGCGTGCCGGACGACGAGGATCGGCACCTGCTCGGTGTCCTTGGTGATCGCGGCGACGGTGCCGTCGGCGGCGGCCTTCACCGCGGTGCCCGCCGGCGCCGAGATGTCGATGCCGTCGTTCTTCTTCTTCTGGTATTCGCGGATGATCTTGCCCTGCACCGGGAAGGCGAGCCGCGCGGAACTGGCCGAGGCCGAGGTCTGCCCGCCAAGGTCGGGTGCGGGCGGGGTCTTCGCGGCCTCGGCGGCGGGCCGGGTCTTTTCGGTGGGCAAGGGCTTGGCCGCCGAGGGGGGCAGCGGGGTGGGCGAGCCCGTCCCCGGCGCCGTCACCGGCTCGGGCGCGGGCGACGCGACACCGGTGACCGGGATCATGAGATACTGGCCTTCGCGCACCGCAAGGTCCGGTCCCAGACCGTTCCAGTCCGCGAGCGCCTTGACGTTCACGCCGTAGAGCCGGGCGATCGAATAGGCGGTCTCGCCGCGCGCGACGCGGTGCCGGATCGGCTCCTGCCCGACCGGAGCCGCGGGGGCGGGCGTGGCCCCGGCTCCGGTCTCCGCCCGGTCGATGGCCCCGCCCGCAAGCGTCGCCACGTCGATGCGCCCGCCCGACCCGGGCGCTGCGCCCGCGATCGGGCCGGCGGCGTAGGACCCGGCAAGGCCGGAGGGCTCGGACACCCGGTTGGGAAGCGCCAGCACCTCGCCCTCGCGCAGGGGGGTGTTCGGCGCGATGGCGTTGTAGGACGCAAGCGAGTCCACCGGCACGCCGATGCGCTGCGCAACGCTCGCCACCGTGTCGCCCCGCTGCGCCACCGCCACCTGGTAGTTCGGATAGGAGATGATGCCGCGGCCATCCGACGCGGGGCGCGGCGCCGCGTTGCGCGCCGCCTCCGAGGTGTCGAACCCGCCGCGTCCGAAGTGCCTCAGGTCGCCGTCGAAGGATCCGTCGGTCTCGCAACCGGCAAGGGCAAGGACGGCGGCCCCGGCCAGAAGCGTGGCGGTCGAGGCAAGGGTCGGGCGTCGAAACAGGGGCATTGCTCGTATCCTCATCACCGGCCCCGTTCTTGCGGGACCATTGTTATGGCGGAACCGGCCGCTCAGTCGGGGCCGATCCCCTCGACCAGCGGCACGAAGCGCACCGGCAGCAGCTCGTCGTAATCAAGCCCGGCCTCCGTCCGCCGCACGCGGATCAGGTGCTGGACGGCATCGGACTGCCCCACCGGCAGGACCATGATACCGCCGATCTTCAGCTGAGCCAAGAGAGGCCCGGGCGGGTCCTCGGCGGCGGCGGTGACGATGATGCGGTCGAAGGGCGCCTGTTCGGGCAGGCCGCGGCTTCCGTCGCCGACGATCGCGGTGATGTTGGTCAGGCCGAGCCGGGCAAAGACCTCCTCGGCCTCGCGCACCAGCCGGCGGTGCCGGTCGACGGTGTAGACCCGCCGGGCAAGCTGGCTCAGGATCGCCGCCTGGTAGCCCGACCCGGTCCCGACCTCCAGCACCTTGTCGCGCGGGCCGACCTCCAGCGCCTGGGTCATGAGGCCCACGACCGACGGCTGGCTGATGGTCTGGCCGCAGGCGATGGGCAGCGGCGTGTCCTCGTAGGCGCGCGCCGCGAAGGTGCCGCGGACGAAGGCGCCGCGGTCGATGGCCTCCATCGCCGAGAGCACGCGGGCATCGGTGACGCCATGCGAGCGCAGCGCGTAGAGGAACCGCATCGTGCGCTCGGCTTGGTCGGTCATTCCGCGCAGTCGCTCCCGGGTCCGGTGCCGCGCATCATGCCAGCCGCGCCGCCAGATCGGCAAGGGCATCGTGCGCGGTCAGGTCCGCCCGCACCGGCGTGACCGCGATGAAGCCCTCGAGATTGACCGCGACATCGGTGCCCGGTTCGGTCGGCTCGTGCTGGGGTCCGCCGGTGATCCAGAGGAACTTGCGCCCCGAGGGCGAGATGTGCGGCTCGACCCCGAAGAAGGTGTCGCGCCGGTAGCCCTGGGCGGCCACGCGCAGCCCCTTGACGCGCGCGGCCGGCAGCGGCGGGAAATTGACGTTGTAGAAAAGCCGGTAGTCGCCGGCGTCCCAGCGCCCCCGGTCGAGGAGGCGGCGCACGAGTCCCGGCCCGTGCACGCGCGCCGACTCGAAGGGATCGGCCAGATCCTCGGTCTCGGGCCCGAGGAACTGCGACAGCGCGATCGCCGGGATGCCCTGAAGCGCCGCCTCCATCGCGCCGCCGACCGTGCCGGAATAAAGCACGTTCTCGCCCGCGTTGTTGCCGCGGTTGACGCCCGACAGCACCAGATCCGGCCGCGCTCCCTGAAGCACGTCGTAGATGCCGGCCAGCACGCAGTCGGCCGGGCTGCCCTCGGCGGCGTAGCGGCGGTGGTCGAGCCGCGCGATCATCATCGGGTGGGTGTAGCTGATGCAGTGGCCGACGCCCGACTGCTCGAAGGCCGGAGCCACCGTCCAGACCTCGCCGTCGGGGCCCGCAATCTCGGAGGCGATCGCGTGCAGCACCTCGAGACCCGGCGCGTTGATCCCGTCGTCGTTGGTGATGAGAATGCGCATGCCGCCCCCGTTCTCGCGCGATCCGGCCTGTCCCGGCCCGCCTGTCCTGCCGCGCCTGCTTAGCCCGCGTCCCGCCGGCGGGCAAGCGCGGCGGGGAGGGCGCCGCGCGTCAGATCAGCGCCACAAGCCGCTCGGCCTCGTCGTGAAGACCGGCCAGCCGCGTGCGGTCCTCGCCGGGGAAGAAGCGCGCCCGCAGCGCGGTTGCGCAGGGCCGCGGGGTCAGGATCGACACCTTCGGCCCGTGGGCGGCGGTCTCGGCCTGCCAGCTGCGCGCCAGCGCCATCTGCGCGGCCTTGGTGGCCCCATAGTCGCCGAAGAACGGATCGCCTGCATGCGGATCGTCGAGGAACACCGCCTGCCCCCCGCCCGCCCGCAGCAGCGGATCGACGAGGTGGATCAGCACCGCCGTCGCCCGCACGTTGCAGGCGAGCGAGCGGTCGAAATCCTTCAGGTCGAGCAGGGCCGCCGGTTGCAGCGGCGAGGCGTGGATCGCGGTGTGCACCCAGAGCCCGAGCCCGCCCCAGCGGGTGAGCGTGCTGGCGGTGAGGTGGTCCATCGCCCCGGCATCGGTCACGTCGAGCGGCGCCAGCGTCGCGCTGCCTCCGACCTCGCGGATGCGGTCGTCAAGCTCCTCGAGCCCGCCGACGGTGCGGCCGACCGCAAGGATGTGCCAGCCCTGCCGGGCGAGCGCCAGCGCCAGGGCGAAGCCGAGGCCGCGCGAGGCGCCGGTGACAAGCGCGATGCGGCCGGTGTAGGCGGGGATCGGGGTCTCGGTCATGATGCCCGCCCGTTTCGCACCGCGCCCGCGCCCGCGCAAGGGTCCATTGACACCCGCCGGCCTTGCCGCGAAAGTGTCGCACGATTTTGCAGACCCGAAAGGCCAGAACCATGACGCTCGCCCGCAGCCTCGTTCCTTCGCAATCCCTGATCACCCGGGCGCTGATGGTGCTGGGGGGATCGGCGTTCATCGCGCTTTCGGCCCAGGTCAGCGTGCCGATGCTGCCGGTGCCGATGACGCTGCAGACCCTGGCGGTGATGCTGGTCGGCTTCGCCTACGGGGCGCGGATGGGGGCGCTCACGGTCCTGGCCTATCTGGCCGAGGGCGCGGCGGGCCTGCCGGTCTTTGCCAACGCCGCGAACGGGGCCGCTCTCGTCGGTCCGACCGCGGGCTTCCTCGCGGGCTTCGTGCCGATGGCCTACCTGGCCGGTCTTGCCGCCGACCGCGGCCTGCGCCGCGTCCTGCCGCTTGCGCTCGTGGCGCTCGCGGTGTCGGCCGCGCTCTACATCCCCGGTCTTGCGGTTCTGTCGGGCTTCGTCGGCGGGCTGGACAAGGCTCTGGCGATCGGCGTCCAGTTCATGCCGGGCGATGCGGTGAAATCGCTGATCGCCGCTCTTCTGGTCTCGGGGGCCTGGGTCACGCTCGCCCGCCGCTGAGCCGGACCATTCCCGCCGTGCGACGGACGCCGCCCCCCGGGGCGGCGTTCCCGCATCTGGGGGCTCCGCCCCCGTCCCGTTCCGGGACTCCCCCGGGATATTTCGGCCAGTGAGACATGCAATGAGACAGGGCCCGTTCGGTCCTCTCTCACTGGTGCAAGTATCCCCGGGGGTGCGGGGGCCGGCAGCCCCCGCCGTCGCGGCCCGCCTCAGCCCGCCTCGTGCAGCGCCGAGAGCGCCGCCTCGCAGAGCCCGAGCGAGAGCCATTGGCACCCCGTGCAGAGCCGGGACAGATCGCCCGGGGCCACGCGGGCGCGGATGCGGGCCTTCGCCTCGCCCCAGGTCAGGCTGGCGCCGGGCGCGAGGCCGAGGGCCGCGGCATGCGCCGCGTCCAGCCGGTCGATGCGCGCCTGCGCCTCGCAGCCCTCGCCGCGCCGCGACGGGCAGGGCGCGCAGATCGCATCCGCCGTCCCGGTGATCGCGATCCGGGTGGCGTCGCCTCCGGGCGCGCGCAGGCCGCCCAGCACGAGCGCGGTCATGTTGGCGGTGAATTCGGCCGAGTAGCCCTTGCCCTGGTAGCCGAGCGCGCACATCAGGTGATGCGGGCGCAGCCGGACGGGCGCCGGCGCGTTGCCGGTCATTCCGCGGCTTTCATCTCGAAGCCCTTCTCGATCTGGTCGGCCGGCGCCACCGGATAGTCGCCCGAGAAGCAGGCGTCGCAGAACTGCGGCTGGCGCGGATTGCGCCCGCCCGCTTCGCCGGCGGCGCGGTAGAGGCCGTCGAGCGAGATGAACTTGAGACTGTCCACCCCGATCCAGCGCCGCATCTCCTCTTCGTTCATGGTGGCCGCCAGAAGCTTCGAGCGTTCCGGCGTGTCCACCCCGTAGAAGCAGGGCCATGCGGTGGGCGGCGAGGCGATGCGGAAATGCACCTCGGCCGCGCCCGCGTCGAGGATCATGTCCTTGATCTTGCGCGAGGTGGTGCCGCGCACCACCGAGTCGTCCACCAGCACCACCCGCTTGCCGCGGATGAGCGCGCGGTTGACGTTCAGCTTGAGCCGGACCCCCATGTTGCGGATCTGCTCGGTGGGTTCGATGAAGGTGCGCCCCATGTACTGGTTGCGAATGATCCCCATGCCGTAGGGGATGCCGCTTTCATGGGAATAGCCGATCGCGGCCGGGGTGCCGCTGTCGGGGACCGGGCAGACGAGATCGGCCTCGACCGGGGCCTCGCGCGCCAGTTCGATGCCGATCTGGCGGCGCGTCTCGTAGACCGAACGGCCGCCCAGGATCGAGTCGGGGCGCGAGAAATAGACCTGCTCGAAGATGCAGAACCGCGGCTTGGCCGGCGCGAAGGGGTGCGAGGTCTCGACCTTGCCGCGGGAGATCACCACCATCTCGCCCGGCTCGATCTCGCGGACGAACTCGGCCCCGATGATGTCGAGGCCGCAGGTCTCGGACGAGAGCACATAGCCGTCCTCGCCGATGCGTCCCAGCACCAGCGGCCGCACGCCGAGCGCATCGCGCACGCCGATGAGCTTGGTTCGGGTCATGGCCACGATCGAGAAGGCGCCCTCGACCGCCCGCAGCGCGTCCTTGATGCGCTCGGACAGCGACTTCTGCATCGACCGCGCCATCAGGTGGATGATGCATTCGCTGTCGGAACTCGACTGGAAGATCGCGCCGCGCTCGATCAGCTGGCGGCGCAGGGCGGTGGCGTTGGTGAGATTGCCGTTGTGCGCGATGGCGCAGCCGCCGACCGCGAACTCGCCGAAGAACGGCTGGACGTCGCGGATCGCCGTCGAGCCCTTGGATCCGGCGGTCGAGTAGCGGACATGGCCGATGGCGAGACTGCCCGGCAGCGTCTCCATCAGGCTGGCCTTGGTGAAGTTGTCGCGCACGTAGCCGAAGCGATGGGCCGAATTGAAGCCCTGGCTTTCGTCGTAGGCGACGATGCCGCCCGCCTCCTGCCCCCGGTGCTGAAGGGCGTGCAGCCCGAGCGCCACGAAATTGGCGGCGTCCTTGACCCCGATGACGCCGAAGACGCCGCATTCCTCGTGCAGCGTGTCCTCGCCCGGCAGGGGGTCGAAGGGCAGGCGCGGGAAGGCTCGCATGGCGCGGTCTCCGAATCCGGGGGCTGTTCGCGCCCCCCACATAGTGCCTCGCCGCGGCGCTGTCACCTGCGCGTTACGAAACGCCGGTCACGGGTCCGGCACCGGCACGACCCGGGCCGCGCGCGCGGGCGCGTCCGCGTCAGTTGCCGGGCGCCGGCGCCGGGGCCGCGGGCGCGGCCGGGGGCGTCACGGTCTTGGCGCCGCCGGCGTCGGTGCCGGCCGGGGCCGTTCCGGTCTGGCCCCCGAGCGTGAAGCCCGGACCGCAACTGCCCATCAGCTCGTTGTAGCGCTGCACGATCCAGCCGGGAACGTCGGTGGGGATCTGGGCCGACAGCGATCCCTCGAGCTTCGAGAAGACCTTGGCCGAACGCGAATCGTCCACCGCGGCCACCCCTTCGCCACCGGCCACGCGGTTGTAGACGAGGAATGCGATCGCCACGAGCAGCACCCCCCGCGCCACCCCGAAGAGGAAGCCCAGCCCCTGGTCGAGCCCGCCGAGCGCCGAGCGCTGCACCGCCGAGGAAAAGAGCGGCGTGAAGATCGACACGACGATCAGCGTGACCGCGAAGACCGCGAAGAACGCCGCGATCATCGACAGCTCGCAGTTGTCGCCGAGGTAGTCGCTGAGCACCGGCACCTGCTTGACCAGGGGCGCGGCCTGCGGCGCGAACAGGAACGCGACGACGGCGGCCGCGACCCAGCCGAGGATCGCGAAGACCTCGCGGACCAAACCGCGACTGTAGGCGAGGATCGCCGACAGCACGATGACGACTGCCACGGCGCCGTCCACGATGGTGAAACCTTCCATGCCCTCGCTCCTTGCGGTCAACCCGCCCCGAACACGTCACCGACGACGCTTGTCAGATCGGGCGTCTGGCGCACCCGTATCCCCTCGACCCCCGGAACCTTTCCGCTCTCGGGGGCGATCGCCTGTGAGAAACCAAGTTTTCGGGCCTCTTTCAACCGGTTTTCGGTCTGGGCGACCGGGCGCAGCGCTCCCGAGAGGCTGATCTCGCCGAAAATCACCAGGTCTGGCGGCAGCGCCACATCCTCACGCGCGCTCAGGAGCGCGCAGGCCACCGCCAGGTCGGCGGCCGGTTCCGACACGCGCAGACCGCCCGCGACGTTGAGATAGACGTCGAGCCCGGCGAAGGGGATGGCGCAGCGCGCCTCGAGCACGGCGAGGATGGTCGCGAGCCGGCCGGAGTCGAGCCCGACCACGGTGCGCCGCGGGGTGCCGAGCGGCGAGGGCGCGACCAGCGCCTGGATCTCGGTCAGCACCGGTCGGGTGCCCTCGATCCCCGCAAAGACCGCCGAGCCCGGGCTGGGGGCGCCGCGATGCGACAGGAAGAGGGCCGAGGGGTTGGCCACCTCGGCCAGCCCGGTGCCGGTCATCTCGAAGACGCCGATCTCGTCGGCCGGGCCGAAGCGGTTCTTCACGGCGCGCAGGATGCGGAACTGGTGGCCGCGCTCGCCCTCAAAATAGAGCACGGTATCGACCATGTGCTCGACCACGCGCGGGCCGGCGATCTGGCCGTCCTTGGTGACATGGCCGACCAGGATGACCGCGGTGCCGCGACGCTTGGCGAAGGCCACGAGGTCATGGGCGCAGGTGCGCACCTGGCTGACCGAACCGGGCGCCGCCTCGAGCGTGTCGGACCACAGCGTCTGGATGGAATCGATGATGGCGACGCCGGGCCGCCGCGCCTCGAGCGTGGCGAGGATGTCGCGCAGCGCGGTCTCGGCCCCGAGCGCCACCGGGGCACCCGAAAGCCCCAGCCGCGCCGCCCGCATCCGCACCTGTGCGGTGGCCTCCTCGCCCGAGATGTAGACGCAGTCGAGCCCCGCCGCGCCGAAGCGCGCCGCCGCCTGCAGAAGCAGCGTGGACTTGCCGATGCCCGGATCGCCTCCGACCAGGATCGCCGAGCCCGGCACCAGCCCGCCGCCGAGAACGCGGTCGAGCTCCGCCATTCCCGATGCGGTCCGCGGGGTCTCGGGCTCGGTCGCGCCGAGGTCGCCCAGCGCGACCGGACGCCCCTTCGCCGCGCGCGCCGCGGCACCGGGCGGCGGCGCCGCCTCTTCGGTCAGGCTGTTCCAGGCCCCGCAGGCGTCGCAGCGTCCGGCCCATTTCTGGTGGAGCGCGCCGCAGGCGGAGCAGACGAAGGCGGGGGAACGGGCCATGCGCCCCTTCTGCCCGAGGGCGGCGCGGCGTTCAAGCGCGCTTGCCGCGCGGCAAGGCGGCACCGACCGACCCGCGGCGTCGGATCAGGACGGCTGGCCGGCCGGATCGGTCGCGCGGGCCAGAGCGGCGGCCACGACCGCCGCCGCCCCCGGGTCGCTCCCGAGCGGGCCGAGCGTCGGCCCGGAAAAGCCTGCGGCGCCCAGCGCGTCGGGCAGGTCGTCCTCGACATGGCCCCAGCGCGCGATGAACACCGGCAGGCAGAGCGCGCGCGGCCCGGCGTCGCGCGCGGCGTCGCGCAGGAACGGGGGTTCCTCAAGAAACCCCGGCCGGATGTCGCGAAAGCCGGTCGCCCCCGCCAGCGCCGCGGCAAAGCCGGCGACGGCCGCCGCCGGCTCGGGCGCACCCGAGCGCGACCCGTGCGCGGCCAGGACCACCGTGGTCGCCGCCTCGTCCCAGCCCCGGGCCGAGGCGGCCCCGCGCAACAGGCGCGCGGCCAGCGACCGGGCGGCCGGATCGTCGCCGAACGGGGGAAGGACCGCGGCGGCCTCGGCCCCCGCGGCGGCCAGCCGGGCGGGCAGGTGGGTGCGGGTGAACCAGCCCTGTGCGATGAAATGCGGATAGACCAGCGGCCGCGGCCCGGTGACGGCCAGCGCCGCCTCGAGCGCGCCCGGCGCGGCGAGGGTCGCGCTGGCGATGCGCCATCCGGGCATCCGCGCCGCCACCTCCCGGCCGAAGGCGGCGAAGCCCGCCTCGGCGGCCGCAGGATGGCTCGGGTGGCCATGGGCGACGATCAGGGCAGAGCGAGGTTCGGTCATGGCCTCTCCATAGCCCGCGCGGGGGCCGCTGGCCACCCTTTCGCACGGCCGCGCCCGCGTGCAGTCTCGCCCCACCCGACTCGCCCCATCCGCCCCGAGGTTCCGATGCGCCCCGTCACCTTCGCCGCCACCCAGTTCGCCTGCACCTGGGACCTGCCCGCCAATCCCGACCGCGCCGAGGCGCTGGTCCGGCAGGCGGCGGGGCAGGGCGCGCAGGTGATCCTGTTGCAGGAGCTCTTCGCCGCCCCCTATTTCTGCATCACCGAGGATCCCCGCCATTTCGCCCTGGCCCGGCCCTTCGACGGGCACCCGCTGATCGCGCGCTTCGCCGCACTTGCGCGCGAACTCGGCGTGGTGCTGCCGGTCTCGGTCTTCGAGCGCGCCGGCCCGGCCCATTTCAACAGCCTCGCGATGATCGACGCCGACGGCCGCGTGCTCGGCCGCTACCGCAAGAGCCACATCCCGCAGGGGCCGGGCTACGAGGAAAAGTTCTACTTCTCTCCGGGCGATTCCGGCTTCCGCGTCTGGGACACCGCCTTCGGCCGCCTCGGGGTCGCGATCTGCTGGGACCAGTGGTTCCCCGAGGCCGCGCGGGCGATGGCGCTCGCCGGCGCCGAGGCGATCCTCTACCCCACCGCGATCGGGTCCGAGCCGCCGGCGCCCGGTTATGACAGCCAACCGCACTGGCAGCGCGTGATGCAGGGCCACGCCGCGGCGAACATCCTGCCGGTCATCGCCTCGAACCGGGTCGGTCGCGAGATGCAGGACGGGCGCGAGGTCACCTTCTACGGCACCTCCTTCGTCACCGACGCGACCGGCGCGATCCTCGCCCAGGCCGGGCGCGACGACGAGGCGGTGGTGACCGCGACCGTGGATCTCGACGCCGCGCGCGACCTGCGCCGGGGCTGGGGCCTCTTCCGGGACCGCCGGCCCGATCTGTACGGGGCGCTTCAGACGCTGGATGGCGAAGGCTGAGCCGGCGGGGGCGGCGGGCGGCGCCCCGGCCAGTCGGTCGCCCGGTGTTAGGCTTCGCCCAGGGCGAGGATGCGCGCATCCGCCCCGGCCGGGCCGATCACCTGCACGCCGGTGGGCAGGCCCGCCGGCCCGAACCCCGCTGGCACCGCCAGCGCGGGCAGCCCGGCAAGGCTGGCCGGCACCACCACCTCCATCCAGCGGTGGTAGGTGTCCATCGCGCGCCCGGCCACCGTCTGCGGCCAGCGCCACTCGGCCGGGAACGGCCAGACCTGCGCCGAGGGCAGCACCAGCGCGTCGAAGGTCTCGAATAGCGCGGCCGCCCGCCGGTACCAGCGCGACCGGATGAGGCTCGCGCGGTAGACGGCCTCGGCCGAGAGGCCCGATCCCTGTTCGATCTCCCAGAGCGTCTCGGGCTTGGTCCGGGCGCGCAGGGCCGGGTCCGCCGCCAGAGCCGCCTTGCCCCCCGCATTCAGCATGGCGCGCAGCGTGGTCCAGGACTGCCAGAGGTCGGTCGCCGGGAAGGGGGGCGGCAGGGGTTCGACCCGCGCGCCGAGCGTCTCGAAGACCGCCAGCGCCGCCTCGCAGGTCGCAAGGATCCCCGGCTCCATCGGATAGGCCCCGCCCCAGTCCGCCAGCCAGCCGATCCGCATCCCGCGCAGGTCGGCCTCGAGCCGCGCCCGGTAGGGCTCGGCCGCGCGCCCGAAGGGCACGCGCGGGTCGGGCCCGGCGATCACCTCGAGCAGGAGCGCCAGATCGGCCGGGCTGCGCGCCATCGGGCCCTCGGTCGCAAGCGTCGCCAGGAAGGCCTCGCCCAGCACCTCGCCCGGCACCAGCCCCCAGGTCGGGCGGAACCCGTAGACGTTGCAGAAGGCGGCCGGGTTGCGCAGCGAGCCCATCATGTCGGACCCGTCGGCGACCGGCAGCATCCGCGCGGCGAGCGCCGCCGCCGCGCCGCCCGAGGACCCCCCGGCCGAGCGCGACGGATCATAGGGGTTGCGGGTCACGCCATAGACCGGGTTGAAGCTGTGGCTGCCCTGTCCCCATTCCGGCACATTGGTCTTGCCGATGAAGATCGCGCCCGCGGCCCGCATCCGCGCCGCGAGGATGTCGTCCTGCGCGGGGACCGTGTCGCGGTGGATGGGCGAGCCCCAGGTGGTGACGATGCCCTGCGTCGCCACCAGATCCTTCGGGGCGAGCGGCAGCCCGTGCAGCACCCCCCGCCGCGGCCCCGCATCCGCGTCCCGCGCCTCGGCCATGAGCCGGTCGCGGTCGCGCAGCGCCACGATCGCGTTCAGCGCCGGGTTGGCGGCCTCGATCCGGTCGAGGAAGGCCGCCATCACCTCGGCGCAGGACAGATCGCGCCGGGCCAGGGCCTCCGACAGCGCCTGCGCCGACAGCTCGGTGATCGCCACGGACCGCTCCCCTTCTTCTTCGCGCAAATACCCCGGGGGGGTGCGGGGGGCCGCGCCCCCCGCCCGTGCATCACTTTTGCAGTTCGGTCCAGATCGCGGTCTGGTACTCCAGCGCCTTTCCGGTGCAGATCGTCACGAACTGGCCCTTGTCCTTGAACTCAGCCGGGATCACGATCTCGGGCGCGGTCTTCATGTCCTCGGGCATGAAGGCCTCCGACCCCGAGATCCCGTTCGCATAGCGCGCGAAGGCCGACAGCATCGCGGCGTTCTCCGGATCCATGATGAAGTCCATGAACAGATAGGCGTTGTCGACGTTCTTGGCGTCCTTCAGCAGGACCACGTTGTCCATCCAGAGCCCGAAGCCCTCCTTCGGATAGCCGAAGGCCACGTCCGGGTTGCCAAGCCGCGACCGCATCGCCGAGCCGTTCCAGTCCACGGTGGCGGCGTAGTCGTTGTTGGTCATCTTCTCGATGGTGGAATAGTCCATCGACATCCACTTGGGCTTCGCGGCCAGGAGCGCGTCGCGCACCTTCTTCATCACCGCGGGGTCTTCCGAACAGACGCTGCCGCCCTCGTACATGGTGGCCAGCGCCAGCACGTCGCCCATTTCCGGGATGACGTTGATCTTGCCCTCGAGCTCGGGCGGCGGGTCCATGAAGATGGCCGAGGTGTTGATGTCGCCGCCATAGACCTTGGTGTTGACCGAGACACCGGTCGAGCCCCACTGCCACGGCACCGACCATTTGCGGCCCGGATCCCAGTCCACGTTCAACCATTCGGGGGCGATGTTCTTGTGGTTCGGCAGCCGCGACAGGTCCAGTTCCTGGATCAGCCCCTTGTCGGCGTAGACCCCGACGAAGCCGGCCGAGGGCACCACCAGGTCAAAGCCCGAGGCCCCGGCCTCGACCTTCGCGAGCGCGGTGTCGTTCGAATCGAAGTCGGTGATCGTGACCTTGACCCCGTACTTGTCCTCGAACTTCTTGATCATCTCGGGGCTGGTGTAGTTGCCCCAGTTGTAGAGGTTGAGCTCGCCCTCGGCATGGGCGAGGCTCGCCCCGGCGAGAAGGATCGCGGTGGCGCTCAGCAGTCGTCTCATCGGTCGTCTCCCAGTTGGTTTCGCGTGGTCGTTGGCTCAGTCGCCGCGGCGGCTGAGCAGGAAGAAGGCGGACAGCAGGATCAGGGTCAGCGCCAGAAGCGCCGTGGAGATCGCGTTCACATCGGGCTTCATCGCGCGGCGCAGCTGGCCCAGCATGTAGGTGGGCAGCGTGTCCTGCCCGGGCGACTTGACGAACTCGGTGATGACCACATCGTCGAGCGAGATGACGAAGGCCAGCATCGCGCCGGCGACGATGGCCGGGGCAAGAAGCGGCAGCGTGACCCGCCGGAACGCCTGCCAGGGCGTCGCGTAAAGGTCGGCCGCCGCCGTTTCCAGCGTCCGGTCCATGCTTTCGAGCCGCGCCCGGATCGGCAGATAGGCGAAGGGAATGCAGAAGGCCGCGTGCGCGGCGATCAGGTAGCCGAGGCCCGTGTAGCCCGACCACTGCTTGAGGATCGCGAAGAAGATCAGCAGCGCCACCGCGGTCACGATCTCGGGCACCATCAGGGGCTGGTTGATCGCCACATAGATCGCGGTCTGGCCCCGGAAGGGCCGCCGGCGGGTGGTGCCGAGCGCGGCCATGGTCGCCACCAGCGTCGCGATGACCGCGGCGCTGACCGCGACGATCAGCGAGACCGCGGTCGCGTCCTTGACCTGCTGGTTGGCCCAGGCGACCCGGTACCAGTCGAGCGAGAAGCCTTCCCATTGCGACACGCTCACGCCCGCGTTGAAGGAATAGGCGACCATGGTCAGGATCGGCGCGTAGAGCACCAGGAACACGATCACCGCGACCGTGGCGAACCCCGGCAGCCGGCGCACCGAGAAGCCGCGCTCAGCCATGGCGCTTCTCCGCGCCCATCGCCCGCACGTAGATCAGAAGCGCCAGCGTCACGATGACCAGAAGCACGATCGAGAAGGCGGCGCCGAGCGGCCAGTTCCGGCCCTGCCCGAACTGGAGCTCGATGAAGTTGCCCAGCATCATCAGCTTGCCGCCGCCGAGGATGCGCGGCACCACATAGGCGCCGAGACAGGGCACGAAGACCAGGATCGACCCCGCGATGATCCCCGGCCGCACGATCGGCAGGATCACCCGGCGCAGCACCTGCCAGCGGCTGGCATAGAGGTCATAGCCCGCCTCGAGGAGCCGCATGTCGAACCGGTCGATGGCGGCAAAGAGCGGCAGCACCATCAGCGGCAGATAGACATAGACCATGCCGATCAGCACGGCCGTATCGGTGTAGGTGATGCGCAGCGGCTCCGAGATCACCCCCGTCCCGAGCAGGATCGTGTTGAGGATGCCTTCGTTGCGGATCACCTGGTTGATCGCGAAGGTCCGGATCAAGAGGTTCGTCCAGAACGGGATGGTGATGAGGAAAAGCCAGAGCATCCGCGACCGCGCCTCGCGGGTGGCGATGAACCAGGCGGTCGGGAAGCCCGCGAGGAAGGTGAGCGCGGTGGTGATGAGCGAAAGCTTCACCGACCGCCAGAAGATCGCCAGATGCGCATCGGCAAGCTTGAGCGTGTCGTCGAAGATGTCGCGCTCGACCAGCACGCTCTGCCAGCCCTCGGTCGAGAACTTCCAGACGACATTGCCGTAGTCGCCCGGCGTGAGGAAGGAATAGACGAGCACGATCCCCAGAGGCCCGATCGCGGCGAAGAGGAGGATCACGAGGGCGGGCGCCGACAGGAGCCAGCCGTTGCGCGCCTCGCGGGCGCGCATCCGGTCCTCGAGCGATCCGTGGGGTTCGTGCGTCATCAGTCCGCCAGCACCTGCACCGAACCCGGCGCGATCACGAGGCCCGCGGCGCTGCCCGGCGGGGGTGGTTCGGCGCCCTCGGCCCCGGCCGGAAGGCGCACCACGACCTCGGCCCCGTCGGAAAGGCGCAGGTGCACATGGCTGTCGGTCCCGAAATAGACCGACCGGCCGACCGTGGCGGGCAGGGCACCGTCGGCGTCCGGCGCGACCAGGCGGATGTGTTCGGGGCGCACGGCCAGCGTGACCGGGCCCGAGGCCGCGGGCGCGCCGAGCGCGATCCGGCCGCCACCGGCCAGCGTCGCGGTCGCGCCCTCGACGGTGGCGGTCAGGAAATTCGTCTCGCCGATGAAATCGGCAACGAAGCGGTTCCTGGGATGGGTGTAGATCTCGCGCGGGGTGCCGAGCTGCTGGATCCGTCCGGCCGACATGACCGCGATCCGGTCGGACATGGTCAGCGCCTCTTCCTGGTCATGGGTGACGAAGACGAAGGTGATGCCGGTCTCGGTCTGGAGCCGCTTCAGCTCGGACTGCATCTCCTTGCGCAGCTTCAGGTCCAGCGCCGACAGGGGTTCGTCGAGAAGGAGCACCTGCGGCTTCGGCGCGAGAGCGCGCGCCAGCGCCACGCGCTGCTGCTGGCCGCCGGAGAGCTGCGACACCTTGCGGCCGGCAAAGGCCTCGAGACGCACGAGCGCCAGCATCTCGGCGGTGCGGGCGCTCACCTCCGCCTTCGGCCGGCCCAGCATCTCGAGCCCGAAGGCCACGTTGCGGGCGACATCGAGATGCGGAAAGAGCGCGTAGGACTGGAAGACGGTGTTCACCGGCCGGCGGTTCGGTGGCAGGTCGGTGATGTCCGCGCCCGACAGCAGGATCTGGCCCGAGGTCGGGGATTCGAAGCCCGCGATCAGCCGCAAGAGCGTCGTCTTGCCGCAACCCGAGGGGCCGAGAAGCGTGAAGAACTCGCCCTTGCGGATCGCCACCGACACGTCGTCGAGGGCGCGCACGGCGTGATCGCCCTGGCCGAACTCCTTGACGGCATGGCGCACCTCGACCGCGACGGTCTCTGCCATCCGTGACTCCCCGTGTCTTCGTTGTCACGCAAACGATGGGCGAAAGCCGGGCGGTTTGGCAACCCCCGCCGTCGGGCGACCCGCCCTTGCAGCCCCCGTCGCGCACCTCTAAGACTTGCGAAAGACTTCCCGGCGTAGCCGTTTCGCGCCCGACAGCATGAGGCAGGACCGATGAAAGACCCCTACGATCTTTACATGAACACCCTGGTGCCCATGGTGGTCGAGCAGACGTCGCGCGGCGAGCGGGCCTATGACATCTACTCGCGCCTCCTGAAGGAGCGGATCATCTTCCTTGCGGGGCCGGTGCACGACGCGATGTCCACGCTGATCTGCGCGCAGCTGCTGTTCCTCGAGGCGGAGAACCCCTCGAAGGAAATCGCGATGTACATCAACAGCCCGGGCGGCGTGGTCACCTCGGGGCTCTCGATCTACGACACCATGCAGTACATCCGCCCCAAGGTCTCGACCCTGGTGATCGGGCAGGCGGCCTCGATGGGGTCGCTGCTGCTGACCGCGGGCGAGAAGGGCATGCGCTTCTCGCTGCCGAACTCGCGCATCATGGTGCACCAGCCCTCGGGCGGCTATCAGGGCCAGGCGACGGACATCATGATCCACGCGCAGGAGACGCAGAAGCTGAAGGACCGCCTCAACCAGATCTACGTCAAGCACACCGGCCAGAAGCTCGAGACGGTGGTGGCGGCGCTCGAGCGCGACAACTTCATGTCGGCCGAGGACGCCAAGGCCTGGGGCCTGATCGACGAGATCCTGGAATCGCGCCCGGCCGAAGCCGGTGCCTGACCGCCGGGGGCCTGACCGCTTGCGCCGACCCTTTCCGGGAATTCGGCATTGTGATGTGATCGACGCTGCCCTAATCTTGTCGAAAAGGGCAGTATTCATGACGCCGGACCGGGTCGGTTGACGCGGCCGATCCGCTAGAGGACAGCGATGGCGAACAATTCAGGCAGCGACAGCAAGAACACACTCTACTGCTCGTTCTGCGGCAAGAGCCAGCACGAGGTGCGCAAGCTGATCGCCGGCCCGACCGTGTTCATCTGCGACGAATGCGTCGAGCTGTGCATGGACATCATCCGCGAGGAAACCAAGTCCACCGGCATCAAGTCGGGCGACGGCGTGCCCACCCCGCGCGACATCTGCAAGGTGCTGGACGACTACGTGATCGGACAGGAGCACGCCAAGCGCGTGCTCTCGGTCGCGGTCCACAACCATTACAAGCGCCTCAACCACGCCCAGAAGGCGAGCGACATCGAGCTGGCGAAGTCGAACATCCTGCTGATCGGCCCGACCGGCTGCGGCAAGACGCTGCTGGCGCAGACGCTCGCTCGCATCCTCGACGTGCCCTTCACCATGGCCGACGCCACCACGCTGACCGAGGCGGGCTATGTCGGCGAGGATGTCGAGAACATCATCCTGAAGCTGTTGCAGGCCAGTGAATACAACGTCGAACGGGCGCAACGCGGCATCGTCTACATCGACGAAGTGGACAAGATCACCCGCAAGTCCGACAACCCCTCGATCACCCGGGACGTGAGCGGGGAGGGCGTGCAGCAGGCGCTTCTGAAGATCATGGAAGGCACCGTGGCCAGCGTTCCGCCCCAGGGCGGGCGCAAGCACCCGCAGCAGGAATTCCTGCAGGTGGACACCACGAACATCCTCTTCATCTGCGGCGGCGCCTTTGCGGGTCTGGAAAAGATCATCGCCCAGCGCAACAAGGGCTCGGGCATCGGCTTCGGCGCCCAGGTCAAGGACCCGGACGCGCGCGGCGTGGGCGAGCTCTTCCAGGAGCTCGAGCCCGAGGACCTGCTGAAATTCGGTCTCATCCCCGAATTCGTCGGCCGTCTGCCGGTGATCGCGACGCTGACCGATCTGGACGAGGCGGCGCTGGTGTCGATCCTGACCGAGCCGAAGAACGCCCTGGTCCGGCAGTATCAGCGCCTCTTCGAGCTCGAGGACGTGAAGCTCACCTTCACCGAGGACGCGCTGATCGCCATCGCCCGGCGCGCGATCAAGCGCAAGACCGGCGCGCGCGGCCTGCGGTCGATCATGGAGGACATCCTCCTCGACACCATGTTCGAGCTTCCGGGCATGGCCGACGTCACCGAGGTGGTGGTGAACGAGGAATCGGTGTCCGCCGGCGCGAAGCCGCTTCTGGTGCATACCGAACCCAAGAAGGAATCGAAGACGGCGGGCTGATCGTCCGGGCGCGCCGGTCCGGTCGGCCGGAGGCCTCCGGGACGTCCGGCGACGCGCGGGCCGGCCGCGGTCGTGGTCCCTTCGGCCCGAGGGCCGGGACGGGGCGGGGCCGCTCCGGTGCGACGATCCCTCTGAACGCAGAGCGCAACGCCGCGCCGGCGGTGACGACGCAGCGCCGTCCGGGCGGCCTAGACCTCGGCTGCGCCTGCGGTATAAGAAGACGCGGAATCCCGGAGGACATCCATGAAATTCCTGTTGCGCCTGCTCACCTGGTGGAACAGCCAGACGCTCGGCACCCAGCTCTTCACCTGGCGTCGCGGGGTGAAGGTCGGCGAGGATGCGCAGGGCAACGTCTTCTACCGGACCCGCGACGGCAAGCGGCGCTGGGTGATCTACAACGGCGAATCCGAGGCCAGCCGCATCTCGCCCGACTGGCACGGCTGGCTGCACTTCACCTGGGACCAGCCGCCGACCGAGGTGGCGCTGATGCACCGGTCCTGGGAAAAGCCGCATCAGGAAAACCTGACCGGAACGCCGGCGGCCTATGTCCCGCCCGGATCGATCCTGCGTGCCGACCCTGTGGTGCGGCGCGACTACGAAGCCTGGCAACCGGAATAGGCGGATGGCGGACAGCAAGGTGGAAATCCTGGCCGGGGCGGCGGTCCTGGCGGTTGCGCTCGGCTTTGCCATCTACGCCAGCCGGTCGGCGGGCTTCGGCACCGGCGAAGGCCAGTATCCGCTGCACGCGAGCTTCCGGTCGGTCGAGGGGGTCACCATCGGTACCGATGTGCGTATGGCGGGCGTCAAGATCGGCAGTGTCACCGCCCTGTCGCTAAACCCGAAGACCTACATGGCCGACGCCACCGTGACGGTGAAGGACGGGATCGAGATTCCCGACGACAGCACCATTCTCGTCTCCTCCGAAGGGCTGCTCGGCGGCTCGTTCGTCGAGATCCAGCCGGGGGGAAGCCCGACGGCTCTCGCCGCCGGCGGCGAGATCGAGGACACTCAGGGCGCGGTCAGCATGGTGCAGCTCCTGATGAAGTTCGTGGGTGGCGCGGCCGACTCGGCCGCGGCTTCCGGCGGCGACGGCACGTCGGAGGCACCGTGACCGCGCCCGCCCTGCGCGCCGCCGCCCTGCTTGTCCTGACGGCCGGCATGGCCCCGGCGCAGGATGCGACCGGTGGCGCGACCGGAGCGACCTCCCGGCCCGAGGCCGTGGCTCCGGCCGTGACCGAGGCTTCGGCGGTCTTCCTGCGCGGCCTCGACAAGGTGTCGGGCCAGACCATGGACATCGAGATCCCGGTCGGCGGCACCGGCCGCTACGGCCCGCTCGAGGTCGCCGTGTCGGCCTGCCGCTATCCCGTGGACGACCCGGCGTCGAACGCCTACGCGCATCTCACCATCCGCGATCCGGCGCAGACGGCGCCGGTGTTCGACGGCTGGATGATCGCGTCCAGTCCGGCGCTGAACGCGCTCGACCATCCGCGCTACGACCTCTGGGTCCTGCGCTGCAAGAGCAGCTGAGGCGAGGGCGGCGGCCCCGCGCGGTTGAAGTCGGCCGGCTCGTTCACCGCGAGGCGCAATTGGCGCAGATACTCCTCGCGCGGGATCTCGACCGCTCCGAGACTGGCGAGATGGCTGGTCAGGAACTGCGTGTCGAACAGCCGGAACCCCCCGAGCCGCAGACGGTCCACCAGATAGGCGAGGGCGATCTTCGACGCGTTGGTGCGCCGCGAGAACATGCTTTCGCCGAAGAACGCCGCCCCCAGCGACACGCCGAAGACACCCCCGGCCAGATCGTCGCCGACCCAGACCTCGAGCGAGTGCGCGTGGTGCATCGCGTGCAGCTGGCGATAGAGCCGGTGCAGGGCGGGGTTGATCCAGGTCTCGGGTCGGCCGGCGCAGAGGTCAACGACCTGGCCGAAGGCGCTGTTTGTTCGAAGTGTATAATTTCCACGCCGGATGTCGCGGGCCAGAGAGCGCGAAATGTGGAAATTATCCAAGTGGAACACGCCGCGCAGCTCGGGCGAAACCCAGAAGAGCGACTCGTCGTCGCGTGAGCGGGCCATGGGGAAGTTGCCGCGCCGGTACGCGGCCAGCATGCGCTCGGGGGTCAGCACCGCCGCCCCCGCGCGTCAGGCGAAGTGGCTTTCCAGCCACTTCTCCAGCCAGTGGATGTTGTAGGATCCGGACTGGATGTCGGGCTCGGCCAGAAGCGCGTGGAAGAGCGGCACCGTGGTGTCGATGCCGTCCACGATCAGCTCGGAGAGCGCGCGCTTGAGCCGGGCCAGCGCCTCGGGCCGGTCGCGGCCGCAGACGATGAGCTTGCCGATCAGGCTGTCGTAGTAGGGCGGGATCGTGTAGCCGTCGTAGAGCGCGGAATCCATCCGCACGCCCAGTCCGCCGGGCGCGTGATACTGGGTGATCCGGCCGGGGCAGGGCGCGAAGTTCGGCAGCTTCTCGGCGTTGATCCGCACCTCGATCGCGTGCCCGCGCGGAACCAGATCCTCCTGCTGGAACTCCATCGGCAGGCCGGCGGCGACGCGGATCTGCTCGCGCACCAGATCGACGCCGTAGACGCCCTCGGTCACCGGATGTTCGACCTGAAGGCGGGTGTTCATCTCGATGAAGTAGAACTCGCCGTCCTCGAACAGGAACTCGATGGTGCCGGCCCCGATGTAGTTGATCGCCGCCACCGCATCGGCGCAGATCTTGCCGATGCGGGCGCGCTGCTCGGCGGTGATGACCGGTCCCGGCGCTTCCTCGAACACCTTCTGGTGGCGACGCTGGAGCGAACAGTCGCGCTCGCCCAGATGCACGGCACGGCCCTTGCCGTCGCCGAAGACCTGGATCTCGATGTGACGCGGCCGCTGGAGATACTTCTCCATGTAGACCTCGTCGTTGCCGAAGGCGGCCTTGGCCTCGGCGCGCGCCGTGCGGAAGGCGATCTCCAGCGCTTCGTCGTCATGGGCGACCTTCATGCCCCGCCCGCCGCCGCCGGCGGTGGCCTTGATGATGACCGGATAGCCCATGGCGCGCGCGACCCGGCGCGCGGTGTCGAGGTCGGGCACGCCGCCGTCCGATCCGGGCACGCAGGGCACGCCGAGCCGCTTCATCGTGTCCTTGGCGGTGATCTTGTCGCCCATGATCCGGATGTGTTCGGACGAGGGGCCGATGAAGGTGATGCCGTGGTCTTCCAGCGCCTGCACGAAGTTGGCGTTTTCCGAAAGGAAGCCGTAGCCCGGATGGATCGCCTGGGCGCCGGTGATCTCGCAGGCCGAGATGATCGCCGGGACCGACAGGTAGCTCTGCGTCGAGGGATTGGGCCCGATGCAGACCGATTCGTCAGCCATGCGCACATGCATGGCGTCGGAGTCGGCGGTCGAATGCACCGCGACGGTGCGGATGCCCATTTCCTTGCAGGCGCGGATCACCCGCAGCGCGATCTCGCCGCGGTTGGCGATGAGGATTTTCTCGAACATGGCGCGGCCCGCCTTATTCGATGATCATCAGCGGCGCGCCGTATTCGACCGGCGTGCCGTCCTCGACCAGGATCCGGCGCACCGTGCCCGCGCGTGGAGCGGGGATGTGGTTCATCGTCTTCATCGCCTCGATGATGAGCACCGTCTGGCCTTCCTTGACCTGGGTGCCGAGGCTGACGAAGGGCTCGGCCCCCGGTTCCGGCGACAGGTAGGCGGTGCCGACCATCGGCGAGGCCACGGCGCCGGGATGCGACGCCGGATCGGCGGCGGCGACCGGGGCTGCGCTGGCCGCGGGCGCCGCAGCGGCGGCGGGCGCGGGTGCGGCGGCCGGCGCGGGCGCCGCGGCCGGTGCGTAGGCCACCGATGCCGGCGCCAGGTATTTCGACACCCGCACGTTCAGGCTGTCGTTCTCCGCATATTCGCGCTTCACGCTCAGTTCGGCGAGGTCGTTCTGGTTCAGCAGTTCGGCAAGGGCCTGGATGAAGGCCACGTCGTTCTCATGCGGAGTCTTGGTCATCTCAGCCTCGGTAAAGCCTGTCTGCGCGCGGTGTTGTTGTCGCTGTTGCGCCCGTTCGCGCCTGTCCGCGACGCTTATACGCGAGGGGATGCGCCGTGGAAAGCCGCGAGATGGGCGCCGGGTCACGGCCGGAGCGGCGCCCCCGGCGGCTCGATAATTTACCGTTTGATAAAAAAACAGGGCTGTGGCAGCGTGACGGGAAAGAACAAGCCAGGGAGGTCGTCTTGACCAACAGCCAGTTCACGCCCGGCATCGCGGCCGGCCGTCTCGCGCCCGAGGACTACGCGCGCAACTTCGACGACATCGCGCCGCGGCTGGATCCGCACGAGGCGCGGGTGGCGGCGGACCGCTGCTACTTCTGCTACGACGCGCCCTGCACGGTGGCTTGCCCGACCTCGATCGACATTCCCCTGTTCATCCGCCAGATCGCCACGGGCACGCCCGAGGCGGCGGCGAAGACCATCTTCGCGCAGAACATCCTGGGCGGCATGTGCGCCCGGGTCTGCCCCACCGAACAGCTCTGCGAGGAGGCCTGCGTGCGCGAGGCCGCCGAGGGCAAGCCGGTCGAGATCGGCCGGCTCCAGCGCTACGCCACCGACACGCTGATGGAGGCGGGGGTGCACCCCTTCACCCGCGCGCCGGCCACCGGCAAGCGCGTCGCCGTGGTGGGCGCCGGTCCCGCGGGCCTGTCCGCCGCGCATCGGCTGGCCATGCACGGGCATGAGGTCGTGATCTACGACGCACGCCCGAAGCCCGGCGGCCTGAACGAATACGGCATCGCCAGCTACAAGGCGCCGGGCGGTTTCGCCCAGGCCGAGGTGGACTGGCTTCTGAAGATCGGCGGCATCCGGATCGAGCACGGGCGCGCGCTGGGGCAGGGGCTGACGCTCGACGGGCTGAAGCGCGACCATGACGCGGTGCTGCTGGCGATCGGGCTGGCGGGGGTGAACGCCCTGCGCGCCGCGGGCGAGGACAGGGCGGGCGTGCGCGATGCGGTCGATTTCATCGCCGAGCTGCGCCAGACGCCCGACAAGTCGCGGCTGCCGGTCGGGCGCGACGTGGTGGTGATCGGCGGCGGGATGACCGCCATCGACGCAGCCGTGCAGTCGAAGCTTCTGGGCGCCGAAAACGTCACCATCGTCTATCGCCGCGGCCGCGACGCGATGAGCGCGAGCCGCCACGAGCAGGATCACGCGGCCTCGGTCGGGGTGCGCATCGTCCACAACGCGGCGCCGGTCGCCATTCATGGCAACGGGTCGGTGGCCGAGATCGAGTTCGCCTACACATCCGAGGGGCCAGACGGGCTGAAGATCGGGTCCGAGATCTTCCGGCTGAAGGCCGACCAGGTGTTCAAGGCGATCGGCCAGACCCTGGCGGGCCAGCCCGAGGGTCTGGCGCTCGACGGACGCAAGATCGCCGTCTCGGGCGCGGGCCGCACCTCGGTCCCGGGCGTCTGGGCGGCGGGCGACTGCGCGGCCGGCGGCGAGGACCTGACCGTGACCGCCGTGGCCGAGGGCCGCGACGCGGCCGAGGATATCCACGCCGTGCTGACGGGCGCCGGATGACCGCGCACCTCCCCGCGCACCCCCCCGCGCACGCCTTGGCGCCCGCGTCGGCGCACGCCTCCGCGCGCCGCCTTCCAAAGGCTTGCTTCGCGGCCCCCCCCCGGCTAGCACGGACGGGGGATCCGGGCCGGAGGTTGCGTGGATCTGACAACCGATCCGACGATGGCGGGCTGGACGTCCGCGCTGCTCGACTTCGTGTCGCGCAACCGCGTCTGGGCGCCCTGGGTCGTGGCGGTTCTCGCCGCGATGGAGTCGCTGGCGGTCGTGTCCTTCGTGGTGCCCACGTCGGCGGTGCTCGTGGGCGTGGGCGCGCTGGTCGCGGCGGGGGCGATCGACTTCGGCCCAGTCTGGCTGGGGGCGGTTCTGGGCGCGGCTGCCGGCACGACGCTTTCGTGGTGGGTCGGCTATGCGGTCGGCCCGGCGATCCTGAGCGCGGGGCCTCTCGGCCGCCATCCCGGACCCGTGGAGCGCGCCCGCGGCTGGTTCGAGCGCTGGGGGATCGCTGCGGTCTTTCTCGGGCACGTCTTCGCGCCGGTGACGTCGATGGTCTTCCTTCTCGCCGGCGTGGCGCGGGTGTCCTTCCTGCGCTTTCAGGCCGCGAACCTGCCGGGCGCCATGGTCTGGGCCTTCTTCCTGCCCAAGGCCGGCGAGATCGGGGCCTCGGTCGCGGCCTGGCTCTGGTCGCGGCTGGCGGGGGGCTGACCCGCGTTCCCGCCCCGCATCCCTTCGTCCGGTCGGCCCTGGGGCCGGCCGGAGCCCCTTCACCGTTTCCCCGCTTCAGGAGGACATGATGGCCGACCTCTCAACCAACTTCATCGGGATCAAGTCCCCGAACCCGTTCTGGCTGGCCTCGGCGCCGCCGACCGACAAGGAAGTCAACGTGCGGCGCGCCTTCGAGGCGGGCTGGGGCGGCGTGGTGTGGAAGACGCTCGGGTCCGAAGGGCCGCCGGTCGTGAACGTCAACGGGCCGCGCTACGGGGTGGTCTACGGCGCCGACCGCCGCGTGCTCGGCATCAACAACATCGAACTCATCACCGACCGCCCGCTCGAGGTGAACCTGCGCGAGATCAAGTCGGTCAAGCGCGACTACAAGGACCGCGCGCTGGTCATCTCGCTGATGGTGCCTTGCGACGAGGATTCCTGGCGCGACATCCTCAAGCGCATCGAGGACACCGAGGCCGACGGGGTCGAGCTGAACTTCGGCTGCCCGCATGGCATGGCCGAGCGCGGCATGGGATCGGCGGTCGGGCAGGTGCCCGAATACATCGAGATGGTGACGCGCTGGGTGAAGCAGTATTCGCGCATGCCCTGCATCGTGAAGCTGACCCCGAACATCACCGACATCCGCCGTCCGGCCGAGGCCGCCAAGCGCGGCGGCGCCGATGCGGTCAGCCTGATCAACACCATCAACTCGATCACCTCGGTCGATCTCGACGATTTCGCGCCCGAACCGACGATCGACGGCAAGGGCACCCATGGCGGCTATTGCGGACCGGCGGTGAAGCCGATCGCGCTCAACATGGTGGCCGAGATCGCCCGCTCGGCCGAGACCCGCGGCGTGCCGATCAGCGGCATCGGCGGCGTCACCACCTGGCGCGACGCGGCCGAGTTCATGGCGCTGGGCGCGGGCAACGTGCAGGTCTGCACCGCGGCCATGACCTACGGCTTCAAGATCGTGCAGGAAATGATCTCGGGGCTCTCGGACTACATGGATCGCAAGGGCTTTGCCTCGACGGCCGATCTGGTCGGGCGCGCGGTGCCGAACGTCACCGACTGGCAGTATCTGAACCTCAACTACGTGACCAAGGCGCAGATCGACCCGGACCTCTGCATCAAGTGCGGCCGCTGCTACATCGCCTGCGAGGACACCAGCCACCAGGCGATCCTGATGAAGCCCGGCCGGGTGTTCGAGGTGAACGACGCCGAATGCGTGGCCTGCAACCTCTGCGTCGACGTCTGCCCGGTCGAGAACTGCATCACCATGAGGGAACTGCCGAAGGGCGCCGTCGATCCGCGCACCGGCATCACGGTCGGCGACTACGCCAACTGGACCACACACCCGAACAACCCGGGCAAGGTCTGCGCGGCCGAGTGATCAGAAATTTCGCCGAAATTTCTGGCGGAATTTTCGGCGAAAATTCCGGGGCGCGCTCGCGGGGGCGCGCTCAGGGGGCGAGCAGGCGGGTGAACAGCGCGTCGAGATGACGCCCGGCCTCGGCAAAAGGGTCATGGCCGGGCCCGAGCACGGCGCGCACCTGCACGTCGAAATCGGCGTAGTGCTGGGTCAGCGCCCAGATCGAGAAGATCAGGTGATGCGGATCGACCGGGCGTATGCGTCCGGTCTGCACCCAGCCCGCGATCACCGCCGCCTTGTCGTCGACCAGCGACTTCAGCTCGGTCGCGATCGCCTCCATCATCCGCGGCGCGCCCTGAAGGATCTCGTTGGCGAAGAGCCGGCTTTCTCGCGGCATGTCGCGGCTGATCTCCAGCTTGCGGCGCACGTAGGCGAGGATCTCGGGCACCGGATCGCCGTCCTCGCGCATCGCGCGCAGCGGCGCCAGCCAGATGTCGAGAAGTCCGGCCAGAAGCGTCTCGTGGATCGCCTCCTTGGACGGGAAGTAATAGAGCAGGTTCGGCTTGGACAGCCCGGCCACCTCGGCGATCTGGTCGAGCGTCGCGCCCCGGAACCCGTATTGCGAGAACACCTCGAGCCCGGCGGCGAGGATAGCCCGGCGGTTGCGTTCCTGAATGCGCGAGCGCCGCGGCGCGGCGGGTTCGATGTCGTCCACCTCGGTCCTCCCGGTCCGACCTTAGCACGCGCCGGCCGCGCTTGCCCACCTCTGCACCGCTTGAAGGGGGCGGGGGGCTCTGATAGTGTATTTCTGACCATTTGGTCAAACAACAGATGCACGCCGCGCCGACAGGAACCGCGCCCGCCGGCAGCCGCAGGGAGACGGAACATGGCGCTCGACCGCAAGACCACGCCCAACGACCTCAACGCCTTCTGGATGCCGTTCACCGCGAACCGCCAGTTCAAGAAGGCGCCGCGCATGTTCGTGGGCGCGAAGGACATGCATTACACCACGTCGGACGGGCGGCAGGTTCTGGACGGCACCGCGGGGCTCTGGTGCTGCAACGCCGGCCACTGCCGGCCGAAGATCACCGAGGCCATCGCCCGCCAGGCGGCCGAGCTCGACTATGCGCCCGCCTTCCAGATGGGCCATCCGTCCGCCTTCGAGCTGGCGAACCGCATCATCGAGATCGCGCCCGAGGGCATGGAGCATGTCTTCTACACCAACTCGGGGTCGGAAAGCGTCGAGACCGCGCTGAAGCTCGCCATCGCCTATCACCGGGCGCGGGGCGAGGGCGCGCGCACCCGCCTGATCGGGCGCGAACGCGGCTATCACGGCGTGAACTTCGGCGGCATCTCGGTCGGCGGCATCGTCAACAACCGCAAGGTGTTCGGTACCATGCTGGGCGGCGTCGACCATCTGCCGCACACCCATCTGCCGGCGCTGAACGCCTGGTCGAAGGGCCAGCCCGAGCATGGCGCGAACCTGGCCGACGAGCTCGAGCGCATCGTCGCGCTGCACGGGGCCGAGACCATCGCCGCGGTGATCGTCGAACCGGTCGCGGGATCGACCGGGGTGCTGATCCCGCCGAAGGGTTATCTGGAAAAGCTGCGGGCGATCACGAAGAAATACGGCATCCTTCTGATCTTCGACGAGGTCATCACCGGCTTCGGGCGCCTCGGCGCGCCCTTCGCGGCCCAGCACTACGGCATCCGGCCGGATCTGATGACCACCGCCAAGGGCCTGACCAACGGCGTCATCCCGATGGGCGCGGTGCTGACCACGGCCGAGGTGCACGATGCGTTCATGCACGGCCCCGAGCACATGATCGAGCTCTTCCACGGCTACACCTATTCCGGCAACCCGATCGCGGCGGCCGCGGGCATTGCCACGCTCGAGACCTACAAGGAGGAGGGGCTCTTCCAGCGCTGCGCCGAACTCGCGCCCTACTGGCAGGAGGCGCTGCACGCGCTGAAGGGGACACGCCACGTCATCGACATCCGCAACGAGGGCCTGATCGGCGCCGTCGAGCTCGAGCCCATCGCGGGCGAGCCGACCAAGCGCGCCTTCTCGGCCTTCCTGAAGGCCTACGAGAAGGGCATCCTGATCCGCACCACCGGCGACATCATCGCGATGAGCCCGCCGCTGATCGTGTCGAAGGCCCAGATCGACGAGCTGATCGGGACGCTGAAGGGCGTCCTCGACACGCTGGACTGACGCGATGCGCCCGGCCTGCACGGCCCATGTCCTGGTCGATGACGAGAGGGTTCGTGTGACCCGGTTCGACTTCGAGCCGGGTGCCGAGACCGGCTGGCACCGCCATGGGCACGACTATGTCATCGTGGCGCTGACCGACTGCCCGATGCGGATCGAGGAAGCGGACGGGTCGAGCCGCACGGTGCTCGTGCCGGCCGGGGTCGCCTACCGGCGCTCGGAAGGGGTCGCGCACAACGTGGTCAACGATGGCCCGGCGGTGATGCGCTTTGTCGAGACCGAGCTGAAAGAGCCGGCGCGGGCGCCGGGCTGAGCGGCGCCGGCCCGAGCAGCGCCAGCCTCGGCGGGCGCCGTCAGAGCAGCGTCCGCAGGCCTCGCACGGCGAGGATGTGGTCCTCGACCTGGGTCAGGCCCGAGACGGTCACGACGGCCACGACCCCCGCGGCGCGGACCCGGATCGGAACCGCGCCGCCCTCGACGGCGTGGTGGGCCGGATCGAGCCCGTGCTTCGCCACCGTCTCGGCCTTGGCCTGCAGCCTTCGCCCCACCAGCAGCGAAGGCTTCTGGAAGAGGAAGGCCGTGCGCGACTTGCGCAGCGCCCAGAGATCGTTCACTGGGGCCGATCCGGGCAGGGCCGCGTGGAAAAGCGTCCGGTCGGGGGTGCGGATGTCGATGACCACCGGCAGGGCATCGGCCAGGGCCAGCGCGACCAGCGACTGGCCGAGCCGCCAGGCGGTTCCTTCGTCGAAGTCCGGCAGCACCAGATCGGCCGCTTCGGCCTCCAGTTCGGCAATCTCCATCCGCATCTCCCTCAGGCGGCACCGATGCCGCGCAGCACGATCGCCTTGACGCTGTCCTTGGCCGCCTTCCACTGCGCGTCCGACAGCGGCCGGCCGCCGTTCAGCGTCTCGATCTGGTGGCCGAAGTCGGCGTAATGCTGGGTCGTCGCCCAGAGCATGTAGAGCAGGTGCCGCGGATCGACCGGGGCCATCTTGCCCTCGGCGATCCAGCGTTCGATCACCGCGACGCGCCCCTCGGTCCAGTCCGTCAGCGTGGTTTCCAGATAGTCCTGGATCACCGGCGCGCCGTGCATCACCTCGGACGCCCAGACCTTGGACCCGTCGGGGTGGCGGCGCGAGATCTCCATCTTGGCGTCGATGTAGGCGCCGATGCCCTCGGCCGGGCCGTCGGCCCCGTCCATCGCATCGGCGGCGTGCAGCCAGATGTCGAAGATGTTCGCCACGACCCGGCGGTAGAGGTCTTCCTTGGTCGCGAAGTAGTAGTGCAGGTTCGCCTTCGGCAGCCCGGCCATGTCGGCGATGAGCTGCATCGTCGCGCCGCCGTAGCCGGCTTCGGCAAAGACCTTCTCGGCGGCTTCGAGGATCAGCCGCTCGTTTTCGCGGCGGATCTCGCCGCGCCGTCCCGGCTTCTGCTCGCGCTGCGCGTCCTCGGCCATCGGCCCCTGGTGCCTCCCCGAGAAAATCGTTGTCCGCATGGCCCGGTTGTGTAGTCTCAACCTGACCATATGGTCAGACTATTGCCAGCCAACGATTCGCCGCAAGGGGCGCCGAAGACCCCCGACCGGCGAAGGGGAGAACGCCAGATGCCCACAGCCGGGGAAAACCTCCGCATCGATTCCGCGCGACTCTGGGACAGCCTGATGGAGATGGCGACGATCGGCCCGGGGATCGCCGGCGGCAACAACCGCCAGACCCTGACCGACGCCGACGGCGAGGGGCGCCGGCTCTTCCAGTCCTGGTGCGAGGCGGCGGGCATGACCATGTCGGTCGACACCATGGGCGACATGTTCGCCCTGCGTCCCGGCACCGATCCCGATGCCCTGCCGGTCTACATCGGCAGCCATCTCGACACCCAGCCGACGGGCGGGAAGTACGACGGCGTGCTCGGGGTTCTGGCCGGGCTCGAGGTGGTGCGCACCCTGAACGATCTCGGCATCCGGACCCGCCACCCGATCGTCGTCACCAACTGGACGAACGAGGAGGGCACGCGCTTTGCGCCGGCGATGCTGGCCTCGGGCGTCTTCGCGGGGGTGCTCGACCAGGACTGGGCCTATGACCGGCGCGACGCCAGGGGGCTGCGCTTCGGCGACGAGCTCGAACGGATCGGCTGGAAGGGGACCGAGCCGGTCGGCACGCGCAAGATGCACGCCATGTTCGAGTATCACATCGAGCAGGGCCCGATCCTCGAGGCCGAGGGCAAGCAGATCGGCGTGGTGACCCACGGCCAGGGCCTGCGCTGGATCGAATGCACCGTGACCGGCAAGGGCCAGCACACCGGCTCGACGCCGATGTATCTGCGCCGCAACGCCGGTCGGGCGCTGGCGCGGGTGACCGAGCTTGTCCACGAGATCGCGATGAAGCGCCAGCCGAACGCGGTGGGGGCGATCGGGCACATCGACGTCTATCCCAATTCGCGCAACATCATCGCCGAGAAGATCGTCTTCACCGTCGATCTGCGCAGCCACATCCTGCCGGTGCTCGAGGAGATGGTGGCCGAGCTTCTCGCGAAGGCGCCGGGGCTCTGCGCCGAGGTGGGCGTGAAGTTCGAGGCCAAGACCGTCGGCTTCTTCGATCCGCCGGCCTTCGACGAACGGCTGGTCGGCATCGTGCGCCGGTCGGCCGAAAAGCTCGGCTACAGCCACATGGACATCGTCTCCGGCGCCGGGCACGACGCCTGCTGGATCAACCGCGTGGCTCCCACGGTGATGATCATGTGCCCCTGCGTGGACGGGCTGTCGCACAACGAAGCCGAGGAGATCAGCCCCGAATGGGCGGCGGCCGGCACCGATGTGCTGCTGCATTCGGTCCTCGAGGTGGCGGAGGTCGTGGATTGACCGGGCGCGCCGCATCGGCGACCGCTCCGGGCTGGCGTCGGCGCGGTCCGGGCCGCGGTGACATGATGTTGCCGAATTCCGGCCCACTGTCTCGGCATGAGCGACTCATGCGGAGGACAGACAGAATGATTCCGGACAGAGGACGTAACGCGGACCGGCGCCGCACGCGCCGGCGGGCGGCCGGGTCGGCGGCCCTGCTGCTGGCACTGGCGCTGGCGCCGGCGCAGGCCCCGGCCAAGACCAAGCCGGCCCCGGCCCAGCAGGTCTGGGATGTGCAGTATTCCGCGCCCATCACGCTGTCACGCAACGTGGTCTATCTCGACCTCGATCCCGACAACCACTCGGCGGCGCAGATTGCCGCGCTGGTCGCGGGCGGGGTGACGCCGATCTGCTACGTCAGCGTCGGCACCGTCGAGAATTACCGCGCGGACAAGGGCGCGTTTCCGCCCTCGGTGGTGGGCAAGGTCTATGGCGACTGGCCCGACGAGAAGTTCCTCGACATCCGCCGGCGCGACATCCTGATCCCGATCATGCGGGCGCGCTTCCAGCGCTGCGCGGATCTCGGGTTCAAGGCGATCGACCCCGACAACGTGGATGCCTACCAGAACGACAGCGGCTTTCCGCTGACCGAGGCCGACACTCTGGCCTACATGCGGGCGCTGGCGGACGAGGCCCATGCCCTGGGGCTGACGATCGGGCAGAAGAACGTGCCCGACCTGACGCCGAAGCTCGTCGACCGGTTCGACTTCGCGGTGGTGGAAAGCTGCCACAAGCAGGGCTGGTGCGGCCGGATGCTGCCCTATGCGGCCGCCGGAAAGCCCGTGCTGGCCATCGAGTACAAGGACCAGAACCCGCGGTTCAAGGAGGCGTGTGCCTGGGGAAAGGCCAACGGGGTGGCCTTCATCCTGAAGAAGCGCGCGCTGAATTCCTGGGTCAAGACCTGCCCCTGACGGGGAACGAACATGGGCCGCGGCCGCCTTGCGCGGCCGCGGCCCGCCAACAGAAGGAGGACGCCGTGAGCACGGTCATCAAGAACGGTACCATCGTCACCGCCGACCTGACCTACAAGGCCGACGTTCTGGTCGAGGGCGGCCGCATCATCCACATCGGCGACAACCTGGTCGGCGACCGGGTGCTGGACGCGACCGGCTGCTACGTCATGCCGGGGGGGATCGACCCGCACACCCATCTCGAGATGCCCTTCATGGGCACCTACTCCAGCGACGACTTCGAAAGCGGCACCCGCGCGGCGCTGGCCGGCGGCACCACGATGGTGGTCGATTTCGCGCTGCCTGCGCCCGGCCAGGGCCTGATGGACGCGCTGAAGATGTGGGACAACAAGACCAGCCGCGCCAACTGCGACTATTCCTTCCACATGGCGGTGACCTGGTGGGGCGAGCAGGTCTTCGACGAGATGAAGGCCGTGACCGAGCGCGGCATCAACACCTTCAAGCACTTCATGGCCTACAAGGGCGCGCTGATGGTGAACGACGACGAGCTCTTCGCCTCGTTCCGCCGCTGCCGGGAACTGGGCGCCATCGCGCTCGTCCATGCCGAGAACGGCGACGTGGTGGCGGAACTGACCGCGAAACTCCTGGCCGAGGGCAACACCGGCCCCGAGGCCCACGCCTATTCCCGCCCGCCACAGGTCGAGGGCGAGGCCACCAACCGCGCGATCATGATCGCCGACATGGCGGGCGTGCCGCTTTACGTCGTGCACACCTCCTGCGAGGAGGCGCACGAGGCGATCCGGCGCGCGCGGATGCAGGGCAAGCGCGTCTGGGGCGAGCCGCTGATCCAGCACCTGACGCTCGACGAGAGCGAGTATTTCAACCCCGACTGGGACCACGCCGCGCGGCGGGTGATGTCGCCGCCCTTCCGCGACAAGCGCCATCAGGACAGTCTCTGGGCGGGGCTGCAGTCGGGATCGCTGTCGGTGGTGGCCACGGACCATTGCGCCTTCACCACCGAACAGAAGCGCTTCGGGCTCGGCAACTTCGCCAAGATCCCGAACGGCACGGGGGGGCTCGAGGACCGGATGCCGATGCTCTGGACCCACGGGGTGGGGACCGGGCGTCTGACCATGAACGAATTCGTGGCCGTCACCTCGACCAACATCGCCAAGATCCTCAACTGCTACCCCAAGAAGGGCGCGATCCTCGTGGGCTCGGATGCCGACATCGTGGTCTGGGATCCCGAGGCGGAAAAGACCATCTCGGCCTCGACCCAGCAGTCGGCCATCGACTACAACGTCTTCGAGGGCCACAAGGTCAGGGGCCTGCCGCGTTACACGCTGACGCGCGGGCAGGTCGCCGTGACCGAAGGCAAGGTCACGACCGAAGAGGGCCACGGCCAGTTCGTGGCCCGCGACCCGGCCGGCCCGGTCAGCCGGGCGCTGAGCGCGTGGAAGGACCTGACCGCGCCGCGCCCGGTGCAGCGGTCGGGCATTCCGGCGACGGGGGTCTGAGGCGGTGGCGAAAGTCGCGCTCATCACCGCCGGCGGCTCGGGCATGGGGGCGGCCGCCGCCCGCGAGCTGGCCGCGCAGGGCTGGCAGGTGGCTATCCTGTCGTCCTCGGGCAAGGGCGAGGCGCTGGCGCAGGAACTCGGCGGCTTCGGCGTCACCGGCTCGAACGAAAGTGCTGACGATCTTGCGCGCCTCGTCGACGGGGCGGTCGCGCGCTGGGGCCGGATCGACGCCCTGGTCAACTCCGCCGGCCACGGCCCGCGGGGAAGCGCGCTGGGGCTGACCGATGCCGACTGGCACCGGGCGATGGAGGTCTATTTCCTCTCGGCCGTGCGCCCGATCCGGCTGGTCGTTCCCCACATGGAACGGGCCGGCGGCGGCGCCATCGTGAACATCACGAGCTATGTCGCGCAGGAACCGGAGGCGCGGTTCCCGACCTCGTCGGCGATGCGGGCCGGGCTGCACGCCTGGATGAAGATCGTCGCGCAGGATCTCGGCCCGAAGAACATCCGGGTGAATGCGCTGATGCCGGGCTTCATCGACTCGATCCCGCAGGGCCCCGAGGTGGCCGAGGCGGCGGCGCTGAAGCGCTTCGGACGGGTGGACGAGATCGCCCGGACCATCGCCTTCCTCGTCTCCGAGGGCGCGGGCTACATCACCGGCGAGGCGATCCGCGTCGACGGCGGCATCACGAGGTCGGTCTGAATGCGCGCCTCAGCCCGCCACCAGCCCCTCGAGTTCCGGCATGAGCACCACGCTTTCCTGCTCGTGCGGGTCGGTGCGGGCGATGACCGCGCGCGCAACACCCGGGCCGGGGTTGTAGGGCAGGTGCGGCATGTCGGCCGGAATGTAGAGCATCTCGCCCGCCGCGATCTCCATCCGGTGCTCGAGCCGCGCGCCCCAGTGCATGATCGTGGTGCCTTCCAGCACATAGATCGCCGTCTCATGGGTGGCGTGCTTGTGCGCGCGGGCGCGGCCCCCGGGCGGGATGGTCAGCAGGTGCATGCACACCGCCTGCGCGCCGGCGGATTCGCGCGAGATGCCCTCGAAATAGGAAAACCCCTGCTTGCCGTCGTAGGTCGCGGCGGACGAAGGGCGGAACTTCCGGCAGGGCGTCATGGCCGTCCTCGCTCTGATTGCGGCGCGTCGAGGATAGCAGAGGGTCGGCCGGGGGCCAATCGGAACAGGGACAGGGAATGAAGGACACCAACGCCATCGCGCAGCCGGTGATCGAGGCGAAGGGCGTGAACCTCGTCTTCGAGACCGCGGACGGCCCGGTCCAGGCGCTCAGGGACGTGAACCTGACGATCGGCAAGGGCGAATTCGTCAGCTTCATCGGCCCCTCGGGCTGCGGCAAGACCACCTTTCTGCGCGCCATCGCCGCGCTCGAGCACCCGACCGGCGGCACGCTGACTGTCAACGGCATGACGCCCGACGCGGCCCGGCAGGCGCGGGCCTACGGCTACGTCTTCCAGGCGGCCGGGCTCTATCCCTGGCGCACCATCGCCGGCAACATCCGCCTGCCGCTCGAGATCATGGGCTTCGACCGGACCGAACAGGCGGCGCGGGTCGAACGCGTCCTGTCGCTGGTCGAGCTTTCGGGCTTCGGCAACAAGTTCCCCTGGCAGCTGTCGGGCGGCATGCAGCAGCGTGCCTCGATCGCGCGCGCGCTCGCCTTCGACGCCGACATCCTCCTGATGGACGAACCCTTCGGCGCGCTCGACGAGATCGTGCGCGACCGGCTGAACGAGGAACTCCTGAAGCTCTGGGCGCGCACCGGCAAGACCATCGGCTTCGTCACCCACTCGATCCCCGAGGCGGTCTACCTGTCCACGAAGATCGTGGTGATGAGCCCGCGCCCCGGCCGGATCACCGACGTGATCGACAGCCCGCTGCCGCGCGAGCGCCCGCTCGACATCCGCGACACGCCGGAGTTCATCCAGATCGCGCACCGCGTGCGCGAGGGCCTGCGCGCGGGGCATGGCGATGAGGTGTGACCGCATGGCGGCGTCTCACTGGGCCAAATATCACGGGGGGGCGGGGGCAGAGCCCCCGCGCGGCGCGCGATGAACCGGGTCCTGCCGATCCTTGCGGTGCTCCTCGCCATCGTCGTGCTCTGGTACGGGGCGGCGATCCGGCTCAACAGCCAGTGGACCTATGACCAGGCGGCGCGGGCGGGCCAGCACCTGACCTGGGTGGATGTGGTCAACGACACCATGGTGCAGGAACGTCCGGTGCTTCCGGCGCCGCATCAGGTGGCCGCGGGGCTCTGGGAGGGCTACGCTGGACAGAAGATCACCTCGAAGCGCAGCCTCGTCTATCACTCCTGGGTGACGCTCTCGGCCACGCTCCTCGGCTTCGTCATCGGCTCGGGCCTCGGGATCCTGCTCGCGGTCGGCATCGTCCACAGCCGGGCGATGGACCTGAGCGTCATGCCCTGGGCGATCGCCAGCCAGACCGTCCCGATCCTCGCCATCGCGCCGATGATCATCGTGGTGCTGGCCTCGGTGGGCATGACCGGCCTGGTCCCCAAGGCGATCATCTCGGCCTATCTGTCGTTCTTCCCGGTGGTCGTGGGCATGGTGAAGGGCCTGCGCAGCCCCGATGCGGCGCAGCTCGACCTGCTCACCACCTACAACGCCAGCCGCGCCCAGACCTTCTGGAAGCTCAGGCTTCCGGCCTCGATCCCCTATCTCTTCGCCTCGCTCAAGGTCTCGGTCGCGGCCTCGCTGGTGGGCGCGATCGTGGGCGAACTGCCGGCCGGCGCCACCGCCGGGCTCGGCGCGCGGCTCCTGTCGGGCAGCTACTACGGGCAGACCGTGCAGATCTGGGCGGCGCTCTTCGGCGCCGCGATCCTTGCGGCCGTCCTCGTCATGGCCATCGGCCTGATCGAGAGGCTGACGCTCCGGCGGATGGGGATGGCGGCATGACCTGGCTCTGGGGCGCCATCCTCTTCTGGCTTGCGGCCTGGGCGCTCAACGCCTGGCTCGCCCGCACGCACGGGCGCGACCGCTGGGCGCGGCTCGTCATCCCCGGGCTCTTCGGGGTGACGCTGCTCGTCCTCTGGGAAGGGATCGTGCGCGGCCTCGCGGTGCCCGGCGTCATCCTGCCCGCGCCCTCGACGATCTGGGCGACGATCACCACCAGCCTGCCGATGCTCTGGGAGGATTTCGTCCAGACGATCCTCAAGGGCGCGCTGTCGGGCTATGTCATCGGCTGCGGCGCCGCGATCCTGACCGCGATCCTGATCGACCGCTCGCCCTTCCTCCAGCGCGGCCTCTTGCCGGTCGGCAACTTCGTGGCCGCTCTGCCCATCGTCGGCATCGCCCCCATCCTCGTGATGTGGTTCGGTTTCGACTGGCAGTCGAAGGCCGCGGTGGTCGTGGTCATGGTGTTCTTCCCGGTCCTGGTGAACACCGTGGCCGGCCTTGCCGCCAGCGAGCGGATGCAGCGCGACCTTATGGCGACCTGGGGGGCGAGCTACGGGCAGACCCTGTGGAAGCTGCGCCTGCCGGCCGCGATGCCCTTCATCTTCAACGGGCTCAAAATTGCGACAACGCTGGCGCTTATCGGTGCTATCGTGGCCGAGTTCTTCGGCAGCCCCACGCGGGGCATGGGCTTTCGGATCTCGACGGCCGTGGGCCAGCTTGCGCTGGACATGGTCTGGGCCGAGATTGCCGTGGCGGCTCTGGCCGGTTCGGCATTCTATGGGTTTGTGGCGCTGATCGAGAAAGGCGTCACGTTCTGGCACCCGTCGCAGAGAGGGCGGGGCTGACAACAGGAGAGGTGGACGATGAGGAAGTTCGTGACGGTTGTGGGCCTGACGGCGATGACGGCCGGCGGGGCCTGGGCGGCCGATGACGTGACGCTGCAGCTCAAGTGGGTGACGCAGGCGCAGTTCGCGGGCTATTACGTGGCCAAGGAAAAGGGCTTCTACGACGAAGAGGGCCTGAACGTCACCATCAAGCCGGGCGGCCCCGACATCGCGCCCGAGCAGGTGATCGCCGGCGGCGGCGCCGACGTGATCGTGGACTGGATGCCCGCGGCGCTGGCCGCGCGTGAAAAAGGCCTGCCGCTGGTCAACATCGCCCAGCCCTTCAAGCATTCGGGCCTGATGCTGACCTGCCTGAAGGAAACCGGCATCCAGGCGCCGACCGACTTCAAGGGCAAGACCATCGGCGTCTGGTTCTTCGGCAACGAATACCCGTTCCTCGCCTGGATGGCGCAGCTCGGGATCAAGACCGACGGCGGCCCGGACGGGATCACAGTGCTCAAGCAGGGCTTCAACGTCGATCCGCTGCTCCAGAAGCAGGCGGCCTGCATCTCGACGATGACCTACAACGAATACGGCCAGGTGCTTGACGCGGGGATCAAGCCCGAGGATCTCGTCACCTTCAAGTATGACGAACAGGGCGTGGCCACGCTCGAGGACGGTCTCTACGTGCTCGAGGACAAGCTCAAGGACGCGGCCTTCCAGGAGAAGATGGTCAAGTTCGTCCGGGCGAGCATGAAGGGCTGGAAATACGCCGAGGCCAACCCGGACGAGGCGGCGATGATGGTGCTCGAGAACGACGAGACCGGCGCCCAGACCGAAGCCCACCAGAAGTTCATGATGGGCGAGGTGGCGAAGCTGACCGCCGGCTCGAACGGCGCGCTCGACCCGGCCGACTACGAACGCACCGTGGCGACGCTGCTGGCCGGCGGGTCGGACCCGGTCATCACCAAGCAGCCGGAAGGCGCCTACACGCTGGCGATCACCGACGCCGCGCTGAAATAGGGCCACGCGGCCGGGACGAAGGGGCGCGGGCCGCTGTGCCCGCGCCTTTTCTGTTGCCCTTTCCGCCACGTCGCGGTTAATCGGGGCAGGTAGTCCGGGCGGGGTCCCGGAGAGGACGCAACGGGGGCAGGCATGCGGGGCAGGATGAAGGTCGTCGGAGGTGTTGGCCTGATGCTGGCGCTGGCCGTGCTCGCGGCCTGCAGCAAGCCCGAGATCAAGCTGACCGAATGCGTGGACGGCGCGCCGGCCCAGCCCCGCATCCACGACGTGGCGCCCCCGAACTGCACGGGCAACTGACCGGGCGCCGGGGCTGATCCGCGGGCGTCATGGCTTGCGGTCCGGTCTGTAAATCCTGTAAATTCGCGGCGGACGGGAGGAGCCGATGCGCGGCGCGCTGACCGGGACGCGGATCAGGGAACGGCGCTTGCTGATCGGCATGCGCCAGAGCGACCTTGCCCGGGCCGCGGGCGTCTCGCCGGCCTACCTGAACCTGATCGAGCACAACCGCCGCCGTCCCGGCCCGGATCTGGTGGCGGTCTTTGCCCGCGAACTCGGCGTCGAGGCGCGCGCCCTGGACGAGGGGTCCGAGGACGTGCTCAGCGGGACGCTGCGCGAAGCGGCGCTGGCGGCGGTGCCGGGCGAACCCGCCCCCGAGATCGACCGTCTGGGCGAATTCGTGGCCCGCTTCCCCGGCTGGTCCGCGCTTCTTGCCGGGCGGCAGGCCCAGGTCGAGCGGCTCGAACGGCTGGCCGACCGGCTCAGCGACCGGCTTGCCCATGATCCGCAGCTTTCGGCGCAGGTCCACGAACTGCTGACCACGATCACCGCGCTGCGGTCGGCCGCCGCGATCCTGGCCGAGACGCCCGACATCGACGGGCCGGCGCGCCAGCGCTTTCAGGACAACATCGCCGCGGACAGCCTGCGGCTGAGCGAGGCCGCGGCGGCGCTGGTCGCCTATCTCGACGCCTCGCCCGAGACCGGGCCCGCGACGCCGCAGGACGAGGTCGAGGCCTGGCTGGCCGCGCGCGGCTGGTCGCTTGCCGACGCCGAGACGGGGGGCTCCGATGCGGCGGTGGTCAACGAGGCGGCCGAGCTGCGCTCGCCGGCCGCGCGGGAACTGGCGCGCGCCCAGCTCGCGCGGCTGCGCGCCGACGCGGCCCTGCTGCCGCTGGCCGCGTTCCGCGCGGCGCTGGCCGAGACCGGCCCCGACCCCGTGCGTCTGGCGGCGCGCTTTTCGGCGCCGGTCGCGGCGGTGATGCGCCGGCTGGCCACGCTTCCGGCCCCCGAGGGCGCGGCGATCGGGCTTCTGGTCGCGGACGGTTCGGGCGCGCTGACCTTCCGCAAGCCCGTCGCGGGCCTTGCCCTGCCGCGCTTCGGCGCGGGCTGCCCGCTCTGGCCGCTCTATGCGGCGCTGAGCCGCCCCGGTGTTCCGTCGCGGGCGCTTCTGGACATCGCGGGGCGGGGCGGCGGCCGCTTCCTGGCCTATGCCATCGCCGACCTCGCACAGCCGCTCGGGCTCGACGGGCCCGAGGTGGTCACCGCCTCGATGCTGCTCCTGCCCGATGACGGCGGCGGTCCGGGCGGGCCGGCGCGTGCGGTCGGCCTCAGCTGCCGGGTCTGCCCGCGCACGCCCTGTCCCGCCCGGCGCGAGCCCTCGATCCTGGTCCGGCCGGGACCGGGGCAAGAAGCGTTTTGACAGGGGCGGGGCTGCTGCGCGATAGTCCCCGGACCGCTGGCGGAAAGTGGCGCAGGGAGGACGTCAGCCATGCCGGGCCAAGCCGAAGGAACGCAGCGCCGGATCCTTCTGATCGAGGACGAGCCGAACATCGCCGAGGCGATCCGCTTCATCCTGTCGCGGGACGGATGGTCGGTGCAGACCCATTCCGACGGGACCGACGCGCTGGCGGTGATCCGCGCGGCGGCGCCGCTGGTGGTGGTTCTCGACGTGATGCTGCCGGGCCGGTCGGGCTTTGACATCCTTGCCGACCTGCGCGCCGACCCCGATCTGGCCCGTCTGCCGGTGCTGGTGCTGACCGCCAAGGGCCAGTCGCGCGAACAGGACGCGGCGCTGCGCGCCGGTGCCAGCCGCTTTCTCGCGAAGCCCTTCGCCAACGCCGACCTCGTGAGCGGGGTGCGCGCGCTGGCCGGCGGCGTCTAGGCCGACGGCGATGCGCATCCCGCGACGGCCGGCCTTCCTTGCCCCGATGCTCTACCGCCGCCGCCGGGTGGCCGATGCGGCGCGGGTGCTGCCGGTGGCCGGCGCCTTCCTCGTGCTGCTGCCGATCCTGTGGCGCCCGGCCGAGACGGCGGCCCCGGACACCTCCCGGGGGGGCATCTACCTCTTTGCGGTGTGGTTCGGGCTGATCGTGGTGGCCTATCTCCTGGCGGGCCGGCTCGGCGGCGACCCCGAGACGCCGCCGTCCGGCCGACCCGGCGCGGCGGCGGGTGGCGGTCCGGCCGCCGGCCCCGACGCGGACGGGCCGTGACATGGTTCCCTTCAACATCCTCGTCGCGGTCTGCCTCGGCTATGTGCTCTTCCTCTTCCTCGTTGCCTTCGCCGCCGAGCGGCGCGCGGCCGCGGGATCGGCGGGCTGGCTCCGCTCGCCGCTGATCTACACCCTGTCGCTGTCGATCTACTGCACCGCCTGGACCTTCTACGGCGCGGTGGGCTACGCGGCCCGCTCGGGGCTCGAGTTCCTGACCATCTATCTCGGCCCCACGCTCGTTCTGGTCGGCTGGTGGCTTCTGCTGCGCAAGCTGGTGCGCATCGGCCAGGTCCAGCGCGTGACCTCGATCGCCGACCTGATCGCGTCGCGCTTCGGCAAGTCGAACACCATCGGCGTGATCGTGACGGTGATCGCGGTGGTCGCGGCCACGCCCTACATCGCGCTTCAGCTCCAGTCGGTCACCCTGTCCTTCGAGGTCTTCGCCGCCGCGCCGGAGGGCGACTGGACGGTCCCCGAGACCTCGGCCACCGCGCTCTGGGTTGCGGGGGGGCTTGCGATCTTCACCGTCCTCTTCGGCACCCGCAACCTTGACGCCAACGAACGCCACCATGGCGTCGTGATGGCGATCGCGGTCGAGGCGGTGGTCAAGTTGGTCGCGCTTCTTGCCGTGGGGGTCTTCGTGGTCTGGGGCGTGGCCGGCGGCCTGTCCGAGACGCTCGCCCGCATCGACGCCTCGCCCATCGCCGACTGGACGCTTCAGCCCGGACGCTGGGCGGGGCTGATCGCCGCCTCGGCCGCGGCCGTGGTGACCCTGCCGCGCATGTTCCAGGTGATGGTCGTCGAGAATTCGGACGAGCGCCACCTGGCCACCGCCTCCTGGGCCTTCCCGCTCTATCTCTTCGCGATGAGCCTCTTCGTCGTGCCGATCGCCGCCCTGGGCCTGGCCCGAATGCCGGCCGGATCGAACCCCGACCTCTTCGTGCTGACGCTGCCGCTGGCGGAAGGCAAGGGCACCCTGGCGATGCTGGCCTTTCTCGGCGGCTTCTCCTCGGCCACCTCGATGGTGATCGTCGAGGCAATCGCTCTGGCCACGATGGTGTCGAACCATGTGGTGACGCCGCTCTGGCTGTCGCTGCGCAGCCGGACCTCGGGGGCGGCGGGCGCCGACGGAATGGCGCGCGCGGCCCACAGACGCGCGGTTCCGGGCGATGTGCGCGGTCTGGTCCTCATGTCGCGCCGGCTCTCGATCGCCGGGATCCTCGCCCTGGGCTATCTCTACTTCCGGATGTCGGGCGGCTCGGCGTCGCTGGCCGCGATCGGGCTGATCGCCTTCGTGGGCGTGGCCCAGGTGCTGCCGGCGATGCTGGGCGGGCTCTTCTGGCGCGGCGCGACCCATGCCGGTGCCGCGGCCGGCCTCCTCGTGGGCTTCGCGGTCTGGGTCTGGACGCTCTTCCTGCCCTCGTTCGGCGCAAGCGGCCTGCTGTCGCCGCAGGTGCTGGCCGAGGGTCCGTTCGGCGTCGGCTGGCTCCGGCCCGAGGCGCTCTTCGGCGTGGTCGGACTCGATCCGGTGATGCAGGCGCTCTTCTGGTCGATCACGCTGAACGCCGGGGCCTTTGTGCTCGTCTCGCTGCTGACCTTCCCGAGCCCGCTCGAGCGGATGCAGGGCCTGGCATTCGTGCATGTCTTCGACCAGACCCCCGGGGCGCAGGCCTGGTCGCGGGGCGGGGCCGAGCCCGAGGACCTGCTGGCGATGACCCAGGGGATCCTCGGATCGGACGAGGCGCTGACCTTCTTCCGCGAGGCGGCGCGGTCGCAGGGCAAGGCCGGCTATCTTCCGGACGCGACCCCCGCCTTCATCGAGGCGCTGGAACGGCGGCTGGCCGGGGCGGTGGGGTCGGCCACCGCCCATGCGATGATCGGCCAGATCGCCGTCGGTGCCGCGGTGACGGTGCAGGACCTGCTGGCGGTGGCGAGCGAGGCCCAGCAGATCATGGAGTATTCCGCCCGGCTCGAGGAGCAGTCCGAGGAACTGGCCCGCACCGCCCGCCAGCTGGCCGAGGCCAACGACAAGCTGACGCGGCTTTCGGTGCAGAAGGACGCCTTCCTCGGCCAGATCAGCCACGAGCTGCGCACGCCGATGACCGCGATCCGCGCCTTTTCCGAGATCCTGATGCAGGACCCCGACGCCTCGGACGACAGCCGCCGGCAGGCCGAGATCGTGCACCAGGAGGCCATCCGCCTGACCCGGCTTCTCGACGATCTGCTCGATCTGTCGGTGCTGGAGGGCGGCCGGGCGCAGGTCAAGATGCAGGTTGCCAGCCTGCACGACCTCATCACCCGCGCGATCCGCGCCTCGGCCTACACCCGCCCCGACCGCGACCTCGTGTTCGAGCGCGACGTCTCGCGCGAGGACATCACCGTTGCGACCGATACCGACCGGCTGGTGCAGGTGTTCATCAACCTGATCTCCAACGCCCGGAAATACTGCAACGCCGAGGTGCCGGTGCTGCGCATCGAGGTCCGCACCCGCGCCGGGCAGATCGAGATCGACTTCGTGGACAACGGCGCGGGCATTCCCAAGGCCAGCCAGGACAGCATCTTCGAGAAGTTCGCCCGCCTCGACCCCACGTCGCGGAGCGGTGGCGCGGGGCTCGGCCTCGCCATCTGCCGCGAGATCATGGCCAATCTCGGCGGCACGATCGCCTATCTGCCGGGGCAGGGCGGCGCCGCCTTCCGCGTGACCCTGCCGATGCAGCGCAGCGCGCGCCGGGCGGCGTGAAGGCAGGGGCCGGCGCGCGGGAACGCTTTCTTCACCCGTCCATGCGACTGGTCCGGCAGGGCCAGAAGAATTGCGGCCCCCAAGGATTGCGGCAATGCGAAATCATGGCGAGATCCTGCGCAGCAAGATCGTGGTCCGGGCGGTCCGGGCGCCCTCCTGCGATCTGGGCGAGCGTGCCGGATCGGCGCTGGCCAGGGCCGCGCGGGCGGCGCTCGGTCTGCCGCTGACGCTCACCGGGTTCCGGCGGTCGGAGGCCGCGCTCGCCGAACTGCCGGAACTGACCGAGGATCGGGCGCTGCTCCTGCGGGTCGCGGCCGCGCGCGGATCGGGGCTTCTCGCGCTCGCGCCCGAGGTGGTCCAGGCCGTGACCGAGGCCCGCGCGCTCGGCCGGGTCGGCCGCGCGCCCCCGGCGCCGCGACGTCCGACCCGGCTTGATGCAGCGCTGATGGAGCCCTTCGCGCAGGCGCTCACCGCAACTCTGGGCGAACTGCTCGACCTGCCGCCCCCCGCCGTCGGCCCGATGATCGACGAGGCCCGGCTGCTTCCGGTCGTGCTCGACGAGGGCACCTACACGGTGCTCGCGCTCGACCTGCGTCTCGGGGATGATCCCCACCGCGACGGGCGCGTCCTTCTTGCGCTGCCGCTGGCGGTGCCGGCCTGCCGGCCCGGCGAGCCGGAGACGCCGCGTGAGGCGGATCCCGGCTGGCAGTCCCGGTTCCACACCGCCCTGTCCGAGGCGCCGGCCGACCTCGACGCGGCCTTCCCCGCGGTCACGCTGCCGCTCTCGGCCATCCTCGGGTTGCGGCCGGGGTCGGTCCTCGCCTTGCCGGGCGCGTCGGTCTCGGTGCTGGAGCTTCGGGATGCCGATGGCAGGCGCGTCTCGCAGGGGCGGCTGGGCCGGCTGCGCGGTCATCGCGCCATCCGGCTGACCGATCCGGCCGCCGCCCCGCAGGGGCCGGCGGCGGGCCGGGCGGACATGGCCGCCGTGCCCGCGGCTCCGCCGCATCCTGCGGGCGATGCGGCCCCGGCGGGCGTGGCCGCCGGCTGACCGCCGCCCACACCGCGCCGTGCCGGCAAGGGGCGCCCGGCCTGCGTGACCGGCCGCGGCCCGCTGTCGCGCGCAATGTGCCGATGGGATGCGCGGGCCGGGCGGGCCGGCGACGCCGTGGCGGGGCCGGATCGCGCCCCGACCCTCGCGGGCCCCTCACCGGGGACCGGCGCGCCCGGTGGTCCGGGACAGGCGCCGGGTCAGCCCCGGTTCCGCGCGAGGGCGTTGATCTGGTCCTGCCAGATCTCGAGATTGTAGCCCGCGCGCGCCGCCGCCTGAATGAGTTCGGGCGTGTCCACCTTGCCGGCCTGGCTCAGTCCCCAGACGATGGTGGACCGGTTGCCCGAGGCGCAGTAGGCGAAGACCGGGCCGGGGGCGTTCTCCAGCGCCGCGCCCTGCGTCGTGACATTGTCCATCGTGATCGCGCCGCCGATGACCGGGTTCAGCACGAACTCCATCCCGGCCGCCTCGACCGCCGCGCGGATCTTGTCGGCCCGCAGGTCCGCCGGGATCTCGGCGTCGGGGCGATTGCAGATCACCCGCACGAACCCGGCCGCCTTGATCGCGGGCACGTCCTCGGGGGTGATCTGCGGCGACACGGCGTAGCCGGCCGTGATGGTACGGATGTCCATGTCGGTCTCCCTTGTGCGGCGCGGCCGCGGGCGGTTCGTGTTCAGGCCGGTGCGGCAATCCGGTCGATGCGGCTGCGCAGGGCGGGCGCGACCATCATACCAGCGACCATCGCCAGCACAAAGGTCACCCCACCGACTCCGCCGAAGCTGAGCGCCGCGATCGACGGTCCGGGGCAGAGCCCCGCCAGTCCCCAGCCCATCCCGAACAGCAGCGACCCGCCAAGGAGGTTGCGGTCGATCACCGGCGGTGCGGGCTGCGGGATCGGCGAACCGAGCAGCGACCGTTCGCGCCCCCGCGCAATCCGCCAGACGATCGCCATCGGGAGGATTGCGCCGCCCAGAACGAAGGCCAGCGTCGGGTCCCAGTCGCCGAAGACATCGAGCCAGCCCTGCACCTTGCGGGTGTTGACCATGTCGGAGACCACAAGCCCCATGCCGAAGAGGCCGCCGGCCAGAAACGCCCAGAGATTGCGGCCCATCAGATGGCTCCGACGAAATGGCGGAAGAAGAGGACGGCAAGCCCGCCGCCCAGAAGGTAGAACACGGTCGCGAGCAGACCGCGCAGGCTGAACCGCGATATGCCGCAGACCCCGTGGCCCGAGGTGCACCCGTTCGCAAGGCGGGTTCCGATCCCGACCAGAAGCCCGGCCGCCACGATCACGCCGAGGTTCGAGATGATGTGCGTCTCGAAGGGTCCGATCACCGGCAGGAGCAGGAGCGGCACCGAGAACAGTCCCACAAGGAAGGACACCCGCTCGGCCGCGGTGGTCCAGCCGCTGCGGTCCACGAGCCCCCCGATGATTCCCGAGGCGCCCATGATCCTGCCGTTGACCAGAAGGTACAGCCCGGCTGCACTTCCGATCATGAGGCCCCCGACGAGGCCCCAGACCCATTCCGCTTGCATGTTGTCCATCCCTTGAACGACGGGCTCCCATCCCGTCATGCGTGATCCGAGGCTAGCAATCCGATAGAGGCATTGCAAGATTTGAATATGAGAGCGCCGACCCCGCGCGGCAAGGATTGACTTGCATCAAGGCTGGCGGTGGCCGAGGCTGGCATTCAGGGTCCGAAGGAACAGGAGACCTGGATGAAATCCGACGCGACACGCAAGGCCGAACTGATCGCCCGGCAGACCTACCTCATGGGCCGGCTGACCGGGATCGACAGCGAGCTTGATGCCCACGATTCGAAGGACTGGGAGGAGCTGGCCGTCGAGCGCGAGGACGAGGAGGTTCTGGAGGATCTCGGCCAGTCGGCGCAGGCCGAGCTGCGCATGATCGAGGCGGCGCTGCAACGGATGGACGCGGGCGAATACGGCCATTGCGTCACCTGCGGCGAGCGCATCGCCGAAGAGCGGCTCGACCTTCTGCCCGCCACCCCGTTCTGCGCCCGCCACGCCCCCGGCGGACGCCGGCGCTGAGCCGTCCGGGCGCGGCCGGTCCGGCGGGAGGCGGCGCGGCCGCCACGCCGCGAAAGGCCGCACCGGACGCCCGCCCTGGCCCGGAAGGCATTGCCAAAGACGGCGCTCGCCGTAAGCTTGGGCCATGACACCGCGCGATGCAGACGACCCGGACCCGCCGCCGCCGCTCCTCGAGGGCGGGGTGCTGGTCCTGCGGCTTGGTGCGACGCTCGACAGGGCCGCGCGGCGGGATCTGCTCGACCGTCTGGACGAGGCGTTCCTCGACCCGGCGCTCGAGGCGGTGATCCTGGCCGCCTCGGGCCGCGGCTGGCCGGCGTCGCCCGATCCGGTCGAGGCCGACGCCGAGCCGGCGCTGGGGGCGCTGGCGCTGCGGATCGCCCAGTCGCCGGTGCCGGTCATCGCCGCGCTTCAGGGTCCCGTGCTGGGCGGCGCGCTGTCGCTCGCGATCGCCGCGCAGTGGCGAGTCGCGCAGGACGGCGCCACGCTCGGATTTCCCGAGGCGACCGTCGGCCTCTGCCCGTTGGCGGGGGCGACGCAGCGCCTGCCGCAGCTTGTGGGCGCGCGTGCCGCGCTGAGCATCCTGCTCAGCGGGCTGCCTCTGGTTGCGGCGCAGGCGCATCGCATCGGGCTGGTCGATGCGGTCGTGCCGAACGAGGCCGAGGCCGCGGCGCGGGCCCTCGCCATCGCGCACACCGAACTCGGCCTCGCGCCCTGGGCCAACAGGGCGCCCTATCCCGAGGATGCGGGGGCCTATCTCGATGCGGTGGCCGAGGCGCGCGCCAACCTCGGGCGCAACAGCCGCCTGCCGGCGCCGGGGCGCATCGTGGACTGCGTCGAGGCGGCCGTGCTTCTGCCCGACCAGGAGGGCTATGTCTTCGAGCGCTGCGCCGCGCTCGAACTGGCGGCGACGCCCGAGGCGCGCGCGCTCGGCCATCTGGCCCGCGCCGAACGGGCGCTGGCGGCGGCGCCGCTGCCCGCCCGTCCGCGGGCGGTGACGCGCATCGCGGTCGTCGGCAACGGCGAGGCGGGCGCCGCCATCGCGGCGGCCTGCCTCGGCGCGGGGCTTCCCGTCGTCCTGGCCGAACGCGACACCGCCGGTCTCGAGCTCGGGCTCGCGCGCATCGACGCAGTGCAGGATCGCGCCGTCGCGGCGGGCCGGCTGGACGACGCCGCGCGCGCGGCGGCCTGGGCGCGGCTGTCCGGGACCACCGACCTGGCGGCGGTGGCCGCCCATGATCTGGTCCTGTCGGCGCTCTCGGGCGATGAGGACGAGGAGCTTCTGCTCTTTGCGGACCTCGGCCAGACGATGCGCCCCGGCGCGGTCCTGGCCTGCGGCGCCGAAGGGGTGGAGATCGCGGGCCTCGCCGCGGCGGCCGGCCGCCCGGCGGACGTGATCGGCCTGCGCTGCGACCCCGCGGCGCGCCTGGCCGAGGTGGCCGCGCACGAGGGCGCGGCGCCGGAGGCCGTCGCCACCGGACTGGCCCTGCTGCGCCGGCTCGGCCGCGTCGCCCTGACCAGCGGGCCGCTTCCGGGCAGCATCCTCGGCCACCTGCGCCGGGCGCTCTATGCGGCGGTGGCGGCGCTGATGGAGGCGGGCGCCACGCCCTACGCGATCGACCGCGCGCTTCTGCGCGCGGGCTTCGCGCACGGGCCCTTCGAGGATCTCGACCGGCACGGGCTGGACGGCGCCGCCGCGCGCGACTGGCTGGGAACCGCCGCGGGGGCGCGCGGGTCGCGGATCGGTCTTCTGACCGGGGCGCTTCTGGCGCAGGGCCGCACCGGAAGCGCGGCGGGCGGCGGCTTCTACCTCTACGAGGGCGGCCATCGCCGCGAGGACCCGGCGCTCGGGTCGCTCTGGGGGGATCCGGGGCGCAGCGCCGGTCCGGGCAGCGCGCAGATCCTGCGGCTGGTGCTGGCGGCCCTCGCCAACGAGGGGGCGCGGCTGGTGTCGCGCGGCATGGCGGCGGCGCCGTCGGCGATCGACCTTGCCGCGGTGCACGGGCTGGGCCTGCCGCGGGCGATCGGCGGTCCCATGCAGGCGGCCGACGAGGCGGGCGCGCTGGCCTGGCGCACGCTTCTGCGCGAGCAGGCGGCGGCCGAGGCCGCGCGTCCGGGCGGCCGGCCCGGCTTCTGGACGCCGGGTCCGCTCTGGGATGATCTGGTCAAGAACGGCAGCTGGTTCGCCGACCTCGGCTGACGCCGCCGTCGCGGTCAGCCCAGCGTGATCCCAAGCACCACGAGGATGAGCCCCAGCGCCGAGACGGCGAGCGCCCCGAAGTTGTAGGCGACGATGGTCTGAAGCCGCGACCGCAGCGCCGCGTCGTCCAGCCCGGACCGCCGGGCCCGCACCACAAGGCCGATGCAGACGATCAGCCCGGCAAGGCCGGCCAGCGTGACGGCCGTTCCGGCCCAGATCAGCATCGCCATTCCATCCCCCAACCGTTCGACCGGTGTTGCCGTCCTGGCCTAGCGGCTGGCGGGCGCGCAGGCAAGCCGGTCGAGCGGGCTTGAAGCCTCGGCCGCGGGCCGCTAGGCAGGGCGCCTAGTCGCAGGAGAGATCGCCATGGCCGACGCCGACAGCACCTATGGAATCGCCGCCGAGGAGCTTCGCCAGTTCATCGAGCAGTACGAGCAGCTCGAGTCCGAGAAGAAGGACATCGCCGAGCGCCAGAAAGAGGTGATGAGCGAGGCCAAGGCGCGCGGCTACGACACCAAGGCGATGCGCAAGATCGTCGCCCTGCGCAAGCGCGACAAGGACGACATCGCCGAGGAAGAGGCGATTCTCGACATGTACAAGGCCGCGCTGGGCATGGCCTGACCGGTCCCGGCCGGCGGGCCGGGGTCTCAGGGGTCGAGCGCCGTGATCCCGGGCAGGCTGCGGATCCGGTCCCAGTCGGCCTCGTAGCGGGCGGTGATCCGGTCGATCACCGCCTCGGTCCAGCCGGGAACGGCCACGTCCTCTTCGATGGCCTCCGGCAACGCGAAGCGTTCCAGAAAGACCGCCGTCACCCGCCGCCGGTGGCGCGCCGAGAGGGGCGGGTGCTCGGCCAGGTAGGCGCGCATCTGCGCGGTCGCCTCGGCGGGCATGAGCTGCGCCGCCATCTCGTCGTCGCCCTCGAGCGCCGTGTCCTCGCCCAGCCCGGCCAGCGCGCGCAGGAGGTCGGGCCACAGGAGCGCGCTGTCCTCGTTGCACCAGACCGTGAGCCGCGCCTCGGGGGCCGCGTCGCGGATCGCCTCGACCACGGGCGTCCAGAGCAGGTCGTCGGGGCGCGTGTCCGCCATGAGCGCGGGGAAGGTCAGGTCCGGGTTGCGCCGCAGCAGGGCCGGGATCAGCGTCGCGGGATTGCGCAGGGCGAGGAAGAAGCTCACCTCGTCGTCGGGAAAGAGCCCGGCCAGCGCCGCGGCCCGCCGGCCGGCGCTGGACAGGAAGCCCTGGTCGCTGACCACCCGCTGCGGCACGCCCAGCATCGTCTCGTTCGACAGCACGATGCGGTGCGCCTTCTGGTCATCGAGCGCGGCGTCGAGGATCTGCTCCTGCACCTCGCGCGGCGCGCTTCGCCCGCGCAGGGCGTTGAGCGTGTCGCGCAGCATCGGCCGGTAGCGTCCCGGCGGCGGCACCGCGACCCCGGCCCCGGCCAGCGTGCCGCGGTTGCGCAGAAGCGTGCGCAGGAGCCGGTCCTCGTCCGTGCAATGCGCGCCAAGATGAAAGACGATCTGCATTCGGCCGGTGTCCGTTCGCCCCGCGACCCGCCGGAGCCCCCGGCGGGGGCAACCTAGCCGCGTAACCTCGACAGGGAAACCGGTTTCCTGTAGTCGCGGCGCATGAGCGGAATCCTTGCAGAGGACAGCCCCGAGCGGCTGCGCGGCGCGGGAAGCGCGGGCTGGGCGCTGGGGGCCATCGCGATCGCGGCGCTGGTCATGCTGCCGATCCTGTCGGTGGTCTGGCTCGCGCTCCACCCGACCGAGAACATCTGGCCGCATCTGATCGCCACGACCCTGCCGCGTTATCTGGCCAACTCGGCCATCCTGACCCTGTCGGCCGGGCTTCTCGCCGCGGCCGCGGGCACCGGCGCGGCCTGGCTGGTGACGATGTACCGCTTTCCCGGCTCGCGCGGGCTGGAATGGCTGCTGTTCCTGCCGCTCGCGGTGCCGGGCTATGTCGGGGCCTACGCGCTGGTCGATCTGCTGCAATACGCCGGTCCGGTGCAGACCGGGCTGCGCCAGCTGATGGGCTGGACCTCGGCGCGCGACTACTGGTTTCCGCAGGTGCGCTCGCGCGGCATGGCGGCGGTGGTGCTGGCGGCCGCGCTCTATCCCTATGTCTACATGCTGGCGCGCGCGGCCTTCCGCGAACAGTCGGCGGGCAGCTACGAGGTGGCCCGGGCGCTGGGCGCGGGGCCTCTCGGCCTCTTCCTGCGGGTGGGCCTGCCGCTCGCGCGGCCGGCGATCGCGGCGGGCGTGGCGATCGTGATGATGGAGACGGTCAGCGACTTCGGCGTCGTCGATTATTTCGGCGTGCAGACGCTGACCACCGGCATCTTCACCACCTGGCTCGAAAGCGCCAACGCCGGGGGCGCGGCCCAGATCGCCTGCGTGATCCTGGGCCTGGTGCTGGCGCTGGTCTTCCTCGAAAAGGCCAGCCGCCGCCAGTCGCGCTACTACCAGTCGGCGCGCCAGCCGCGCCCGATCGTGCTGGTCACGCTGAAGGGCCCGGCCGGCTGGCTCGCCTTCGGCCTCTGCCTCGTTCCCTTCGCCTTCGGCTTCCTCCTGCCGGTGGCGGTGCTGTCGGTCCACGCGGTCGAGGCCCCGTCCGAATGGATCAGCCCCGGTCTGCTGAGGGCCCTCGCCAACACCATGACCGTCGGCGGCACGGCCGCGGTGCTGACGGTGTCGGCCGCGCTCTTCATGGTCTATGGCGTGCGCCTGACCGGCCGCCGGCTGCCGCGGCTCCTGCTGCCGCTCTCGACGCTCGGCTACGCGGCGCCCGGCGCGGTGCTCGCGGTCGGCATCCTCATTCCGATGGCGGCGATCGACCACCGGGTCGCCGATCTCTGGGCCTGGCTGACCGGCCACGACCCCGGCCTGATCGTCACCGGATCGGCGGCGGGCATCGTGCTGGCCTATGTCGTGCGCTTCTTCGCCATCGCGCAGGGGGCGGCCGACGCGGGCTTCGGCCGCATCGCGCCCTCATTGCCGATGGCGGCCCGCTCGCTCGGGCGCACCACCGGCGGCGTGCTGCGCGAGGTCTATCTGCCGCTGCTGCGCGGGACGGTGGGCACGGCGCTTTTGCTGGTCTTCGTGGACTGCGTGAAGGAGCTGCCGGCGACGCTTCTGCTGCGGCCGTTCAACTACGACACGCTGGCGACCCGGCTCTACGAGAAGGCCAGCCTCGAGCAGCTTTCGGCCGCCGCGCCGCCCGCGCTGATGATCGTCGCCGTCGGCCTGATCGCCGTGGGCCTGCTGGCCCGGGCGCATCTGGGCGGGCAAAGGGGCTAGCCCTCCGGTGACGGCCCCGATCATCGTCGTCATGGGGGTGGCCGGGGCGGGCAAGTCGCGCATCGGCGCGGAGCTCGCCCGCCGGCTTGGCGCGGTCTTCGTCGAGGGCGACGATGTCCACCCGCCCGAGAACCGCGCGGCGATGAGCGCGGGCCGGCCGCTCACCGACGCGATGCGCGCGGGCTGGCTGGACGACCTGACCGCGATCGCCCGCACCGAGGCCGGCACCGGCCGCACGGTGGTGCTGTCCTGCTCGGCGCTGCGGCGGTCCTACCGCGACCGGCTGCGCCGCGCCGGCCGGGTGGTCTTCCTCTGGCTCGACGTTCCCGAGGCCGAACTGCGCCGGCGGCTGGCCGGACGGCGGGGGCACTTCTTCCGGCCCGAGCTCCTCGACAGCCAGCTGGCCACGCTCGAACCGCCGCAGCCGGACGAGGCCGATGCCCGGCGGATCCGGGCGGGCACCTCCCCCGGCCGGGTGCTGCGCGCGGCCCTCGCGGCGGTGGCCGAGGCCGGCGCCGGCGGCCCCCCGGACCCCTGACCCCGCGACCCCGCGGCTTGCGCAAGGGGCCTGCGACGGCTATGTGCTCGGGCGTGTGCCCCCATAGCTCAGCTGGTAGAGCGTCTGATTTGTAATCAGAGGGCCGGCGGTTCAAGTCCGTCTGGGGGCACCAGAATCCGCCCGCCGGGGGGCGCACCCGATCGGGGCCGGCGCGCGGGGGGCCGGCACCGGTTCCGGCGTGGCTGAGGGCGGGTCTTGGCGCTGGACGGGGCCGAGCGGGTGGCTACTATGGGGCCGATCCGCGACCTCGGGGCCTCATGCCGACGATCGACCATCGCAGACTGCGCCACATCATCGACGTGATCGCGGTGCTCGTCTCGCGGGATCAGAAGTCGCGCTATCGCAGCACGGCGATGGGCATCGTCTGGGCGGTCGCCAGCCCGCTCCTCTTCCTGCTGATCTTCTACTTCCTCTTCGCGGTGGTCCTGCCGCTGGGGATCGCCAACTACGCCTCCTACGTGCTCGTGGGGGTCGTGGCCTGGACCTGGCTTCAGACCGGCGTCAACGATGCGGTGAACAGCATCCCCTGGAACGCGGGCCTCGTGAACCAGCCGCGCTTCCCGGTGGCGGCGCTGCCGGTCGTCTCGGTCCTGTCGAACTTCGTCACCTTCCTGATGACCTTCCCGATCCTGCTCGTCCTCGTCTGGACCGGGGCCGCGGGCCCGGGCCTGCCCTATCTTGCGCTGCCACTGGTGATGGCGGCCCAGTTCCTGTTCGTGCTGGCGCTGGCCTACGCGGTGGCCGCGCTGAACGTCACCTTCCGCGACATGCGCTACATCGTCCCGATCCTCTTGCAGCTCGGCTATTTCCTGACCCCGATCTTCTACGATCTCGGCATGGTCTCGGGCGGCGCGCGCCGCATCCTCGACCTCAACCCGATGCTGCACATCGTCGGGGCCTACCGGGCGATCCTGGTCGAGGGGCGCTGGCCGGACTGGGGGCCGATTCTGGCGGTGCTGGCGGGATCGGCGATCCTGCTCGCGCTGGCGCTGCGGCACTTCCGTGCCTCCAGCTACCGCTTCCTCGAGGAACTCTGATGGAGCCGATGCTGCGCGCCGAAGAGGTCGGGAAATGGTTCCTGCATCGGGGCCGGCACCCGACCACGTTCCGCGGCTTCGTCGAGGGCGGCTGGCGCCGGGCCGGCGCCGCCGAGCGGTTCTGGGCGCTGCGCGGCGTGTCCTTCACGGTGGCATCGGGCGAGATGCTGGGCATCGTCGGCCACAACGGATCGGGCAAGTCCACGCTTCTGCGCCTTCTGGGCGGCGTGATGCGGCCGGACGAGGGCCGGGTCGAGGCGCGTGCGCCGGTGAACGGGCTGCTCGACCTCAACACCGGGATGCATCTCGACCTCTCGGGGCGCGAGAACATCCTGATCGGGGGCGTCCTCGCCGGGCTGCTGGCGTCGGAGGTGCGGGCCTGCTTCGACGCGATCGTGGCCTTTGCCGAGCTCGAGGGCTTCATCGACGAGCCGGTGCGCACCTATTCCGCCGGGATGCGGCTGCGGCTGGGCTTCGCGATCGCGGTGCATGTCCGTCCGCGCATACTGCTGATCGACGAGGTGCTGGCGGTCGGCGACGCCGGATTCCAGCGCAAGTGCATCGACCGGATCCGGCAGTTCCGCGAGGAGGGTTGCGCGATCGTGCTCATCAGCCACGACATGGCCCAGGTCGAGCAGAACTGCGACCGCGTGCTGTGGATGGAGCGCGGCCGGATCCGCGCGTCCGGCACCCCGCGCGAGGTGCTCGCCGCGTACCGGTCGGCCATGCTCGATGCGAGCCGGGCGCTGACGCCGGTCGATATGGCCTCCGAGACCACCTTTCAGGGCCGAAGCCTGATCGCCGGGCAGAACCGGATCGGCTCGCGCACGGTCGCGCTGCGGTCGGTGCTGCTTTGCGGCCCGGACGGAGCCCCGAGCGATCGCATCGCCACCGGCGACGGCCTGACCGTCCAGGCCCGGATCGAGGCCGAGCGGCCCGTCGCCGGGGCGCATTTCAGCATCACCATCGAGGACGCGGCCGGGGCCGTGGTCTTCGACACCAACAGCCAGGTCGATTCGGTCGGCCTGCCCGAACTGCGCGGCGGCGAGGCGATCGAACTGACCTTCGAGCGTCTCGATCTTGCGCCCGGTCCCTATCAGGTCAGCGTCGGCCTCTGGCAGAAGGACTGGGATCACGCCTACGACTACCATCGCGCCGCCTACACGATCGAGGTTGCGGCGGGGCCGCAGACCAAGGGGCCGCTGGCGCCGCCCCGGCGCTGGGTGATCCACGAGGCCGGTGGGGACGCGGGCGGGGTCGCGGGCGGGTCAGGCGGCGAGGCCGGCCAGGATATCGGGCGGTAGCGCGTCGCGCCACCGCGCGCAGGCGGCCGGGCGCATCGTGGCCGGCGCCGGCGGCCCGCCGCGCTCGGCCAGGATGTCGCGCAGCGCGATCATGCCGTCCATCAGGCCGGTGCGGGCCTGCCAGCCGAGGACCGCGGCCGCGCGGTCGGGCGCCCCGACGAAGCCCCCCACGTCGAAGGGCCGGGGCGGCAGGATGGTGAGCGGCGAGGCGGAACCGGTGATGGCGATGGCCAGCCGCGCCACCTCGCCCAGCGAGGTCGCAACGCCCGTGGTCAGCTGCACCGGCGCCAGGCTGCCTCCGCCGGCGGCGAAATGGTCGACCGCAAGCCGGAAGCCGTGCGCGCTGTCCTCGACATGGACGAAATCGAAGAAGATGTCCGGCCCGGTCAGCCGCAATTCCTCGCCCGCCATCGCCCGCCACAGAAGCGACGGGACGGCGCGGTCGGGATGGTCCCAGGCGCTGCCGTAGACGTTCGACAGCCGCAGCACGGCGGTGCGCAGACCGAGGGCCGTCGCCGCCGCGACGAGCCGCTCTCCCGCCGCCTTGGTCCGGCCGTAGGTGTTCACGGGCGCCATCGGCATGGTCTCGGTGACGGGCATCACCGCCGGATCGCCATAGACCTCGCGCGAGCTTGCGAAGAGGAACCAGGGGCGGTCCGGCCGGGCGAGCGCCGCCTGCAGCACGACATGGGCGCCAAGGACGTTCACGCATTGGCAGAGCTCGGGGTCGGCCTCGCCCCAGGCCACGCGCGACACTGCGGCCAGGTGGATGACACCGTCGCAACCCGCCAGTGCCGCATCGACGGCGGCCCGGTCGCAGATGTCCTGCGCCGGTCGGCCCGCCTCGGGCGCGAGGTCGAACGGCACGACCGCGTGCCCGGCGTCCCGCAGCTGCGACGCGAGGGCGTGCCCGACAAGACCCGAGCTTCCGGTGATCAGGATTCGCACGTTCGGTTCTCCGCAAGGGGCAGGGGGGCAGCGGCCAGGTGCGGTTCGCGCAGCCGGCCGGGGTCGGGAATGAAGGCAAAGGGCCGCTCGCCATCGAGAACCAGCCGATCGACGGTGACCGGGTCCTTCTTGGCCGCAGTCAGCCCCAGCAGGAGGTTCGCGATCTTCATCCGGTGCAGTTCGCGCAGCAGGGGATTGGTGAACCACAGCGGGTTGCGGACATAGGATTCGACCAGAAGCGCCAGCGTTTCCCTGAACGGGCGCTTGCGCAGGAAGGCCCCCATCAGCCATCCGTTCATGGTCACCTGCCCGTCGGCCACCTGCCGGCGCGTGACCTGCGGAAACTCGACCGCGATGTCGGACAGGACCGCGCGCACCGCCCGCATCTGCCGGGACGGGTCACCCTGCGACATGCCCGCCTCGACCCACCGGTAGCCGATCAGGGGCTGCGGGATCAGAACCGGCGTGCCGCGCGCCGCAAGCCGGAGGCAAAGCTTCCAGTCCTCGGCGCCCCAGGCCCCTCGTGCCCGCATCCCCTCGTCGAAACCGCCGACGTCGCGCACGGGATCGCGCCGGAAGATGGCCGCGCTGCCGTTGCCCACGGCGTTGAGCGTGAGCATGCCCTCGAAATCGTGCCGGGGCGGCGTTCGCCAGCCCGGCATCGCGGTCACGCGGTTGGCCGTGTCCAGCCGGAAGAAGTAGGCAAAGGCGTAGGGCGCGGCCGGATCGGCCTCGAGCGCGGCCACCGCGGTCTGCGCAAAGCGCGGGTGCCACAGGTCGTCGGCGTCGATGAAGCCGACGTAGGGCGCGCGCGCTTCCATGAGCCCGCGGTTGCGCGCCCCGGCAAGTCCGCGGTTCTCCTGCCGGATCACCCGGATGCGCGGATCGGCGGCAAGATGCGGCGCCAGCACCGGGCCGAGGTCATCGGTCGATCCGTCGTCGATGATCAGGATCTCGGTGTCGCACAGGGTCTGATGGCGCAGCGACAGCAGGGTGTCGTCGATGATCCACGCGGAATTGTAGCAGGGAACGACGATCGAGAGCAAAGGCACGGGGCCCGCGGCCGCGTCTTCGCGCACGGCCGGGCCGGACCCCATCACCGAACCTCACAGGACACGGAACGTCTTGCCCCTGAACCCAACGCCACCGTCGATCGGTCGAACCAAGCCGCCCGACCGATCCGACCCCCAGCCGCGCCGATTCACTCCGCCCGCGCAATGGGCCGCCATGACCACCCACGATTCAGAATAGCCGATTTCGGGCCGTCTGGAAACGTCTCTTTGCGGGTGCAGAAAGTCCGGCAGTCCGGCCGCCGCCCGCGGTCAGCGGCCCTTTGCCGCGTGCGCGAGGCGGCTTGCCAGCAGGTCGCCCGACTCTTCGGCGATCGGATAGGCGATCTGCGAAAAGGCGGTGTTGATCTGCTTGAGCGCGCGCACCGTCTCCTGGTGCAGGTTGCTGGTCTCGATGCTGGCCGTCGTGCCCGCCCGCAGCCGTTCGAGGTGCCGCATCTGCAGATCCTGCTCGCGCTGGCGGATGCGGTCCTTTTCCTCCAGCATCTGGCGCGCGCCGTCGGCATCGCCGGTCAGAAGCACGCGCAGCGCAAGGCGGACGTTCTGCAGCACCTCGTCGTGGAAGTCGCCGAGGTCGCGCCATCCCTCGTCCGAGAACCGCATCCCCTCGGCCCGCATCCGGCGGGCCATGCCGACGAGATTGGTCGAGATCTGGTCGCCGGCATCCTCGAGGTTGCTGGCCTGCACCACGAGATCCATCGCCCGGCGGGCCTGGGCCTCGGACGGCCGGCCCTCCTGCACGCGCGCGATGTAGAGCTTGATCTCGAAATGCATCTGGTCCACCTGGTCCTCCAGCAGCGCGATCTTGCGCACCACCTCGTCGTCCCAGGTCTGGTAGAGCGCGAGCGCGGGCTTGAGCATCTCGTGCACCGTCTCGCCCATCTGCAGAAGCTCGCGGGTGACGCAGGCCAGCGCCAGGTCGGGGCGGTCCAGCACCGAGGCGTCCAGCGCGCTGACCCGCGCCGGCTGCGCCGCGACAGTCTCGGACAGCATCCGGCCGAGGGACCGCATCACCGGCCCCGCGAGCGGCAGCCCGAGGATCGCGACCGCGAGGTTGAAGGCGAGGTGCAGGTTGATGACCTGGCGCGGCGCGGTCCCGCCCAGCAGGCCAAGGTCGAGGATGCCGAGCCGCAGCAGGACCAGCGCGACGATCGCCGCGCCGCCGCGCAGCATGAGGTTGCCCGCCACCAGCCGCCGGCCCGGCACCGGCCCCGACCAGGCCATCGCCGCCGGAATGACCGCGCCGCCGAGGTTCGCCCCCAGCACCATCGCCGCCGCGGGCAGGGCCGGAAGGATGCCCTGGGCCGCGAAGGTGACGACGGTCAGCACGGTGGCGATGCTCGAATGCATCGCCCAGGCGAAGAGCGCGCCGACCGCGAAGGCGCTGACCAGATCGCCGCTCAGGTATCCGACCGCCTGCGCCACGAAGACGCTGTCGCGCAGCGGATCGGTCGCCGCCCGGATCATGCCGAGCGAGATCAGCACCAGCGCGAGCCCGGTCAGGATGCGCCCGGTCTGCCGCAGCGTCTGGTTCTCGCTGCGCAGGAAGAGGCCCACCCCCAGAAGCAGGAGAAGCGGGATCGCATCCGACACCGGCGCGAGAAGGATCTGCGCCGCGGTCGCCGAGCCCACGTCGGCCCCGAGAAGCAGCGCGAGCCCCGTCACCGGCAGGAGCACGCCCGAATTGGCGAAGGACACGGCCAGAACCGCGACCGCCGTCGAGCTCTGCATCATCAGGGCGGCCAGCGCGCCCCCCGTTGCCGCCGCCAGCGGCGTGTTCGAGGCCCGCCGCAGCGCGAGGCGCACATGGCGCATGTAGGCGCGCTCGACCCCGGTGCGGATCAGGCGCACCGACCAGAGCAGGAGCGCCACCGCCCCCGCCAGATGCAGCGCGAAGAGAATCATGGCGCGCGCCGCGACGACGGCAGGAACGGCATGGGTCGGCACTCCCTCTCCGGCACGGTCCGGCCGGTTGCGCGGATACCATCACCGGACGCGGCCGGACGCAACCCCGCTTGCGGCCGGACCGTGCGGCACGGGATTGCGTTTTCCCCCCGCGGCGTGACACTGGTCGGGCGCGGCAAGGGGGCGGAATGGACGACTGGGACTTCATCATCGTGGGCGCGGGCAGCGCGGGCTGCGTGCTGGCCAACCGGCTCAGCGCCGATCCCGGCACGCGGGTCCTGCTGATCGAGGCGGGCGGCAAGGACAACTACCCCTGGGTGCACATCCCGATCGGTTATCTCTACTGCATCGGCAATCCCCGCACCGACTGGGGCTACCGGACCGCGGCCGAGCCGGGCCTCGGCGGGCGCAGCCTGATCTATCCGCGGGGCCGGGTTCTGGGCGGCTGCTCGTCGATCAACGGCATGCTCTACCTGCGCGGGCAGGCGGCCGACTACGACGGCTGGCGGCAGCTCGGCTGCACCGGCTGGGGCTGGGAGGACGTGAAGCCGGTCTTCCTGCGGTCCGAGGACTATTTCGCGGGTGCCGACGCCGATCACGGCGCCGGTGGCGAATGGCGGGTCGAGACCCAGCGGCTGCACTGGGACATCCTCGACGACTTCGCCCGCGCGGCCGAGGCGGCGGGCATTCCCGCGACCGACGACTTCAACCGCGGCGACAACGAGGGAGTCGGCTACTTCAAGGTGAACCAGCGCCGGGGCTGGCGGGTCTCGACGGCGCGCGCCTTCCTGCGCCCGGCGCGCAAGCGGCCGAACCTGCGCGTGCTGACCCATGCGCTGGTCGAGGGGCTGGTGTTCGACGGCGGGCGCGTCGCGGGCGTGCGGCTGTCGCGCGACGGCCGTGTCGAGACGCCGCGCGCGCGGGCCGAGGTGATCCTGTCGGCCGGATCGATCGGGTCGGCGCAGATCCTGCAACTCTCCGGCATCGGTCCCGCCCGGCATCTGGCCTCGCTCGGGATCGGGGTGGTGCGCGACTGCGAGGTGGGCGCCAACCTTCAGGACCATCTCCAGATCCGCTGCGCCTACCGGGTGCAGGGCGCGCGCACGCTCAACACTCTGGCGGGGTCGCTCCTCGGCCGGGCGCGGATCGGGCTGGAATACGCGCTCTTCCGCAGCGGTCCGATGGCGATGGCGCCCTCGCAGCTCGGCGCCTTTGCGCGCTCGTCGCCGGAAAAGGCGACGCCGGACCTCGAATACCACGTCCAGCCGCTGTCCCTCGACGCCTTCGGCCAGCCGCTGCACGACTTTCCCGCGATCACCGCCAGCGTCTGCAACCTGCGCCCCGAAAGCCGCGGCCATGTCCGCATCACCTCGGCCGACCCGCGCGCCCATCCCGAGATCGCGCCGAACTACCTTTCGGCCGAGGCCGACCGCATCACCGCGGCCCGGTCGATCCGGCTCACGCGGCGCATCATGGCGCAGGCGCCCCTGGCGCGCTACCGGCCCGAGGAGTTCCGCCCCGGACCCGGCGGCGACAGCGACGCCGATCTGGCCGAGGCCGCGGGCCGCGTCGCCTCGACCATCTTCCACCCGGTCGGCACCTGCCGCATGGGGGCCGACCCCGCATCGGTCGTCGATCCGCAGCTGCGGCTGCGCGGTCTGGGCGGCCTGAGGGTGGTCGATGCCAGCATCATGCCCCGCATCACCAGCGGCAACACCAACGCGCCCACCATCATGATCGCCGAAAAGGCGGCGGACATGATCCTGGGACGGGGCTGACCGCGCCCGCCGGGCCCACGGAGCGCGGCAGCGGTACCGCGCCGGGCGGGAATCTGGCGCCGCGGCCGTCGTCGGCGGTTCCCCGGCCCGCCTGCGGCGCGTATCAACGGCCGGACGGAAGACCCGGCGAAAGGCCCGAGGCGACGGCATGAGCGCGACCAAGACGATCCTGATCCTGAACGGGCCCAACCTGAACCTGCTGGGCCAGCGCCAGCCCGAGATCTACGGGCGCGACACGCTTGCCGATGTCGAGCGCGCCTGCGCCGCCGTCGCCGCCGAGCGCGGCCACGCCGTCCGGCTGATGCAGTCCAACCACGAGGGCGCGCTCATCGACGCGATCCACGCGGCGCGCGGCACCATGGCCGCGATCGTCATCAACCCCGGCGCCTTCACCCACACCTCGATCGCGATCCTCGACGCGCTGAACGCCTTCGACGGCCCCGTCATCGAGGTCCACATCTCGAACGTGCACCGGCGCGAGAGCTTCCGCCACCGGTCCTATGTGAGCCTGCGCTCCGACGGCGTGATCGCGGGCTGCGGGGTCGAGGGCTATGCCCTGGCCGTGCGCCGCATCGGCACGCTGCTGGGCTAGGGCGGCGGCCGGCGGGCGGGGGTTGCGGCCCGGCATCGGCCCGCGCAGGATGGCCGCCCGACCGGACGCCCGCCGATGACCACGACCGAGCACACGGATTCCCCCTTGCCCGACCCCTTCGCCCGCTGGTTCGCCCGGCGGGGCTGGACGCCACACCCCCACCAGCTCGCCCTGCTGGCTGCGACCGGCGACACGCTTCTCGTCGCGCCGACCGGCGGCGGCAAGACGCTGGCCGGGTTCCTGCCGTCGCTCGTCGATCTCTGGCGGACCGGCGCGCCGGCGGGCCTGCACACGCTTTACGTCTCGCCGCTCAAGGCGCTGACCGCGGACATCGCGCGCAGCCTCTCGGGGCCGGTCGCCGAACTGGGCCTCGCCCTGCGCATCGAGGACCGCACCGGCGACACCGCCGCCGCGCGGCGCAGCCGCCAGCGGGTCGATCCGCCGCATGTCCTGCTGACCACCCCCGAGAGCCTCGCGCTGATGCTGTCCTATCCCGAGGCGCCCCGGCTTTTCGCGGGCCTGCGCCGGGTGATCGTGGACGAGGCCCACGCGATGGCCGAGGGCCGGCGGGGCGACCAGCTCACGCTGGGCCTCGCGCGGCTGCGGCGGCTGGCGCCGGGGCTGCGGGTCACGGCGCTCTCGGCCACGGTCGAGGATCCCGCGGCCCTGGCCCGCTGGCTGGGCGGGGCGCGCGTCCTTCTGGCCGATCCGGGGCCAGCGCCCGATGTCGCGATGCTGCCCACAAGCCGCCCGGCGCCCTGGGCGGGCGGCGGCGGGCGCCACGCCGCGCCCGACGTGATGGCGGCGATCCGCGCCGCGCGGCTGACGCTGGTCTTTCTCAACACCCGCGCGCAGGCCGAGCTGTTCTTCCAGGCGCTCTGGGACGTGAACGACGACACCCTGCCGATCGGCCTGCACCACGGCTCGCTCGCCCGCGAGGCGCGCCAGCGCGTCGAGGCGGCGATGGCCGCCGGCAGCCTGCGCGCCGTGGTCTGCACCGGATCGCTCGATCTCGGGCTCGACTGGGGGGATGTCGATCTGGTGATCCAGGTGGGCGCGCCCCGCAACGTCAAGCGGCTGGTCCAGCGCATCGGGCGGGCCAATCACCGCTACGACCGCCCGTCGCGCGCCCGGATCGTGCCGGCCAACCGCTTCGAGGTGGTGGAATGCGTGGCCGCGCTCGAGGCCGTGGCCGAGGGCGATCTCGACGGCGACCCGCCGCGCGACGGGGCGCTCGACGTGCTCTGCCAGCACATCCTGCTGACCGCCTGCGCCGGGCCGTTCCGGGCGGACGCGCTGTTCGCCGAGGTGCGCGGCGCGGGGCCCTATGCCGGGCTGTCGCGCGCCGATTTCGACGCCTGCCTCGACTTCTGCGCGACCGGCGGCTACGCGCTGCGCGCCTACGACCGCTGGCAGCGCCTGCTGGAGCGGGAGGGTCTGTGGCAGTTGCGCGACCCGCGCACGGCGCGCGACCTGCGGCTGAACGTCGGCACCATCGTGGCCACCGAGACGCTGGCGGTCCGGCTGCGGGCACGGCGCGGCGGCGCGCCCCTGGGCGAGGTCGAGGAAAGCTTCGCCGCCACCCTGTCGCCCGGCGACAGCTTCCTGATCGGCGGGCAGGTGGTCCGCTTCGAGGGGCTGCGCGAACTGGTGGTCGAGGTCTCGCCCAGCCCCGGCCGGGATCCGCGGATCGCGGTCTTCAGCGGGCTCAAGATGGCGACCTCGCTGCAACTGTCGCGTCGGGTGCAGGCGCTGATCGGCGATCCCGGCCGCTGGGGCGAGCTTCCCGCCGACACCCGCGCCTGGCTGGCGCTGCAACGGTCGATCTCGGTGCTGCCGCGGCCCGGCGTTCTGGCCTGCGAAGGCTTTGCCCGCGGCGGACGCGACCATTTCTGCCTCTACGGCTTCGCCGGCCGCAACGCGCACCAGACGCTGGGCCTGCTGCTGACGCGGCGCATGGAGATCGCGGGCCTCGGACCGCTGGGGTTCATCGCCAACGACTACGCGCTGCTGGTCTCGTCGCTGGACCCCGTGCGCGATCCCGCCGCCCTTCTGGACCCGCAGGGCCTGCGCGAGGGGCTGACCGACTGGCTGGCCGACAACGCGGTGATGAAGCGCAGCTTCCGCACGGTGGCCACGGTCGCGGGCCTGATCCAGCGCAACCTGCCCGGACGGCGCAAGACCGGACGGCAGGCGACGTTTTCCTCGGACATCCTCTACGACACGCTGCGCCGCCACGATCCCGGCCACCTCCTGTTGCGGATCACCGCGGACGAGGCGCGGCGGGGCCTTGTCGATTTCGACCGGATCGAGGACATGCTGGCCGGGTCGCCGGTGATCGAGTACCGGCGGGCGCCGCATGTCACGCCGCTGGCCGCGCCGCTCCTGCTCGAGGCCGGGGCGGTCAGCATCCGCGGCGAGGGCGAGAGGCGGCTGATGGCCGAAGAGGCGGCACGGCTGATGCGCGAGGCGGGGCTGGAATGAGCGGGACCGGACCGGACGGGGCGCGGGCCTTCACCTTCGCGGGGCGGTCGCTGGTGGCGCTCGCCTCGGGGGCGCTCTGGTGGCCGCATCTGCGCACGCTTCTGGTCGCGGACCTGCACCTCGGCCGGTCCGAGCGCCAGGCGCGGCGCGGCGGCCCGCTGCTGCCGCCCTTCGAGACGGCCGAGACGCTCGACCGGCTCGAGGCAGCTCTCGCCTCCACCGATCCGGCGCGGGTGGTGTCGCTCGGCGACGCCTTCGACGACACGGCCGCGGTCGGTGCGCTCGATGCGCGCGCGCTTGGCCGGATCGCGCGGATGGCCGAGGGGCGCGACTGGCGCTGGATCGCTGGCAATCACGACCCGCTCGGCCGGGCGCCGCCATCCGGCCTTCCCGGAGACTGGTTGCCGGAATGGACGCTCGACGGTCTGACGCTGCGCCACGAGGCGCGGCCCGGCGCGGGGCCGGACATTTCGGGCCACTACCATCCGAAGCTGCGCCTCGCCGGGCGGCTGCATCCGGCGATGCTGGTCGGGCGCGAGCACCTCGTCCTTCCGGCCTTCGGGGCCTTCACCGGAGGGCTGGACGCCACCCGGCCGCCGCTCTGCGATCTGGTGGGGCCGGGCATCGCGCTGGTGACGGGGGCCGCGGTGCTTGCCGTGCCGCTGACCGGTGCCGGCGGCCGCCGCCTGCGGGGCTAGGGCTGCGCCAGCAGCGCCGCCAGCGTCTCGAGCCGGTCGGCCTCGGCGGCGGGCTTGTCCCAGCGGATGCGGCGGATGCGCGGAAAGCGCAAGGCGACACCCGAGCGGTGGCGGGCCGACCGGTTCACGCCCTCGAAGGCCACCTCGACCACCAGATCCGGCGCAAGCTGGCGCACCGGACCGAAGCGCTGGACGGTGTTGTGGCGCACGAAGCGGTCGAGTCGGCGCAGCTCCTCGTCGGTGAACCCCGAATAGGCCTTGCCCACCGGCACCAGATCGGCGCCCGACCAGAGCCCGAAGGTGAAGTCCGAATAGAAGCCCGACCGCTTGCCGTGGCCCCGCTGCGCATAGAGCACCACCGCGTCGAGGGTGTGGGGGTCGCGCTTCCACTTGAACCACGGCCCCTTCGGCCGCCCGCCGGCATAGGCGCTGTCCAGCCGCTTCAGCATCACGCCCTCGATGACCGGCTCGGGCGGGTCGGCGCGCAGCCGCGACAGATCCTCCCAGCCCGCGAAGTCGAGCCGCGGCGACAGGTCGAACCGCGGCTCGTCCAGCGCCGCGAGCGCCGCCTCGAGCCGCGCGCGGCGATCGGCGAAGGGCAGGGGCCGCAGATCCTCGCCCGCCCAGGCGAGGATGTCATAGAGCCGCAGCGCCGCCGGGTGGCTGGCCAGGAGCGCGCGCCCCGGCGTCTTGCGGTTGAGCCGGGTCTGGAGATCGGCGAAGGGCGCGACCGTCGCGCCCCGGCGCACAAGAAGCTCGCCATCGAGCACGCCCTCGAAGGCCATGCGCGCGACGATGTCGGGAAAGGCGGCCGAGATGTCATCGCCCGTGCGCGAATAGAGCCGCCGGATTCCGGCCTCGGCCACCGCCTGCACGCGGATGCCATCCCACTTCCACTCGGCCGCGTAAGCCGCTGGATCAAGGAGGGAAAAGTCCGATTCCCCAAGCGGATTGGCCAGCATGACCGGACGGAAGGCCGCGCGCGCCGGTGCGGGGCGCGGCCCGCCTTCGGCCCAGCCGAAGAGATCGGCATAGGGCGGCGCGAGGCCGGGCCAGACCTCCTCGACCGCCTCGACCGGCAGACCGCCCATCTGCGCCACCGCCGCCCGCGCCAGCCGCGCCGACACGCCGACGCGCAGCCCGCCGGTGGCAAGCTTGACCAGCGCCAGCCGTTCCGACGGGCCGAGCCGGTCGAGCCAGCCCTCGATCAGCCGCATGGTCTCGGTCTTTCCGGCGTCGCGCAGCCGGGTGACCACCTCGGACAGGGCGAGGTCGCCCGGCTCCCCGCGCGCGGGCCAGATCAGGGCGATGGTCTCGGCGAGGTCGCCCACGAAGTCGTAGGAGAGCGCGAAGAGCTCGGCATCGACCCGTTCGGCCACCAGCGCCCGCAGCAGTGCGGGCTTGGCCGTGCCGAGCGCCAGATCCCCGGTGATGGCGGCAAGCGCGAACCCGCGGTCGGGGTCGGGTGTCGCGCGCAGATAGCCGGTCAGCAGCGCCAGCTTGGCGTTGCGCCCGGGGGTGAAGGCCAGCCGTTCCAGAAGGGCGGCGAAGGCGCGCATCACTCGGCCTCGTCCTCGTAGCCCGCGATCGACAGCGGCCGTGCGTCCAGCCCCTCGAGGGCGGCCCAGCGCATCAGCGCCTCTTCGCGGCCGTGGGTGATCCAGATCTGGCCGGCGCCGGTCTCGCGGATCGTGCGTGTGAGGTCGGGCCAGTCGGCGTGGTCGGAGAGGACCAGCGGCAGTTCGACCCCGCGCTGGCGCGCGCGGGCGCGGACCTGCATCCAGCCCGAGGCGAAGCCGATCACCGGATCCTCGAACCGCTGCACCCAGGGGCTGGCGAAGGCCGAGGGCGGCGCAATCACGATCGCCCCGCGCAGCGCCCGGGCCTCGGCGCGGTCGACCGTGGCCGGGCGCAGGTCGCCCAGATCGATCCCGCGCGCCCGGTGATAGTCGCAAAGCGCCTGAAGCGCGCCGTGGATCAGGATCGGCCCCTCGTGGCCGGCCTGCCGCAAGAGAAAAATCAGCCGCTGCGCCTTGCCCAGCGCATAGGCCCCGATCAGATGCGCGCGCTCGGGGAAGGCCGCGACCGACGCGAGAAGCCGCGCCACCTCGGCCGCGGGCGGCGGATGGTGGAAGACCGGCAGGCCGAAGGTCGCCTCGGTCACGAAGAGATCGCAGGCCACCGGCTCGAAGGGCGCGCAGGTCGGGCTGGCCACCCGGCTGTAGTCGCCCGAGACCACGGCCCGCTGGCCACCGGCCTCGACCACCACCTGCGCCGAGCCCAGCACATGGCCCGCGGGCACGAGCCGGAGCCGCGCGCCGCCAAGGTCGATCACCCCATGGGCCGCCTGCACCGCCCCGGAAAAGCCCGCGCCGTAGCGGATGGCCATGATGTCGAGCGTCTCGGCCGTGGCCAGCACCGCACCGTGCCCGGCGCGCGCGTGGTCGGAATGGCCGTGGGTGATGACCGCCCGCGCGACCGGCCGGGTGGGGTCGATGTGGACATCGCCCGCCGGGACGTAGAGCCCTTCGGGGCGCAGGGTGAGAAGCGGACCGGACATCGGCCCGATCCTGCGGCGGGGCGGACACGGAGGCAAGCGCGGGCTGGACCGGAGCGGCGGCGCGGCCTAACACTTCGGGCCAGACAGGGGGCGGCGCATGACGGATCGGAACGCGGTGGCGGTCGAGGACCTGGGGCCTGCGGAGGCGGCGGCGGAATGGCGCCGGCTGGCCGAGGCGGTACGCCGGGCCAACCGCGCCTATCACGAGCTGGACGCGCCCGAGATCTCGGACGCCGAATACGACGCGCTGAAGCGGCGGCTGGTCGCGATCGAGGCCCGCTTTCCCGACCTGGCCGCACCCGACAGCCCGACGCGGCAGGTCGGGGCCGCGCCGGCCGAGGGCTTCAGCAAGGTCCTGCACCGGGTGCGGATGCTGAGCCTCGAGAACGCCTACACCGACGAGGAGATCGTCGACTTCGACGGGCGGGTGCGCAGCTTCCTCAACCTCGGACCCGAGGCGCCGCTGGCCTACACCGCCGAGCCGAAGATCGACGGCCTGTCGCTGTCGCTGCGCTACGAGGCGGGGCGGCTGGTGCAGGCGGCCACGCGCGGCGATGGCGAGACGGGCGAGGATGTCACCGCAAATGCCCGCACGATAAAGGAAATACCGGAATACATCGAGGGCGCCCCGGCGGTGCTCGAGGTCCGCGGGGAATGCTACATGGCCAAGGCCGATTTCGCGGCGCTGAACGCGCGGCAGGCCGAGGCGGGCGAGAAGCTCTTTGCCAATCCGCGCAACGCCGCCGCCGGGTCGCTGCGCCAGCTTGACGCGCGCATCACCGCGGCAAGGCCCCTGCGCTTCTTCGCCTACGCCTGGGGCGAGCTGTCCGCGCCGCTTGCCGACACGCAGGCCGGGGTGCTCGAACGGTTCCGGGCGATGGGCTTCGCCACCAACGCCGAGACCCGTCTCTGCCGTACGCCGGCCGACCTGCTGGCCACCTACCGGCGCATCGAGGCGATGCGGGCGACGCTGCCCTACGACATCGACGGGGTGGTCTACAAGGTGAACGACCTGGCCCTTCAGCGGCGCCTGGGGTTCCGCTCCACGACGCCGCGCTGGGCGATCGCCCACAAGTTTCCGGCCGAACTCGCCTGGACGCGGCTCGAATCCATCGACATCCAGGTGGGCCGCACCGGGGCGCTGTCGCCGGTCGCGCGGCTCACGCCGGTGACGGTGGGGGGCGTGGTGGTGTCGAACGCCACCCTGCACAACGAGGACTACATCGCCGGCCGCTCGGCCTCGGGCGAGCCGATCCGCGAGGGGCGCGACATCCGCGAAGGCGACTGGGTGCAGGTCTATCGCGCCGGTGACGTGATCCCGAAGATCGCCGATGTCGATCTGTCGCGCCGGCCGGCCGACGCCCGCCCCTACGTGTTCCCGACCCGCTGTCCGGTCTGCGGTTCCGAGGCGATCCGCGAGCCGGGCGATGCGGTCCGCCGCTGCACGGGCGGCATGAGCTGCCCGGCGCAATCGATTGAAAAGCTGAAGCATTTCGTGTCTCGCGGCGCCTTCGACATCGAGGGGCTGGGCGAGAAGCAGATCGAGCAGTTCCACAGCGAGGGCCTGATCCGCGAGCCCGCCGACATCTTCACGCTGGCGGCGCGCCAGCAGGCCGGCGCGATCGACCTCTACCGCCGCGATGCCAAGGGCCGGCCGACCAATGAAAAGTCTGTCAAGAAACTCTTTCAAGCCATTGATGAAAGGCGACGAATTCCTCTAGCGCGCCTGATCTTCTCGCTGGGTATCCGCCATGTCGGCGAGGCGGCGGCCCAGCTTCTGGCCCGGCACTTCGGCACCTGGCAAGCCTTCGAGGCCGCGATGACCTCGGCACAGCCCGACTCGCCGGAATGGGCGGATCTGATGGCGATCGACGGCGTGGGCGCGGTGCTGGCGACCTCGGTCGTGACCGCCTTCCACCAGCCGGCCGAGCGGGCGATGATCGACCGGCTGGTCGCGCAGCTCTCGGAGATCGTCCCCGCCGAACGGCCCCGGACCGAGGGCAGCCCCGTCGCCGGGCTGACCGTGGTCTTCACCGGCACGCTCGAGAGGATGACCCGGGCCGAGGCCAAGGCCCGGGCCGAGGCGCTGGGGGCGAAGGTGGCCGGGTCGGTCTCGGCCCGCACCGACCTCCTGGTGGCCGGCCCCGGGGCGGGGTCGAAGGCGCGCGAGGCCGAGCGTCTCGGCATCCGCACGATCGACGAGGACGCCTGGCTGGCGCTGATCGGCGGATGAGCCGGCCGCCGGTCCTCTACCCGCTCTTTGCCGGAATCGACACGCTGCCGGGGGTCGGCCCGCGCGCGGCCGAGGCCTTCGCCCAGATCGGGATCACCCGGCCGCGCGACCTGATCTTCCATCTGCCGCACGCGGTCGTGGACCGGCGTCTGCGCCGCTCGATCCGAGAGGTGACGCCGCCCGCGCCGGTCACGGTCGCGGTCACGGTCGGCGCGCACCAGCCACCGCGCCGCAAGGGCGGGCCGACGCGGGTCTTCGTGCAGGACGCCGAGGCCGAGTTCCAGCTGGTCTTTTTCCACGCCCGCGGCGAGGCGTTGCAGAAGCAGCTGCCGACCGGTGCCCGGCGGATCGTGTCGGGACGGCTCGAGCTTTTCGACGGGATCGCGCAGATGGTCCACCCCGACCACATCCTGCGGCCCGAGGACGCAACCGGCCTGCCCGAGTGGGAACCGGTCTATCCGCTGGGCGGAGGGCTTACCCAGCGGCAGGTGGCGAAGGCGGTGCAGGGGGCCCTGTCCCGGGTGCCGGACCTGCCCGAATGGATCGATCCGGCGCTCCGGGCGCGTGAGGGCTGGCCCGACTGGGCCGGGGCGGTGCGCGCCGCCCAGGCGCCGCAGGGGCTGGCCGACGTGGTGCCCGACGCCCCCGCCCGGGCGCGGCTCGCCTATGACGAGCTCTTCGCCCACCAGCTGACGCTGGCGCTGGCCCGCGCCCGCATCCGCCGCGGCAAGGGCCACGAAAGCCGCGGGACCGGCGCGTTGCAGGCGCGCGTGCGCGCCGCGCTGCCCTTCGCGCCGACGGGCGCGCAGGAACGGGCCATGGCCGAGATCGCCGCGGACATGGCCGGGCCTCTGCGCATGAACCGGCTTCTGCAAGGCGATGTCGGATCCGGGAAGACCCTCGTGGCCTTCATGGCGATGCTCGTGGCGGTCGAGGCCGGAGGGCAGGCGGCGATGATGGCCCCGACCGAGATCCTCGCCCGCCAGCACCTCGAGAGCCTCCAGCCGCTGGCCGAGGCGGCCGGGGTGCGCATCGCGCTTCTGACCGGGCGCGACAAGGGCGAGGCGCGGGCGGCGAAGCTCGCCGATCTGGCGGCCGGGCGGATCGCGATCCTCGTCGGCACCCACGCGGTCTTCCAGCCCGACGTGCACTTCGCCGACCTGCGGCTGGCGGTGGTGGACGAACAGCACCGCTTCGGCGTCGAGCAGCGGATGGAGCTGGGCGCCAAGGGCCAGACGCCGGACGGGCGCGGCGCCGATGTGCTGGTGATGACCGCGACGCCCATTCCGCGGTCGCTGGCGCTTGCGCAGTTCGGCGACATGGATGTGTCGGTGCTCGACGAGAAGCCGCCGGGGCGCAAGCCCGTGCGCACGGTGCTGGTGTCGTCCGGCCGGATCGACGAGGTGGTCGCGCATCTGCGCCGCGCGGTGGCCGAGGGGCGGCAGGCCTACTGGGTCTGCCCGCTGGTCGAGGAGAGCGAGGTCGTGGACAAGACCGCCGCCGAGGAGCGATTCCAGCGGCTGCGGGCGGCGCTGGGCGAGGGGGTGGTCGGGCTTGTCCACGGCCAGATGGCCCCGGCCGACAAGGACGCGGCCATGGCGGATTTCACCGCCGGCCGCACGCGCGTCCTGGTGGCGACGACGGTGATCGAGGTGGGGGTGAACGTGCCCGCCGCCACGATCATGGTGGTCGAACGCGCCGAGAGCTTCGGGCTGGCGCAGCTGCACCAGTTGCGGGGCCGGGTCGGGCGGGGAAGCGCGGAATCGACCTGCCTGCTTCTCTACCATCCGCCCCTGTCCGAAGGCGCGGAACGGCGGCTGGCGATCCTGCGCGAGACCGAGGACGGGTTTCGCATCGCCGAAGAGGATCTGGCGATCCGGGGCGCGGGCGACGTGATCGGCACCGCGCAATCCGGGCTGCCGCGGTTCCGCATCGCGGACCTCGAGCGGCAGGCGGGGCTCATGGCGATGGCGCAGGCGGATGCGCGGCTTCTGCTGACGCAGGACCCGGAGCTGACCGGGCCGCGGGGGCAGGCGGCGCGGGTGCTGCTGTGGCTGCTCGAGCAGGACCGCGCGATCCGGCTGATCGGCGTGGGTTGAGAACGAACCGGGAAAATCTGCCGGATGTTCCACGATTGTTCTTGCCAAATGGTTAACGGCGTGAGAACAAAGGAGCAACGAAGCCGACTCGGGAGACCCGCCATGCACGACGATTTCCGCACCATCCTGGCCCGCGCCTCGCGCCACATCGCGGCCGATGCTCTGGGGGTCGCCTCGCTCGCGCTTCTTCTGGTCCTGAGCCTGCATCTGCCGGCGATCGTCTGACGCTTTCCTTCTGCCTCGCGGCATCCGGCCTGGCGTCCCCGCGCCTGTCCCCCTGCGGTGTCCCCCGCAACCCGGAATGCTCGCTCCTGCCGCCGCCGTCCCCGTGACGCGCGGCGGTCTTTTTATCCGGCGGCGGCTTCCGCCTTCTCGAAGGCCTCCGACGCGGCCTCGAGCGCGAGAAGGATCGAGGCGTGGCGGTTGCGGTAGTCGCGCGCCGGCGTCAGCACCTCGTAGCCCTCGAAGGGCGGCGCCGGGACCGGCCCGCCCGACAGCATGGCCCGGAGCTCGTCGCGGGCGCGCTCCACCTCGGGCCGCGTGCGGCCGACAAGCGCCGCGCCCGCGATCGCGGCCGACGCCTGGCCGAGGGCGCAGGCCTTCACGTCCTGAGCCAGATCCACGATCCGGCCGTCGCGGATGCGAAGGTCCATCGTGACGGTCGAGCCGCAGAGCGGCGACCGGCGGCGGGCGGTCCCGTCCGGCGCCTCGAGCCGGCCCGCGTGCGGGATGTCGGCTGCCAGCGCGAGGATGCGCTTGGAATAGAGCTGGATCAGGTCGGTTTCGCTCATCGCCCTTTTCCCCCGGGACCATCCCCCTTAGATAGACCCCTGCCTCCGCCTTGCAAAGGTGCCCCGATGAGCTTCGATCCCGCAACCCTGACCTATGACGCCGCCGGCCTCGTGCCGGTGATCGCCCAGGACCACGCCTCGGGCGAGGTGCTGATGCTGGCCTGGATGACCGCCGAGGCGCTGGCGCGCACCCTGGCCACGGGCGAGATGACCTACTGGTCGCGGTCGCGGTCCGCGTTCTGGGTCAAGGGCGAGACCTCGGGCCATCGCCAGAAGCTGGTCGAGATGCGCATCGACTGCGACCGCGACTGCCTGCTGGCGCTGGTGGAGCAGACCGGCCCGGCCTGCCACACCAACCGCCGGTCCTGCTTCTACACGGCGCTGCGCGGGGGCGCGGAGGTCGAGATCCTGCGGCCGGTCAGCTGACGCCGCCGGCGCCGCCGGCGGGCGGCGGCGGCAGCCCGACCATCCGGCGGATGTCGGCGGGCGAGGCGCCCGCCGCCCGGTAGGTCGCGATGGCGCGGGCGTCGTCGCGCTTGGCCAGCCGCCGGCCGGCCTCGTCGCGGATCAGCCGGTGATGGTGATAGACCGGCGTCGGCAGGCCGAAGAGATGCTGGAGCACGACCTGGATCGGGGTGAAAGCGAAGAGGTCTTCGCCGCGGATCACATGGGTGATGCCCTGGTCGGCGTCGTCGAAGGCCGAGGCGAGGAAATAGGCGACGATGGCCTCGCCCTTGCGCCCGAGCACCACGTCGCCGATCGTCGCCCGCAGGGTCTCGGGCACCAGCCGGTGCCGGCCGGCCTGGGCGGGGCCGGTCTCGGTGAAGGCGAGATCCGCGCCGGCCAGCGCCGCGAGCGCGGCGTCGAGGTCGAGCCGCAGCGCGTCGCCGGGCCGGCGGCTTTCCATCGGGCGGCCGCGGCAGGTGCCGGGATAGACGCTGTGTTCGACGCCCTCCTGCGGTGCGGCGAGCGCCGCGCGGATGTCCGACCGCGTGCAGGAGCAGGGATAGAGCAGCCCGCGGCCTGCGAGCGTTTCCAGCCGGGCGTTGTAGGCCTCGATATGCTCGGACTGGCGGTGGATCGGGCCGTCCCAGCCGATCCCGAGCCAGCGCAGATCGTCCCGGATCGCCGCCTCCCACTCCGGCCGCGACCGTTCGCGATCGGTGTCCTCCATCCGCAGCAGAAACCGCCCGCCCTCGGCGCGGGCCCGGTCATGGGCGAGGAGCGCGGAATAGGCATGGCCCAGATGCAGCGGGCCGGTCGGCGAGGGGGCAAAGCGGGTGACGAAGCCCGTCATCTCAGCCCTGGCCGGCAAGCCATTGCGAAAACACCTCTTTCGCGCGGTCGGTGTAGGCCTTGTAGCGGTCCTTGCGGCCCTTGCGCCCGCCCTTCGCGTCGATCGGCGGGAAGAGGCCGAAGTTCACGTTCATCGGCTGGAAGGTGCGCGCCTCGGCCCCGCCGGTGATGTGGTGGATGAGCGCGCCCATCGCCGTCTCGGGCGGCGGCGGCGGCAGGTCGCGGCCGAGGATCTCGGCCGCGGCCATGCGCCCGGCCAGAAGCCCCATCGCCGCGCTTTCGACATAGCCCTCGACGCCCGTCACCTGACCGGCGAAGCGCAGGTTCGGGCGCATGCGCAGGCGCATGCGGTCGTCGAGCAGGCGCGGGCTGTTCAGGAAGGTGTTGCGGTGGATGCCGCCAAGCCGCGCGAACCGGGCATTCTCAAGTCCGGGAATCATGCGGAAAACATCGGTTTGCGCGCCGTACTTCATCTTGGTTTGGAAGCCGACGATGTTGTAGAGCGTCCCGAGCTTGTTGTCGCGGCGAAGCTGCACGACGGCGTAGGGCTTGATGTCCGGCCGGTGCGCGTTGGTCAGGCCCACCGGCTTCATCGGCCCGTGGCGCAGGGTCTCGCGGCCGCGCGCTGCCATCACCTCGATCGGCAGGCAGCCGTCGAAGAACGGGGTCGCCCCCTCGGCCGAACCTTCCTCGCCCTCGTGGAAGGCGGCGCGGTCGGCGGCCAGCAGCGCGTCCACGAAGGCGTTGTACTGGTCGCGGTCCATCGGACAGTTGATGTAGGCGGTGCGCTCGTCCTCGGTCTCGCCCTTGTCATAGCGCGACTGCCGCCAGGCGATGCCCATGTCGATGGTCTCGGCGTAGACGATGGGCGCGATCGCATCGAAGAACGCGAGGCTCGCCTCGCCGGTCTGGGCACGAATCGCCCGCCCGAGCGCCGGCGAGGTCAGGGGGCCGGTGGCAAAGATCCAGTGGCCGGACTCGGGCAGGGTGTCGATCTCGCCCTCGGCCACCGTGATCCCCGGATGGGCGCGCAGCCGTTCCGTCACCGCGCGGGCGAAGGGGTCGCGGTCGACGGCGAGCGCGCCCCCGGCCGGAAGCCGGTGCGCCTCGGCCATGGCCATGACCAGGCCGCCGGCCGCGCGCATCTCCCAGTGCAGAAGCCCGACCGCGTTCCTTTCGTCATCGTCCGACCGGAAGGAATTCGAACAGACCATCTCGGCGAAATCGCCGGTACGATGGGCGAAGGTGGCGACGCGGGGCCGCATCTCGTGCAGCACGACCGGCACGCCCGCGTTCGCGGCCTGCCAGGCCGCCTCGGATCCGGCCATGCCGGCACCGACGATGTGGAGTGTCTCGACCATGCGCGCGGTCTAGCGGAGCCGGCGCGCGAAGGGAAGGGCAGGGCGCGCGGGGTCCCGGCGCGCCCGCGTGCGGTGTCAGAAGCCGACTTCCATGCCGATGTCGGCGAGATAGTTGGCCTCATGCGCGGGGCGGGGCTTGGCGGTGGACGGTGCCGTTTCGGCCAACACGGCCTTGCGCCGCAGCATCGGCACGAGGCGGGACAGAAGCCCGCCGAGCCCATCCATCGGCGCGGCTGTTGCGGTGGCCGGGTAGTCAGTCATCGCCATGTCGTCATCCCCTGTGATTCGGTGGCTTCAGGTCGTTCGACCTGCTGTGCGGTCAGTGTTCCGATCGAGGTTGGCGGCGACACGTTGAGATTGTGTTAAAATTGTGCCAACCCTCAGAATACAATTAAAGGTTGCACAGGCAGGCCAGGATGGACAAGGCGCCGATGCGGAAACAAACCGGGCCGCAGTTGCCTGCGGCCCGGCTGGAACGGCGGTCGCGGATCCGGCGGACCCCGCCAGCGGATCAGGTCGCGTCTTCCTGCTCGGCCACCCGGGCCACCGACACCACGTCCTCGTCGGCGGCGACGTTGAAGACCCGCACGCCGCCCGCCGAACGCGACCGGAAGCTGATCTGATCGACCGGGACGCGGATCGACTGGCCGGTCGAGGTGGCCAGCATGATCTGGTCCGACGCCGCGACCGGGAAGCAGGCGACGATGCGGCCGCCGCGGGGACCGGGCGAGATCGCCTTGACGCCCATGCCGCCGCGGCCGCGCACCGGATAGTCGTGGCTGGACGACAGCTTGCCGGAACCGCCGGCGGTGACGGTGAGGATCAGATCCTCCGCGGCCGACATCGCGGCGTAGCGCTCGGTGGACAGCGGGCCCTCGGCCACGGCCTCCTCGTCCTCGTCGGCCTCGTCCTCGACGACGCCGGCCAGCAGGCGGCGCTGCTTGAGATAGGCGGCGCGTTCCTCGGGTGTTGCCTCGAAGTGGCGGATCACCGACATCGACACCACCGCGTCACCCTCGGACAGGCGGATGCCGCGCACGCCGGTCGAGTCGCGGCCCTTGAAGACCCGCACCTCGGTGGTCGGGAAGCGGATCGCGCGGCCCAGGCGCGTCACCAGCATCACGTCGTCGTTCTCGTCGCAGATGCGGGCGTTCACCAGGCTCACGCCCTCGGGCAGCTTCATCGCGATCTTGCCGTTGCGCATGACGTTGGTGAAGTCCGAGAGCGCGTTGCGCCGCACGTCGCCGTCGGAGGTCGCGAAGAAGATCTGGAGATTGTCCCAGTCCTCCTCGGGCACGTCCACCGGCATCAGCGCGGCGATGCTGACGCCGGTCGCGATCGGCAGGATGTTGACGATCGCCTTGCCCTTCGCCTGACGGCCGGCCAGCGGCAGCCGCCAGCACTTCAGCTTGTAAACCATTCCGTCCGTTGTGAAAAACAGAAGGTGCGTGTGGGTGTTCGCCACGAAGAGCGTGGTGACGACATCGTCTTCCTTGGTCTGCATCGAGGCCAGACCCTTGCCGCCGCGGTTCTGCGACCGGAATTCGGCCAGCGCGGTGCGCTTGATGTAGCCCCCGGAGGTGATGGTGACCACCATGTCCTCGCGCTCGATCAGATCCTCGTCCTCGAGATCGCCGGCCCAGTCGACGATCTCGGTGCGGCGCGGAACGGCGAAGGCGTCGCGCACCTCGCGCAGCTCGGCCGAGATGATCGCCATGATGCGCTCGCGCGAGCCGAGAATTGCGAGATAATCCTTGATGTTGGCGGCCAGTTGTTCAAGTTCGTCGGTAACTTCCTTGACCCCCATCGCGGTCAGCCGCTGCAGCCGCAGGTCGAGGATCGCGCGGGCCTGTGCCTCGGAGAGGTTGTAGGTTCCGTCCTCGTTCATCCGGTGGTTCGGGTCGTCGATCAGGCGGATGTAGTCGGCGATGTCGGCCGCGGGCCAGCGCCGGGTCATCAGCCGCTCGCGCGCTTCGGCCGGATCGGCCGAGGCACGGATCGTCGCAACCACCTCGTCAACGTTCGACACGGCCACGGCGAGACCGCACAGGATGTGGCTGCGCTCGCGGGCCTTGCGCAGCTCGAAGGCGGTGCGGCGCGCCACAACCTCTTCGCGGAAGCTGATGAAATGCGTGAGGAAATCGCGCAGGGTCAGCGTCTCGGGCCGGCCGCCGTTCAGCGCCAGCATGTTGCAGCCGAACGAGGTCTGCATCGGCGTGAACCGCCAGAGCTGGTTCAGCACCACCTCGGGCGTCGCGTCGCGCTTCAGCTCGATCACCACCCGCACGCCCACGCGGTCGCTCTCGTCCTGGATGTGGGCGATGCCCTCGATCTTCTTGTCGCGTACCAGCTCCGCGATCTTCTCGATCATCGCGGCCTTGTTCACCTGGTAGGGGATCTCGTCCAGAACGATCGCGAAACGGTCCTTGCGCAGCTCCTCGATGCGGGTCTTGGCGCGGATGACGACCGAGCCGCGCCCCTCGAGATAGGCCTTGCGGGCGCCCGAGCGGCCCATGATCTGGCCGCCGGTCGGGAAGTCGGGCGCCGGGATAATCTCCATCAGCGCCTCGGTCGAGAGGTCGGGGTTGGCGATCAGCGCCAGCGTGCCGTCGATGACCTCGCCGAGGTTGTGCGGCGGGATGTTCGTCGCCATGCCGACGGCGATGCCTCCCGCGCCGTTGACCAGCATGTTCGGAAAGCGCGCCGGCAGGACCGTCGGTTCCTGGTCCTTGCCGTCGTAGTTCGGCTGGAAGTCCACGGTGTCCTTCTCGATGTCGGCGAGAAGGAAGGCCGCGGGCCGGTCCATGCGGACCTCGGTGTAGCGCATGGCCGCAGCGTTGTCGCCGTCCATGGACCCGAAATTCCCTTGTCCATCAAGGAGTTTCAGCGACATGCTGAACGGCTGCGCCATCCGCACCAGCGCGTCGTAGATCGCGGCGTCGCCGTGCGGGTGGTATTTCCCCATCACGTCGCCCACGGGCCGCGCCGACTTGCGATAGGGCTTGTCGTGGGTGTTGCCGGTCTCGTGCATGGCAAAGAGGATGCGCCGGTGCACCGGCTTCAGCCCGTCGCGCAGATCGGGGATGGCGCGGCTGACGATCACGCTCATCGCGTAGTCGAGATAGGCCGTGCGCATCTCGCGCTCGATCGCCACCGTCGGGCCGGCATGGGCCATGCGCACGGGGGCCGCCTCGGGCGCCGCGTCGGGATCGGGGCCGTCGCTCTCGGGGGTGTCGGTCACGGGGAAAGGGCCTTCGGGCTGACTTGATCTTGTTGGCGGGCTTTATAGGGCCTTCTACCCCTTGTGTGCAATGGCGCGCGCGCCCGCGCGCGCGGGGAAGCGGGGAGAGTGTGCAGGGGCGCGCGCCCGCGCGCGTCGAGTGTGCAGGGGCGGCCGGCGCCGGCCGCGGGCCGCCCGCCCGGCGTCCCGCGCCGGTTGACGGCGGCCACGGCGCCCTCTATGGCCGCGGGATCATGGCCCGCGCCCCTCTTCTCCAGCTGTCCGCGCTGTCGCTCACCTTCGGCGGCAACCCGCTCTTCGACGGGGTCGATCTCGTCATCCAGCCGGGGGACCGGCTGGCGCTGGTCGGGCGCAACGGCTCGGGCAAGTCCACGCTGATGAAGGTCATGGCCGGGCTGGTCGAGCCGGACAGCGGCCAGCGGGTGGTCCCGCAGGGCGTGCGCGTGGGCTACATGGAGCAGGAGCCGGACCTGTCGCGCTTTGCCACGCTGGGCGATTATGCGGCCTCGGGCCTGGCGCCCGGCGAGGACTACAAGGTGGCCGCGGCCGCCGAGGGGCTGGGGTTCGATCCCGCGGTGCCGGTCGCCTCGGCCTCGGGGGGCGAGCGACGGCGGGCCGCTCTGGCGCGGCTGATGGCCGAGGCGCCCGAGGTGATGCTGCTCGACGAGCCCACAAACCATCTCGACATCGCGGCGATCGCCTGGCTCGAGGCGCAGCTGGCCGAGACGAAGGCCGCGGTGGTGATGATCAGCCACGACCGCGCCTTCCTGCGCCGCCTGTCGCGGGCGACGCTCTGGCTGGACCGGGGCGACCTGCGGCGGCTCGACAAGGGGTTCGCGGCCTTCGAGGACTGGCGCGAAGAGGTCTGGGCGGCCGAGGACGAGGCGCGCCACAAGCTCGAGCGCAAGATCAAGGCCGAGGCGCGCTGGGCGGTCGAGGGCATCTCGGCCCGGCGCAAGCGCAACCAGGGCCGGGTGCGGGCGCTTGCGGCCCTGCGCGAGGAACGCGCCTCGATGATCCGCCGGCAGGGGACGGCGGCGATGGCGCTCGACAGCGGCACCGTCTCGGGCCGCATGGTGATCGAGGCGCAAGGAATTTCAAAGGCTTTCGGGGACAGGCTCATCTTCCGGCCCTTCGACCTGCGCATCCTGCGCGGCGACCGGGTGGCGATCGTCGGCCCGAACGGGGCGGGCAAGACCACGCTTCTGAAGGTGCTGACCGGCGCGATCGCACCCGACACCGGAACCGTGCGCCACGGCACCAATCTCGAGATTGCGGTCTTCGACCAGGCGCGCGCCACGCTCGATCCGTCGGTGACGCTCTGGGACGGGCTGACCGGCGATCCGGCGATGCGGGTCTCGGGCCGGGCCGATCAGGTCATGGTGCGGGGCGAGCCGCGCCATGTCGTGGCCTATCTCAAGGATTTCCTCTTCGACGAGGCGCAGGCGCGCGCGCCGGTCGGGTCGCTCTCGGGCGGAGAACGCGCGCGGCTTCTGCTGGCGCGGATCATGGCGCGGCCCTCGAACCTTCTGGTGCTGGACGAGCCGACCAACGATCTCGACATCGAGACCCTGGACCTGCTGCAGGAGGTGCTGGGCGAGTACGAGGGCACGGTGATCCTGGTCAGCCACGACCGCGACTTCATCGACCGGGTGGCGAGCGTCACGCTGGCGATGGAGGGCGACGGGCGGGTGACGGCCTATGCGGGCGGCTGGAGCGACTATCAGGCGCAGCGGGCCGGCGCGCGGGCCGAGGCCGAGCCGCCGGCGCGCGCCGGACGGGCCGCCCCGGTCCCGGCGGGCACGACCCCGCCCGCACCGGCGCGCGAGGCGCGCAAGCCCGCGGCGGGCCTGAGCTTCACCGAACGCCACCGCCTCGAGGCCCTGCCGGCGATCATCGCCAAGCTCGAGTCCGAGATTTCCCGGCTGTCGGCGTTTCTGTCGGATGCGGACGTGTTCCTGACCGCGCCGGACAAGGCCCGCAAGGCGGCCGACCTCTTGGCCGAACGGCAGACGGCGCTGGAGGCGGCCGAGGAGGAGTGGCTCACGCTCGAGGAGCGGGCGAGCGGCTGAACAAAGGGGGCCGCCGCAAGGACGGCCCCCGATCGGGCCAACCACCACACGCCCGCATCGGGCGGTCCGGCTGCGCGGCCCGCCCGAACCGACCTCACATCTTCGGCAGAAGGACGGTGTCGATCACGTGGATCACGCCGTTCGACTGCTTGACATCCGCGATGGTGACCTTGGCCACGTTGCCCATGCCGTCCTTGATCGACAGCATGCCGTCGCGGGCCATCGCGGTGAACTCGCATCCGCCGACGGTCTTGAGCGTCGCCTGGCCGGTCTTCATCGCCACGGCCATGATGTCCTCGACCGATTCATCGGCGGCGAGCACGTGGCAGGTGAGCACCTTGGTCAGCGTGTCCTTGTTCTCGGGCTTGAGAAGCGACTCGACCGTGCCGGCGGGCAGTTTCGCGAAGGCCTCGTTGGTCGGCGCGAAGACGGTGAACGGGCCCGGGCCGGACAGCGTGTCCACGAGGCCCGCGGCCTTGACCGCGGCCACCAGCGTGGTGTGATCGGCCGAATTGACCGCATTGGCGACGATGGTCCTGGTTTCGTACATCGGCGCGCCGCCGACCATCGGATTGGCGGCAAGCGCCGGCGCGGCGACGGCCATCGCGACCGTGGCGGCGAGGATACGGGCGTTGAGCATGGATCAGTCTCCCTTGTCAGACGGGGGGCCATTCCCCCTCGGCACCCGAAGCTACGGAGCGCCGCCCGCCGGAGTTGCCGGCCGCGGTATCACGGGATCGTGAGCCGGAGAGGGCGAGGCAGAGGGGGCTGCCGCCCCCTCGGGCCCTGCGGCCCTCACCCCCGCGGGTATTTCGGGCGAAGAAGAAGGTCAGCCGGGAATCGTGGCCGTCACCAGCACCGCGCCGGTGGGCTGGCCCGAGGGAGAGCCGCCGGCCGGTTCGAGGCTGACCGCCAGCGTCGTGCCGGGCGCAAGCTCGGCCAGAGCGACGCGCACCGGGTCGTCGCGCAGAAGCCCGAGCGACACCGGCGCGCCCGCGGGCGGGATCACCCAGAGTTCGTAGTCCCGCCCCGAGGGCGCGGCCGGCCCGGCGGCCCGCGTGAACACCAGTTCGCCCCGGCCGTACTGGGCCGCGACCCGCAGCGGCTCGCCCGGGGCGGTCAGCGTGGCCACCACCGGATGGCTGCCCGGCTCGGCGACCCAGAGCACGGCGAGCGCCAGCGCCGCGGCGAGCGCACCCCAGAGCGGGATCTGCCAGCGGGGCCGGGTGCGGCGCGCCGGCGGCCGCTCAGACGCGCGCGCCTGGCCGGGGAAGAGCCGCGCCTCGACGCGCGCGAGCACCTGGGGCGGCGCGGGCTCCTCGCCATAGCCGGCGTCGAGGGGCGCGAGCCGCGCGGTCCAGGCGGCGACCAGGCGCGCGAAATCGGTGTCGCGCGCCAGGAGCCGCTCGGCCGCGGCACGGTCCTCGGGCGGCAGCGTGCCCAGCACGTATTCGGCCGCGAGTCCCTCGCGGTCGGGCATGTCGGGGGGCGTGCGCTCAGGGGTGCTCATGGTTCGAGGCACTCGCGCAGTTTCAAAAGCCCGCGGCGCAGCCAGGACCGCATGGTGTTGAGCGGCACCGCGTGGCGGCGGGCGAGTTCCTCGTAGCTCAACCCCGACAGGTAGGCCCCGCGGATCGCCTCGGCCCGCGCGGCCTCGAGGGTGGCGAGGCAGTCGGCCAGGCGGCGGGCCTCGGAGCCCGCGACGGCCTGCGCCTCGGGGCCGGGGGCGGGATCGCCGAGCGTGGCGAGCGCGCTCTCGTCCTCGGTTCCCGGCGGACGGGCGCGCAGCCGGTCGATGCAATGGTTGCGGGCGATGGCGATGGCCCAGGTCATGCCGCGCGCCTTCGCCGGATCGTATCGGCGGGCGTTCAGCCAGACGCGCGTGACCACTTCCTGCAAGGCATCCTCCGCCTCGGTGCGATCCTGCAACATACGCAGGCAGACGGCGAAGAGTTTCCCGCCCGCCGCTGCGTAGAAGGACCGAAGCGCCCCGCGGTCCGCCTGGGCGATCCTGTGGATCAGATCCGAGATCGGGTCGTCGCTCATCCGCCCCTGCGCCGGCGCCGTCCGCCGTCCCCTGACGAGGGATTGAAGCTCACCTCGGGCAGGGGCGCAATCCCCGCCAGATGCGGGAAGGCGTCGGTCGCGTGGGGAATGGCGTTCGCGGCGACGAAATGTTCCTGGAACCGCGGCTCGATCGCGGTTTCGACCTTGTGGATGCGCCGCACGTCCGCCTCGATCTGGGCGCGTGCCGCGATGTTGCACAGCGCGATGCGCGCGCCGGTGCCGGCGGCGTTGCCGGCCGAGGTGACGCGGGCGAGGTCGCAGTCGGGGATCATGCCCAGCACCATCGCGTGGCGGGGCGAGATATGGGCGCCGAAGGCCCCGGCAAGCACGATGCGGTCCACGTGATCGGTGCCGAACTCGTCCATGAGAAGCCGGGCGCCGGCGTAGAGCGCGGCCTTGGCCAGCTGGATGGCGCGGATGTCGCCCTGGGTGACCGTGATGAGCGGGCCGCCGGCGGCCCGGCCGTCGTGCAGCACGTAGGCGTGGGTGCGGCCCTGCGGGATGCAGCGGTCGGTGCCGACCTGCTCGGCCGAGCCGATCAGCCCGCCCGGATCGACGATCCCGGCCATGCGCATCTCGGCCACGACCTCGATGATGCCCGATCCGCAGATGCCGGTGATGCCGGTCTGCGCGGTGGCCGCGGCAAAGCCCGGATCGTCGGACCAGAGCTCGCAGCCGATGACCTTGAAGCGCGGCTCCCTGGATACGGGGTCGATTTCGACCCGCTCGATCGCGCCCGGCGCCGCGCGCTGGCCCGAGGAAATCTGCGCGCCCTCGAAGGCGGGGCCGGTGGGCGACGAGCAGGCCAGCACCCGGCTTTCGTTGCCCAGAAGGATCTCGGCGTTGGTGCCGACATCGACAATGAGCACCAGATCCTTCGACGTCGCCGGTTCCTCGGAAAGCGCGACCGCCGCCGCATCGGCGCCGACATGGCCGGCGATCAGCGGCAGCACATAGGCGCGCGCCTCGGGGTTGATCGAGCCGAGCCCGAGATCCGCGGCAGGGATCGAGAGGCTTTCGGAGGTGGCGAGCGCGAAGGGCGCCTGGCCGAGCTCGACCGGGTCGATCCCGAGCGCGAGATGGTGCATGACCGGATTGCCGACCAGCACCAGTTCCACCACGTCGCGCCCCTCGACGCCGGCCTCGGCCACGAGGCCCAGCGCGAGGCCGTCGAGCGCGCCCTGCACCGCGCGCGTCATCTCGACCGAGCCGCCCGGGTTCATCATCGCGTAGCTCACCCGGCTCATCAGATCCTCGCCGAAGCGGATCTGCGGGTTCATCAGACCCGAGGAGGCGCGCACCTCGCCCGAGACGAGGTCGCAGAGGTGCCCGGCGATGGTGGTGGAGCCAAGGTCGATCGCAAGGCCGTAGAGCGGGCCTTCGTGAAAGCCGGGCCAGAGGTCGATCAGCCGGGCCTGACCGTGGTGATCGCGGTGGACGGCCACCGTCACCGTCCAGTCGCCCTTGCGCAGGATCGGCTGCAGGCGGCCCAGAAGCCCGGGCGTGACCGAAAGCCCCTCGATCCCCCATTGCGCCGCGAGCGCCTGCGCCAGCCGCTGGAAGTCGCCCGAGGGCTCGTGCATGTCGGGCTCGGCCACCTCGACGTAGTAAAGCCGCGTCGCCGGATCCATGGCGATGGCGCGCTGGGTCGCGGCCTTGCGGATCACCTGGCGGTGGACCTGGGATTCCGGCGGCACGTCGATCACCACGTCGCCGAGGATCTGCGCCTGGCATCCGAGCCGCCGCCCTTCCGGCAGGCCGCGCACCCGGTCATAGCGTTCCTCGACCGCGTTCCAGGCCGAAAGCGCGTCGGCGCCCACGGTCAGCCCGTGCTTGGGAAATTCGCCGAAGCCGGGGGTGATCTGGCATTTCGAGCAGATTCCGCGCCCGCCGCAGACCGAATCGAGATCGACCCCGAGCTGCCGCGCGGCCGCCAGCACGGTCGTCCCTGGCGCGACATGGCCGCGTTTGCCCGAGGGCGTGAAGATCACGAGAGGGTCCTGGCTCATGGGGCGTGTCCTGGCGGTTTGACCCGTCATAGCGCGGCCTCGCGCGCCCGCAAGGTCTGCAAGCGTCGCGCGGCGGCCGGAAGGCGTCAGCGCCGGTCGAGCCAGGCGAGGATCTCGGCGCGGTTGCCGTCGAGCCGGGGCGAGGGCGGCTCATCGACCGGATCGGGCAGGGCCGACATCTTGACCGGATTGCCCGCCGACACGAAGGCGGGACGGCCCTCGGTGGCCTGCACGTCCCGGACCATGTTGCGCGCCCGGATCTGCGGGTCGCGCAGCACCTCGGCGATGGTCTGGATCGGGCCGTTCGGCACGCCGGCGGCCTCGAGCGTGGCCATGATGTCGGCGCGCGTGCGGCCGAGGGTCACGCTCTCGATCAGGCTGCGCAGAAGGTCGTGGTGATCGCAGCGCGCGGCGTTCGTGACAAAGCGGGGGTCGCCCTCCAGATGCGACAGGCCGAGCGCCGCGCAGAGGCGCGCGAAGATCGCGTCATTGCCGGCGGCGATCACCAGCAGGCCGTCGGCGCAGTGGAAGGTCTCGAACGGGGTGATCGTCGGGTGGCGCGCCCCGGTGGGGACCGGCGACTGCCCGGTGGCATGGGTGATCGCCAGGGCGTGCTCGAGGATGGCGAGCTGCGAATCGAGCATGGCGATGTCGATCTTCTGGCCGAGACCGGTCCGCTGCAGCGCGACGAGCGCGGCCAGGATGCCCTGGACGAGGAACATGCCGGCGACGATGTCGCCGACCGAGGCCCCGACCCGGACCGGGTCGCGGCCCGTCTCGCCGGTGATCGACATGATGCCGCCCCGCGCCTGAACCACCAGATCGTAGGCCGGCTTTCCGGATTCGGGCCCGGTGTGGCCATAGCCCGACACGGCGCCGTAGATCAGCCGCGGGTGTCGGGCGTGCAGCGCGTCCCAGCCGTAGCCCAGGCTCTCCATCACGCCGGGGCGGAAATTCTCGACCAGCACGTCGGCCCGCTCGAGCAGCCGCTCGAAGATCGCGCGGTCGGCCGGCGCCTTCAGGTCGAGCGCGATCGACAGCTTGCCCGAGTTGAGCGTGGCGAAATAGGCGCTTTCGCCCTGGACGAAGGGCGGGAAAGCCCGCGTGTCGTCGCCGGTGCCGGGGCGCTCGACCTTGATGATCCGGGCGCCGAAGTCGCGCAACTGCATGGTCGCGTAGGGGCCGGCCAGCACATGGGTGAGATCGAGGACGGTCATCCCTTCGAGGGGCAGCACCTTGGGATCGGGCATGGGGGGCTCCATTTCGGACCAGCCTGTTCCTCAAACATCACGGGCGCTTGACAAGTGCAAGCGGTCCGCGCACCGGCGTCCGGCGCGGTCGCGCGGCCGGGCCGGTCCGATCCCTTGGTTAGCCGGGTCGCTAAGTTTTGGTTGCCCGCCACCGGAGGGCGTGATACTTAGCTGTATGGCTAAGCATGATGCCCAACTCGACCGGCTGTTTCAGGCGCTCTCCGATCCGACGCGGCGCAGCTTCGTCGAGCGGCTTCTCGACGGGCCGCTCAGCGTCACCGACCTGGCGGCGCCGACCGGCATGGCGCTGCCGACGGTGATGCGCCACCTGTCGGTGCTGGAGGAGACCGGGCTGGTGACGACGCAGAAGGCCGGGCGCACGCGGATCTGCCGGGTGACGCCGGCGCCGCTGGACCGGGTGCGCGCCTGGATCGAGGAGCAGCGCCGGACCTGGGAGGCGCGGCTCGACCGACTGGAAGACTATCTCGCAACCCTGCCGAAGGAGTGACCCGATGGACGAGCTTGACCTGCGCCTGCACCGGGTGCTGAAGGCGCCGCGCAACCTGGTCTGGGAGTGCTGGACGACGCCCGCGCACATGAAGCACTGGTTCGTGCCGAAGCCGCACGAAGTGACCGACATCATCATGGACCTGCGCCCGGGCGGTCGGTTCTTCACGATGATGCGGGTGGACGGGCAGGACTATCCGAACGACGGCTCGATCCTGCATGTCGATCCGGGGCGGCAGCTGGTGTTCACCGATCTGCTGCTCGCCGACTGGAAACCGCTCGACGCGCCGGGGCTCGGCTTCACCGCAATCCTGACGCTGGCCGATCACCCGGAGGGCACCGACTACACCGCGGTTGCCCGCCACCGCACGCCCGAAGCCCGCAGGACGCACGCCGAAATGGGGTTCCACGACGGCTGGGGCACGGTGGCCACGCAGCTCGAGGCCTATGCGCAGGGGCTTGCACGATGACCGCCGCCGATCGTTCCGACCGCACGATGGTGATCGAGCGGACCATCGCGGCCCCGGTCGCCGCGGTCTGGGGGGCCTGGACCGACCCGCGGGCCCTGCCGCAGTGGTGGGGCCCCGACGGGTTCACCTGCCGCACGCGGCGCATCGACCTGCGCGAGGGCGGCGAATGGGTCTTCGACATGATCGGGCCGGACGGAACCGTCTGGCCGAACCACCACCGCTACACGCATTGGGCGCCGCTGCGCCGGATCGACTACGCCCTGCTCTGGGGCGAGAACGGCCCGCTCCATGCCGAGGCGTCGGCCCGGTTCGAGGATCGGGGCGAAAGCACCCGCGTGGTGCTGACCATGGTCTTCGTCACGGCCGAGGAATGCGCGACGGCCAAGGGCTTCGGCGCCGAGGCGCTGGGCCTTCAGACGCTCGGCAAGCTGGCGGCCTTCGTCGGTGCGGCCTGACCGGCCCGCCGGGCCGGTCGTGTCATCCGCGCGGGACCGGCCCGCCGGGCCGGTCGTGTGACGCGCGCGCGAGAATTCAGCCGCGGGCGCGGCGCCCGCCCCGGCGGCCCGAGGCGGCTTGCGAGGCGGCGGCCGAGGCCTCGGCGAAGGTCATGCCCGCCTCGACCTGCTCGAGCACCTTGGCAAAGCGGATCCATTCGCCGCCGTTCGGGTCGTGGTTCATCAGGAAGTTGGCGGCGCGGATCGCCTCCATCTCCTGCTGGCGCACCGGGTTCATGATCGCCGAGGTCATGCCGGCGCCGATCGCCATCGGCAGGAAGGCCCCGTTGATCCCGTGGCGGTGCGGAAGCCCGAACGAGATGTTCGACGCGCCGCAGGTGGTGTTGACGCCCAGTTCCTCGCGCAGGCGGCGCACCAGGGTAAAGACCTGCTGGCCGGCCGAGGCCATGGCGCCCACCGGCATCACCAGCGGGTCCACGACGATGTCATGCGCGGGGATGCCGTAGTCGGCGGCGCGGTGGACGATCTTCTTCGCCACCGCGAAGCGCACCTCGGGGTCTTCGGAAATGCCGGTGTCGTCGTTCGAGATCGCCACCACCGGCACGTTGTATTTCTTCACGAGCGGCAGCACGAGCTCGAGCCGCTCCTCCTCGCCGGTGACCGAGTTCAGCAGTGGCCGGCCCTCGCAGGCGGCCAGTCCGGCCTCGAGAGCGGCCGGGACCGAGCTGTCGATGCAGAGCGGCACATCGACGGTCTGCTGCACGATCTCGATCAGCGCCTTCATCAGCGGCGGCTCGACGAAGTTGTTGTCGGCGTAGCGCGGATCGGTCGCCATCCTGTTGGTGAAGACCGCGCCCGAATTGACGTCCAGCACCGTGGCGCCGCAGGCCACCTGTTCCAGCGCGTCGCGGATCACGGTGTCGAAGTTGTCCGCCTCGAGCTCGGCCGCGAGCTTCTTGCGCCCCGTGGGGTTGATCCGCTCGCCGATCACGCAGAACGGCTCGTCAAAGCCGATGACGACGGTTTTCGTCTTCGATTCCAGAACGGTGCGGGTCATGCTTATGCGATCTTTCGGGCTGCGGCGCCGCCGTGCTCGGCGGCCCAGGTTGCGTTGGCCTTGATCCCGCCGAGCGGGAAGAAATGCACCTGCTCGATGCCGAAGCCGGGGGTCCGGGCCTTGTGCGCGGCAAGCGCGGTCAGCACCTCGGTCGGCTCGTAGGGCAGGAGCAGCTTGGTCACGTCCATCGCACGTTTCTGCAGCACGCGCAAAGACGGCCCCACGCCGCAGGCGATGGCGAACTTGATGAGCGTCTGGAGCTTCGCCGGACCGGCGATCCCGATATGGACCGGCAGGCGGATGCCCTCGGCGGCCAGACGGTCGGTCCAGGCGATGATCGGCTCGGCCTCGAAGCTGAACTGCGTGACGATCGCCATCGCCGCGTCGGTGCGCTCGGAAAACGCCTGCTTCCATTTCAGTGCCTGCATCACGGCGCGGTCGGACCCGTCCGGGTCGATGTCGCGGTTGCCCTCGGGGTGGCCGGCGACGTGCAGCCGTTCGAACCCGTCGAAGAGACCGGTTTCGAGCATCTGCATCGAATTGTCGAAGTCCCCGGCGGGGGTCGAGACGCCGCCACCGAGAAGCAGCGCCTGCCGGACCCCGGCCTCGCCCCGGTAGCGGGCGATCCAGTCGGCCAGCGTGGCGCGGTCATGGATGATGCGGGCCGGGAAATGCGGCATCGGCTCGAAGCCCTCGCGGCGCAGGCGCGCGGCGGTGGCCACCATGTCGGCGATCGGCGTGCCCTCGATATGGGCGATGTAGACCCGGGTGCCGGCGGGCAGCAGCGGGCGGAAATCCTCGACCTTCGCGGCGGTGCGCGGCATCACCTCCATCGAGAAGCCTTGCAGCAAGGCCGCAAGCGGCGCCGTCGTCGCGGCGGCAGTGTCCTGGCGGCGGAAGTTCAGCAGTGCCATGGCGGCCCTCCACAGGCGCATCGGGCGGTCAGGCCCATCCATCCCCGGCGATGAGCGCCCGCAGGCGCGCGTCGTCATACTCGGACAGGATCCGCGCCGTCTCGGCCTCGGCCACCGCCTCGTCCGCGCCCGCGACCTCGTAGGGCGCAGCCTTGCGCCACTCGGCCAGGTAGGCGTCGGTGTCGCGTGCGCCGACCTTCATGGCGCAGCGGTCGATGGCCTGTTCGAAACGTTCCGGCAGCGGCTTCTTCACGGCGCGGCGCCCCTTGCCCACGATGACCTGGGCCGGGATGTCGCGCCAGAAGACGATGGTGACCTCTGCCATGTCGGATCCTTCCTTGGCACCCCTCATACGCGGTCGCAAACGACCCGCGATGACGGTTTTCGACATTCCGCCCCGCTTGGGCGACCTGCGCCAAGAACTAGCGCGGACTGTGGCCCGGCGACCAGCCGGCCGAGGGTGAAAGTTTTTCATCAGGATGATGAATCGGAGGCCATCCGCAGGCTGCACAGGCGCTGTGCGGCGGCCGCGTCTTGGCAGGGGGCGGATCGGGGCGCACCTTGGACGGCAAAGGAGACGCGCCATGAGCTGGAACCCCTTGACCGTTCCCGACCCCGACCCGACCCGTCCCGACGCCATCGAGACGGTGATCGTGCCCCGCGCCCGCGATCTCGGGGGCTTCGAGGTCCGGCGCGCGCTGCCGGCGCCGCGCCGCCAGATGGTCGGCCCCTTCATCTTCTTCGACCACATCGGCCCGGCCGAATTCCTGACCGGGCAGGGGCTCGACGTGCGCCCGCATCCGCACATCGGGCTCGGCACGGTCACCTACCTCTTCCGCGGCGATTTCCACCACCGCGACAGTCTCGGGACCGACCGGATCATCACCCCGGGGGCGGTGAACTGGATGGTGGCCGGGCGCGGCGTGACCCATTCCGAACGCACCAGCCCCGAAGGCCGGCGGGGGCCGCACGCGCTCTTCGGCATCCAGACCTGGGTGGCGCTGCCCGAACACGAGGAGGAGCGCGCCCCGATGTTCGAGCATCACGGCAAGGCCGCCCTGCCGGTGATCGAGGACGCGGCCGTGCGGCTGCGGCTGATTCTCGGCCGCGCCTACGGGCAGACCGCGCCGGCGACGCTGTTTTCGGACACGTTCTACGCCGATGTGGCGCTGGCGCCGGGCGCGGCCTTCCCGATGCCCGACGACCACGAGGACCGGGGGCTTTACGTGCTCGAGGGGTCGGTCACCATCGCCGGCCAGGACTTCGAGGCCGGGCGGATGATGGTGCTGCGTCCCGGCGACCGCATCGCGGTGCGCGCGGGCGGGCAGGGCGCGCGGCTGATGATCCTGGGCGGCGAGACCCTGGGCGGGCCGCGCTACATCTGGTGGAACTTCGTCGCGTCCTCGCGCGAGCGGATCGAGGAGGCCAAGGCGGACTGGGCGCGGGGCGCGGCCGGGGGCGGCTGGGGCGACGGGCGTTTCGACCTGCCGGTGGGCGACCGGGACGAGTTCATCCCGCCGCCGTGATCGCCCCGCGCCACGGGTTGCCTTGATCGTGATCGCGGTCGGCGATAGTCTGGCGACAACTTGATATCGGAGGGCGTGCGATATGACGCCCAAGCGTCCCGGTGCTGCGGACGCGTTCCCGAAAGCGGTCGAGCCGCCCGGCACCAAGCCCGACCCGGCGCAACTCTATGCGGCGCTGGACCTCGGGACGAACAGTTGCAGGATGCTGATTGCCCAGCCGAAGGGCAGTCAGTTCCATGTCGTGGACAGCTTTTCCAAGGCGGTCCAGCTGGGCCAGGGGCTCGAGGCCTCGGGTCGGCTCGGGCGCGCCCCGATGGGGCGGACCGTCCAGGCGCTCCAGATCTGCCGTCGCAAGATCGAGGAGCATGGCGTCACCCGCATGCGCCTGGTCGCAACCGAAGCCTGCCGGCGCGCGCGCAACGCCGCCGACTTCCTGCGCATGGTGCGGCGCGAGACCGGGCTGTCGCTCGAGATCATCCCGCCCGAGGAAGAGGCGCGGCTGGCGGTCATTTCCTGCGCGCCGCTGGTCTCGACCCGGACCGAACAGCTTCTGGTCGTCGATATCGGCGGTGGCTCGACCGAGCTGGTCTGGATCGACCTGTCGGCGGTGCCGCGCGCCGAACGACCGCGGGCGATCATGCGGCTGCACGCGGGCTTCAACGCGCCGGCGGGGCCGTTCGCGGCGGCGCGGGTGGTGGACTGGATCTCGGTGCCGCTCGGGGTCGCGACGCTGCGCGACCAGTTCACCGACGTCGAGGACGACGCCGCGCGATTCGCGCTGATGAGCTGGTATTTCGAGGAAAAGCTCGCGGACTTCTCGCCCTACAACGCCAGCCAGCCGCGCGAGGGGTTCCAGATCATCGGCACCTCGGGCACCGTCACCACGGTCGCGGCCAGCCACCTCGGGCTGAAGCGCTACGACCGCACCAAGGTGGACGGCCTGCGCATGACCTCGGACCAGATCGACCGGGTAATCCGCGACTACCTCGCGCTCGGCCCGGAAGGCCGGCGCGTGGACCCGCGCATCGGGCGCGACCGGCACGCCCTCATCATGTCGGGCGCGGCGATCCTGCAGGCGCTGATGCGCATCTGGCCGACCGACCGGCTGTCGGTCGCGGACCGCGGCCTGCGCGAGGGGCTGCTCTACGCGCAGATGTCGGCGGACGGCGTTCTGGAGGACGGGCCGATCTGAGAGGGTTGTGGGCGGCGCCCGGTCTCTCTATCTGGTCGGCAGCGGCGACGGATCGGAACCATGGCGAAGACACCATCAGGCAACAGCTCGGGGCGCGGCGCGCGCGACCTGCGGGTGCGCGTCAAGACCGCCAAGGGGCGCAAGCTGTCGTCGACGCTCTGGCTTGAGCGGCAGCTCAACGATCCCTATGTGATCCGAGCCAAGAAGGAAGGCTACCGGGGCCGCGCCGCCTACAAGATCCTCGAACTGGACGACAAGTTCCGGTTTCTGGTGCCGGGGGCCCGGGTCGTCGATCTGGGCTGCGCGCCCGGCGGCTGGTGCCAGGTCGCCGTGCAGCGGGTGAACGCGCTGGCTGAGAAGTCCGGCAAGCGGGTGGGCCGCGTGCTGGGCATCGACCTGCAGGCGGTCGATCCGATCGCCGGGGCCGAGATCCATCAGCTCGACTTTCTCGAGGACGGTGCCGACGAGCGGGTGAAGGCCTGGCTCGGCGGCAAGGCCGACGTGGTGATGTCGGACATGGCGGCGGCCGCGTCGGGCCACAAGGCCACCGACCATCTGCGCATCATCGCGCTGTGCGAGGCGGCGGCGGAATTCGCCTATGACGTGCTCGAGGAGGGGGGAACCTTCGTCGCGAAGGTGCTGGCCGGCGGCGCCGAGGCGAGCCTGCAGACCATGCTGAAGCGCGCCTTCACCAAGGTCACCAACGTCAAGCCCCCGGCAAGCCGGTCGGACAGTTCCGAGAAATTCGTCGTGGCCACCGGCTTTCGCGGCCGGCCGCCGGCCCGGGACCGCGACGATCAGGCCGACTTGTCGTAACCCGCCGCCTTCTTCTGGGCCTTCGCGTTGTTGGTGATCCAGTCCATGGCCGCCAGCAGGACGCCCGAGACCACGAACACAAGGTGGATGACCACCAGCCAGAAGATCTTGGTCTCGTCGTATTTCGCGACGTCCATGAACACCTTGAGCAGGTGGATCCCCGAGATCGCGACGATCGACGCCACCAGCTTCAGCTTCAGGCCCGAGAAGTCCACCTCGTCCTGCCAGTCCGGGCGGTCCTCGTGGTCGGCGTTGTTCATGCGCGACACGAAGTTCTCGTAGCCCGAGAAGATCACGATCAGCACGAGGTTGCCGGCGAGGCTCAGGTCGATCAGCGCCAGAACGCCCAGCACCGCATTGTCCACCGTCATCGACGGCACCGTCGCGACGATGTGCACCAGCTCCATCACGAAGCTGTAGAGAAGGATCAGGAGCGCCCCTACCAGTCCGAGATACATCGGCGCCATCAGCCAGCGGCTGGCAAAGAGCAGGCGTTCGATCGCGCGTTCCATCAGGGCCCCCGTTTGTGTGGGCCCTGTTTACGGCAAGCGCGGTGTCGCGCAAGGGGGCACGCGCGCGGCCGCAGGCCCGGCCCGGCCCGGCCCGGTCAGGGCTGGACGGGCAGGGCGATGCCCTCGACCAGGACCGTCGTCGGCCGGCCGCAGTGGAAGAGGTAGTAGGTCAGCCCGGTGCTGGCCGCACGATGCACCCCCGGACGCCCGGTCAGGTCGCGCGCGGGGCGCAGATCCTGCCCGAAGGGAGTGGGGCTCACGTTGATCCTCTGGGCGGGCGAGACGGTCAGGTCCGCCTTCGGCCGGCCCGGACCGAGCGCGCCGGCCCGGATCACCACCGGTTGCGAGTCGGGGTAGTAGTGCAGGAAATCCTCGTCCAGATGGACCTGGTCGAGCCAGGCCACCGGGGCAAGGTCACCCTGCGGGCCGCGCAGGGGGTCGCGCAGGCGCAGCCCCTGCACGGGCATGTCGCCGAACGAGGTGGTCACGCGGGCATTCCAGCAGAAGCCGGGAAGACGCCAGAGCTCGTCGGTGCGGGGGCCGACGCCGGGTCGGCGACCGAGAGCGATGAGGGCCGGCTCCACCATGGAGCGGTCGCCGACTTGGCCTGAACTCTGGCCTGAACCTTGCACAATTCCGGTCATAACATTTCGATCTTTAATTGCGGCGGCAATTCCGCCTATTAGGGTTGGCCGGGGAATTTAAAAACCCCGGCCGCCCTCCACCACACACCTAAGGCCGAACCCCAATCACTCGGCCAGCACCCTTGAAACGACTTCAACAACACACTCTTCAAATCCGCCGGGCGTTCCCACCATTGCCCAGCGGCACCTTTGGTAAGCGGCGTGTTAATCCCGTTCCGACCGGCTGTGAAGTCCTTAAATTGTGGTGCAAATCCGGAATGTCCGGCCCGGTTGAGCGGCTGACGCGGCGCGAACGGCCGCATTCCGGAAACAATTGCGGCGCCTGACCTGTGCAAAACGCGATGCGCCGCGATTAAGGACGGTTAATTGTAAACCGCTCGAAAGGTCGGACATGTCCATTTAGACAGGTGGTGATCCGCAGCCAGCCGTCCCGATTTTACGCGCGACCGGAGGAAACAGTGTGTTGATGGCACCCTTTCCGGCCTTTCCAGCCCGCCTGCGCCCCCGGACGGAGGGCGAATCCGACCCTCCGCGGGCGTGAATCCCGCCCGGCGCACCAGAATCACCCGCCCCACCCGGCGGCCGCGCCGCGCCCCCGAACGCAGCGGCGGGCCGGTGCTCCCCTGCCGCATGGTCGGGCATTCCGCCCGTTCGGTGGGCGCCCGGCGCCGGCGCTGGGGCCGCGACGGCCGCAAAGGCGGGACTTGTGGCGAATCTGCGCGATGTTTACCGTTTGATAAAAAACAATCCGACGAGAACACAGGGAGACATGACATGATCCTCAGACACGCGCCCGCGCTGACCCGGCGGCGCATGCTTGCCACCGGCGCCGCCGCCCTGGCGGCCACCGGCCTCGGCGGGCGTCTTGCCCGCGCCGCCGGTCCGATCAAGACCGCCGGCATCTACACCGTGCCGGTCGAGCAGCAGTGGGTGAGCCGCATCCACACCGCGGCCGAGGCCGCCAAGGCCGCCGGCCAGATCGAGTACACCTTCAGCGAGAACACCGCCAACACCGACTATCCGCGCGTGATGCGCGAATACGCCGAGGGCGGCGCGCAGCTGATCGTCGGCGAGATCTTCGGTGTCGAGCAGGAAGCGCGCGAGGTGGCGAAGGACTATCCGAACGTCGCCTTCCTGATGGGCTCGTCCTTCATGCCCGACCCGGCTCTGCCGAACCTGTCGGTCTTCGACAACTACATCCAGGACGCATCGTACCTGTCGGGGATCATCGCCGGCGCGATGACCAGGTCGGGCAACATCGGCATGGTCGGCGGCTTCCCGATCCCCGAGGTGAACCGGCTGATGAACGCCTTCATGGCCGGCGCGCGCGAGATGAACAAGGACATCCGGTTCCAGGTGTCGTTCATCGGGTCGTGGTTCGACCCGCCCAAGGCCAAGGAGACGGCCTTTGCGATGATCGACGCCGGGGCGGACGTGATGTATGCCGAACGCTTCGGCGTGTCGGACGCGGCCAAGGAACGCGGCGTGCTGTCGATCGGCAACGTCATCAACACCCAGGCGGACTATCCCGACACGGTGGTGGCCTCGGCGCTCTGGCATTTCGAGCCGACGCTTCAGGCGGCGATCGAGAAGGTGGCCGCCGGTGCCTTCACCGCCGACAACTACGGGGTCTATTCCTTCATGAAGGCGGGCGGCTGCTCGCTGGCGCCCATGGGCACCTTCGAGGGCAAGGTGCCGCAGACGGCGCTTGATCTCGTCGCGCAGCGCCAGTCGGGGATCATGGACGGAAGCTTCACCGTCGCCATCGACGACAACGAGCCAAAGGCGTCGTGACCCACCCGGACGGGCTGGCGCAGGACGTGGTCCTGCGCCTTGCCGGCATCACCAAGCGCTTCGGCGCGCTCGTGGCCAATGACGGCATCGACATCGAGCTGCGGCGCGGCGAGGTGATCGCGCTTCTGGGCGAGAACGGCGCCGGCAAGACCACGCTGATGAACATCCTCTTCGGCCAGTACACGGCCGACGCCGGGACGGTCGAGGTCTTCGGGCGGACGCTGCCGCCCGGCCAGCCGCGCGCGGCGCTCGCGGCCGGAGTCGGCATGGTGCACCAGCATTTCACCCTGGCCGACAACCTGACCGTGACCGAGAACATCCTTCTGGGCACCCGCGGGCTTTTCGCCCCGCGGCTGGGGCTGGCCGCGGCGCGCGCCCGGATCGAGGCGCTGTCGCGCGATTTCGGGCTGGCGGTCCATCCCGATGCCCGGGTCGCCACGCTGTCGGTCGGCGAACGCCAGCGGGTCGAGATCCTCAAGGCGCTCTGGCGCGAGGCACGGATTCTCATCCTCGACGAGCCGACGGCCGTGCTGACCCCGCAGGAGGCCGAGGCGCTCTTCGCCACGTTGCGCCGCGCGGTCACCCAGGGCCTGTCGGTGATCTTCATCAGCCACAAGCTGCACGAGGTGATGGCGATCGCCGCGCGCGTCGTGATCCTGCGCCATGGCCGCAAGGTGGACGAGGTCGCCGTGGCCGACACCGACCCCCGGCGCATCGCCGCGATGATGGTCGGGTCGGAGGTGACGCCCCCGCGGCTCGAGCCGCGCGCGCCGGGGCCGGCGCTCCTGACGCTGTCGCAGGTCTCGACCCCCGCGGAAGGAACGCGCACCGGCCTGCGGCGGGTGGACCTGAGCCTGCACGCCGGCCAGATCACCGGGCTTGCGGGCGTGTCGGGCAACGGGCAGGCGGCGCTTGCCGACCTGATCTCGGGGCTGGTCACGCCGTCGGAGGGGCGGCTCCGGATCGGGGCCTTCGATCCGCCGCGCTGGACGCCCCGCGTCGCGCTGTCGCACGGCATCGGCCGCATCCCCGAGGACCGGCACAGGACCGGCGCCATCGCCGACTTCACCCTGGCCGAGAACGCCGTTCTGGAAACCTATGACAAGGCGCCCTATTCGCGGCGCGGCTGGATGGACTGGCGGGCCATCGAGGACCATGCCCGCCGCATCATCGCCGACTACGACGTGCGCTGCCCGGGGCCCGAGGCGCGGATCCGGCTCCTGTCCGGCGGCAACATGCAGAAGCTCATCCTCGGGCGCGCGCTCGAATCCGCGCCGCGGATCATCCTCGCCAACCAGCCGGTGCGCGGGCTCGACATCGGCGCGGTGACTTACGTGCACAACCGCCTGATCGCGGCGCGCGACGCGGGGGCGGCGGTGCTGCTGATCTCCGAGGATCTGGATGAAATCATGGCCCTGTCGGATGTCCTTCACGTGATGAGCGAAGGCCGCCTGTCGCCCCCCTTCGCGCGGGGCACGATGACCGCGGCCGATCTCGGCCACTGGATGGCCGGCGGCGGCTTCGACGAGGGCAGCCATGCGGCTTGAGCCGATCGCGAACCCCTCGGCGGCGCGCCGCTACGGTCTGCCGGCGCTGGCGCTGGCCGCGACCGTCGTCACCGGGTCGGGGCTCGCCCTGATCGCGGGCGCCAACCCCTTCGCGACGCTCGGGCTGATCCTCAAGGGCGCCGCCGGGTCGAAGTTCGCGCTTCTCGAGACGCTGAACCGCGCAACGCCGCTGATCTTCACCGGGCTCGCCGTGGCGGTCGCCTTCCGGGCGAAGCTGTGGAACATCGGGGCCGAGGCGCAGCTCTACGCCGGCGCGCTGGTCACGGTGCTTCTGGGCACCGGGGCGCTCGGCTGGCCGGCCTGGGCGCTCCTGCCGTTGCTGGCGCTGGCGGCGCTTTTGGCGGGCGCGCTGATGCTGCTCGGCCCGGTGCTTCTGAAGACCCGCATGGGGGTCGACGAGGTGGTGACGACGCTTCTTCTGAACTTCATCACGCTCCTCTTCGTCTCGATGCTCCTTGAGGGGCCGCTCAAGGACCCGATGGGCATGGGCTGGCCCAAGTCGGCGGCGCTGATCCCCGAGGCGCGGCTGCCCCGCATCGTCGAGGGGCTGCGGCTTCACTGGGGCTTCGGCCTTGCGATCCTTTCGGCGGTGGTGGTCTGGGTGATCCTGACCCGCACCACCATCGGCTTCGCGATCCGGGCGGTGGGCGAGAATGCGCAGGCCGCGCGCTTTGCCGGCATCCCGGTCAACCGGGTGCTGGTGCAGACGGCGCTTCTGTCGGGCGGGCTTGCGGGGCTTGCGGGCTTTTCCGAGGTGGCGGGGCTCAAGGGCAACCTCACGCTCGATCTGTCGCCCGGCTTCGGCTATTCGGGGATCATCGTCGCCATGCTCGCACTCCTCAATCCGCTGGGCGTCGTCGTCTCGGCGCTCTTCGTGGCCGGCATCTTCGTCGGATCCGACGCCATGAGCCGCTCGGCCGGCGTGCCCTCCTACATCGCCGACATGCTCCTCGCCTCGGCGCTCCTCTACATGGTGCTCGCGCTCTTCCTGACCCGGTTCCGGGTGGTGAGGGACTGATGGAGATCCTCGACATCCTCCTGTCGGCAAGCTTCTGGGCGGCGATGGTGCGCATCGCCTCGCCCCTGATCTTCGCCACGATGGGCGAGCTGATCTGCGAACGCGCCGGCGTCCTCAACCTCGGGATCGAGGGGATCATGGTGATCGGTGCCTTCGCCGGCTGGATGACGGTCTATGCGGGCTTCGGGCTCTGGGCCGGGGTCGCGGCGGCCTTCGCGGCCGGCGCGCTCTTCGGGCTTCTGCACGCGACGCTCACCGTGCCCTTCGGGCTCTCGCAGCATGTCGTCGGACTCGGGGTCACGCTGCTTGCGACCTCGACCGCCTATTTCGCCTATCGCCTGGCGCTGCCCGAGGTCACCAGCCCGCCGAAGATCACCCCCTTCGCGCCGCTGCCGATCCCCGGCCTGTCCGCGATCCCGCTGATCGGCCCGGCCTTCTTCGCCCAGACCGCGATGACCTACCTGGCCTTCGCGGTGGCGGGGCTGACGGCCCTCGTCCTCTACCGCACGCCCCTCGGCCTCGCGATCCGCGCGGTGGGCGAGAACCCCGCCTCGGTCGCGGCGCAGGGGCTCTCGGTGACCGGCCTGCGCATGGGTGCGGTCATCGTCGGCTCGGGGCTGATGGCGGTGGGCGGCGCGTTCCTCACGCTCTCGGCCTTCTCGTCCTTCTTCTTCGAGATGGTCAACGGCCGCGGCTGGATCGCGATCGCGCTTGTGGTGTTCGGCGCCTGGCGGCCCGGCAAGGCGGTGATCGGCGCCTTTCTCTTCGCCGCCTTCGACGCGCTTCAGGTCCGGCTCCAGCAGACGCCGCTCGGCGCGCAGGTGCCCTACCAGATCTTCCTGATGGCGCCCTATGCGCTGTCGATCCTCGCCCTCATCGCCATGTCGCGCCGCGCCTCGGTGCCGGCGGCGCTGATGGTGCCCTACCGCAAGGGAGAACGCTGATGTTCGATCTCATCGTCAAGGGGGGCACGCTGCCCGACGGCCGCGTGGCCGACATCGGCATCCGCGGCGGGACCATCGTCGCGGTCGAGCCGCGGATCGAGGCCGGGGCGGGCCGCGTCATCGACGCGACCGGCGATCTGGTCGCGCCGCCCTTCGTCGATCCGCATTTCCACATGGACGCGACGCTCTCCTACGGCCTGCCGCGGGTGAACGCCTCGGGCACGCTCCTCGAAGGCATCAGCCTCTGGGGCGAGCTGCGCGACATCGCCACCGTCGACGCGATGGTGGACCGCGCCATGGCCTATTGCGACTGGGCGGTGAGCCAGGGGCTTCTGGCGATCCGCACCCATGTCGACACCACCCCCGACCATCTGCGGGGCGTCGAGGCCATGCTCGAGGTCAAGGCCCGCGTCGCGCCCTGGATCGACCTGCAGCTGGTGGCCTTTCCGCAGGACGGGCTCTACCGCGCGCCGAACGGGCGCGCGAACCTCATTCGCGCGCTCGACCGGGGCGTCGATGTGGTCGGCGGCATCCCGCATTTCGAGCGCACCATGGAGGAAGGCGCCGAAAGCCTGCGCGATCTCGCCCGCATCGCGGCCGAGCGCGGGCTGATGTGGGACGTCCACTGCGACGAGACCGACGACCCGATGAGCCGCCATGTGGAAACCATGGCGCGCGAGGTGACGCGGCACGGTCTGGGCGGCCGCGCGGCCGGAAGCCACCTCACCTCGATGCATTCGATGGACAACTACTACGTCTCGAAGCTCCTGCCGCTCATCGCCGAAAGCGGCATGACCGCGATCCCGAACCCGCTCATCAACATCACGCTCCAGGGCCGCCACGACAGCTACCCGAAGCGCCGGGGCCTGACCCGGGTCAAGGAGATGCAGGCGCTCGGCATCCCGGTCGGCTGGGGCCAGGACTGCGTTCTGGACCCCTGGTACAGCCTCGGGACGGCCGACATGCTCGACGTGGCCTTCATGGGGCTGCATGTCGCGCAGATGACCCACCCGGCGGAAATGGCGCGCTGCTTCACCATGGTCACCGAGACCAACGCCCGGATCATGGGGCTTCAGGACTACGGCCTCGCGCCCGGCTGCCGGGCAAGCCTCGTGGTGCTCGACGCGGGCACGCCGACTGAGGCGCTGCGGCTGCGCGCCCGCAGGCTCTGGGTCGTCGCCAGGGGCAAGGTGGTGGCCGAAGGCGCCCGCGACGATGCGCGGCTGTCGCTGCCGGGCCGGCCGGCGACGGTGCGGCGCCGCCACGGCTGACCGGCCACTTCTTCTTTGCAGAAATACCCCCGGGGTCCGGGGCGGGCGGCCCCGGCCCTCCGCCCGGCCCTCCGCCCGGCACCCTCAGCCCGGCACCGGCGCGAATCCGTCCAGCGGATGGGCCGCCACCGCGCGCAAGAGCCCGATGAATCCCGCGACCTGATGCGCCGCGGTGGCGCGCCCTTTCTCCGCCGTCGCGGCCGCCGCATTGCCCACCGTGCCCGCCGGATTGAGATCCGACGCGATCCAGCCGTAGGACAGGGGGCCGGTCGGCGGGATCGCCGCCCCCTCGGCCGAGGAGGCGAAGTCGCGCGCCGCGTCCCTGTCCACCGTGTCCGGCCGGAAATGCAGCATGAGCGAGGTCTCGACATCGCCGCCGTGGATGCCGAAGGCCAGCTCGCGCGGCGGATACATCCCTTCGGGATGGCCGAAACCCGTCCACTGGCACTTGACCGCCAGCATTCCGGCGCGCACCCGCAGCTCGCGGGTCAGGATCGACACCAGGTCGAGATTGCCGCCGTGGCTGTTGACGACCACGATCTTGCGCACCCCGGCGCGCGCCACCGACAGCCCGATCTCGACCCAGGCCTTCAGCGCCGCCTCGGCCGACAGCGTGAGCGTGCCCTTCGCCCAGAGATGCTCGTTCGACTTGCCCACCGCCTGCACCGGCAGGATGCGCAGGTCGAGATCCTCGGGGCAGGCCGCGCGCAGCGAGGCCAGCATGCCTTCGGCGATCAGCGTGTCGGTGCCCACCGGCAGATGCGGCCCGTGCTGCTCGATGGCCGCCGTCGGCAGGACCGCGATCACCCGCATCGGGTCGATGTCGCGGAACTCGGGGGCGCGGTACTCGGCCCAGTCGAGACGGCGGCTCATGACGGGATCTCCTCGGGCTGGCGGACCGGGACCGGGCCGATCAGCCGGTCCATCTGGCGGGCGACCCGTTCCAGGTGGCGGGCGCGGCTTTCGGGCGTGGAACTGTCCATAAGGTAGTGCATGGCGAAGGCGGTGCGCTTGCCCGGCTTGCACAGAAGCCCCACCCCCCGCATCAGCGTGCGCTTGCCCGGCGCGCCGACCAGCCAGGTAAGCCATCGGCTCGCCCCGCCGGTGGTGAAGACGCCAAGCCGGGTGATGTGGCGCAGCCCCGGCCGGATGGTGCGGTTGGCAGCATCGGGCATCAGGAAGGCCACGTCCGGCAGAAGCACCCGGTCGAGCCAGCCCTTCAGCATCGCCGGCAGCCCGTACCACCAGGTCGGGTATACGAAGATCAGCGTGTCGCACCACTGGATGTCGGCCACCTCGGCCTCGACCTCGGCGCGGTTCGCCGGCGTGTCCAGATACCCCTTCCACTCGGCCCAGCTCAGCGCCGGATGGAAGCCCTGCGCGTAGAGATCGTGCAGCCGCACCTCGGCCCCGGCGCGGGCAAGCTTCGCGATCACCAGATCGCGGACGGCCGACGTGAAGCTCTCGCGGCAGGGGTGGCAATAGACGACGAGCGCGCGCATCAGAGGGTCTCCATCGCGCGGGTGACCCGGGCGAGGAACCCCCGCCGTTTCGCCTCGTCCGCGCGGTTCATGTCGTACAGCGCCAGATAGCGGGTCTTCTCGGGCCGGGTCACGTGCCAGACCGCCCGCGTCACCACCTTGCGCGGCGGGTCGCCCGCCAGCATCGCCCGGAGCCGGCTGCCGCCATAGGTGGTCACGGCGGCCAGCCGGCGCACATGGGTGAGGTTCGGCACCACCTTGCCGCCTTCGAGCCGGAACGACACGCCGGGCAGGAACACCCGGTCGAAGAACCCCTTCAGGATCGCCGGATAGCCGAAGTTCCAGACCGGAAACACCAGCACCAGCGCCTCGGCCGCCCGCAGCCGCTCGACGTAAGGCGCGACCGGGGCGATGTTGGCGCCGACCGCGTGGTAGCCGCGCCGCTCCGCCTCGGTCAGCACCGGCGAGAAGCCCTCGGCGTTCAGGTCGCAGTCGTCCACCTCCCAGCCGCGTCCGCGCAGGCTGCCGACCACGGCGGCGTGCAGGGCGGCCGAGAAGCTCTCGGGGCAGGGATGGGCAAAGAGCACGAGCGCGCGCATCACGCCACCCCGCCGCGCGCGCGGCCGGCGGCGGAGGCCTCCGGCGGGGAGGGGTCTGCCGGCGGAAAGGCGCGGCCTCCTTCTTCTTCGGTCCAATACCCCCGGGGGTCCGGGGGCAGGCCGCCCCCGGCCGCGACAGTCCGGCGCGCGCTCATGGCTGGCGCATCCCGGCGTAGGTGTAGACGCCGCGATAGTCCCAGTTGGCCACGTCCCAGGCGATCATCTTGCCGGGGTTGAGCAGGCCCTGCGGGTCGGCCTCGCGCTTGAAGGCAAGCTGGCGCGCGTCGGTGTTCTGGCGTCCGCCTTCCTCGAGCGTCATCCGGTGCGGGTTGAAGATCATCGCGCCGAGCTCCTCGTGGCGCTTCACGATCTGGTCGAGCCGCGCCTCGGTGGAAAAGCGCACGAGCGTGAGGCCCGCATAGATCGTCCGGCCATGCTCGCGCATCACCTCGAGGTGCTGCATGAGCTCGGGTCCGAACTCGGCGCGCACGGCGCGGATCCGGTCGAGGAAGTCGGGCCCGGCGTAGCGCACCTGAAGGTAGGTGATCGACGGATCGACCTTCAGCGCCCGCAGCGTGGTGTGGTTCCAGCCGTATTCGTAGACCGGGCCGGGGTCGCGGGCCCAGTCGTGCGCGTCCGACCGGAAGAGGCCACGCGCCGAGGGCCAGCGCGCCAGGAAATCGGCGAAGCCGTCCATCGACTGCGGCGCGACCATCAGGCCCAGAAGCGATTCGCCCGGGCGCATCTGCGGCGCCACGCGCTGGAAATAGTCCTGGGCGATCGGATCCTCGTAGACCGAGACGAGCTTCACCAGGATGCCGTCCTCGTCGGCCAGATCGGCGCCCATGCACATCGCGGTGTCGAAGTCCGGGGTGGCGACGAAGACGCCGACCCAGTCGTATGCGGGGGCGAGCGGCATCTCGATCTCGGTCACCACGCCGTTGGTGCCGTAGGCGTGACTCACGCGCGCCAGGTCCTGGCCGCGGAATTCGAGCACCCGCGGCTGCGCCTCCATCGTCACCACCCGCAGCCGGATGATGTTGCCGAGGTCGCGCAGCGCGCCCCAGCGCACCGACCCCACGCCGCCGGAGCCGCCGCAGATGAAGCCGCCGAGCGTCGCGGCGGCGTGGGTCGAGGGGAACATCCGCAGTTCCTGCCCGGACTGGGCGCGGGTCTGCGCGTCGAGATCCTTGAGCACGATCCCCGGTTCCGCGATCACCCGGCCGGGCGCGATCGCGCGCACCTTGTCCATGTTCTTCATGTGCAGCACGCAGCCGCCCGCAAGCGGCATCGCCTGCCCGTAATTGCCGGTGCCCGAGCCGCGCACCGTCACCGGCACCTTGTGGGCATGGCAGGTGGCCAGCACCTCGATCACCTCGGCCTCGGATCGGGGCGCGACTACGAAGTCGGCGCACAGATGGTCCATGCGCGCCTTCAGCACCGGCGAATACCAGAAGAAGTCGCGGCTTTTCGCGCGGATCGAGGCCGGATTCTCGTCGAGTTCGAGATGCGAAAGGGCGGCCTTGGCGGCGGCGATGTCGGTCATGTCAGGTCCATCAGCGGGTCGAGTTCACGGTAGTCCGGCAGGGTCCGGTCGATGGCGCGCCCCTGCCGCAGCACGATCCGGTCGGACTGCGGGCGGGCGAAGAGCTCGTTCCAGGTCCGCGCGCGGAAGAGCACCAGATCAACCGGGGCGCCGGGGGCGAGCGAGGGGGGCGCGAAGCCACAGGCGCGGGCGGGCGTGTCGAGGAAGGCGCGGCTCCAGTCCGGGCTGTGGTCGAGATGGCCGATGCGGGTGGCCTCGCGCATCACCTCGACCATGTCCATGTCGCCGAAGGCGTGGAACGGATCGCGGGTGTTGTCCGAGGCGAAGCTCACCGGGATGCCGCGCGCCCGCATCTCGTGCACGAGCGTCACCCCCCGCCAGCGCGGGGTGCGCCCCGGCGTGCGGTCCTGAAGGTAGAGGTTGCACATCGGCAGGCTCACGACATTGAGCCCCGCCTTCGCCACCAGATCGAGCGTCGCCATCGCCTCGGGCTCGGGCTGGACGGCGAGCGAGCAGCAGTGCCCGACCGTGACCGGGGCAGAGAACCCGGTTTCCAGAACCGTCTCGGCGATGACGCGCAGGGTTGCGACCGAGGGATCGCCGGTCTCGTCCACGTGGAAATCGGCCGGCAGCCCGCGCTCGGTGGCAAGCCGGAAGACGGCGCGCAGCCGGTCGCGCAGGTCGGGCACCGGGTAGGTGACGCAGCCAAGGACGCCGCCCGCCTCGGCCACCCGATCGGCGGTCTGCCGGTAGGGGCCGTCGGCCGAGACCCCGTCGATGCCGACGAGGCAGGCCGCCTGCAGGTCGATCCGCCCGGCCCAGTCGGCGCGGATGTCGCGGAAGACCTCGAAGCTGATCGCGTCCTGCGGCGGGATGCTGTCGAGATGGGTGCGGATCGCCCGCGTCCCGTGGGCGTAGGCGCAGCGCAGCGCGAAGTCCATCCGCGCCCGCACATCCCCGGCCCGCCAGTTGGCGGCGCGGTCCGCGGCCACCGTCGTCAGCGCGCCCATGAACGTGCCGTCGGGGTTCGGCGCCCGCGGCCAGATGTGGCCCTTGTCGAGATGGGTGTGCATGTCGGTGAAGCAGGGCAGGGCCATCGCGCCCTGCATGTCGATCTCGGTGCCGCAGGGCGCGGCCGCGATCCGCCCGCCCGAAATCGCGAGGCGGATCCGGGTCAGGGTCTCGGGGCGTCCGGCAAGCCAGCCGGGAACGGAGAGGTTGGTCAGAGTGATGTCGCCGCTGGGCAGAGCGCGAAAATCCATCAACTCTCCCGCTTGAGGGCGCTTTCGTGCCACTTGCGCAGCAACAGGTGCGACAGGAGCGACAGCCCGGCGAAGATGACCACCCCGGTCGCGGCAATGAGCAGCAGCGCCGCGAACATGCGGGGGATGTTCAGCCGGTAGCCGGCCTCGAGGATGCGGAACGCAAGGCCCGATCCGATGCCGCCGGTGCCGGCCACGTATTCCGCGACCACCGCGCCGATGAGCGCGAGCCCGCCCGCGATCCGCAGCCCGCCCAGGAAATAGGGGAGCGCCGACGGGAGTTGCAGGTAGCGCAGCCGCTGCCAGCGGGTCGCGCCGTAGATGCGGAAGAGATCGCGCAGGTTGTGGTCGGTCGAGTTCAGCCCCAGCGTGGTGTTGGCCAGGATCGGGAAGAAGGCCACGATCCAGGCACAGATCAGAAGCCCCGCCAGACGGTTGTCCACGTAGATGAAGATCAGGGGCGCGATCGAGACGACCGGCGTCACCTGCAGGATGACCGCGAAGGGGTAGAAGGACATCTCGGCCAGGCGGCTCTGGTTGAAGAGGATGGCAAGCCCCACCCCGCCGAGGACCGCGACCGCCAGCGCCATCATGGTGATCGCCAGCGTGACCAGCAGCGCGTCGAAGAGGATGGACCAGTCCTTGACCAGCGTCTCGACCACCAGCCCCGGCCCCGGCAGGATGTAATGCGGGATCTGGTTCCAGACCACGACCCGGTCCCAGAGCCAGACCGCGAGCGTCAGCGTCACGACCGGCATGAGCCAGCGCCCGAGGCGCTCCCATTGCCGGCGCCGGGCGCGGGCGGTCTCTTCCGCATCCATCGGCGGGACGGTCTCGGCCGGGGCGGGCGCGGCGGGGAGGCTGGGGTCGAGCGCGTTCATGCGGCTTCCCCCATCGCCTCGTGCAGGGCGCCCGAGACGTCGCGGCAGAGTTCCGCATAGCGGGCCGAGGTGCGGAAATCCTCGCCGCGCGGATAGGGTTCCGGCACCGGGATTTCGCGCACGACCCGGCCGGGCCGCGCCGCCATCACCACCACCCGGTCGGACAGGAACACGCTTTCGAAGACCGAGTGGGTGACGAAGACCACGGTCGATCCGGTCTTGGCGCGCAATTCCAGCAGGTCGGTGTTCAGCCGGTGGCGGGTGATCTCGTCGAGCGCGGCGAAGGGCTCGTCCATCAGGATCAGGCGCGGGTTCGTGACCAGCGCGCGCGCGATCGAGACGCGCATCTTCATGCCGCCCGACAGCTCGCGCGGGTAGGCGTCGCGGAACTTCTCGAGCCCGACCAGCCGCAGCGCCTGAAGCACCTCGTCCTGCGCGGACACGAAGCTTTCGCCACGCAGCCGGAACGGCAGCCAGACGTTCTGAGCGACCGTGGCCCAGGGCATGAGCGTGGGTTCCTGGAACACGACACCCAGGTCGCCCTCGCGCTGGCCGCCCGCCCAGGTGATGCGACCGGCGGTCGGGTGCATCAGCCCCGCGATCAGGCGCAGCGCCGTGGACTTGCCGCAGCCCGAGGGGCCGAGAAGCGAGATGAAGTCGCCTTCGTGCACGGCGAGGGTCATCGCCTTCAGCGCCACCACGGCGCCGTTGAACACCTTGTCGACGGCGGTCATGTCGAGCACGCGCGGGCGCTCGGCCGGGGGCAGGATCGGACGGCGGGTGATCGTCATGGCGACTTCCGGTCATTCGGTGGCGGTCCGGGGCCGGGATAAGGTCGCCCCGCCCCGCCGGTGCAGGCTCAGGGTTTCTTCAGGTCCATGCCCACGCCTTTGCCCACGAAACTCAGGTTGATCGCCTTCGAATAGTCGAGATCGGCCGGCACCACGCCCGCCGCCGCCATCTTGTCGAAGAAGTCCTTGATGTGCGCCTCGGTCATCACCCCGATGCCCAGGGTCAGCGCGTCCCCGCTGTCGACGATGCCCGCCTCCTTCATCTTCGCGATGCCGAAGGCGATCTGCTCGTCGGTCATGTCGGGGTTGTCCTTCCTGATCATGGCGTTGGCGGCCGCGTTGTCGCCGTAGAGGTAGTTGTACCAGCCCTTGATCGACCCATCGACGAAGCACTTCACCTGATCGGGCTTGGTCGCGATGGTGTCGGCCATGGTCTCGATCAGCGTCGAATAGGTGGAATAGCCGGCATCGGCGATCAGCCAGACGTCAGGCTTGAAGCCGCCTTCCTTCTCGACCATCAGCGGCTCGGACGAGAGATAGCCCTGCATCCCGAGGTTCTCGTCGGCGATGAACGGCGCGGGGTTGAAGGTGTAGACCTCGCGCTGTTCCGGCGTGAAGCCGTAGGCCTTGATCATCCACTGGTAATAGGAGGCATAGCCCTCGTCGCCGATCAGCAGCTTGAGCTTCTTGAGGTCCTCGAAGGACTTGGCCTTGCCCGGATGGGTCAGGATGACCTGCGGTTCCTTCTGGAAGGCGGCGGCGACGGCCACGACCGGAATGCCCTCGGCGGCGGCGTTGAAGGTGCCCAGAAGGTTGCCGCCCATGTTGTAGTCGATCTTGCCCGCCAGCATCAGCGCGCGGTTGTTCACCTGCGGCCCGCCCGGGGCGATGGTGACATCGAGCCCGCAGGCTGCGTAGGTGCCATCGGCCACCGCCTGGTAGAAGCCGCCGTGTTCGGCCTGCGCCAGCCAGTTGGTGCCGAAGGTGACCGCCTCGTTGGCGAGTGCGGCGCCGGGCATGGCCAGCGCCATTGCAGTCGCCGCGGTCAGTGTCCTGGTCATCGTTTCCCTCCGTGTTGTCCTGTCGGTGCGTCTGTTACGCGCTGTCGTCACCCTACGGCCCTGTCCGGTCCCGGCGAAAAGCGCTCGATCCCGCATTTGCCGCGTCCGGTGGCACCTGCCGGATCAATGGGCGAAATCTCCGGGATGCTGCTGCAAAAAGCGGCATCTGTCCATTGCCGCGACGGGGTTCGGCCGCCGTCCGGCGCCTTTTCCGCTTGGCCCGGCCGCTCGGCGACGCTCATGCTGGCGGCACAGCCCGCCGCCTCGAATCGTCCCATGCGCAGTCTCGACCCGCCCGCCATCCGCCCCCCCTTCGGCCGCTACGCGCACGGCGTCGAGATTCCGCCCGGCGCGCGGCTGGCGCTGACCTCGGGCCAGCTCGGCCTCGCGCCGGACGGCACCCTGCCCGAGGGCGCGCTGGCCCAGGCGCGCCAGTGCCTCGCCAACTGCGCGGCGATCCTGGCCGAGGCGGGCATGGGACCCGCCGACGTGGTGCGGCTCTCGGCCTTCGTCACCGACCGGGCCCACATGGCCGCCTACATGCAGGCGCGCGACGAATGGCTGGCCGCGGCGGGCGCGGTGCGGCTTCCGGCCTCGACGCTGGTGATCGTCGCGGGCTTCACCCGGCCCGAGTTCCTCGTCGAGGTCGAGGCGACCGCGGCCCGGCTCTGACCGCCCGTGATCCCCCGTGTACCCCCCGTGTGGCGGAAATCCGCGCCGCGTCCGGCGGGTTCGTGCGAAAAATCTCTTCCGCGGTGACGATTTTCCATTCCGAAGCCGCTCCGGCCTTGTCACCCTGTGGCCGCTCCCGCCTCCGGCCGACAAGAGCCGCGTGCGGGCCCAAGGAGGAGACACCATGTCCAGAATCACTCTGGCGTACGGCGCGCTTGTCGCCGGCGCGATGCTTGCCACCGCTCCCGGTGCGCGGGCCGAGCAGTTCATCAACATCCTGACCGGCGGCACCTCGGGGATCTACTACCCGATCGGCGTCGGCCTGTCCGAGATCTACGCGTCCAACATGCCCGACGCCAAGGTGCAGGTTCAGGCGACCAAGGCCTCGGTCGAGAACCTCAACCTGCTTCAGCAGGGCAAGGGCGAGGTGGCGATCACGCTGGGCGACGCGCTGAAGTTCGCCGCCGAGGGCAACGCCGACGCGGGCTTCAAGGCGCCGCTCGACAAGGTGCGCGGCATCGCGGCGCTCTATCCGAACTACATCCAGATCGCCGCCTCCACCGACAGCGGCATCAGGACGCTGGCCGACCTCAAGGGCAAGAGCCTCTCGGTCGGGGCCGCGAAGTCGGGCACGGAACTGAACGCGCGGGCGATCCTGGCCGCGGCCGGCATGGGCTATGGCGACCTCGGCAAGGTCGAATACCTGCCCTTCGCGGAGTCGGTCGAGCTGATGAAGAACCGCCAGCTTGATGCCACGCTGCAATCGGCCGGTCTCGGGGTGGCCTCGCTCAAGGACCTCGGCACCTCGATCCCGATGACCATGGTCGCGGTCCCCGCCGAGGTGGCGGAAAAGATCGGCGCGCCCTACCAGGCCGCGGTGATCCCGGCGGGCACCTACGAGGGCCAGACCGAGGACGTGCCGACGGTGTCGGTGATGAACTACCTCGTCACCTCGGCGGACGTGCCCGAGGAGACGGTGTACCAGATGACCAAGCTGATGTTCGAGAACCTGCCGACGCTCGAGGCCGCGCACAAGGCGGCCGCGTCGATCAAGCTCGAGAACGCGCTGGCGGGCATGCCGGTGCCGCTGCATCCGGGCGCCGAGCGCTACTTCAAGGAAAAGGGCCTGATGTAACCGGCTCTGGCCGAAACCGGGTCAGGCGGCGCCCGCCGGTGCCGCCTGACCCATCGCGCCCGGGGGAGAGAGACCATGCAGCCCGACCATCACGACCTGCCGAAGGACGCGCCCGACCTCGGGCTGCACGATCCTCTGGCGGAAAGCTTCCCGCACACCGCCGAAGGCCGGCTCCTGTTCTGGATCGCGGTGGCCTTCTCGGCCTTCCAGATCGCCACCGCCGCGCATCTGATCGACCTGCCGAGCCAGGTGGTGCGGGCGGTCCATGTGGGCTTTCTGGGGCTTCTGGGCTTTCCGCTTCTGGCGCTGGCGCGCCGCCGGACCGGAGCGGTCCGGGCGGCTGCCTGGGGGCTGGCCGCGGCCTCGGTGGCGGTGGCGGCCTATCAGTGGGTCAACTACGCCGATCTGCTGTTCCGCGCCGGCGACCCGACGCCCACCGACACCGTGCTGGGCGTGATCGCGCTGGCCGTGGTCTTCGCCGCCGCCTGGGCGCTGATGGGGCCGGCGCTGCCGATCATCGCCGGCCTTTTCCTCGCCTACTGCTTCTTCGGCCAGCACCTGCCGTCGCCGCTCAACCACCGCGGCTATGACTTCGCGCAGGTGATCGACCACATGGCCTACGGGACCGAGGGCATCTACGGCATCCCCGTCTATGTGTCCTCGACCTACATCTTCCTCTTCATCCTCTTTGGCGCCTTTCTGGAAAAGGCCGGGATGATCAAGCTGTTCACCGATGTCTCGATGGGGCTGGTCGGGCACCGGCAGGGCGGGCCGGCCAAGGTCGCGGTGCTGTCCTCGGGGCTGATGGGCACGATCTCCGGGTCGGGTGTCGCCAATGTTGTGACGACCGGACAGTTCACCATCCCCCTGATGAAGCGCTTCGGCTACCGCCCGGCCTTCGCGGGCGGCGTCGAGGCCACCGCCAGCATGGGCGGGCAGATCATGCCGCCGGTCATGGGCGCCGTCGCCTTCATCATGGCCGAGACGCTGGGCGTCGAATACATCGAGGTGGTCAAGGCCGCGATCATCCCGGCGCTGCTCTACTATCTCGGCGTCTTCTGGATGGTGCATCTCGAAGCCGGGCGCATGGGGCTGACGGGCCTTGCGCGCGCCGATCTGCCGAGCCCGGCGCGCGCGCTGCGCGAGGGCTGGTTCCTGATCCTGCCGCTCGCGGTGCTGGTGTGGCTTCTCTTCTCGGGGTTCACGCCGCTTTACGCCGGCACCATCGGGCTGGCGCTGACGGTGATGCTGATCCTCGGCGGCACGGTGGCGCTGGGGCTGCCGGCGGGGGCGATCCGCATCCTCTTCTGGATCGCGCTCGGCGTGGTCGCGGCCGGCTTCTTCCGCTTTGGCGTCAACGTGGTGGTGGTCGCGATCCTCGCGCTCGTCGCCGCGAACCTGATTGTCAAGGGCGGGCGCGCGACGCTGGCGCTCTGCCGCGACAGCCTGGCCGAGGGGGCGAAGACCGCGCTTCCGGTCGGCATCGCCTGCGCGCTGGTGGGCGTCATCATCGGCACCATGACCCTGACCGGGGCCGCCAACACCTTCGGCCAGTTCATCGTGGGCGTCGGCAAGTCGAGCCTCTTCCTGTCGCTGGTGCTGACCATGATCACCTGCATCGTGCTCGGCATGGGGATCCCGACCATCCCCAACTACATCATCACCTCGTCGATCGCGGGGCCGGCGCTTCTGGCGCTGGGCGTGCCGCTGATCGTCAGCCACATGTTCGTCTTCTACTTCGGCATCCTGGCCGATCTGACGCCGCCGGTGGCCCTGGCCTGTTTCGCCGCCGCGCCGATCGCGAAGGAAAGCGGCCTCAGGATCGCGATGCAGGCCGTCAAGATCGCGGCGGCCGGGTTCGTGATCCCGTTCATGGCGGTCTATGCGCCGGCGCTGATGCTTCAGCCCGGCGATCCCATGGCCGAGGCGATCGGCTTCGTGCCCGCGGTGCTCTATGTGGTCGCCAAGGCGGCGCTCGCGCTGGCGCTCTGGGGTGCGGCCGTCATCGGCTGGCTCGGGCGACCGCTCGCGCTCTGGGAGCGGGCCCTCGCGATGGCCGCGGCCTTTGCCCTGGTGGCGTCGCTGCCCCTGACCGACGAGATCGGCTTTGCCCTGGTCGCGGCCTTCGGGGCGCTTCTCTGGCTGCGCCGGCCGCAGACGGCATGAGCGGCGCCTGCCTCTCGGTCGGCGCGCTGGCGCTGCATCTGGCGACGGGCGCCTTCACGCTCGAATGGACCCATTCGGTCGAGCGCATCCCGTGGCGCGAGGAGTGGCGGGTCGAGGCGGGCGGCCTGCGGCTGGTCCGCGCCGCGGTCCGGGGATCGGGCGCGGGGATGGAGCCGGGCGAGGGCGCGCGGCTGGTCGGGGGCTGGTGGGTCTGGGAGCCGGACCGGCCTCCGGTGCCCGAACTCGACCTCGCCGCCTCGGGCGCGACGGGCGCGGGCTGGCGGCTCTGCGCGGACGGCGCCTGCCGCGAGCTTGGCGCGGCCGCCGGCGCCGCGATACGGATCGCGCCCTGCGCGGGGGCAGGGGGATGACGACCGCCGACACCGTCATCGTCGGCGGCGGCATCGTCGGCCTTGCGGTGGCGCTGGAGATGCAGCGCCGGACCCCGCGCGACCGCATCCTTCTGGTCGAGAAGGAGGCCGCGGTCGCCCGCCACCAGTCGGGCCGCAATTCGGGCGTGATCCATGCCGGCGTCTATTACGCGCCCGGCAGCCTCAAGGCGCGCTTCTGCCGCGAGGGGGCCGCCGCGACGCGGGCCTTCTGCGACGAGCACGGGCTTGCGCACGAGACCTGCGGCAAGCTGATCGTGGCGACCGCCGAGTCCGAGTTTGCGCGCATGGCGGCGCTGGCCGACCGCGCCGAGGCGAACGGGATCGTCCTCGAACGGCTCACCGGGGCCGAGGCGCGCCGGCTCGAGCCGAACATCCGCGCGCAGGCCGCGCTTCTGTCGCCGGCGACGGGCATCGTCGATTACGGGCAGGTCGCGGCGCGGATGGCCGATCTCTTCGTGGCGCGCGGCGGGATGCTGCGGCTGGGCGAGACCGTGACGGGCGGCCGGGTCGGCCCGGACGGGCTGCGCATCGAGACCCGCGCGGGGCCGATCGCGGCGGGGCGGGCGGTGGTCTGCGCCGGGCTCTGGGCCGACCGGATGCTCGCGGCCTTCGGCGGGCGGCCCGATTTCCGCATCGTGCCGTTCCGGGGCGAATACCACCGCATCCTGCATCAGCCCGGTGACCTCGTGCGCCACCTGATCTACCCTGTGCCCGATCCGGCGCGCCCGTTCCTGGGCGTGCACCTGACACGGAAGCTGGACGGAGGATTCACCGTGGGGCCGAACGCGGTTCTGGCCAGCCGGCGCGACGGCTACGGCGGGCACTGGCCCTCGGCCCGCGATCTGGCCGACAGCCTGGCCTGGCCGGGGTTCTGGCGGATGCTGGCGCGCAACCTCGGCCCGGCTCTGTCGGAATCCCTGGCCTCGGTCTCGCGCCGGGCCTATCTGGCGCGGGTGCGCCGCTACTGCGACCGGATCGCGCTTTCGGATCTTGCGCCCTACCGGCCGGGGGTGCGCGCGCAGGCGGTGGCGCGCGACGGGCGGCTGATCGACGATTTCCTCTTCGTGCGTCAGGGCCCGGTCCTGCACGTCGGCAACGCGCCTTCGCCCGCGGCCACCGCCGCGATCCCGATCGCCGCCCATGTCGCCGACCGGCTGGACGAGGCCGCGCCATGACGGGCGGCGGCCGCGCGCTTGCGGGACTTCTGCTCGCGGCCTGCCTTGCGGCGGGCCTCGCCTTCGCGGTCGCCCGCCACCTTGGCCTCGCTGGGCTGGACGCGCGGCTGGACCAATCGCTGATCCTGACCCGCCGCTCGGTCGAAAGCGAGATCGGCCGCTTCCGCTACCTGCCCGAGGTCGCGGGGCGCGACGCGCGCGTGCTCGCCGCGCTGGCCGCGCCGCAGGACGGCGGCGCCGTTCTGGCCGCGAACCGCTATCTTGCGGGCGTGGCCGAGGTGTCTGGCGCGTCCCACCTCTACCTGCTCGACACCTGGGGGCGGACCATCGCCGCCTCGAACTGGGACACGCCCGACAGTTTCGTGGGCGAAAGCTACGCCTTCCGGCCCTACTTCACCGATGCCATGGCGACCGGGCAGGGCCGGTTCTACGCGATCGGCGTCACCACCGGCCAGCCCGGATACTTCCTGTCCACCCGCATCGGCGCCGGGGCGGCCTCGGGCGTGATGGTGGTCAAGGTGGACCTGAGCCCGCTTCAGGCCGCCTGGACCAGCGCCGGCGCGGCGACGGCGATCGCCGACGCGGACGGGGTGGTGTTCCTTTCGGCCGAGCCCTCCTGGCTCTACCGTCCGCTTGCCCCGCTCGATGCGGCCTCGGTGGCCCGCATCACCGCCGCGCGCACCTATGACGGGGTGGACCTGGCCAGCCGCCCGCCGCTTGGCGTGGCGGGCCCCGTCTCGTCGCTGGCCGACGGCGCCCGCGGGGCGCTGCGGGCGCGCGAGGTGCGCGTCGCGCCGGACGACTGGCGGCTCATCGCCGCGGCCCCGGTCGCGCCGGTTTATGCCGCGGCCGCGGCCTGGGCGCTCGGGGCGGCGCTGGCGGCCGCGCTGGCGACCGGCGTCGAGCTTCTGCGCCGCCAGCGCGCCCAGATCCTGCGCCTGCGGCTGCGCCAGGGGGAACTTCTCGAACGGAAGGTGGCCGAGCGCACCGCCGCGCTCGGGCGCGAGATCGAGGCCCGCCGCCAGACCGAGGCCAGCCTGCGCGCGGCTCAGGAAGGGCTGGTGCATTCCGAGAAGATGGCGGCGCTGGGCCGGATGTCGGCCGCGATCGTGCACGAGGTGAGCCAGCCGCTGGCCGCGATGGAGGCGACGCTGGCCGCCGCGCAGATCGGGCTGCCGCCCGGCGCCGAGGCGACGGGGGCGCGCATCGAGACCGCGCGCGGTCTCATCCGGCGGATGCAGCGCACGATCAAGCATCTCAAGAGCTTTGCCCGCAAGGATTCGGGCGCCCTCGACGTGATCGACGCGGCGGCCGTCGCCGAGAGCGCGGTCGAGCTTGTCCAGCCGCGGGCGCGCGCCCTCGGCCTTGCCCCCGTGCTGGACCGGCCGCCGGGTGCGGTGCCGGTGCGCGCGGGCGCCGTGCGGCTGGAACAGGTGCTGGTGAACCTTCTGCTGAACGCGCTCGATGCGGTCGAGGGGCGCGCGGGGGGCGCGGTGCGGCTTGGCATCGCGCAGACCGCGGACGGGGTGGTTCTGGCGGTCCGCGACAACGGGCCGGGCATACCGGCCGAGGATCTCGCCCGCGTCACCGAACCCTTCTATTCGACCAAGACCGGCGAGGGGCTCGGGCTGGGCCTGTCGATCTCGCAGGCGATCGTGACCGAGTTCGGCGGGCGGCTCGACATCGAGTCGGCCCCCGACGAGGGGACCGTGGTGCGGGTCACGCTGCCCGCCAGCCGCGCCGCGGAGGCCGCGCAATGACGGCGCCGGTCTTCGTGGTGGACGACGACGCCGACCATCTGGCGGCGCTCTGCGACCTGATCGGGGCGGGCGGTCATCGCGCGCGCGCCTTTGCCGGCGCCGCCGAGGCGCTGGCCGCGACCACGACCGAGACGCCCGCGGCGGTGCTGACCGATCTGCGCATGCCCGGCATGGACGGCTTCGCGTTGGTCGAGGCCCTGCGCACGGCGGATCCCGACCTTCCGGTGATCGTGCTGACCGGGCATGGCGACGTGGCGCACGCGGTGCGGGCGATCCGGGCCGGGGCCGAGGATTTCCTCGAAAAGCCCTACGACGCGGCGCATCTTCTGGCGGTGCTGGACCGGGCGCTGCGGTCGCGCGCGGCCCGGTCCGAGATCGCGCGGCTGCAGTCGGTGGTGCAGGAACGGGCGGGCGCCGCGATCCTCGGCGAAAGCGCCGCGATCGTGGCGCTGCGGGCGCGCATCGACGCGCTGGCGCCGCTGGCGGTGGACGTGGTGGTGACCGGCGAGACCGGCACAGGCAAGGAGCTGGTCGCGCGCGCCCTGCACCGGGGCAGCCCGCGCGCCGCGGGGCCGCTGGTCGCGCTGAACTGCGCGGCGCTGTCGGAGGCCCATTTCGAGACCGAGGTCTTCGGCCATGCCGAGGGCGCCTTCCCCGGAGCCGGTCCGGCGCGGGCCGGAAAGCTCGAGGCTGCGTCGGGGGGCACGCTGGTCCTCGACGAGATCGAGGCGATGCCCCCGGCCGTCCAGGCGAAGTTCCTGCGCGCGCTCGAGGAGCGGGCGGTCGAGCGGCTGGGCGAGAACCGCCTGCGGCCTCTGGACCTGCGGGTGGTGGCGGTGTCCAAGGCGGATCTTCTGGCGCAGGTGCAGGCGGGGGCGTTCCGGGCCGATCTCTACTATCGGCTGGCGGGCGCCGCGATCGAGACGCCGCCGCTGCGCGCGATGGGCGAGGATGCGCTGCTGATCTTCGCCCATTACGCGGCGCTGGCCGCGCGCCGCTACGGCGGGCCGGTGCCGCCGATGGATCCGGCGCGCCGGCAGGCGATCCTGCGGCGGGCCTGGCCGGGGAACGTGCGCGAGCTGCGGCTCGCCGCCGAGCGGCAGGTGCTGGGGATCGAGACCGTCGGCCCGGCCGCGGATCTCGCCGACCGGCCCGGCACGCTGGCCGAGCGGGTGGCCCAGTTCGAGGCGCGCGAGATCGCCGCGGCGCTCGAACGCGCGCGCGGCAACACCGAACGCGCGGCCACGGCGCTGGGCATGGCGCGGCGCACGCTAAACGACAAGATGGCGCGCTACGGTCTGAAGAGCTGAGCCCGCGCCGCCCCGCAGGCGGTCTTCCGGGGCGCCGCGACGTCGGCTGAACCTCCGGCGTCAGCCGATGGCGACGAGGTGATTGTCCCAGCCGAGATCCTCCCGCCCGAGCGGGCGCAGGCCCTCGGCGTCGATCAGGCTGAGCCCGCCGCCGCCGTCCGTCACCAGAAACCCGTCCGGCCCGGCCGCGATCCCGCTTGCGTCGAGCCGGTGGTGCGTGGCGCGCAGGCGGCCGTCGGCGAGCCCGAAGACCTGCACCACGCCGCCCGGCGGCGAGGTGAGCGCGACGAGCCCGCGGCCGGGATCGAGCGCGATCGACCCCGCATAGCCGCGCATCGCCCCGGCCTCGGTGTCGGTCGCGGCGCAGAGGCGGGGGGCCGCTCCGCGCCGGTGCAGGCCGAGAAGCGGCACGGTCTCTGCCGGATCGCCCTCCCACTGCATCGCGAAGGCCACGAGGCCATCGGGGCCGAGCGCGAGGTGCCGGATCGAGGCCTGCGCCAGGTCGGGCGGCAGTTCGACGATCTCTTCGGCGGACCCGTCGGGTGCGACATAGGCGAGGTTCGGACGCATCCGGTCGAGGTTGAGCTTGCGGCGGTCCGCGGGGTCGGTCCGTATCCCGCCGTTGGCGACCACCAGCCGGTCGCTGCCCGGCAGGCGGCGAAGGTCGTGCGGGCCGATGCCGTGGCTGGGGATCTCGCCCGCCCGGACGTAGCCCGCGGCCGCGTCCCAGAGGCCGATCCGGCCCTCGCTGGTCTCGGCCACCACCTCCGAGGTGAAGAGTACCCCGCCATCGGCCGAGAAGGCGCCGTGCCCGTTGAACTGGCGGCCCTCGGGCGGGGTGAGGCGGTGGCGCACCGATCCCGCCGCGCAGTCGATGACCAGCGCGAAGGTGCCGGGGCGGCGGGCGAAGGCCACGGCCTCGGCCCGGGTGGGGTGGGCGGCGGCGGCATGGCCGCGCGCTGGCAGGGGCAGCGCGAAGACCGGGGTGCCGTCCGCGGACAGCCCGTGCAGGCGGTACGCGCCCGAGGGCGCGCGCGCCGCGGCCAGATAGGCCGGACCGCCGGCCGCGGCCCAGCCGGTGCGGGGCAGGGCGGTGGCGGCAAGAGCGGTGGCGAGGAAATGGCGGCGGTGCATGGGGATCTCCTGTGGTCAGTCGCCGTCCGAGGCGTTCAAGCCGAGACCCACGCCCAGGGCGGGTCCGATCTCGGCCAGCGCCGCGTCGCGCGTGGCGCGCACGGCCTGCTGAAGGATCTCGATCTTGAGACGGGCGGCGGGGTCCGTGACCCCGGACAGGCCGGGGTCGGCCGCCTCGAGCGCGACCGCAAGCGCCCGGGCGCGCGCGAAGGCGGCCTCCGTCCGCGGGGCTTCGGGCGCCAGCGCCGCGGCAAGCGCCGACAGCCCGTCGAGCGTGCGCACCACCATGCGCGCGCCGCGCTGCGACGGGCGGAACTCGGCGCGTTCGGGGCGGGGCCGGTCGAAGGTGCCGAGCGGCCGCCCGAGCCGCTGGTCGGCCACGAAGTCGAGCCCGGCGACAAGCTGGGTGAAGAGGGCCTGACGCGCCTCGCCCGCGTCGCGGAACCGGTCATGGCCGGGACGGCCGGCCTGGGTCAGATCCTCGGCGAACCCGTCCTGCCAGCCGGCGGCGACCGCGCGCGTGGTGCGGGCAAGGTCGGCGGCCAGCGCCCGGGTCAGTGCGCAGCCGTAGTCGCCGGTGCCCCCCTCGCCCCAGAGCTGGCGTTCGAGCGCCGTCAGCCCCCGCGCGGCGACCGAGACCCGCGCGAAGGCCTCGGGATCGTCCACCACCGGATCGCGCGCCGCGATCAGTGCCGCCTGCGCCTTGGCCCCGAGCCCCTTGGGATCCGGCCAGAAGGCGATGGCGAGGGCGCGCCCGTCCTCCTCGACCGGGCCGAGATGCAGCGTCGAGACCGGCGCCCAGGCGTCGAGGGCCGAGGCCCAGGGCGCGCGCAGGGCGTCGGGCGTGCAGTCGGCCGTGGCGGCGGCGTCAAGCGCGACCGCCGCGGCGGCAAGGCGGGCGTAGCCTGGAACGATCACGTCCGCGACCGCTTCGGACACATCCGCGGTCGCCGGACCCGCGGCAAGGGCTGCGGCGGCCGCGACCGCACGCAGAAGGGTGTGCCGGGGCATCAGAGGCTCTCCAGAAAGCGGATGAGGGCAGCGCGGTCGCCGGGCGGCAGGGCGACGAAGCCGTCGCGTGCGGCCTGCGCCTCGCCGCCATGCCAGAGGATGGCCTCGGTCAGGGACCGCGCGCGCCCGTCGTGCAGGAAGCGCGCCTCGCCGTTCACCTGCGTGGCGAGCCCGATCCCCCAGAGCGGCGCGGTGCGCCATTCGCGCCCCGTCGCCCGGCCCTCGGGCCGATGGTCGGCGAGGCCCTCGCCCATGTCGTGCAGCAGCAGATCGGTGTAGGGCCAGACGAGCTGGAAGCTCTGCTCGGGCCGGTCCGTCAGCCGGTGGGTGACGAACTTGGGCACATGGCAGGAGCCGCAGCCCAGTGCGGCAAAGGCGGCCTTGCCCGCCAGCACCTCGGCCTCGCCCGCGCCGCGCCGTTCGGGCACCGCGAGGTTGCGGGCGTAGAAGGTCACGAGGTCGAGCGAGGCCGCGTCCACCTCGAGCCCGTCGCGCAGGCCGTCCTCCTGCCCGTCGGGGGCCGCCCGGCACTCTGCCTGAGCCGCGGTGCAGTCGCCCCAGGGGTCCGGGAAGAGCGGGTTCGACAGCCCCATGTCGGCCGAGAAGGCCGCGGCGGACTGCTCGCGCACGGTCGCCACGCCGGCCTTGAGCCCGAACCGGCCCAGCATCGGCCGGCCGAATTCACGCGAAAGCACCACGTTCGGCCGGCCCGAGATGCCGTCGCCGTCGGCGTCGTCCGGGTCGGCATGGGCGAGGATGTCGGCGGCGGGGATCGCCTCGAGAAGCCCGAGCCCGATCATCGGCGGCGCGACGCGGGGCGAGAGCATGAGCCCCGGCGCCGGCGATCCGCGCCCGCCGGTGTCGATGGCGTAGGACGGCTCGCGCAGGGTCACGACCTCGCCGCCGGAAAGCGTCACCGTCCTCGGGCTGTAGCGGATGACCAGCGCGCCCTCGGCCGCATGGCCCGGTGCGGCGAAGGTCTGGAGCTGTTCGCCGTACTCCGGGTCGGGTCGGGTGGCGAGCCAGTCCTCGATCGCCGGGGCGTCGATGGCGGTCTCGCCGGGCCGCGCGCGCGACAGCCGCAGAACCATCGACACCGCCGGCTCGCCCGCGGCGGGCGGGTGGCCGCGCCCGTCCTTGATGTGGCAGTTCTGGCAGGCGCGCGCGTTGAAGAGCGGACCCAGCCCGTCGGAGGCGCGGGTGGACGAGGGCGCCGTCACCCAGAGCTTGCGGAAGAGCCCGTTGCCGAGCTTGAACGGCATCTCGCGGTCGAAACCCATGTTGCCCGAGGGCTGCGAAAAGGCGTCGGCCGTGGTTCGCGCCCGGACGCTGGCCGCGCCGCCGGGCATCGTCTCGAAGGGCTCGGGCGCGTCGAAGGACGACGCCGGAGCGGTCACCGCAGCGATGCGCGCGGCCTCCGCTTCGGTGCGAGGCAGCGCCGAAAGGTGGGGGTCGTCGGCGGGTGGCGTGGTTTCGGCCGCACCCGGCAGCGCCGAAAGGGCCAGCGCGGCGGCGAGCACCGGGCCGGTGGAGGATCGGCGGAAGGGCATCGGCGGTCGGCGGGGTCTCATGTCCGGTCGGATCGGCGGGCCCCGGGGCAAGCGGTCGCGGGGGTGCGGCAGGGTCTCATCGCGGGCCCCCCGGTCACTGGAACACGGCCGCGGGGTTGTCGAGGCTGTCGGACCCCTCGACCTCGATCCGGTCGAGGCCCAGCGCCGTCACCGCCCGCTCGATCGAGCGGGTCTGGGTGACGAGCGCCTCGATCGCCGTGGTCAGGAGCGCGGCGCCCTCGGGATTGTCGCGGTCGAGCATCTGGTCGTAGGACATGCCGCCGGCCGCGGCGCTGCGCACCGCGTCGAGTGCGTCCACCGAGGCGTCGAGTTCGCCGCGCAACTGGTGGTCGAGCGCCGGATCGGCCGCCGCGACCAGCGCGGCCAGCGAGGGCCCTTCGACCGTGCGGCCGTCCGGGCGGGTGTAGCGGCCCAGATAGACGTTCCGGATGCCCAGGGCGTCGTAGTAGTGGCTGTTGTGGGTGTTGTCGGAAAAGCAGTCGTGCTCTTCCTCGGGGTCGTTCAGCATCAGCCCGAGCTTCATGCGCTCGCCGGCGAGCTCGCCGTAGGACAGGCTGCCCATCCCGGTCAGCATCGCGGCAAGTCCGGCGCGGGGATCGGCGGTGACGGCCGCGCGCGCCGCGCCGCCCTCGGCCCAGGCGGCCGCCATCTCGGCCAGGTCGGAGACCAGGAGGTCCGTCGCCGCCACGAGATAGGCGGCGCGTCGGTTGCAGTGGCCGCCTGTGCAGGCGGCGCCCGGCGCGAAGTCGGTCCAGGGCCGGTTGCCGGCGCCTGGCCCGGTGCCGTTCAGATCCTGCCCCCAGAGCAGGAACTCGATCGCGTGATAGCCCGAGGCCACGTTGGCCTCGACCCCGTCCGCCTCGTGAAGGGTTCCCGCGATCAGCTCCGGGGTGATGGCGGTCGCGTCCACCGCCTTGCCCGACAGCACGAAGGTCGGATGCGCGATCACGTTCAGCACCGCGTAGTCGTTCTCTTCGGTCGGACCGCCATAGCGGGCATCGACATAGTCGATGAGCCCCTCGTCCAGCGGCCAGGCGTTGACCCGGCCCTCCCAGTCGTCCACCAGCGGATTGCCGAACCGGAAGGCCTCGGTCTGCTGGTAGGGGACGCGCGCGGCCAGCCAGGCGGTGCGCGCCTCGGCCAGCCGGTCCGCCGACGGCGCCGAGACCAGGGCCGCGACCGCCTCGCGGAGCCGCTCGGCCCCCCGCAGGCTGTCCTCGTAACCGGCCGCCGCGATGTCGGCGTAGGTCGTCACCACCGCGGCCGGATCGTCGGCGGCGCAGGCGGGCAGGGCGGGCAGGGCGGGCAGGGTGGCAAGCGCGGCCAGGGCATGGCGAAGGCGGGTCATCGGCGTCCTTTCGGTGCGGGTATGGGCGGGCGGTCGGGTTAGCCCGCCCGGAAGGCAGGGGGCAGCCGGCGGAGGGAGGCCGCCGGCTGCGGGAGAGCGGGCCGGACGGACCGGACCCGCAGGGAGGCTATTTGGTCAGGATCAGCTTGCCGGCGCGGGTGATGCGCAGCGAATAGATCTGGTCGCCGAGAATGATGCGGGCCTCGCGCCCGCCTTCGGTCAGGCCGAGCGCGTCATGGCAGGGCACGACGTCGCCGAAAAGGCTGCGCGGTTCCGGGATCGCGTTCATGGCCGGGCCTTCAGCCGGTCGGCGTAACGGTCGAGAAGTCCGTGGAGCGGCGCGGCGAGGCCGGCGACGAGGCGCAGCAGATCCTCGATCGCGTCGTCGCGGCCAACCGGGCCGGCGGGTCGTGCGGTGCGTGTCATGTCAGACTCCTTGGCGGCTGAGATGATCCGGGCTGACCGTGATGGCTGGCTTGGGTGGATGAATTGATGACTGATTCACTCAAGAATGTAAATCCTGATTCTTTCGCTTGGGAATGGGGCGGCGCATGGGAGGGGGCCGGGCGGCGAGACGGCGTGACTTTTGCCGGTCACGCGATACTGTGGCGCAGCCCCGCGCCGCATTCGCCCCTTGCATTCGGCGTGGGGATTACATATTCGACTTTTGGAATATCTGCTGCGAACGGAGCCCAGGGGAACCATCCGATGCAACGCCTTCTTGCCCTGCTGACCGCGCTTCTGCCGGTCCTCGCCGCCGCGACCGCTCCGAGTGCGGCGCATGCCCAGGAGACACCGCTCGCCCTGACCGAGATCACCGACTGGAAGGCGGTCTATGGCCGGGTCGAGGCGCGCGACCGCATTCCCGCCCGGGCGCGGATCGGGGGCACGCTGACCGAGCTTCTGGTCACCGAGGGCGACCGGGTTCAGGCCGGCCAGCCGCTTGCGCGGGTCGTGGACCAGAAGCTGGTGTTCCAGATCGGCGCGCTCGACGCCCAGCTTCAGGCGCTCGAGTCGCAGCTCGGCAACGCCGAGAGCGAGCTCAGGCGGGGCGAGGAGCTTCTGTCGCGCGGCGTGACCACCGCGCAGCGGCTTGACGCGCTGCGTACCCAGGTCGAGGTGCTGAAGAACCAGATCGAGGCGGCGAAGTCCCAGCGCCAGGTCGTCGAGCAGCAGGCGGCCGAGGGCGAGGTGCTGGCGCCCACCGCGGGCATCGTCCTCAATGTGCCGGTGACCAAGGGCGCGGTGCTGATGCCCGGCGAGGCCGTGGCCGAGATCGGCGGCGGCGGGCTCTTCCTGCGCCTCGCCATCCCCGAACGCCATGCCGCCTTCCTGCGTCAGGGCGACGCCATCGACATCGAAACCACCTCGGGAAGCATGACCGGCACCCTGGCCAAGGTCTATCCGCTGATCGAGAACGGTCGCGTTCTGGCCGATGTCGAGGTCGCGGGCCTGCCCGAGAACTTCGTCGATGCGCGGGTGCTGGTGCGTCTGCCGATCGACCGGCGCAAGGCCCTGATGGTTCCGCAGGACATGGTCGTGACCCATGACGGACTCGATTTCGTGGCGATCCGCGGTGCCGATGGTGCCCCGGTTCTGCGCACGGTGATTCTGGGAGCCCGCCACGAGATCGGCGGGGTGCCGATGATCGAGGTGGTGACCGGGCTTTCGGCCGGCGATGTGGTGGTGCCCGCCCATGAGTAAGGCCCCCGTATCCGACCGCGACACGCCGCTCGGCCTGGCCGGCTGGCTGACGAAGCTCTTCATCCAGTCGCCGCTGACGCCGCTCTTCATCCTGGCGGCGCTGGCCATGGGGCTGGTGTCGCTGGTCTCGCTGCCGCGCGAGGAAGAGCCGCAGATCTCGGTTCCGCTTGTCGACATCCACATCCAGGCGCCCGGCCTCAAGGCGGAGGACGCGGTCAAGCTGGTGACCGAGCCGATGGAGACCATCGTCAAGGCCATAGACGGGGTCGAGCACATCTATTCGCAGACCTCGGACGACTACGCGATGGTGACGGCGCGCTTCGTCGTCGGCACCTCGGCCGATGCCGCGATCCTGCGCGTGCACGACAAGGTGCGCGCCAACCTCGACCGCATTCCCGTCGGCATCCCCGAGCCGCTGATCGTCGGACGCGGCATCGACGACGTGGCCATCGTCGCGCTGACCCTGACCGGCAAGGACGTGTCCGCCAACGACCTGACCCGCGTGGCGCGCGAGCTTCAGGCCGAGGTCGCCAAGGTCGAGAACGTCGGCCTGAGCTACATCGTCGGCGCGGCGCCCGAGGCGATCCGCATCGAGCCCGATCCCGAGAAGCTTGCCCTCTACGGCGTGACGCTGCAGCAGCTGGCCGGCAAGGTGCAGGCGGCCAACCGGTCGATCTCGACCGGCCTGATCCGCGATCAGGGCGAGCAGATCACCCTGGTCGCCGGCGACACGCTGGTGTCGCCCGCCGACATCGGCAACCTGCTGCTGACCACCCGCGACAACCGTCCGGTCTATGTGGCCGATGTCGCCAAGGTCTGGCTGGTGCCGAACACCGCCGACCAGATCGTGTCGAACGTCGCCCACGCCGGCGACACGCTCGAACGCAGCCCGGCGGTGACGCTGGCCGTGGCCAAGCGCGCCGGGTCGAACGCCGTGGTGGTGGCCGAACAGGTCATCCACAAGGTCCACGCGCTCGAGGGGACGCTGATCCCGAAGGATGTCGAGGTGCTGGTCACGCGCGACTACGGCGAGACCGCGAACGAGAAGGCCAACGAGCTTCTCTTCCACCTCGGGCTCGCGACCGTGTCGATCATCGGCCTCGTGCTGATCGCCATCGGCTGGCGCGAATCCTTCGTGGTGGCGATCGTGATCCCGGTCACGATCCTGCTCACGCTCTTCGCGGCCTGGATCATGGGCTACACGCTCAACCGGGTCAGCCTCTTCGCACTGATCTTCTCGATCGGCATCCTCGTCGACGACGCCATCGTGGTGATCGAGAACATCGCCCGGCACTGGGGGCTCGACCCGCGCAAGAGCCGGGTGCTGGCGGCGATCGAGGCGGTGGCCGAAGTGGGCAACCCGACCATTGTCGCCACGCTGACCGTGGTGGCGGCGCTGCTGCCGATGCTCTTCGTCTCGGGCCTGATGGGGCCCTACATGAGCCCGATTCCGGCGGTGGCCTCGGCCGCGATGGTGTTCTCGTTCTTCGTGGCGGTCATCATCACGCCCTGGCTCATGGTCAAGATCGCCGGCCGGGCCGAGATGAAGGGCCATGCCGAGGACGACATCTACGGCGGCCACGGCGGCCACCATCACGGCGGCACGCTCGGCCGCATCTACGCCGCGGTCGCGCGGCCCGTGCTGGCCTCCAAGGGCACGAGCCTTCTGTTCCTTCTGGTGACGGTGGTGCTGTCCTTCGGCTCGCTCGGGCTTCTCTACACCCGGGACGTGACGGTGAAGCTTCTGCCCTTCGACAACAAGTCGGAGCTCGCGGTGGTGATCGACCTGCCCGAGGGCGCCTCGGTCGAGGCGACGGATGCGGTGGCGCAGGACGTGGCCCGGGTGGCGCTGTCGCTGCCCGAGGTGATGAACGTGCAGACCCACGCCGGCACCGCCGCGCCCTTCAACTTCAACGGGCTGGTGCGCCACTACTACCTGCGCGAACGCCCGTTCATGGGCGACGTGCAGCTGAACCTCACCCCCAAGGCCGACCGCGACCGCACCAGCCACGCGATCGCGCTCGACCTGCGCGAGAAGCTCAAGGCGCTGAAGGTGCCGGCCGGCACCGCGCTCAAGGTGGTCGAGCCGCCGCCCGGCCCGCCGGTGATCGCGACGCTTCTGGCCGAGGTCTACGGCCCCGACGCCGAGACCCGGCGCGAGACCGCCCGCCAGATCCGCCGCGCCTTCGAGGAGGTGCCGTTCATCGTGGATGTGGACGACAGCTTCGGCGAGCCGCCGCGGCGCCTGCGCGCGACGATCTCGACCGACGACCTCGAATTCTTCGGGGTGCAGGAACAGGATGTCTTCGACACCATGCAGATGCTGAACGGCGAGACCACGGTGGGCTATTCCCACCGCGGCCAGGGCCGGCAGCCGATCCCGATCATCGTCGGCCGCGACAAGGCCGACCGGGTCATGGACGAACGCTACCTTTCGACTCCGATCCCGGCCAACGTGCTGCCGGGCGCGCGCGGGGTGGTCGAACTGGGCGACGTGGTGAAGGTGGCCGAGGAGACCGCCTCGTACCCGATCTTCCGCCACAACGGCCGCTTCGCCGAGATGGTGACGGGCGAGCTGGCCGGCGCGTTCGAGGCGCCGCTCTACGGCATGCTCGCCGTGGACAAGGCGCTGGATGCGATGGACTGGCCGAACGGCAACAAGCCCGAGATCAGCCTGCATGGCCAGCCCGAGGACGAAAGCCGCGTGACGCTGCTCTGGGACGGCGAGTGGGAGGTGACCTGGGTCACCTTCCGCGACATGGGCGCGGCCTTCGGTGTGGCGCTTCTGGGCATCTACATCCTGGTGGTCGCGCAGTTCCGGTCGTTCAAGCTGCCGCTGGTGATCCTGACGCCGGTGCCGCTCACCTTCCTCGGCATCATGGGCGGGCACTGGCTGTTCGGCGCGCCGTTCTCGGCCACGTCGATGATCGGCTTCATCGCGCTGGCCGGCATCATCGTGCGCAACTCGATCCTGCTCGTCGATTTCATCCGGTCGGCGGGGCAGGGGGCGGTCACGGTGCCGGTGCTGATCGAGGCGGGCTCGATCCGGTTCAAGCCGATCCTGCTCACCGCCATCGCGGCGATGATCGGCGCGGTGGTGATCCTCGCCGACCCGATCTTCCAGGGGCTTGCGATCTCGCTCCTGTTCGGGCTGCTCAGCTCGACGCTGCTGACCGTTCTGGTGATCCCGGCGATCTACCGGGTGTTCCGTACCTGACGAAGGCGGGCCGGGGGCTCTGCCCCCGGACCCCCGGGATAGTTCAGCCAGTGGGAGATAGTTCAGCCAGTGGGAATCGGGCGCCGCGCCCGCGCGACAATCCGGCCTGCGCCGGTGTCGGGGCCGGCAAGTGTCGGGGCCGGCAGGAGCCGGGCCTGTCCGGGCGCGTGGCCTCAGCCGCGCAGGGGTGCCGCCCGCGGGGCGGCCGGTCGGCCGGCCGCCGGCGCATCCCCGTGGAGAAGCGCCGGCGCCGGCCGCATCACTCGGCGGCGTGGCGGGAGCCGCGCGGCGGCTTGCGGTTCCTGGCCTCGGCCTCGATCCGGTCGACGCGGTTCATGAGCACCAGGATGTCGGCCCCGGCCTTCGGGCCGGCCGCGGCCTCGATGCGGTCCAGCCGGTCCTTCAGCACCAGAAGCTCGGCGCGGCCCTTGTCCAGCGTCGCGGCCAGTTCCGCCGGCTCGGGGTAGCGCGGCTCGGCCTCCTTGGGGCCGACGAGGCCGCGGAAGAGCCGGGCGAGCACCTTCGACAGGTCGTCCATGATGAGGAAGAAGGACGGCACGACCACCAGCGAGAGCACGGTCGAGACGATGATGCCGCCGATCACCGCGATCGCCATCGGCGCGCGGAACGCGCCGCCTTCGCCCACGCCCAGCGCCGAGGGCAGCATCCCCGCCGACATGGCGATCGAGGTCATCACGATCGGCCGCGCCCGCTTGTGGCCGGCCTCGAGGACCGCGTCGAAGCGCTTCATGCCCTGCGCCATCATCTCGATGGCGAAGTCGACGAGCAGGATCGCGTTCTTGGTGACGATCCCCATCAGCATGAGGATCCCGATCAGCACCGGCATCGACAGCGCGTTGTTGGTCAGGATCAGCGCCGCCGCCACGCCGCCGATGGCCAGCGGCAGCGACAGGAGGATGGTGAAGGGCTGGATCACCGACCGGAACAGCAGGATCAGCACCGTCAGCACCAGCATCAGGCCCATGATCATCGCGTTGCCGAAGCTCTGCATCAGCTCGGCCTGGATCTCGGCGTCGCCGGCCTCGGCCACCCGCACCCCGGCGGGCAGTTCCACGCTGTCGGTGATCGCCTTGAAGCGCGCGGTCGCCGTGCCGAGCGCCACCCCCACGGGCAGGTTCGCCCCGATGGTCGCGCGCCGTTCGCGGTTCAGGCGATCGACGAGGCTCGGCCCTTCCGCGATCGTCACGTCGGCCACCGCGTTCAGCGGCACCGAGGTGCCGGCGTTGGTCGGCACCCGGAGCGCCGCGAGCCGCGCGAGGTCCTGCTTCACGTCCCCGGCCATCTCGATGCGGATCGGCACCCTCCGCCCGTCGATCGTCAACTTGGCGAGCGCGGCATCGACATCGCCGATGGTGGCCACGCGCACGGTCTCGGCGATCTGCGCCGTGGTCACGCCCAGCCGTGCGGCCTCGGCCAGGCGCGGCGTGATCTGCACCTCGGGGCGGGGAAGCGCGCCTTCCGAGGCGACGTTCGCCAGCAGCGGATCGCCGCGCAGCGCCTCCTCGAGCCGGGCCACGGCCTCGTTCAGCGGCGCCTCGTCCTTCGACAGGATCGAGAAGGAGATGTCGCGCTCGCCCCGGTCGTTGAGCTTGAAGGCCCGCACGTCCGGAATGTCGGCGAGGGCGGCGAAGACCTCGGCCTCGATCTGGTTCTGGGGCCGCGTGCGGCCATGCGGCGTCGGCGCGGGCAGGAGCGCCCCGACCACCGGCAGGCGATGGGCGAGGTCCTGGACCCGGTAGAGGAGCGAGTGGTCGAGCTTTTCCAGAAGCACCGTCACCGCGGCGCGGCGGATGTCGAGATCGCCCGTGGGCGACGAGCCGCCCAGCACGAACACGTCCTGCACGCCCTCGATCTTGCCGATGCGCGCCGCCATCTCCCGGGTGACGCGGTCGGTCTCGTCGAGACTGACCCCGGGCGGAAGCTCGACGCTGACCGAGATGCGCGACACGTCCTCGGGCGGCATGAAGCTTCCGGGCACCTTCAGCATGAAGAACACCGACACCGCCAGCACCGCGATCGCCACGACCATCGTGATGTAGCGGTGGTGCAGCGTGTGGTGGATGAAGCGCAGGTAGTTGCGCATCACGAAGCCGTCGCCGTGGTGCTCTTCGATGGCGTCCTTGGACCGCATCAGATAGGCCGCCATCAGCGGCGTGATCAGCCGCGCGACCAGAAGCGAGAACAGGACCGCGATCGCGACGGTCAGGCCGAACTGCCGGAAATACTGCCCGGGGATTCCGGGCATGAAGCTCACCGGCACGAAGACCGCGACGATGGTGGCCGAGGTGGCGATCACCGCAAGGCCGATCTCGTCCGCGGCCTCGATCGCGGCGCGGTAGGGGGTCTTGCCCATGCGGATGTGGCGGGCGATGTTCTCGATCTCGACGATGGCGTCATCGACGAGAATCCCGGTGGCCAGGGTGATCGCGAGGAAGCTCACGAGGTTGAGCGAGAATCCCAGCAGGTCCATGACGTAGAAGGTCGGGATCGCCGACAGCGGCAGCGCCACCGCCGAAATCAGCGTGGCGCGCCAGTTGCGCAGGAAGAGGAGCACCACGAGAATCGCCAGCAGGGCGCCTTCCAGAAGCGTGTGGATGGCGCTTTCGTAGTTGCCGTAGGTGTAGAACACCGTCTCGTCCACCAGGCGGATCGTCACCTGGGGGTTGGCGGCCCGGATCTTGTCGAGCGTGGCGTTGACCACGTTCGCGACCGAGACTTCCGACGCCCCCTTGGCGCGGAAGACGGCGAAGGTCACCACCGGCTCGCCGTTGAAGCGCGAGAAGGACCGCAGCTCCTCGTAGGTGTCGCTGATGGTGCCGAGGTCGCCGAGCTTGACGAACCGCCCCGAGGGCAGGGCGATGGAGGTCTGCTCGAGTCGCGCCGCCGTCGAGGCGTCGCCCAGGATGCGGATCGCCTGCTCGCCGGCGCCGATTTCCGAGCGGCCGGCGCCGAGGTCGGTGTTCGTCGCGCGCAGCTGCGCGTTCACCGCCGCGGCGGTGATCCCGAAGCTGTCGAGCTTGACCGGATCGAGCGCGATGCGGATCTCGCGGTCGGCGCCGCCGAAGCGGTCGATCTTGCCGATGCCCGGCTGGCCCTGAAGCGCGCGCTTGACGGTGTCGTCCACGAACCACGACAGCTCCTCGAGCGACATGTCGGGGGACGAGACCGCGAAGGTCATGATCGCCTGACCCTCGACGTCGATGCGGGTGACGATCGGGGCCTCGATGTCGCCGGGCAGGTCGCCGCGCACGCGGTCGATGGCGTCCTTCACGTCCTGCACGGCGGTGTCGGTCGGGATCTCCATGCGGAACTCGACGGCGGTCGTCGAAACCCCGTCGGTCACGGTCGAGATGATGTTCTTGACCCCGGTGATGCCGGCGACGGCATCCTCGATTTCCTTGGTGACCTGGGTCTCCATCTCGGCCGGGGCCGCGCCGGGCTGGGCGACGGTCACCGCGACGAGCGGCACGTCGATGTTCGGAAAGCGCGTGATCGGCATCGCGTTGAACGACTGCCAGCCGAGCACGAGCAGCATGACGAAGGCCAGGATGGGCGCGACCGGGTTGCGGATCGACCAGGCGGAGAAGTTCATGGCGCACTCCTCAGTTGGTCGGCGCCGCAGCCGGGACCGGATGCACCCGGTCGCCGTCGCGCACGAAGGCCGCGGCCTTGGTCACCACGAGGTCGCCGGGGGCGAGACCCTCGAGGATCTCGACCAGCCCGCCGTCGCGGATTCCGGTGCGGACCGGCTGGCGATGGACGACGCCGTCGGCCACGCGCATGACGAAGCTGCCGTCGGCGGCCGATGTGACCGAGGTCACCGGCACCGACAGGCCGTCGTGGGAATCGAGGATGATCTCGGCGTCGAGGAACATGCCGGGTCGCACCTGAGAGGCGTCCGGAATGGCGATGCGCACCCGGCCGAGCCGGGTCGCGCGGTCGATCGCGGGCTCGACCAGCCGCACGGTTCCGGTGATCGTCGCATCGGCGCCGGGCGCGTGGAGCCGGGCCGTCTGGCCCGGCCGCAGCCGCAGCACATCGGCCTCGGCCACGTCCGCCACCAGTTCCAGCCTCCCGTCGCGCACCAGCACGAACATCGGCTGGGCGCTCGCGCTGGCGATGGCGCCCTGAAGCGCGTTGCGCGCGGTGATGACCCCGGCGGTCGGCGCCTTGATCGCGGTGCGCGACAGCTGGAGATCGACGTTGGCAAGCTGCGCCTCGGCAAGTGCAAGCTGCGCGCGCGCGGCCTCGAGCCCCTGGCGCGCGACCGTGACCCGCGCCGCCGCGGCGGTGGCCGCCGAAGCCGCCTGGTCGGCGCTGGCCTGGCTGGCGGTGCCCTGCTTGCGCAGCGCGGCGGTGCGGTCGCGCACGCGCGCCGCCTCGTCGGCGCTGGCCTGCGCCTCGACGAGCTGCGCCTCGGCCTGGGCGATCGCGGCCAGCGCGCTTTCGCGCGACGCGATGGCCTGGGTCTTCTGGAGCGTCAGCGTGGACGTGGACAGCTCGGCCAGAACCTGACCCGCGGCGACGGTGTCGCCGACCTCGGCCAGCAGCCGTTCGATGGCCTGACCCTCGATTTGCGGCTGGACATAGATCGTCTGTTCCGCCTCGACGAGGCCCGAGGCGCGGACCCGCGCGGTCAGCGGCGCGGGCGTCGCCGCCGAGACGGTGATCGCGGGCAGCGCAGGGGCGGCGGCCGGCGCGGGTTCGGCCGCGGCGGCGGTTTCCGCGCGGGCCGAAACCGGCAGGGCCAGAGCGGCCGCCAGCAGCGGAAGGGCAAACAGGGGGCGGGTCGTCACGTCACACCTCGGAAGCGGAATGGGCAGCGGGCGTCGCGGCCGGTCCGGCCACGTCGCGCAGGATGTCGTCGATGGTACGCAGGATCAGGGCGCGCAGATCAGTCTGGGCCTGCGGCGAGAGCGACAGGCAGCAGGCGTTCATCTGCATGGCCGCGCCCTTCACCAGAATGACGAGAAAGGCCGCGTGCGCCGAAAAGCGGCGCTCGGCCTCGGCCCCGGAAATGCCGATGATCCGGGCGAAGACGGCGGTGAGATAGCGGGCGATCTCGGCCTCCATCCGGTGCAGGGCGAGGCCGATCTCGGGACGGCGCGCGGCGGCGGCGGCGATCTCGGCCCAGAGCGGGCCTTCCTCGCAGGTGCCTTCGTCCAGGCGCCGGATCACCGTCTCGCGCAGGGCCGGGAGCGGCGCGGGCGAGTTGAGGATCGCGGCGAACTCGCGCTCGACCGCGGCAAGGTCACGCTCGACCATGGCCTCGACGAGGGCGTTCTTCGAGGTGAAGTAGCGGTAGAAGTTGCCCGCGCTCATGCCCGCGGCACGGGCAATGTCCTGCATCGAGGCCCCGTCGAACCCCTTCTCGGCGAAGGCGCGCTTGGCGGCATCGAGGATGGACTGGATGCGCGAGTCGGCCTCAAGCCATTGATCGGCAGCCGTTTTCGTGTCCAGGGCGTTTTCGGAATGAATGTTCATTCTCGCGACATAGGTGCGCGGTGCGGAGGCGTCAAGGCGGGTTTCCCTTACCGGGGGGAAGGTCGGGCGCCGCGGCCGGGTCGCCGCGGGGGTTGTACCGGGGCGCACAATGCGCTATGACGCGGTGACGACGGGGATCCATGGTGCAACGGACATCCATCGCCCGCCCGGCGGGAAACCGGCCAGGGCCCGCGGCCCTGCTTGACGACCTGCGCGGCTTTTGCGCGCTGGGGCGCCCGACCGCGACCCTGACCGAGGCGGGCATCCCCTATTTCGTCAACGCGTTCTGGACCGCCAGCCAACGGCAGGGGCATTCGATCCACGAGATCTCGTACCGGGCCTGCTTCAAGGCCGAGCTGCCCGCCTTCTTCATCGGGCGGCTGACCTCGCCGGGCGAGGTGGTGGTCGATCCCTTCATGGGGCGCGGGACCACGCCGGTGCAGGCGACGCTGATGGGCCGGCAGGCGGCGGGCGGCGACATCAACCCGCTGTCGGTGCTCCTGACCCGGCCGCGCCTGCGCCCGGTCGCGGTCGAGCGTGTCGCGGCCGCCCTGGCGACCGTGGACTGGTCACGCGGGCGGGTCGAGCGCGAGGATCTTCTGGCCTTCTACCACCCGGCAACGCTCGTGCGGCTCGAGGCGCTGCGCCACTGGATCGCCGCGCGCGCCCCCCTGGGCGCGGACGACCCCGATCCGGTGGCGGACTGGATCCGCATGGTGGCGATCAACCGGCTGTCGGGGCATTCGCCGGGGTTCTTCTCGGGCCGGTCGATGCCGCCCAACCAGGCCGTGTCGGTGGCGGCGCAGCGCAGGATCAACGCCCGGCTCGGTCTCAGCCCGCCCGAACGCGACATCGCCGCGCTCATCCTGCGCAAGACGCGCAGCCTTCTGCGCGACGGCACGCCGGAGCCGGGCGGGCGCTTTGCGCTGCGGACCGGGCCGGCCTGGGACCTGCCCGCCATTCCCGACGGCTCGGCCGCGCTGACCGTGACCTCGCCGCCCTTTCTCGACATCGTGCACTACGCCGCCGACAACTGGCTGCGCTGCTGGTTTGCGGGCATCGACGCCGATGCGGTCGCCATCGACCGCCACCGCAGCGAGGCCGCCTGGAGCGCGATGGTGCGCCGGGTCCTGGTCGAGCAGGCGCGCATCCTGCGCCCCGGCGGCCATCTGGCCTTCGAGGTGGGCGAGGTGCGCCGGGGGCAGGTGCTTCTCGAACGTCTGGTCTGGGCCGCGGCCGAGGGCCTGCCCTTCGACCGCCTGGCGGTGATGGTCAACGATCAGGCCTTCACCAAGACCGCCACCTGCTGGGGGATCGGCAACGGGACCGGCGGCACCAACACCAACCGCATCGTCATCCTGCGGCGGCATTGAGCGGCGGTACTGAGCGGGGGCACTGAGCGGCGTCACTGGGCGGCGTCACTGGGCGGCGCGCCCGCCCGATCGACCCTTGCCAGCCGACCCCGTCAGCCCCTATACGGGGGGCGTCGCGGGTGTAGCTCAATGGTAGAGCCGCAGCCTTCCAAGCTGATGACGTGGGTTCGATTCCCATCACCCGCTCCAATCTCTCCGCGGCTCGGTCAGGACGGGGCGTCGGCCACCGGCGAGGGTGGTCCGCCCGGCGGGACCGGCCCCAGCGATCGGCCCCAGCGATCGGCCCCAGCGATCGGCCGCAGCGATCGGCCCGAGCGATCGGCCCGAGCGATCGGCCCGACCGGCCCGGCGCCGGGCGGACGGCAGGGGCGGCGGGCGTGCTTGCCCTTGCCCCCGGCCGCGGCAGACTTTAGACCCGCCGCAGGGCAGGGGCGGAGGACGGCATGGCGCGCAGACCGCAGGTGCAGCTTGAGGAGCGGGACGTCTCGAAGCGCATCGGGTCGCTGCGCGCGCTCGGCCCGTTCCTGAGACCCTACCGCACGCTTGTGGTCGCGGCCGGGCTGGCGTTGGTGCTGACCGCTTCGGTCAGCCTGATCCTGCCGCTGGCGGTGCGGCGGGTGGTGGACGGGTTCAATGAGGGCGCGGCGCTTCTCGACCAGTACTTCCTCGCCGCCGTGGGTATCGCGGCGGCGCTCGCGGTCGGAACCGGGGCGCGCTACTACTTCGTCACCCGGCTGGGCGAGCGGGTGGTGGCCGACATCCGCAAGGCGGTCTTCGACCGGGTGATCGGCATGTCGCCCGCCTTCTTCGAGCGGATCCTGACCGGCGAGGTGCTGAGCCGCATCACCACGGACACCACGCTGGTGCTGTCGGTGATCGGCTCTTCGGCCTCGGTTGCGCTGCGCAACCTCCTCATTCTCGTGGGCGGGCTGGTGGCGCTGCTGCTGACCTCGGGCAAGCTCACCGGTCTCGTCGTCCTGCTCGTGCCGATCGTGATCGTGCCGATCATCATCTTCGGGCGGCGCCTGCGCGCGCAGGGGCGCGACAACCAGGACTGGATCGCGGCCTCCTCGGGCAACGCCTCCGAGGCGCTGCTGAGCGTGCAGACGGTCCAGGCCTTCACCCACGAGGCCGAGAGCCGCGCCGCCTTCGGCACCATCACCGAAAAGGCGTTCGAGTCGGCGCGCCGGCGCATCGGGACGCGCGCGGTGATGACGGTGGCGGTGATCTTCCTCGTCTTTGCCGGGGTGACCGGGATCCTGTGGATCGGCGCGCGCGACGTGCGCGCGGGCCAGATGACGATCGGCGATCTGGTCCAGTTCGTCATCTACGCGGTCATGGTGGCCGGCTCCGTGGGCGCGCTGTCCGAGATCTGGGGCGAGCTGCAGCGGGCGGCGGGCGCGACCGAGCGTCTGGCCGAGCTGCTGGGCGCGGACGACAGCGTGCACGATCCGGTGCGGCCCGTGCCGGTGCCGCAGCCGGTGCGCGGCGAGATCGCCTTCGAGGACGTGACCTTCCACTACCCGGCGCGCCCGGCGCAATCCGCGCTCGAAGGCGTCAGCCTGCATGTGCGCGCCGGCGAGACGGTCGCCCTCGTCGGTCCCTCCGGCGCCGGCAAGACCACGGTGATCCAGCTCATCCTGCGCTTCTATGACCCCGACCGGGGCCGCGTCACCATCGACGGGATCGACCTGCGCGACATGGTCCGGACCGACTATCGCCGGGCGCTCGCGCTGGTGCCGCAGGATCCGGTGATCTTCGCGGCCTCGGCGCGCGACAACATCCGCTTCGGCCGGCCCGGGGCGAGCGACGCCGAGGTCGAGGCCGCGGCCCGGGCGGCGGCGGCGCACGACTTCCTTGTCGCGCTGCCGCAGGGCTACGACACCTATGTCGGCGAGCGGGGCGTGATGCTGTCGGGCGGGCAGAAGCAGCGCATCGCCATCGCCCGCGCCATCTTGCGCGACGCGCCGATCCTGCTTCTGGACGAGGCGACCAGCGCGCTCGACGCCGAAAGCGAACGCGCGGTGCAGCAGGCGGTCGAGACGCTCACCCGCAACCGCACCACGCTCATCGTCGCGCACCGGCTGGCGACGGTGAAGCGTGCCGACCGCATCGTGGTCTTCGATCACGGCCGCATCGTCGCCGAGGGCAACCACGACGCGCTGGTGGCCGAGGGCGGGCTCTATGCGCGGCTCGCCCGGATGCAGTTCACCGAAGGCTCGCCGGACGGTCCCTGAGGGAACGCCGCGGCGCAATTGCCCTTTGCCTCGGCCGGGGCCGAAGCCTGCCATCGTCGGGCGGCGGTGTGGTATCCGGCGAGAAGGCGTTCATGGGACTGTGGAATTTCGTGAAGGAAATGGGCAGGTCCCTGTTCGGCGGCCGGGCCGAGGCGGCCGAAGCCCCGAAGGAGGACATCCTGAAGGCCGAGCTGGACGACCTCGGGCTGGATTCCCGCGGTCTCGACCTGAAGGTCGACGGCGACAAGGTCGTCGTCTCGGGCAAGGCGGTCGATGCCGAGACCAAGGAAAAGGTCATCCTCGCGGTCGGGAATGTCGCGCGCGTGGCCCAGGTCGAGACCGACCACGACGCCGACACGGCGGATGCGGTGTTCTACACGGTGGTCAAGGGCGACACGCTGTCGGCCATCGCGAAGAAGACACTTGGCAACGCCAACCGCTACACGGAGATCTTCGGGGCCAACCGGCCGATTCTGAAGCATCCCGACAAGATCTATCCGGGCCAGGTTCTGCGCATTCCCGGCGGCAAGGCGGCCTGACCCGGGCCCGATCCCCGGGCGTGACGTGACGTCCCCGCATCGGTCAACCCCTTGCCCGAGCGGCGGATTACCACCATCCTAGTCCGAGGGGTCAGGCCATCCGCACGGTGGCCAGAGGGGAGGACAGCATGGGGAAATTCGCGTCGGCCGCCGACCGCGACGCCGTCGAGCACGAGATGAGCTATGCGGCGCGAAAGCTGCCGTCCACGCTCTACCAGTTCCTGACACGGACGCGCGAGGCCCACGCCGCCCGGCCCGCGACGAGCTTTCAGCTCCTGTCCGATCCGAAAGCCCCGGCCGAGACCCTGAGCTGGGCCGAGCTTCACGGCCGCGTCACCCAGACCGCGAACATGCTGCGCGCGCTGGGGGTGGGCGAGACGGACGTGGTCGCCTATCTCATGCCCAACTGCACCGAGACGGTGCTCGCGCTTCTGGGCGGGGCGGTTGCGGGGATCGTGAACCCGATCAACCCGCTTCTGGAACCCGAGCAGATCGCCGCGATCCTGCGCGAGACCGGGGCGAAGGTGCTGGTGACGCTGAAGGCTTTCCCCAAGACCGACGTGCCGCAGAAGGCCGCGCGGGCGCTGGAGCTTGCGCCCGGGGTCAGGACGGTGCTCGAGGTCGACCTGAACCGCTACCTGACCTTCCCGAAGAACCTGATCGTGCCGCTGATCCGGCCGAAGAACCCCCATGCGCACAAGGCGCGGGTGCTCGACTTCAACGCCGAGCGTGCCCGGCACCCGGCCGACCGGCTGACCTTTCCGGACAGCGCCGGCGACCGGGTCGCGGCCTATTTCCACACCGGCGGCACCACCGGCATGCCGAAGGTCGCGCAGCACAAGTATTCGGGGATGATCTACAACGGCTGGCTGGGCGCGCGGCTTCTCTTCGAGCCCGAGGACGTGCTGATCTGCCCGCTGCCGCTCTTCCACGTCTTCGCGGCCTATCCGGTGCTCATGTCCTGCATCGCCTCGGGCGCGCATGTCGTCTTCCCGACACCCGCGGGCTATCGGGGCGAGGGCGTCTTCGACAACTTCTGGAAGCTGATCGAGCGCTGGAAGGTGTCGTTCCTCATCACCGTGCCCACCGCCATCGCCGCGCTGATGCAGCGCCCGGTCGATGCCGATGTCTCCTCGCTCAAGATCGCGATCTCCGGCTCGGCTCCCCTGCCGATCGAGCTCTATTCGCGCTTCGAGAAGGCCACCGGCGTGCAGATCGCCGAGGGCTACGGCCTGACCGAGGCGACCTGCCTTGTGTCCTGCAACCCGGTGGACGGGCTGAAGAAGGTGGGCTCGGTCGGGCTGCCCTTGCCCTATTGCCACGTCCGGATCCTTCAGAGGAACGGCAACGGCTTCCGCGAATGCGGCACCGACGAGGTGGGCGAGATCTGCGTGGCCAATCCCGGCGTGTTCGAGGGCTCGACCTACACCGAGGCCGACAAGAACCACGACCTCTTCGCCGAGGACCGGTTCCTGCGCACCGGTGATCTGGGGCGCATCGACCCGGACGGCTATCTCTGGATCACCGGGCGCGCCAAGGATCTCATCATCCGCGGCGGCCACAACATCGACCCGGCGCTGATCGAGGAGGCGCTGGTCAAGCACCCGGCCGTGGCCTTCGTGGGTGCCATCGGCCAGCCCGACGCCTTCGCAGGCGAACTGCCCTGCGCCTATGTGGAACTGGTCAAGGGCGCCGAGGCGACGCCGGAGGACCTGCTGGCCTTCGCCGCGGATCACATCCCCGAACGCGCCGCCGTGCCCAAGCGCGTCGAGATCCTGCCGGAACTCCCGAAGACCGCGGTCGGCAAGATCTTCAAGCCCGACCTGCGCAAGCTGGCGATCCGGCGCGTGCTGGACGAGACCCTGGCCGACGCGGGTCTCGACGCGCGGGTGGCCGAGGTCGTCGAGGACAAGAAGCGCGGCCTTGTCGCCCGCATCCGCCGCGGATCGGCGGCCGAGGATGCGGTGGCGCACAAGCTCGGCGAATTCTCCACGCCCTGGGACTGGGCCTGACCGGGGACCGGGGCGGCGCGCGCCCCGACCAGCTCAGGCCGATTCGATCCGCGGACGGGGTGGCGCGTCGCGCGCGAGAGTGCCGTGACCGGCCCCCGGAAAGGCGGCCTTCGGCCCGGTGCGGACATGCGGGAAGAATGGTGCTGCAAGAGAGGATTGAACTCTCGACCTCTCCCTTACCAAGGGAGTGCTCTACCACTGAGCTACTGCAGCGCCGTTGGTGGCGGGTGATTAGACGCAAAATCCGCAGGGCGCAAGGGGGCAGGGTGCACGGGGCTTTCCGCGACCGGGCGGAACGGCCGGGCCGGGCGGGTGGCCCCTGCGCTCTGGACCACCGCCCGCATCTGCGCTAGGCAGGCGCGATGACCCGCAAGCCGGAAAACCGGGACGGCCCTGTGAGCCGCGAGGCGCGCCTGGCCGAGGCGCTGCGCGCGAACCTTGCCCGGCGCAAGGCCCAGCTGCGCGCCCGCGCGCAGCCGCACGGCCCGGACGCCGACGCGGGCGGACCGACGGCGGACGAGAACGGGTCCGGGACCGAACCCGGGGAAAGCTGAGGCGGGCGATGGATTCGATCGTGGTGCAGGGCGGCGGGGCGCTTGCGGGGGAAATCCCGATCGCGGGGGCCAAGAACGCCTGCCTGACGCTGATGCCGGCGACGCTTCTGTCCGACGAGCCGCTGACGCTCACCAACGCGCCGCGGCTCTCGGACATCCGCACGATGACCCAGCTTCTCCAGTCGCTCGGCGCCGAGGTGACCTCGCTGCAGGGCGGCCAGGTGCTGGCGATGTCCTCGCACGACCTGACCAATCTGACCGCCGACTACGACATCGTGCGCAAGATGCGCGCCTCGATCCTCGTGCTCGGACCGATGCTCGCCCGGGCGGGCCGGGCGGTGGTGTCGTTGCCGGGCGGCTGCGCCATCGGCGCGCGGCCCGTGGACCTGCACCTGCGCGCGCTCGAGGCGATGGGCGCCACGCTCGACCTGCGCGACGGCTATGTCCACGCCGAGGCGCCGCACGGCGGGCTGCGCGGGGCGGTGGTCGACTTTCCCATCGTCTCGGTCGGCGCGACCGAGAACGCGCTGATGGCCGCGACGCTGGCGCGGGGGACCACGGTCCTGAAGAACGCCGCGCGCGAGCCGGAGATCGTCGATCTGGCGCGCTGCCTGACGCGGATGGGCGCGCGCATCGACGGGGCCGGCACGACGGAGATCACCGTCGAGGGCGTGGAGGCGCTCCACGGGGCGACCCATCCCGTGGTCGCCGACCGGATCGAGCTTGGCACCTACATGCTGGCCCCGGCGATCGCCGGCGGCGAGGTGGAACTGCTCGGCGGCCGCCGCGAGCTGGTGGGCGCCTTCTGCGAGCGGCTCGAGGCAACGGGGGTCCGCATCGAGGACACCGCGCGCGGCCTGAAGGTGTCGCGCCAAAACGGCCGGGTGCGTGCCGTCGACGTGGTGACCGAGCCGTTCCCCGGCTTCCCCACCGACCTTCAGGCGCAGATGATGGCGCTGATGTGCACCGCCGAGGGCGTGAGCGTCCTCGAGGAGCGCATCTTCGAGAACCGCTTCATGCACGCGCCGGAACTGATGCGGATGGGGGCCCGGATCGAGGTCCACGGCGGCCAGGCGACCGTGACCGGGGTCGAGCGCCTGCGGGGCGCACCGGTGATGGCGACCGACCTTCGGGCCAGCGTGAGCCTGATCCTTGCGGGGCTTGCCGCCGAGGGGGAAACGGTGGTGAGCCGGGTCTACCACCTCGACCGCGGCTACGAACGCCTCGAGGCCAAGCTTTCGGCGGTGGGCGCCAGGATCGAACGGGTGCGGAGCGAGTGACGATGGGCGGGGATGCACGGTTCTCGGACGGCGACGAGGCGCCGCTCCATCTGGTCGCGGTCGATGCCGAGGGCCTCGCGATCATCGCCGCGCTCGCGCAGGACGCCGTGCTGACCATCCGCGACATGGTCTGGTCGCCGAAGCGGCGCCGGCTCGACCTGCTGCTGTCGCGCTTCCGCTGGGAGGACGTGCCCGCGGCCGCGCGGGGCGGCCGTCCGCCCGAACGGGTGCGCGCGCTCCTGACCATCGAGGACGTGCGCCATGTCGCGACGCAGGGGATCGACCTCGCCGAGCGCGACACGGTGATCTCGCTCCTCGACATCGCCTGGACGCCGGGCGAGGACGGCACCGGGCGGCTGACGCTGGTTCTGGCGGGCGACGGCGCGGTGGCGGCCGATGTGGAATGCATCGGCGTCGGTCTGCGCGATGTTTCGCGCCCCTACGCGGCCGCCTCGGGCCGGGTGCCGAAGCACCCGGAATGACGCGCGCGGGGGGCTCTGCCCCCCGGGTCCGGAACGGACCCTCCCCCCGGGATATTTCGGCCAGTGAGAGAGGGATCCCGCCTCTCTCTCGCTGGCTCAAATATCCCCGGGGGTCCGGGGGCCGGCAGCCCCCGGCCCGTCGACCGCCGCGCCGGCTTGAGGCCGGCGGGCCGAGCCTGTATGCGGTGCCCGACCCGGAGGTGAGCCATGCCGCAGTTCCTGTCCACGCGCGATCCCGGCTTCGAGACCGCATTCCGCCGGCTGCTCGCCGCCAAGCGCGAGGAGGCGGCCGACGTGGACGCGACCGTGGCGGCGATCCTGGCCGAGGTGCGGACGCGGGGGGATGCGGCGCTCATCGAGTTGACCCGGCGGTTCGACCGGCTCGACCTGTCGCCGGCGACGCTGGCCTTCACCGAGGCCGAGATCGACGCAGAAGTGGCCCGGGTTTCACCCGAGGACCGGGCGGCGCTTGACCTGGCCGCCGAGCGCATCCGCGCCTACCACGAACGGCAGAGGCCCGCCGATGCGCGCTGGGTGGACGCCGCGGGCGCGAGCCTCGGCTGGCGATGGACCCCGGTGGCCTCGGCCGGTCTCTATGTTCCCGGGGGGCTTGCGAGCTACCCTTCGTCGGTGCTGATGAACGCGATCCCGGCCAAGGTCGCGGGGGTCGAGCGGCTGGTGATCGCCTGTCCGACGCCGGGCGGCGCGGTCAACCCGCTGGTGCTGCTCGCGGCCCGGCTGGCCGGGGTCTCGACCGTCTACCGCCTGGGCGGCGCCCAGGCGATCGCGGCGCTGGCCTACGGGACCGAGACGGTGGCGCCCGTCGACATGATCACCGGCCCCGGCAACGCCTGGGTCGCGGCCGCCAAGCGGCAGGTGTTCGGGCGGGTCGGCATCGACATGATCGCCGGCCCCTCCGAGATCCTCGTGATCGCCGATGCCGACAACGACCCCGACTGGGTCGCGCTCGACCTCCTGAGCCAGGCCGAGCACGACGAAAGCGCGCAGGCGATCCTGGTCACCACCGACGAGGGTTTCGGACGTGCCGTGGCGCGGGCCGTCGAGACGCGTCTCGAGACGCTCGAACGCCGCGCCATTGCCGGGGCGAGCTGGCGCGACTTCGGCGCGGTCATCACCGTGCGCGATCTCGACGAGGCGGTGGCGCTCTCGGACCGGGTGGCGCCCGAGCATCTGGAACTCTGCGTTGCCGACACCGAGTCGCTCGCTGCGCGCATCCGCCATGCCGGTGCGATCTTCCTCGGCGCCTGGACGCCCGAGGCGATCGGCGACTACGTCGGCGGGCCGAACCACGTTCTGCCGACGGCGCGTTCGGCGCGGTTCTCGTCGGGGCTTTCGGTCCTCGACTTCCTGAAGCGGACCACCATCGCCCGGATGACGCCCGAATCCCTGGCCGCGATCGGCCCCGCCGCCGAGCGCCTCGCAATCAGCGAAAGCCTCGAGGCGCACGGGCTGAGCGTGCGCGCGCGGCTCGACCGGCTGAACCGCTAGGCGAGCCGGGCGAGGATCAGCCCGGCCGCGACGAGGAAGGTGCCGTGCTGGATCACCATCGCCAGCGCGCGCAGGGCCGGACCCCCGGCCCGGAGCATGCCGGCCGCGTGGATGAGCCGCGCCAGAAGCAGCAGCAGGGCCGCGGTCCAGACCGCCGCCGGCGGCAGGCCGACGGTCGCGAGCCCCCAGGTCAGAAGCACCGCCAGCGGCGCGTATTCCACCAGATTGCCATGCGCCCGGATGCGCCGCAGCAACACCGGGTCGTCGCCGTCGCCGAGACTGGCGCCGATCGCCCGGCGGCGCAGCGACACCAGCAGACCCAGAACGGCGGTCTGGATCGCGAAGGCCGCGACCAGAAGGAGGACAGGCACGAGGGCGGGATCCATCGGCATCGGCGTCTCGCAAGGATGAGTGGCCCCGACGGGGTCCGGTCCGTCAGGAGGACGCCGGGCAGGCTAGCGCGGCCCTTGCGCCCGCGCAACGGCGGCCATGGTCCCGCGGACCGCTTGCGCGGCGTCCGCGCCTCTGGCATGACCGGGCGGCATCCGGAAGGGCTTTGCATGTCCCGCATCTGTGCCATCGACATCGACGACAGCGGCCTTGCGCCGCCCACGCCCGAAATCGAGCAGGAGCGCAAGGTCGCGATCTTCGATCTGCTCGAGGACAACCGCTTTGCCCTGCCGGCCCGCGATGGCCGGGTGGTGCCGGAGGGGCCGTACCGGCTGCATCTGAGCGTACGCGACGGGCGGCTGGTCTTCGGCCTCGCCTCCGAGGCGGGCGAGCCGGTGGGCGCCTTTCATCTGTCGCTCGGCCCGTTCCGGCAGGTGGTGAAGGACTACTACCAGATCTGCGAGAGCTACTTCGAGGCGGTCAAGCGCCTGCCGCCCAGCAAGATCGAGGCCATCGACATGGCGCGGCGCGGCATCCACAACGAGGGCGCCCGCGTGCTGCAGGAGCGCCTCGACGGCAAGGCCGAGCTCGACCTCGACACGGCGCGGCGGCTCTTCACGCTGATCTGCGTCCTGCACTGGGGCTGATCCTTGGGCGCGCTTCCCCAGTCGGTGCTCTTCTGCTGCGACCACAACGCCGTACGCTCGCCCATGGCCGAGGGCCTGATGAAGAAGTTCTACGGCCGCGACACCTATGTGCAGTCGGCCGGCGTCAAGAGCGACCTCGAGATCGACGGCTTTGCCGTCGCGGTCTGCGCGGAACTGGGGATCGAGCTGGCTCGGCACCGGTCGCGCAGCTTCGACGAGATGCAGGAATGGGGGGATGACCTGTCGGGCTTCGACCTCATCGTGGCGCTCTCGCCCGCAAGCCTGCGCCGGGCGCACGAGCTGACGCGCTATTTCCACACCGAGGTGGAATACTGGCCGATCATCGACCCGACGGTGGCGGGCGACGGGCGCGAGGCGCGGCTGGCGTCCTACCGACAGACCCGCGACCAGATCCGGGACCGCCTGATCGCCCGGTTCGGTCCGCCGACCGAGGAGACCGACGCCGCATGACCGGGACCGCCACCATAGCCCTCATCCGCGCCTACTATGACGCCTTCAACGCGGGCGACCCGGCCGGCATGCTCGACCTCGTGACCGAGGACCTCGAACATCACGTGAACGAGGGGCCGGTCCGGCGCGGCCGCGCGGCCTTCGCCGACTTCTGCGCCCACATGGGGGTGAGCTACCGCGAGCGGCTTGAGGATCTGGTGGTCTTCGCCACCCCGGACGGCACCCGGGCCGCGGCGGAATTCACCGTGCACGGGGAATACCTGCGCACCGACCCCGGCCTGCCCGAGGCCCGCGGCCAGCGCTACGTCCTGCCGGCGGGCGCCTTCTTCAGCCTGCGCGCGGGCCGGATCGCGCGCATCACCACCTATTACAACCTGTCCGACTGGATCCGGCAGGTCTCGGACGGGGATCCGCGATGAAGCCCGACGTCCGTCCCCTGCACGGCGCCGAACTCGAGGCCGCGCTCGATGCCGTGGCGCAGCTGCGCATCGCGGTCTTCCGCGACTGGCCCTATCTCTACGATGGCGACCTCTATTATGAACGCCGCTACCTGCGCACCTACATCGACAGCGCCGACGCGAACCTCGTCGGTGCCTTCGACGGCGGCCGGCTGGTCGGCGCGGCGACCGGCACGCCGATGGAGGATCACGCCGCCGAGCTTGGCGCGCCGCTGACCGCGGCCGGCTATGCGCTGGACCAGGTGTTCTACTGCGCGGAATCGGTGCTCTTGCCGCAGTATCGCGGGCAGGGCGTCGGCCATGCCTTCTTCGACCTGCGCGAGGCCCATGCCCGCAGGCTGGGCCGCCGCTGGTCGGCGTTCTGTGCGGTGATCCGGCCCGACGACCATCCGGCGCGGCCCGCGGACTACCGCCCGCTCGACGACTTCTGGCGCAAGCGCGGCTATGCGCCGCTGCCGGGGGTCACGGCGGAATTCTCCTGGCGCGACGTGGACGCGGACCACGAGACCGCCAAACCCATGCAGTTCTGGATCCGGGAGCTCTGAATGCGCATCGCCGCGGCCGCCTATCCGATCGAACGGTTTGCCCGCTTCGCGGACATCGAGGCCAAGCTGTCGGCCTGGGTGGCCGAGGCGGCCGGGCAGGGGGCAGACCTCCTGGTCTTTCCCGAATACGCGGCCATGGAAGCCGCGGGCCCCGCACACCTCGCCGAGGGCGATCAGGAGGGCTGCCTGCGCGCCGCCGCCGAGGGCCGCCCGGCCTATGACGCCGTGCTCGACCGCCTGGCGCGGGCGCATGGCCTGCACATCCTGTCGGGCTCGGGCCCGGTCTATGCCGGTCGGGGCGGCCGGCCGGTCAACCGCGCGACGCTGTTTTCGCCGCAGGGACCGGTCGGCCATCAGGACAAGTGCGTCATGACCCGGTTCGAGCGCGAGGCGATGGACGTGGTCCCCGGCGAGGGGCTCACGCTGTTCGACACCGCGCTCGGCCGCATCGGCGTGCTGATCTGCTACGACAGCGAATTCCCGCTTCTGGGCCGCGCGCTGGCCGAGGCGGGGGCCGAGATCATCCTTGCGCCCTCGGCCACCGAGATGGAGGCGGGCTTCACCCGGGTTCGGGTGGGCGCGATGGCTCGGGCGCTGGAAAACCAGTGCGTGACCGTGCACGCGCCCCTGGTCGGCGCGAGCCCCTGGGTCGTCGGACTGGAAGAGAACACCGGCCGCGCCTCGGTCTACGGTCCGCCGGACCGGGGCTTTCCGCCGACGGGCATCGTGGCCGAGGGCGCGCTGGGCGAGCCGGGCTGGGTGATCGCCGACGTCGACCTCGGCGCGGTGCGCGATCTGCGGGCCGATGGCACGGTTCTCAACCTGGCGCACTGGCCCGAACAGGTGCCGCAGGCGGCCGCGATCCGCACCCTGGCCGCTCCCGCCGGTTGAGCCTGCGCCTTTGCCCTTGAAAATCCCGCGCATCGGGCGCATTTAAAGGCGCCCGTGACGGACGGGCGGACCCAGTCGGAGTGACCATGGCCAAGGAAGAACTGCTCGAATTCCCCGGTGTCGTGAAGGAACTCCTGCCGAACGCGACATTCAAGGTCGAGCTGGAAAATGGCCACCAACTGATCGCGACGATGGCAGGCAAGATGCGCAAGAACCGGATCCGGGTTCTGGCGGGCGACCGTGTGCAGGTCGAGATGACGCCCTACGATCTGACCAAGGGCCGCATCAACTACCGCTTCAAGTGAGCGCCGGCACGGCCGCTGTCCGGCTGGTGCTGGGATCGGCCAGCCCGCGCCGGCTGGAGCTTCTGGCGGGCCTCGGGCTGACGCCCGCCGCGGTGCGGGCCCCCGACATCGACGAGACGCCGGCACGGGGGGAGCTGCCCCGTCCCTACTGCGCCCGCATGGCACGCGAAAAGGCGCAGGCGGTTCCCTGCGGCGCGGGCGAGGTGGTGCTTTGCGCCGACACCACGGTGGCGCTTGGCCGCCGCATCCTCGGCAAGCCCGCCGACGCCGCCGAGGCGGCCGAATTCCTGCTGGCCCTGTCGGGTCGGCGGCACCGGGTCATCACCGCGGTCGCCGTGCGCACGCCCGAACGGCTGTGGGAGCGCACGGTCGAGACGGTGGTGAAGGTCAAGCCCCTGTCGGACCGCGAGCTGAACGCCTATCTCGCCTCGGGCGAATGGCGCGGCAAGGCCGGGGCCTACGGCATCCAGGGCCGCTTCGGCGCCTTCATCCCCTGGCTTCAGGGGTCGTTCACGGGGGTTGTCGGCCTGCCGGTAGCCGAGACGGCGGCGCTTCTGTCCGCGGCGGGCATCGACGTTCTGGGGGAACGGGCATGAAGGGACGGCTGATCGTTCTGGGCGAACACGCGGGGCGCGAGGCGGCCGCGCTGATCGTGGACGGGCGGCTCGAGGATCTTCTGATCGAGGACGCCGCCGCGCTGGCCCCGGGCGCGATCCTGCGCGCCGTCGCCGACCGTCTGGTCAAGGGGCAGGGCGGTGTCTTCGTCCGCCTGCCGGGCGGCGCAAGCGGCTTTCTGCGCGAGACCGCGGGCGTCGCGCCCGGCCGGCCGCTTCTGGTGCAGGTCGCCGGCACCGCCGAGCCGGGCAAGGCGGTTCCGGTCACCACCCGGCTTCTCTTCAAGGGCCGTCACGCGATCCTCACCCCGGGCGCGCCGGGGGTGAACGTGTCGCGGCGGATCCGCGACGCCGACCGGCGCGCGCAACTCGAAGCCGACGGACGGGCCGCGATGGCGGATGCGGGGGACGAGCTTCTGGGCGCGGGTCTGATCCTGCGCTCGGCGGCCGAATGGGCCGCGGACGAGGCGGTGGCCGCCGAGATCGCCGACCTGCGCGACCTTGCCGCGAAGGTGCTGGCCGACACGAGCGGCGCGCCCGAACTTCTGGTCGATGCGCCCGGACCCCATGAGGCCGCCTGGCGCGACTGGGCCGATCCGCCGCCCGACACCGTGGCCGAGGATCCCGGCGCCTGGGAGGATCACGGCCTGCCGGGGATGATCGCGGGCCTGCTGCGACCCGAGGTGGCGCTGGGCGGCGGCGCCTCGATGGCGATCGAGCCCACCCGCGCGCTGGTGGCGGTCGACGTGAACACCGGGGCCGACACCTCGCCGGCGGCCGGGCTCAAGGCCAACATCGCCGCCGCGCGCGATCTGCCGCGGCAGCTTCGGCTGCGGGGGCTCGGCGGGCAGGTGGTGATCGACGTGGCGCCGATGCCCAAGCGCGACCGGGCGGCCTTCGACCAGCAGTTGCGCGCGGCTTTCCGCGGCGAGGCGGCCGAGACCACCATCGCCGGCTGGACGCCGCTTGGCCATGTCGAGATCCAGCGCAAGCGCGACCGCCGGCCGCTGGCCGAGATCCTCGGGGAGGGCGCGTGATGACCTGCCCGGTCTGCTCCCGGCCGACGGATCCGAAATACCGGCCGTTCTGCTCGAAACGCTGCGCGGACATCGACCTCGGGCGCTGGCTGACCGGCCGCTATGCGATCCCCGGAGAACCGGCCGAGGACGCCGTTCCGCCCGTCACCGACGACGAGGCCGGCCCGCGCCACTGAGGCGCGAAAAGCCTCTGGACAGCCCGCGCGCAAGGCCCTAAGAACGCCGCACCCGGCCGGAGGCTTCCGGCCAGACGGGGCCCAGATAGCTCAGTTGGTAGAGCAGCGGATTGAAAATCCGCGTGTCGCTGGTTCGATTCCGGCTCTGGGCACCATTATCCCCCACAGACCATCTTCGCACCGGAAAATTGAGCAAAATCAATCTTCGTGGTATCGGTGTGTCTCCATGCGTCCCCATACATCCCAGCCCGTGACGGTATAAATCGCGGTATCGGTGCTAGGGGACATACCGTCAGGGGGATTCCGTGTCGCTTACCGATGTTGCCTGCCGAAACGCCAAGCCTGAGTCCAAGCCCAAGAAACTGGCAGACGGCTTGGGCCTGTATCTCTACCTCGCCCCGACTGGCACGAAGACTTGGCGCGTCGACTACCGCCATGAGGGGAAGCGGCAGACCGCAACGCTTGGGCAATATCCCCGCGTTTCCCTCGCAACCGCGCGGGCCATGCGCGATGAGTTGAAGCGCGGCTTGGTCGACGGGCGAGAACCCTTAAAGGGCGAGGCACTGACCATCCAGAACCCCTTTCAGAAGGTGGCGAGCGAATGGCTTGAAGCGCAGCGGGCGGCGTGGTCGGAAAAGCACCATGAGCGCATCGCCGCGCGGTTCCGGCGCGACGTGTTTCCGACCATCGGCAAGATGGACATTGCCAGCATTGAAGCACCCGACCTGTTGAAGGTCATCCGGGCCGTGGAAGATCGGGGGGCGCAAGACGTTGCATCCCGCATCCACCAGACCCTTGGGGCGATCTTCCGCTATGGTATCGCCTGCGGCTTCTGCAAGCGCGACCCTGCCGCCGATCTGCGGGGCGCGTTGCGTCCAACCCCGCGCGTCAAGCACATGGCAGCCCTTACGGCAGGGGAACTGCCCGCCTTCCTAAACGCCTTGGCGAAAGCCGATTGTGAACCGCAGACACGCCTTGCCTTGCAGCTTGTCATTCACACCGCGACCCGGACAAATGAAGTCCGCTATGGTCGCTGGGGCGAGATTGACGGCGATCTGTGGCGCATCCCCGGCGAACGGATGAAGATGGGGGCTGACCACGTTATCCCCCTGTCCAAGCAGGTTCTGGGCATCCTGAAACAGTTGCGCGCCTTGTCGGACGGAAGCGACTTGATCGTGCCGGGCGACAAGCCGGGCAAGCCAATTTCTGAAAACCGGATGTTGTATTTGGTCTACCGCTTGGGGATGCACACCAAGGCGACGGTTCACGGTTTCCGGTCGACGTTCTCGACCATCGCCAATGAGTCTGAACAGTGGTCGGCTGACGCGATTGAAAAGGCGCTTGCCCATTCTTCCAAGAACGCGGTTCGGGCCGCATACTATCGCGGGATGCGCTTGGAAGAGCGGCGCAGGCTCATGCAATGGTGGAGCGATCAACTTGACGGGTTTGAAGCGGCTGGGCTGAAAAAGTCAAATACTGACTTGTCAGATTTGCTTGGCGGCTAACGGCGCGTCACCTAATTTATTCAAGGGGCCGCGCGATAAAAAGTGCGGCTCTTTCTATTTTACCCCAGTCGACTCAATTAAGCGCTCCGTGGTAATATCCAACTCGGAGACTGAAATGCGAAAGCCCGCGACTGGACACCGCGGGCCTTCAATGGAGAGAGAAGCGAAGCTGTGAAGCACCATCAAACTACCATCGGCGCGGTCGAAATTCAACCCCCTTCCAGTATTAAAGAAACCGATCTTTCCGATTTGTTTTGCGTCCCAGAGGGGCCGAATAAGTCCCCATGCGTCCCAATTGATGAAATCAACTGCGACCTGATCGGCGCGGGCGCATCCCTGCATTGGCTGCACGTCAAGGCGAAGAACCCGGTCGACGCGCGCTGGTCCGAACTGCCGAACCGTAGCGAATCAGGCCTGCGCCGCAGCTACCGGCAGGGGCAGAATATCGGCATTCGCCTTGGGCAGCCTTCGCAGATCGGCGGGGACTTCCTGCACCTGGTCGACCTCGACATTCGGGACGCCAGCAAGGCCGGGGAAGCATGGGCGGCACTTCTGGCCCTCTGGCCTGCCGCCAGGGGCTTCCCTTCTGTGGTGAGTGGCAGCGGCGGGGAGTCGCGGCACCTTTATTTCCTGTCCCCCGTGGCAATGCGCAAGCGAAAGCTGGCCCGTGGCGACGGTTGGGAAATCGACCTCATGGGCACCGGCTCTCAGGCAGTCTTGCCGCCCTCGATCCACCCCAAGACGGGGCAGCCCTACCGCTGGGAACGCCCTTTCAGCCGGGACATGAAGGTAGACCCGGAGACACTGGCCCGACTTGAGGCATCACACGGGCAGGTTGCAACAACCGATCTTTCGGACCTGTTCCGAGAACCGGCAGACCGGGCCGAAGTGCGGCGCGCCTTGGCGCTTATCACCGACTCCGATGATCGGGACCAATGGCTTAAAATCGGCATGGCGCTTCATGCCGATTTCGCGGGCAGCGATGAAGGCTTTGACCTGTGGTCGCATTGGTCGCGCCAATCTCTGAAATTCGATGAACGCGACCAACGCCAGAAATGGAAATCCTTTCGGCGCAGCGGAGTCGGCATCGGGACGCTTTTTGAAATCGCCAAAGGCTACGGGTATGAACGGCCTTCTTACTTTTCTGAATCTGATTTTGACGATCTGCCTGCACTTCCTGAACCGGAAAAACCGAAACCGTCGACCCTGACTTTTCTAACCCCGGATGACTGCGAAAGCGCACCGTCCCGCGGCTATCTGATTAAAGGGCTGTTCGCGCCCGGCGATGTGGCGTGTATTTTCGGCGCGCCCGGCGCGGGTAAATCCCTCATTGCCCCGTTCCTTGGCTACATGGTGGCGCAGGGGCAGGAAGCCTTCCAGATGCGCACCAAGGCGGGCGGCGTGTTCTATGTCGCGGCCGAAGACTCTCACGGGATGCGCGGGCGCGTGAAGGCGCTGAAACAGGCGCATGGCAGCGCCCAAGCCTTTCGGCTGGTGGAAGGCGCGTCGCAGCTTCTGACTGCCAACTCCAAGGACCACGCCCCCGATCTTCTTGCGCTGGTGGAAGCGGTGAAGGCGGAACGCCCCGCCCTGATCTTCATTGACACACTGGCAATGGCCTTCCCCGGCCTGGAAGAAAACAGCGCCGAAGCTATGGGCCGCGTGGTCGCGGTTTCCCGGCTGTTGACCCGCTGGGGCGCGGCCGTGGTTTTGATCCACCATGACACCAAGTCCGAAGGCGGCACCCCGCGCGGGCATAGCCTCTTGAATGGCGCACTTGACGTTGCCTTGCATGTGAAGCGCGACGATGAAGCCGGGATCATCCGGGGCAAGCTGACCAAGAACCGGAACGGCACCTGTGACCGGGATATTGCCTTCACCATCGCCACCGAGAACGGCGGCGCGGATGAGGACGGCGAACCGATCACCCTACCGCGCTGCAACCCGTTGCACGGGGCACCGGCCAAGGTGAAGCGCCTTCCCCCGTCAGAACAGGCCGCGCTTGACCTTCTGGAACGTGAAGGCGGCACGCTGTCAGAAGCCGACTTCAAGGAAGCGCTGGCAAACGGGCGAGAGGCTTCTGCATCCGACAACCCGAAATCGCGGCGCGATGTGGCGGGGCGGGCGATCAAGGCGCTGGTCCAGAAAAAGCGGATCACCTTCAACAACGGTATCTATTCCACCCGCGATGGCTTCGACGACCTTCTCGGCGCACCCCTCTCCATCCATTGAAACAAAGGATATAGCTATGGCGTTCAAGGACTATCTCACCATGCGGTGGGTGCATGACGACCCGCAGGGCGACTTTATCAAGGATGCGTTGTCCGACCCGAAGTTGCCCGACTTTGCCACCTGGCCTGACTTACGCCGGTATCTCTTGCGCGCTGGGCGCAGCCACGCAATCGAAGCGGCGCAGTTGGTCTGGGCAGCTTATCGGGCAAAGCTGTGGCGGGACAAGAGGCGCATGGCGGCATGATCGTAGACATGATGAACACCCAACCACCGCTTTGAGCCTTCCCATATGTAGTGCGGACGGTATAATCATCCCGCTACACATGGTTTTCGCGAGGATGGGCAGTTGTCGGTTGGTAGTCGTTTCGATGCATTTCTAGGCAATATTTCACTGACCGACCCGCAGAAGACTGCCGGGGCTGAGCGGCGGGCCAGTGTCATCAAGGCGCTGAACTCCCATTATTGGGGTTCAAGCAGTGACACAGAGAACTCGAAATATGTAGGGTCCTGGGGCAAGTTCACGCGAATTAGACCGCCCCGCGACGTGGATGTTCTGTTTCAACTCCCGGTGTCCGTCTACGAAAAGTATCAGAACCGGGCAGGAAACAAGCAATCCCAACTGCTGCAAGAAGTAAAGGGAGTGCTTGCAGCCAAATTCCCGAACACGGACGTTCGCGGCGATGGGCCTGTGGTCAAGGTGCCCTTCGCCTCCTACAACGTGGAATTGGTTCCAGCCTTCCTGCTGAAAGATGGCGGCTACTGGGTTTGCATGACCAACGATGGTGGGCAGTATAAGAAAGCCGACTACGATGCAGAAATGAAGGTTGTTAAAGACAGCAATGATCTGACCAAGGGCAACGCCCGCAACTTGGTTCGTATGATGAAGTGCTGGCAGGGATACTGCGACGTTCCACTGAAATCCTTCTGGATCGAATTGATAGCGATTGAATTCCTGCAAACCTGGGAACACCGCGACAAATCATCGACCTACTATGACTGGATGGTCCGGGACTTCCTGAAACACCTTGAAGGCAAGGTCTTTGGAAACGTCTATGCGCCGGGGACCTACGAACAGATGTATCTTGGCAATGCCTGGCTTTCCAAGGCTCAAACTGCGCGTCAGCGTGCCGAGAAAGCGTGCAGCCTTGAAACTGATTATCCCTATACTGCCGGGGAAGAGTGGCAGAAGATATTTGGGACGGATATTCCGAAATCAGCATGACGCAACAACGGGTTGATGAACTGGTCAAGGAATGTCGCCGTCAAGAGGAATCCTGCAAGTATACGGCTGCGGGACTCTACAACTGGCAGAAGAGCGCCCAGATTTGGAAGAATGTTTTTATCGTCGCCCCAATCGTTCTTGGTGGCGTCGCGTCCTCTCAGTTGCTCAAAGGCGGCAGCGAACCCGCAACGTGGACCAATTATGCGGCGGCGGGACTTGCGCTCCTGGCAGGTTTTTTCCCCGCCATCTTTGAAGCCCTTGGAATGGATATGCGGGTGCGTGAGATTGGCACTTCCTCTGGCGAGTTTACGAACCTTCGGGATCGTTTCAGGTTGCTGGGGAACATCGGGGCAGACATGGCCTTTGAAGAGTTCCAACCGGCATTTGAACAACTGATGGACCGCATGGACGCTGCGCGCAAGACCGCACCGCCCTTGCCGGAACGCTATTTCAGGGAAGGCCGCGCGAAGATCGAGGCGGGCGACTACGACTTTGAGGTCGACGCGAAGAAGAAATAGCACAACGACCAAGGGGGCAGGCCAAGGCGGAACCGCGGCACGCCCAGCGCATGTGGTCGCGGGGGGCATAGGGGTTTCGGCTTGCCCAAGGGCGGCGGGAAATGGTCTAACGATCAAAAGGCAGAACAAGGGGCGGACGATGACGGAACTGGTGTTCAAGGGCAAGGAATTTGTCTGGAATCATCACCTTGCGGTGCCGTTCCGGCCCCTGGTCATGCAGGCGGACAAGGGGATTGGCGCGCCCCGGCTGGATGGCAACCTGATCGTGCAGGGCGACAACCTTCATGCGTTGAAGGCGCTGTTGCCGATGTATGCGGGCAAGGTGGACTGCATCTTCATCGACCCGCCCTACAATACGGGCAACGAGGGCTGGGCCTACAACGACAACGTGAACGCGCCGATGATCCGCGAATGGCTGGACGCCAACCCCATCGGGATCGAGGATGGGCTGCGCCACGACAAATGGTGCGCGATGATGTGGCCAAGGCTGCGGTTGCTGCATGAGTTACTGGCAGAGAACGGCACGTTCTTTGTGACCATTGATGACAATGAAACTCACCGGCTCCGCGCAATGCTGGACGAAGTTTTCGGTGTGGACTGTTTTATTGCCGAAGTGATTTGGCGTTCTTCTGATAGTTCCAATAATGATGCGAAGCGTTTTTCCCAAGATCACAATACGTTGCTAGTTTATAGTAAGGACACGGATTGGATAGCCGCCAAGTTGGATCGAGACGAGGCTGCAAACGCCCATTATTCAAATCCCGATAACGACCCGAAAGGGCCGTGGTTCCCCGGAAACCTTAGTTCACCGAATCCGCGCGAAAACCTGCGATATGAAGTCCCACATCCAAGTGGCCGTATCTTGTCGGCACCGCCGAATGGTTGGCGCTGGAGTCGTGAACTAATGCAGCGGAAAATAGCTTCGGGGGAGATAATTTTTGTTGACACAGATCGAGGGTTGCTGAGGAAAACATATTTGGCGGAGCAGCAAGGATTGTCTCCATCATCACTGTGGGCTGATCTCGAAGTAACGGGGCATACTCGGAACGCGAAATACGAACTCAAAAGAATTTTCCAAGAGGTTGATACTGCCGATCTCTTTTCTACGCCGAAACCAACAAAGCTATTGAACCGAATCCTTCAAGTGATCGGCAACAAGAGCGCAATAGTTCTCGACTCCTTCGCCGGGTCCGGCACCACCGCCCATGCCGTCCTCGAAGCCAACAAGCGCGACGGCGGCAACCGGCGCTTCATCCTTGTGGAGATGGAAGATTACGCCGACCGCCTGACGGCCGAACGGGTGCGCCGGGTGATCAACGGCTATGCCTTCACCGGCACGCAAAAGACCGAACTCGCCCGCGAACGCCTCACCTGGCGGGCCATCGAACGCGCGGCCGATCTGGTCCATAAGGTGCAGGGCATCGAAAACCTGCATGGCCACGAATACGACCGCATCACCAAGCAGGTGAAGGACGGCGAGTTGATCGTGACCGGCGAAAAGGCGGTAAAGGAGCGGGCCGAGGGCCTGGGCGGCGAATTCACCTATTGCACCCTGGGCGAGCCGGTGGAACTCGATCACATCCTGACCGGGCAGGACCTGCCGTCCTTTGCCGCCCTTGCGGGCGTGCTGTTCCACATGGCGACCTCGCAGCCGTTGGACCCCGCCCGGATGGATCAGGCGCGCGGCTATGTGGGCCAAGCGGGCGGCGCGCATGTCTGGCTGATCTACCGCCCCGATCTCGACTGGCTGAAATCGCCCGAGGCAGCCCTGACCCTGAGTTTCGCGCGGCAGGTGGCGGCGGCGCACCCCGGCGACCGGCACCTTGTCTTTGCCCCCGCCCGGCATGTCAGCCAACGCCTGCTGGACCAGTCGGGCTTGGCCGTTGAATTCGTGCCGCTGCCCTTTGCGCTTTACCGGGTGGAGCGGGTGTAATGCGCACGCTGGATTATCAGGTGCGCGTGCTGGACACGCTGGATGCCTGGCTGGATGAGTTGAAGGCGCGCAAGGCCGAGGCCGACCAGATCGACGCGCTGCGGGCGGCGCAGCCCAACCTGCCGATTCCGCAATTCGACTTTACCGAAACCGCCTGGAACAACTTCAAGGCCACGGGTCGGTTGCCGGCATCGCGCGCACAGGTGCCGTTCTCGCCCCGCCGTGACGGCATAGGGCGGGCGGTGCCGAATGCCACGCTCAAGGTGCCCACGGGCGGCGGCAAGACCTGGCTGGCGGTCAATGCCGTGTCGCGGATCATGGGGCGCTATCTGGGGAAGAACACCGGATTCGTGCTGTGGATCGTGCCGAACGAGGCGATCTATTCGCAGACGCTGAAGCACCTGAAGAACCGCCAGCACCCTTACCGGCAGGCGCTGGACCGCGCGGCGGCGGGGCGGGTTAAGGTGATGGAGAAAAGCGACCGGCTGGACGCGCGGGACGTGCAGACAAACCTGTGCGTGATGGTGCTGATGTTGCAGGCGGGGAACCGCGAGAACAAGGAAACCCTGCGCATGTTCCGCGACCGGGGCGACGTTCACGGCTTTTTCGCGCCCGAGGGCGATCAGGCGGCACATGCCCGCGAACTGGCAATGGTGCCGAACCTTGACGGTTATCAGGGCATGTTCCCGATGGTGAAGGATTCGCTTGGCAACGCGCTTCGCAAAATTCAGCCGGTTGTGGTGATGGACGAAGGGCAGAAGGCCACCTCTGAGCTGGCGCATGATACGCTTTACGGCTTCAACCCGATCTTCGTTCTGGAACTGACCGCCACGCCCAAGGATGTGGCCGCGCGCGGGGCCACCCCCGGCCGCGCCGCCAACCTGCTGGTGGAAGTGACGGGGCGCGAGTTGCACGCCGAAGACATGATCAAGATGCCCCTGAACCTGGACCCGAGGCAGGGCGCAGACTGGCGCGGCACGCTGACGGCCGCGCTGGGCAGGCTGAACACCTTGCAGGCCGAGGCGGTGGCCTATGGCGCCGACAAGGGCGCGCTGGGCTATATCCGCCCCATCATGCTGGTGCAGGTGGAGCGGACAGGCAAGGATCAGCGCGACGGGCTGCACATCCACGCCGATGACGTGAAGGAATGGTTGCTGGCATCGGGGCTGGACGCGGCCGAAGTGGCGATCAAGACCGCCGAACAAAATGACCTGACCCAGCCCGAGAACCTGGACCTGTTGTCGCCCACAAACCGGGTGCGGGTGATCGTGACCAAGGCCGCGCTGCAAGAGGGCTGGGATTGCCCCTTTGCCTATGTGCTGTGTTCGCTGGCTGCGGCATCGAACCTGTCGGCCATGACGCAGCTTGTAGGCCGCATCCTGCGACAGCCTTACGCGCTGAAAACCGGCGTTGCGGCACTGGACGAATGCTATGTGGTCACGCATCACGCGGGCACGCAAGCCGTGGTGCAGGCGATCAAGTCCGGGCTGGAAAAGGACGGACTGGCCGACCTAGTGATCGAGGTGCCGCAAGGCGGGGCCGCGCCCACCCCCGGCACCGCGCGCAAGGTGGAGCGGCGGGCGGATTTCAGGAACCTGCAAATCTACCTGCCCAAGGTGCTGCGGGTGGACGGTGGCGAGGTGCGCGACCTCGACTATGAGACCGACATTCTTGCCTCTATCGACTGGCGGGATTTCTCCCCTGCCGCTGTGGTGGCAGAGATACCGGACAACCCGGCGCAGGTGGCGTCTCAGTTGCAGCGCATCGCTTTGACCGACGCGGGCGAGGATGAGTATTTCCGGGGCGAGGTTGTCGCGGCGGCGGCGGAAACGCTGCGGTTTGACCCATCCTATGCGGTGCGGGTGATTTCCGATCTGGTGCCCAACCCCTTTGTGGCGCGCGGGATCGTGGCCGATCTGGTGGCGGGGCTGGAAGCGCGGGGCTTTGACGCGGCCAAGCTGGGCACTGCATCCGGCGTGATCATCGACCGGCTGCGGGTGGTGCTGGCCAAGGAACGCGATGTGCGATCCGAGTCCCTGTTTCGCGCGGCGGTGAAGGCCGGGGACATTCAATTCCGGCTGCGGCTGGACGGGAACAACTGGCCAATGCCCGATCACATGCTGACTTCCGAGGCAGCGAACGCGCCCCATCTGACGGGCGGCGATGGCGGCGCGCTGAACCGCAGCCTGTTTTCCCCGGTCTTCCGCAACGAGTTGAACGGGCAGGAACAGAACGTCGCGGTGCATCTGGACGGGGACGGCACGGTGAAGTGGTGGCACCGAAACGTGGCAAAGGCCGGTTACGGCATGGGCCTGCAAGGCTGGAAGCGCGGGCGCATATACCCTGACTTCATCTTCGCCACGGGCGGCAACGCAGGCGCTGGGCGGATCGTAGTTCTGGAAACCAAGGGCGACCACCTGCAAAACCCCGATACAGACTACAAGCGCGACGTGCTGGACTTCCTCACCCAGAACTTTTCCTGGGATCAGGCTGTGCCAGCCGGGCAGCTACAGATTGCCATGACGGGTGAGACTGTGGAATGCGCCCTGGTGCTGATGGAGGATATTCCGGCGCGGCTACCGGCGCTTATCGCACGGTGACTTGAGGCACCTCTTGCAGGTAGCGATAGACGCTTGACCGCGCCACGCCCAGCGCCTTGGCTATGGCTGTGGGGGTCATGCCCTTGGCCCGCATGGCGTTCACCTTCTCGCCTTCTATCGTCGCGGGCCTTCCCTTGAAGGGGGAATCCGGTCCTTTCGCCAAGGCAGCGTCAATGCCCTCACGCTGACGCGCCTTGCGGATTTCGGTTTCAAATTCCGCCACGGCAGAGAGCATGGTGAAAAACATGCGCCCCTCTGGCGTCGTGGTATCAATCGCCTGTTCCAGCACCCGCAGCCCGACGTCCTTTGAAGTCAGAGTATGGGCAATGTTGTGCAGGTCGCGCGTCGACCGCGCCAGCCGATCGAGGCGGGTCACAACGAGCGTATCACCCTTGCGGATTCCGCGCGTCAGCAATTCGTCCAGTGCCTGCCTGCCGTCGCGCTTGGTGCCGCTGGCCTTCTCACTGTAGAGGTGTTCCGCACTCACGCCCGCAGCCGTCAGCGCGGCAATCTGCACGTCCAGCTTCTGCCCAACCGACGATACCCGCGCATACCCGATCAACTCGCCCATGTCCGTCCCCTTGTGTCTCAATAGACTGTCCGACAAATCGGTATCGTCCCAAAAGTGATTCCACAAGTCTATTCGGACACTTTTGAGCGACTTTCGGCCGTCCCGTCTGAGTATACTCAATTCGGACGCTGGGGCTGCGCGATAAGCTACAAGTCAAGATCGAACAGGAAGCATCATCGCCTGTGCCGCATCTTGGCTTCGGGTCCTTCCTGGGGTGGGGGTGTGCGGGGCGGGGACGCCGACCCCCTTTCCCCGCGCATTTTCGTTTTAGTCCCAGTTAGTCTGGCCTCACCATTCCGAAAATCTTGCACAGACGGATAGGCCGCGGTTCTGCGCCCCCGAGTGTCCAACCTACAAGAGGGACCCATGATCGGCCACAGCACACGGCCGGGCCAGATGGAGCCAGTCCTATCTTCCTTCCCATGTCAGCTTATCGGGGCGCGACAGACGACAGCCCCTAAAGGGTGCTGTCGCGTCGGTCGCGTGGTCCCCCGCCTTGCCGTGGCGACAGTTGCTATTTGTCGCGCGCTGTCGCGGTCGGACGCCGCAAATGCCTGCCCAGGAGCAGAACCTGGACAGGCGTTCTACAATCATCTGGCAACAGGATCAGCGATCACTGTCAGGGGTGCGATGAATGGGCTTCCATTCGTGGCCGGGTTTGGAAGTCGGCGGCAGCCGCGTGTTATCAGGCACGGTCGTGTAGTTGGGCTTTTCGCCACCACGCGGGCCGACTTCCTGATAAATTCCCCCATTCCGGCCGGTGTTTTCACCGGGTTTCTTGGACACTTTCTTATCACCTCCTTTCCGGCGCAGGTGCGCCAGAAGAGCAGATGGTAAACACTCCGATCGATTCAAGGCCTTGCGGGACGGAAAATAGATCACACTACAGTTTGTGCCATGTCCTGCGTTGAGATACACCAGCGACCACAGGTGCGAACATGCCCTGCGGCCGTTCTGATTCGGGCGATGTTCCCGCCCAAGATGGATGAATTCCCATTTCGCCATGAATCGGGAATCCGGTAGACTCTGACGGTATCGCACCGGATTATCGTTTTGAATCAATGCTTATGGGTGCGGCTCTGGCACCACCTTCACCGCCAAGCCACTGAATAGCCGCAGCTTTGTCCCCGGACCTGGCGAGCGTAGAACATGGCGGAGAACACGCCTGCGCCCCGGACCGTCGTGAAGGACGGCGTCCTCGGCTTCCGTCGGGCGCGTTCCGGATGGCCTTCGGCACCATCGCACCGGATCGACAATCGCGTGCTTCCCGCGAACACCATCGGGCACGCTCGCCGCCTGCCGTGCCGTCGGGGCAGCGCAGAAGCTCGACGGACCGGCCCCCCGGTCGTCCCTCGTTCATGACGCGAGTCCGTGGGGTCGATCGTGGCGGCTTCGGGTCGGGCAAGCGCACCGGGCCGGTTCCGTCGCCCGGATTGCATCAGGGTCTTGCCTTGAACGGAAGATCGGTCCTTCATGGCCTTCCAGCCGTGCGGTCCCGGGGGAGGGGGTGCGCGGACCGCATCGCCACTTCTGGGAGGAACCAATGGCCCTGTCCGTGAAATCCGCCGCCGTCGCAGCGGCGCTTGCCCTGACCGCATCCGGCGCCCTGGCGCAAGGCTACCCCGAGCGGTCGATCGCCATGGTCGTTCCCTTCGCCGCCGGAGGCCCGACCGACACCGTGGGCCGGCTCATCGCCGAGAAGATGTCGGCCGACCTCGGTCAGCAGGTGATCGTCGAGAACGTCGGCGGGGCCGGCGGCACGCTGGGCGCCGGCAACGTCGCGTCGGCCGAGCCCGACGGCTACACGATCCTGCTGCACCACATCGGCATGGCGACCTCGGCCACGCTCTACCGCAATCTGGCCTACAAGCCGCTGGAGGCGTTCGAATATGTCGGGTTGGTCACGGAAGTGCCGATGACCATCGTCGCGCGCAAGGATTTCGAGCCCGCGGACATGGCGGCTCTGATCCCCTATGTGAAGGCGAACGCCGACAAGCTGACCATGGCCAACGCCGGGATCGGCGCGGCGAGCCACCTGTGCGGCATGCTGTTCATGCAGGCGCTTCAGGCCCCGCTCGTCACCGTGCCCTACAAGGGCACCGGACCGGCGATGACCGATCTTCTGGGCGGGCAGGTGGATCTGATGTGCGACCAGACCACCAACACCACCGAGCAGATCAAGGGCGGCACGATCAAGGGCTACGCCGTGACCTCGCCCGAGCGCCTCGCCATCTTCCCCGACCTGCCCACCGTGGCCGAGGCGGGCATGCCCGGCCTCGAGGTGGCGATCTGGCACGGGATCTACGCGCCCAAGGGAACGCCCGCCGCCGTGACCGAGCGGCTGTCGGCGGCGCTTCAGGTCGCGCTGGCCGATCCCGACATCGCCGCCAAGATGGCCGAGCTCGGCACGGCGCCGTCGCCGGCCGCCGATGCCACGCCCGCGGCGCTGAAGGCCAAGCTCGAATCCGAGATCGCCCGCTGGAAGCCGGTCATCGAGGCGGCAGGCGTCTACGCCGACTGATCCCGACCACCGGCCCCGGGTGACCGCCCGGGGCCGCGCGATCCCGGAGGGGCCATGAACAGCATCAACAAGACGGATGCCGCCGCCGGCATCCTGTTCATCGTGGTCGGCATGGCGTTCGGCGTCATGGCGCTGCGCATGGACCTCGGAACCAGTCTGCGCATGGGTCCCGGGTATTTCCCGCTGGTCCTTGCGGGACTGCTGATCGCGCTCGGCGCGCTGATCCTGGCCAGCGCGTTCAAGTCGGTCGCCGACGAGATGTCGGCCCATGCCTGGCGCGGGATGCTCTTCATCCTGCCCGCGCCGGTGTTCTTCGGTCTGACGGTCCGGGGCCTCGGCTTCGTGCCGTCGATCCTCTTCACGACGCTGATCGCGGCGCTGGCCTCGCTCAAGATGAAGCTGATGCCGGCGGTGGTGCTGTCGGTCGCGGTCACGGTGTTCTGCACGCTGGTCTTCAGCTACGCGCTCGGCCTGCCGTTCCGGCGGTTCGGCCCCTGGCTGCCGTTCTGAGGGGGCGCCCGTGGACCTGATCGCGAACCTCGGCCTTGGCTTTTCCACCGCGGCCTCGCCCGAGAACCTGCTCTTCTGCCTGATCGGGGTGATCCTCGGCACGCTGATCGGGGTGCTGCCCGGCATCGGCGCGACCGCCACCATCGCCATGCTTCTGCCGATCACCTTCCAGCTCGAACCCGTGTCGTCGCTGATCATGCTGGCGGGCATCTACTACGGCGCGCAGTACGGCGGATCGACGACGGCGATCCTCATCAACATGCCGGGGGAAAGCTCCTCGGCGGTCACCGCCATCGACGGCTACCAGATGGCGCGGCGCGGCCGGGCGGGCACGGCGCTGGCGGTCGCGGCGCTGGGGTCGTTCTTTGCCGGCACGGTCGCCACGCTTCTGGTCGCGATCTTCGCGCCGCCGCTCACCATCATCGCGCTGAAGTTCGGGGCGGCCGAGTATTTCAGCCTGATGCTGCTCGGTCTCGTGTCGGCGATCGCGCTGGCCCACGGGTCGATCCTGAAGGCGCTGGCGATGGTGGTCCTGGGACTGCTGCTGGGCCTGGTCGGGACGGACATCTACACCGGCACGCCGCGGTTCACCTTCGGCATCACCGCCTACGCCGACGGGCTGAACTTCGTCGCGCTCGCCGTCGGCGTTTTCGGCATTGCCGAGATCCTGCGCAACCTCGAGGGCGAACAGGACCGTTCGGTGCTGGCGACGAAGCTCGGCAGTCTCTGGCCGTCGCGCGCCGAGCTGCGCCAGATGGTGGCGCCGATGCTGCGCGGCACGGCCCTGGGCTCGGCCCTGGGCGTCCTGCCCGGCGGGGGCGCGATCCTCGCTTCCTTCGCCTCCTACACGGTGGAAAAACGGCTCTCGAAGACCCCCGAGGCCTTCGGCCAGGGCGCCATCGAGGGCGTGGCGGGGCCCGAATCCGCCAACAACGCCGGGGCGCAGACCTCGTTCATACCGCTTCTCACCCTGGGCATTCCGGCCAATCCGGTGATGGCGCTGATGGTGGGGGCGATGATCATCCAGGGCATCGTGCCGGGGCCGAACGTCGCGGCCGAACAGCCGGCGCTCTTCTGGGGGGTCATCGCCAGCATGTGGATCGGCAACCTGATGCTGATCGTGCTCAACCTGCCGCTGATCGGGCTCTGGGTGAAGCTGCTGAAGGTGCCCTACCACATCCTCTTTCCGGTCATCATGGCCTTCTGCTCGATCGGGGTCTATTCGGTGAACTCGAACGTCTACGACCTCTACGCCGTCGCGGGCTTCGGTCTTCTCGGCTATGTCCTGATGAAGCTGCGCTGCGAGCCGGCGCCGCTGCTTCTGGGCTTTGTCCTCGGCCCGATGCTGGAGGAGAACCTGCGCCGCGCGATGATCCTCGGGCGCGGCGATCCGACGGTGTTCCTGACCCGTCCGATCAGCGCCACCCTGCTGGCCGCAACGGTCGTGGTGCTGATCGTGGTTCTTCTGCCCTCGGTCGGCCGGAAGCGGGCCGAGGTGTTCACCGAAAGCGACTGATCCGCCCGGACGCGCCCGGCCCGGCCCGGCTTCAGCCGTCCGCACCCATCGCCGGCTCGAGCGCCGCGGACCGCAGAGCGGCGAGGAAGTCCTGCGGCGCGGCGGTCAGCAGGCTGGCGCGGGCCGCGGCAAAGAAGGCGGTGGTGACGGCTTCGGCCTCGGCCAGCGCAACGCCGCGCAGCGCGGATTCCAGATCCGGCACGATCCGGGGCGGCGCCGCGAAGAAGTCTCCGGTGAACAGCACCTCGCGGATCCGGTCCTGCGCCGGCCCCTCCAGCCGCAGGTGCGCGGTGATGGTGCCGCCGGGGCCCTGGTGCGTGGCGGTGCGGATCTCGGCCCGATTGGCCGGGTCGTCGATCGAATACACGAAACTGTCCTGGCCGATGTCCTCGTCGAAGATGCGACGGGCGGCGGCTTCCTCGGCGGGCAGGATCGCGCCCCATTCCGGCGCAATCCCGAGATGCTCGGCGAAGGCCGCGATCAGCGCCTCCTTGACCTCGGAGGCGGGCGGCGGCGCCCCGTCGAAGAGCTCGCGCAGCGTCACCACCCGCTGCGCCCCCGAGGTCTGGCCATGCCGCGCGAGCTTGGCCGCCGGGATGTTCAGAAGCGACGCCATCTTCGCCCCGTCCATGTCCACGAGCACCGTGCCCTGGTAGAAGATCGTCTCGCCGTCGAAGAAGCCGCCGGTGCCCGAGATCTTGCGCCCGTCCACCTCGATGTCGTTCCGGGGGCGGTAGCGCGCGCCGATCCCGAGCCGCGACAGCCCCGCCGCCGCCGCCTCGCAGAAGGCCTTCGCCACCTCGCCCAGCGACCCGAGCCCGAGCCGGTTGCGGTCGGCGACGATTTCCCAGCCGAACTGGCCCTCGTCGAGATAGAGCGCGCCGCCGCCGGTGACGCGGCGCCCGATGCCGACGCCCGCCGCGCGGCAGGCCGGCAGGTTCAGCTCCTGGCTGATCGCCTGGTGGCGCCCGACGAGGACCGACGGCGGGAAGGTCAGGAACCGGATCGTGTCGGGCGTGGTGCCGGCGCGGTGGCCCTCGATAAGCGCCTGGTCGAAGGCCATCTGCTCGCGGCAGGGGCGGGTGCCGGTGTCGATCACGCGGAAGGGAACGGGCATTCTGGCTCTCCTGACTAGAGGTCGAATTCCTCGCCGGGGGTGTAGCTTTCGCCGGGCTTGTCCATGCCGAGCTGGCTGCGGATCTTGCGCAGGTCCACCGGACCGGGCGCGAAGGGGTACGAGGCGATGTCCGAGGGCGGGCTGTCGCCATAGGGACGGTCGCAGGCCGAGATGTCGTCGGCGAACTTGCCGGGACAGCCCGAGGTGCGGAAGGCGATGCCCGCGTCGATGATCGCGGAAAGCTCGGACGCGGGCAGGCCGAAGTCGCTGATCCGGCCCTGGTCGTCGAAGCGCATGTGGTCCACCCGCACGCCGCAGTAGTCGACGAGGTAGCGGGCCAGCTGGATGCGGCGCCACTGGTCGCGCGGCGTCGCCGGCAGGTGGTCCATCAGGCTGCCCTTTTCCGGGTAGAAGCAGAACATGTGGCTGTGTCCGCCCATGTCCACCAGCCGCTGGATGACGCCCATCATCTCGGCCTCGGTCTCGCCCATGCCGACGATGAGATGCGCGCCGAACTTCTTCGGCCCGAACACGTCGCGCGCCCAGTCCACCGCCTCCCAGTAGCCGTCCCAGGTGTGGGGCGACTGCACGCCGCGGCCGCGGGTGCGGTCGAAGATCTCGGGCGTCGCGGCGTCGAGCGCCACGGTGAAGATGTCCGACCCCATGTCGCGCAGCCGCACCACATCGTCGCGGGTCATCGTCGTCGGGTTCGACAGGATCGAGATCGGGATCGCGTCGGGGTCGATGCGGTCGGTCCATTTCTTCAGTACCGTCACCGTGTCGGCGTCCGAGTTCGGATGGGTGATCATCGAGATGCACATCCGGTGGAAGGGTGTGCCCGCGACATCGGCGGCGATGCGGTCGACGATCTCGTCCATCGGCACCGCCGGCCAGTCCACCCGGATGAAGTTGCGGTCGGCGTAGTTGCGCTCGGCCTCGCGGTGCCGGGCCAGCCCGCAATAGGCGCAGTTCGCACGGCAGCCCTCGGGGTAGGTCAGCAGAAGGTTGAGACAGCGCGTGCAGGAACAGTTGTGCATCCGCCCCTCGACCAGCCCCAGCGTGATCGCGGCGGCGGTGGACATCTGCACATAGTCGGGCGAGCGCATGTGCGGCGTCATCACCCGGTAGTCGGGGTGATAGAAGCCCTCGGGACGGATGTCGGCCTCCTTGACAGGGCGGCCGTTCTTCCTGGCCGCCGGCACCGCCCCAGGCGCGCGCGGCTGCATCGCGTCAAAGGGGTTGAAGTCGAGGCCGCCGGCCCCCTTGGCTCCGGGCAGCGCGCCTTCGGGTTTCAGGCAGGTCATGCGGGTTCCTCCACGTGGACGGGCTCGCGCGCCCAGTAGTCGCCGAAGGCGATCCAGGAACGCTTGAGATCGGACGCCGCGGGCAGGGCCCCGCGGTCATAATGCGCCATGAGTTCGCGCCGCCGGCGCAGCGCCAGCGCCAGCGACGGGCCGAAGAGATCGGCGATCTCCTCGGCATAGTCGTCGGCCGCGGCGGCCTTTCCCGCGGCAACCGCGGCGGCGGCCTCGCCCGCGCGCCGGCCCGAGAGCACCGCCGCGTTGATCCCGGCGCCGGTGATCGGGTTGGCCAGACCGGCCGCGTCGCCCGCCAGAAGGACCGGCACCCCGCCGATGCGCCCGGCCGGACCCACGAGCCCGCCCACCGGGATCGCGCCCCCGGTCAGCCGTCCTTGCGCCGGCCCGATCCGCCCCTCGGCGACAAGCCGGTCGCGCAGGCCCGCGAGCAGCGCCTTCAGCCGGCCGCGTGCGCGGGGCGCGACCCCGAGGCCGAGGTTGGCCTCGGACCCGCGCGGGAAGAGCCAGCCGTAGCCGCCCTCGATCTCGGCCGACAGGAAGATGTCGGTCGCCCGGTGCGGTGACCGGAGCGGCACGGTGATCTGCCGCGCCTCGACGAGGTCGCGGTTGACGAGCCCGGCCAGCCGCCCGACCGACGACCGGGGACCGTCGGCGCCGACGATGACCGTCGCCGTCACCGCGCGGTCGCCGATCCGGGCGATTCCGTCCCCGACCCCGGCGAAGGGGGTGCCGGTCGCGATCTCGGCCCCGGCCGCGCGCGCCTCGGCGACCAGCGCCGCATCGAAGGCGGCCCGGTCGATCATCCGGCCGCGAAAGTCCGGCGTGTGTTCGCAGGCGGCCCCCAGATAGGTCTCCATCGCGGCGATGTCCTGGATCGCGGCCGCCTGCACCGCGCCGGTATCGGCCGACAGGAGCATCGGCACGAATTCGGCGCATTGCACCGGCAGGCCCGGCGTGGCGCGCCGATCGACCGCCAGCACCCGCGCCCCCGCCCGGGCCGCCGCCGCCGCCGCCGAGGAACCGGCCGGGCCAAGGCCCACCACCAGGACGTCGTATCCGGTCACGCCGCGCACCCCGACTTGATGAGACCCGGCAGTTTCGAGCCGACCTTGATCGAACAGCAGGCGTGTTCCTGATGCCATTTGCGCCCGGTGACGGCGGCCACGCCGAGCGCGCCCTCGGCCGGGAAGGCGATCCCGTCGAGCCCGGCCATGACCGCATAGGCGTCGGTCACCCGCTTGTGCATGCCCCCCGGCCGCGCGCAGCCCAGAAGCACGTCGCGCTCGCCAAGCGTCTCGCGCGCGGTCAGGAAGATGCGGCCCACCTCGGCGGTGTCGGGGGTCACGAAGGTGCCGGGGCGGGCGTAGAAGGGCATGATGACCACGAGCACCAGCGCCTTGACCGGATAGCGCGCCACCATCTCGAGCGCGCGCGCCTCGCCCAGCACGCGCCCGTAATGCAGCCCGATCACGATATGGGGCGAGATTTCCATGCCGGTGGCCGTGAGCGCCGCCAGCGTCGCCTCGAAATCCTCGACCGGCCGGTCGAGGTGATAGACCTGCCGGATCGTGTCCTCGTGGCCGATCACATCCATCATCGCCGTATCGACCCCGGCCGATTCCATCCGCCGCGCGCCGGCCTCGTCGGTCAGCGCGGTGTGGATCGCGATCTTCAGATCGGGGTGGTCGCGCTTCAGCCCCTCGATCACCGGATAGAAGCGGTCATAGCGGATCTCGTTGCGCCGGTTCGACCCGCCCGACAGCAGGAATCCCTGCAGGCCCTGGGTGCGGATCAGCTCGCGCACCTTGCGGTCGAGGTCCTCGGCGTGCAGGGCCGGGATCATCGGTTCCAGGATCTTGGCCTGGCAATGGTCGCAGTCGAGCGCGCAGGCGCCCCCGGTGATCGAGAAGGCGGGGAACGAGTTCTTGCCGCAGCCCTTCACCTCGCTGGTGTCGTATTCCTTGAAGGTGGGTGTCGAGAACCGGACGACGCGGTCGCGGCCACGCTCGGCGCGCGCCTGCATCTCGGCCACGAGGCCCGCGTCGAACACGGCGTCCTCGAGGGGTTCGATGCGGGAAATTCGTTCCAGCCAGGTCGGCGGCGATGCCGGTCCGAGGTCCATCTACACCTCCATCCCTTGCCGATGCGCCGCAACGAGCGCCCGGATTTCCGGCCGTATCGGCCCGTCGTTCACCGGATCGCGGATCGTGGTGAACCAGAGCGGATCGCGATCCTCCCCATCGACCAGATCGCAGTCGAGACCGGCCAGTATCGCGCGCGCCTCGGCCGGCAGCCGGTCGGGGATCGGCTGGCGCGTCAGCCGCGCCCACAGTCCGGCCCAGGCGCGGCCGAGCGTCCAGGGGTTGTAGCCGCCGCCGCCCAGCACCACCGCGGGGCCGAGCGCCGCCAGCCGCTCGACGGCGGTCCAGAGCGCGCCGTTCGACAGGGCGAGCCCCGAGAGCGGGTCGCCCTTCAGCGCATCGGCGCCCATGGTCACGACCAGCGCATCGGGATCGAAGGAGGTCACCTGCGGCAGGATGGCCGCGTCGAGGAGAAGCGCGAACTCGGTGTCGTTCAGCCCGCGCGGCACCGGAAGGTTGGTGATGCGGCCCCGGTCGGGGCGGGCGCCGGTGAAGGGCCAGCGCCCGGCCTCGTGCATCGACAGCGTCATCACCCGCGGATCGTCGGCAAAGGCCGCCTCGACTCCGTCGCCGTGGTGGGCGTCGAGATCGACATAGGCCACCCGGCGGCGCCCGAGGTCGAGAAGACGCAGGATCGCGAAGACCGGATCGTTGAAGTAGCAGAACCCGTTGGCGCGTGCGGGCATTCCGTGATGGGTGCCGCCGGCGGGGTGGTAGGCCAGCCCCCCGGCATGGGCGATCTCGGCCGCAAGAATGGAGCCGCCGACCGAGGTCGCCGCGCGCTGCCAGAGGCCGGGGAAGATCGGGTTCTCGGCCGTGCCGAGGCCGTAGGTCCGCCGGTCCTCGTCGCTGGCGCGGCCCGCGGCCTCGGCGCGCTCAAGGGCGTCCAGATAGTCGGGGCGGTGAAACCGTTCGAGCGTCGCCCGGTCGGCGACGGGGCTTTCGATCACCGGGTGGTCGGGGCCGGTCCAGCCCAGGGCCGCGCAGAGCGCCTCGACGGTTCCGATGCGCGGGATGGCCAGGGGATGATTGCCGCGGTAGCCGGTCTGGCGATAGATCGCCGCCGAGACGAAACGTGCAGGACGTGCACCGCGCTTGGCCCGACTGTCGGCCATGACATCCCCCTCGCCGCGGCTCCCCCCGCGTTCCGAGATCGTCATATAGAGATACGGGAATGTCAAACCCGATCCGCGGGGCACGCGGTGCGGAGGTCCGCCGGCGGGGGAATCCGCCGGCCGTTCCCGGCCCGCGCGTCATCGGCGCGTCGCTGGCGGGCGGAGCCGCGCCCGGGGGTCAGAGGGTGCCCGACAGCACCGTGGCCGCGATGAATCCCGCGGCCATGACGCAGAGCGCCGAGAGGATCGACAGGCCGGGCTGCAGGCGGTGGGTCAGCGCGGCGAGGGCAGAGGAGGGGACCTGTGGGTTCATGTCGCCCGGTCTGACAGGGTTCGATTGCCGCAGGGTTAACGCGCGCCCGGCCCGCGGGGTCATTCGGCCGCCATGCGGATGACCGGCTCCATCCGCGCCAGAACCTCGGCCGACAGGTGGCACTTGATCTGGTGGCCCGGCTCCAGCGTGCGCAGCGGCGGCACCTCGCGGTCGCAGAGCCCGCCCGGCACCTCGGACTTCCAGCGGCAGCGCGTCTGGAACGGGCAGCCCGGCGGCGGGTTCATCGCCGAGGGAATGTCGCCGTCGAGCACGATCCGCTTCTTGACGACGCGGGTGTCGGCGATCGGCACCGCCGACAGGAGCGCCTCGGTGTAGGGATGGTAGGGCGGGCGGAACACCTGGTCGGTACTGCCAATCTCGACCACATGGCCGAGATACATCACCATCACCCGGTCGCTGAGGTAGCGCACCACCGACAGGTCATGGCTGATGAACAGAAGCGTGGTGCGGTTCTCGCGCTGGATGTCCATCAGAAGCTGCGTCACCGCCGCCTGGACGCTGACATCGAGCGCGCTGACCGGCTCGTCGGCGATCACCACGCGGGCACCGCCCGCGAAGGCCCGCGCGATGCCCACGCGCTGCTTCTGCCCGCCGGACAGCTGGCGCGGCATCCGGTCGGCGAAGGCCCGGGGCAGGCGCACCAGGTCCAGAAGCTCCAGCATCCGCGCGTGCCGCTCGGCGTCCGATGCGCCATGGCCGAAGATCTCGAGCGCCCGGACGATCTGCCGGCCCACGGTCATCGACGGATTCAGCGTGTCGAACGGGTTCTGGAACACCATCTGCACGCCCGAGACGGTGCGGGCGTCGCGCTTCTCGATCGGCACGCTCTCGATGTCCTGGTCATAAAGCATGATCCGGCCCGAGGTCGCAGTCTCCAGCCCCATCAGGACCTTGGCGAAGGTGGACTTGCCGCAGCCGGATTCGCCGACGATGGCCAGCGTCTCGCCCTCGTGGGCGATGAAGTCCACGCCCTCGTTGGCCTTGACCACCCGGGCGGCACCGCCGCCGAACACGCCGCCGCCGGCCACGTCGTAATACTTGCGCAGGTCCTCGGCGCGCAGGACCGGCGCGCCGACCGGTGCCGCGGCCACCGTCTCTGCGGGCGGCGGAAGCGCCGCCCAGTCGATCTCGCCGGTCCGCAGGCAGCGCGACTGGTGCTCCGGCCCGACCGTCACCATCGCCACATCGGCCGCGTCGCAGCGCCCGGCCACGAAATACTCGCAGCGCGGGCCGAAGTTGCAGCCCGGCGGGCGCTCGTGGGGCAGGGGGAAGTTGCCGGGAATCGCCCGCAGCGGCCGCGTGGTCTTGTCCGCGCCCGGCAGCGGGATCGAGCGGAACAGCGCCTGCGTGTAGGGGTGGCGCATGCGGTCGAAGACCTCGGCCACCCGGCCGGTCTCGACCGCCTCGCCCGAATACATCACGGTGATGCGGTCGCAGACATCCATCACCAGCCCGAGGTTGTGGCTGATGAAGAGCAGCGAGGTCCCGTATTTGCGGCCCAGCGCCTTGACCAGATCGACGATGCCCGCCTCGACGGTGACATCGAGCGCGGTGGTGGGCTCGTCGAGGATCAGGAGCGCGGGCTTCGACATCAGCGCCATGGCGATGACGATGCGCTGCTGCTGGCCGCCCGAGAGCTGGTGCGGATACGAGCCGAGGATGCGCTCGGGGTCGGGCAGGCGCACGTCGGCCACGATCTGGCGCGCCAGCGCCCAGGCGTCGGCGCGGCTCATGCCCTCGTGGATCATCGGCACCTCGGCCAGCTGGTCGCCCACCCGCATCGCCGGGTTGAGCGACGCCATCGGCTCCTGGTAGATCATTGCGATCTCGCGCCCGCGGATGGCGCGAAGCTCGCGGTCGTCCATCGCGGCCAGGTCGCGGCCCTTGAACAGAAGGCGCCCGCCGGTGATCCGTCCGGTCCGGCCCAGATCGCGCATCACCGCAAGCGCGACCGTGGACTTGCCGCACCCGGACTCGCCCACGAGCCCCATCGCCTCGCCGGGCATCACCGTGCAGGAGAAATCCATCACCGCGGGAATCTCGCGGCTGCGGGTGAAGAAGCTGATCGAGAGATGCTCGATGTCCAGGATGGGTGTCGGATCCATGGCGCCGTTCCTTCTCACTGGTCAAGTATCCCCGGGGGGTCCGGGGGCCGGCAGCCCCCGGGGCGCGTCCCGCCGGCTCAGTCCTTCAGGCTTTCCTCGCGCAGCCCGTCCGCAAGCAGGTTCAGCCCCAGGACAAGGCTCATCAGCGCCAGCGCCGGCACCATGGCCGGATGCGGCGCGATGGTCAGGAGCTTGCGCCCGTCGTTGATCGTCGAGCCCCAGTCGGGGCTTTCCGGGCTCACCCCCAGTCCGAAGAAGCCGAGCGTGCCCAGAAGGATCGTGGTGTAGCCGATCCGCAGGCAGAAATCGACGATCAGCGGCCCGCGGGCGTTGGGCAGGATCTCCCACAGCATGATGTACCAGGGGCGCTCGCCGCGGGTCTGGGCGGCCGCCACATAGTCGCGCGCCTTGATGTCCATGGTCAGCCCGCGCACGATCCGGAAGACCGTTGGCGCGTTGACGAAGACCACCGAGACGAAGACGTTGAGCAGGTTCGGGTCCATCCGCCAGACCCCGAGCGGATCGGCGTTCAGCGCGAGCCCCGACCAGGCCCAGAGCCCCAGCGCCAGCGTGATCCCCACATAGAGGTTCCGGCGGGGCGGATCGGTGCGGAACCGGCTCTGGAACAGCACCGCGAAGAAGACCACCGGAAAGAGGAACATCACCGCGGCCAGCACGACCGGGATTCCGGTGTCGCGGATCTCGGGCGTGACCAGCAGATAGAAGAGCAGGATCACCGGGAAGGCGAGCACGAGGTTCGCGAGGAACGACAGCACCGTGTCGAGCCGCCCGCCGGAATAGCCCGCGGGCAGGCCGAGCGTGATGCCCGCCAGATAGGCAAAGACCGTGGCCGCCGGGGCGATGGTCAGCACCCGGCGCGCGCCCATGACCATGCGCGAGAACACGTCGCGCCCGAGGTTGTCGCCGCCGAGGAGATACCAGCCGGTCCCGTCGGGCAGCGGCGTTCCCGGCACCTTGTTCTTCATGCCGGAGAGCTGCGCGAGCGGGTCGTACAGCACGATCCAGTCGGCGAAGAGTGCGGTGAACACCCAGAACATCACGAGCGCAAAGCCGGTCATGCCGATGGTGGAATCGAAGAGCCGGCCGTAAAGCCCCAGCCGCCGCCGGTAGCGGATCGACACCGCGAACAGGACCGCCAGCGCGATCCAGACCGGCCCGAACCGGACCGCCAGCATTCCCAGGATCGCACCCCAGCCCAGCGTGTCCATGTCAGCTCACCCGGATGCGGGGGTTGAGGAAGGCGTAGCCGATGTCCGAGATCATCTGCGTGGCGAGCACCACCACCACCGCGACCACCGAACAGCCGAGCAGCAGGTTGATGTCGTTGTTGCCCGCGGCCTGCACCAGAGTCCAGCCGAACCCCTTGTAGGAAAACAGCGTCTCGACGATGACCACGCCGTTCAGGAGCCAGGGGAACTGGAGCATGATGACGGTGAAGGGCGCGATCAGCGCGTTGCGCAGCGCGTGCTTCATCACCACGTTGCCGAAGCTCACGCCCTTGAGCCGGGCGGTGCGGATGTATTGCGCGGTCATCACCTCGGCCATCGAGGCCCGGGTCATCCGGGCAATGTAGCCGGTCCCGTAGAGCGCGATGGTCAGCACAGGCAGGAGGAAATTGTCGAGCGTGACGCCGTCCATGGCGCTGGTGGCGTTGCCCTTGAACCATTTCAGCCCCACGGCCGAGGACGAGAAGACGGTGATGAGGATCACGCCCGAGACGTATTCCGGCGTGGCGGTCGAGAGGATCGAGAAGGCCGAGAGCCCCCGGTCGAGTTTTGATCCCTCGCGCATCCCGGCCAGCACGCCGATCAGGAGCGCCGCCGGCACCATCAGCACCATCACCCAGAACATCAGGATCCCGGTCAGGGTGAGACGGGTGGCGAGGATCCGCGACACCGGTTCCTTGAAGACGGTGGACTGCCCCCAGTCGCCCTGCAGGATGCCGCAGTAGCGCGGCGCGGCGGCCGGATCCTGACCCGAGGCGATGCAGCGGCCGGTGGTCACGCCGTCGGCGGTGCGGGTCCAGCCGGGCAGGATGCCCAGCCATTGGCCGTAGCGCAGCAGCACCGGCTCGGAGAACCCGTTCTTGTCGAGCCAGCCCACGACATCGGCGTCCGACATCCGGCTGTTGCCCTCGGCCTTGGCGAGCTTCTCGAGGTTCGGCGGCAGGTTGGTCAGGAAGAAGACGATGAAGGTCAGGCACAGCGCGCTGAGCACGATCACCAGGGCGCGCCGCATCAGGAAACGGATCATGAGCCGATCTCCGCCTTGCCGGGGGGCAGCGCGCCCCCCGGCCGGTCGTGCCTCACGCCGCCATCCACCACTTGTAGTGATGGTGCTCGAAGGTTGGATGCATGTCCGCGCCGCGCACCTTGTCGTTGGTGTGGCGGTAGAGCGACCGCCAGTACGGCTGGATCAGCACGCCCTGGTCCTGCATGATCTTCTCGAGCACCGCCATCACCTCGCGCCGCTTGTCGGCGTCGGCGATCGCCAGCGCCTTGGCGAGGTTCTCGTCGAACTCGGGGTTGTTGAAGGCCGTCTCGTTCCAGGCGACGCCGCTCTTGTAGGCCAGCGCCAGAACCTGCACGCCGAGCGGGCGCATGTTCCACTCGGTGGCCGAGAACGGATACTTCAGCCAGTCGTTCCAGAAGGTCGAACCGGGCAGGATCGTGCGCTTGATCTTGATCCCGGCGTCGCGGATCTGGGCGGCGACCGCGTCGCAGGTGGCCGACTGCCAGCCGTCGTCGAGCGAGATGAGCTCGAATTCGGTGTCGGCGTGGCCCGCCTCGGCAATCATGGCCTTGGCGGCGGCCGGATCGGGCTTGAGCGGCGGCAGCTCTGCGTATTCGGGGTGGATCGGGCAGACGTGGTGATTCTCGGCCACCGAGCCGCGCCCGGCGTAGCCGAGTTCGAGGATGACGTTGTTGTCCACCGCCAGCTGGAGCGCCTTGCGCACGTTCAGGTTGTCGAAGGGCGGGGCCGCGTGGTGGAAGCGGACCGCGAGCGTGCCGGCGGTGATCGCCTCGGACTTCTTCCAGCCGAGCGTGTCGAAGACGTCGACGAAATCGCCCTCGGTCCGGTAGGTCGCGTCGATCTCGTCGGATTCGGCCGCGGCCACCACGGCCGCCGGGTCGGTGCCGAGGTCGATGTATTCGATCCGGTCCAGATACGGCCCGCCGTAGACGGCCGTTCCCCACCAGGTGTGGTTGGGGTTGCGCACCAGAACCTGCTTGACGCCGATCTCGTTCACGTCCGGCAGATAGGCGCCGGTGCCGACCGGGTTCGCCGCCGTGTCGCCGTCGGTGTAGGACTTGTGGACGATCGCGGCCGGATAGTCGGCCATGCCGGGGATGATGGTGATGTCCGGGGCGGCGAGCTTCAGCACCACGGTGTGGGTATCGGTCGCGGTGATCGCGCCGTCGCGCGCCCTCTTGGTGGCCTCGTCGATCAGGCTGCCGACGCGCGTCGCCATCGAGTTGCCCTCGACGCCGGCGTCACACCAGCGGTTGAGGTTGTGCACGACATCCTCGGCGGTGAAGTCGTCGCCGTTGTTCCACTTCACGCCCTGACGGACCCTGAGCACGTATTCGGTGGCGTCCTCGTTGACCTCCCAGCTTTCCAGAAGCATGGGGCGGAAGGTTCCGTCGGCCTCGTACTCGACCAGATAGTCGAGCCATCCGCGCGCGAAGTTCGCAAGTTCCGACCAGTCCCACAGACGCGGATCCTTGCCGGCACGGGTTTCCATGTTCATCCGCAGCGTGCCGCCCTGCACGGGCGTCTCCTGCGCGAAGGCGGGGGGGGCCTCGAGGCCGATCAGCCCGTAGGCGGCGGCCGAGGCAACACCCAGGGCCGAGGCCCGGGTGAGGAACTCGCGACGGCTCAACTGGCCGGCCCGGTACTCGTCGGCATACATCCGTGCGGCGGGGTGCACGGGCTTGTCGGTCTTGGCGGTGGTCATGGTGGTCTCCCGGTCGGTGTCGGTCGTTATCGGAACGCGACGCGGCGCTTCTTTCGGCGCCTGCGGTGACGGCTCAGCAAACGGATGCTGCGTCAATTCGACACGGATGTCCCGCGGGCGTCAACCGGCGCTTTCGTCATTCGGCGCGCCAAAAGCGACATTGCGCCCCCTGCGGCGCGGTGGTCGGCCGGGCCCCGCGCCGGACGCGCTGCGGCGGGTCAGCCCTGCTTGCGGAAGGCCGAGGGCGTCTTGCCGGTGCGGTGCTGGAAGGCGCGGGTGAAGTAGGCGGCCGAGGTGAAGCCGAGCAGGGCCCCGATCTCCGAGACCGGCAGGCCGGTGTCGGCCAGAAGCCGCCGCGCCTCGAAGATCTTGCGGTCCTGGAGGATGTCCGAGGCCGAGCGGCCGCAGGTCTGGTTGCAGACCCGGGTCAGGTGGGTCGCGGTGACGCCCAGCCGGGCCGCGTAGTCGGCCACGCCCATCGGGCTGCGGTACTCCTGCTCGAGAAGCTCGGTGTAGCGCCGGGCCAGACGCCGCGCCGCGTCGGGCTTGCGGATCTCGGCGGCGGCGATCTCGGCCTGACGTTCCAGCCAGACCCCCAGCAGCCCCAGGTAATGCCGCGCCGCCCGGTCATGGCCGGGCTTGTCGCTCTCGCTCTCGCGCTGGATCGCGTCGAGAATGAGGTTGAGCTCGGCCTGCGGCCCGGCCTCGCGGATGCGCAGGTGCAGGGGTTGCGCCGGAAGCGACACGTCGCAGCCCCGGCCGAAGAAGAGCGCGGTCCCGAAGGTCTGCTGCCCGAGCTCGAAGCCGTGCATGACGCCCGGCGGGATGAAGACGGCGTTGTGCGCGCCGTATCCCCGCGTCTCGCCGCCCACGGTGATGCGGCCCTGGCCGCGGGTGAACCACAGGAGCAGCGGCTCCGAGAGCGAGCGCATCGCCTCGACCCGCCAGCGCCCGCCGGCGGCCAGCCGGGGAATGGCGACGATGCGCCAGTGCGACGGAGGCCCGACATCGACGACCGGCGCGGCGGCGCTCCGGCGGCGTCTGCGGCGCGGTGCCGGCGCCTCGCCGACCTGGATCGGCGCGGCCGCCTTCTCGATCGCGGCGGGCGGAGCCCCGGCCGGGTCCGCCGGTGGCGGCTGGTCCGAGAACTGCGACAGCGGCGTTCCGGAGAAAAGCTTCACGGGCATCCATCCTTCAAGTCATGGCCGGTGCGCGGCCGGACCGAGCCTGGCACGAGACCATGGCATTTTTGCGCAGGTTAGGCAAAGTCTCCGGACTTGCGAAGGCGAAGTTCAACCCCTGCGCGAAAAGCGGCCGACCGTCGCCTTCGGGTCACGCCGCGGCGAGGCGCCGCCAGCCGGACAGGCGGTTGCGGAACCAGGTGCGCTGGCGCTTGGCATACTGGTGGCTGGCGGTCTTGGCGGCGGCCGCGGCCTCGGGCAGGGTCATCGCTCCTTGCAGGTGCGCGACCAGTTCCGGCGCGCCGATCGCGCGCGTCCAGGGCGCCGAGGCCTGCCAGACGGGCAGGACGGCCCGCGCCTCGTCGAGCGCCCCGCCTTGCAGCATCGCGTCGAAGCGCGCGTCGATCCGGGGGTTCAGCCAGGCGGGCGGCGCCTCGATCACCAGGGCCTGGGCTTCGGCGAGCGGCACGAGCGGCGCCGCGGTCGCCTCCTGCCAGAGCGCCAGTCCGCGACCCGTGGCGCGCAGCACCTCCCAGGCGCGCTGGATGCGGGCCGGATTGCGCCGGTCGATCCGGGCCGCCGTGGCCGCGTCGAGCTCGGCCAGAAGCGCGCCCGCGCCTTCGTTCCGCAGGCGGGCGTCGGCCTCGGCCCGGATCGCGGGCGGTACCGGCGGAATCTCGGCCAGCCCCTCGGTCAGGGCCGAGAGGTACAGCCCCGTGCCCCCGACGATCACCGGCGCGGGATCCTCGCGCAGCAGCGCCGCCACCTCGCGCAGCCAGTGGCCGACCGAGTAGTCGGAACCCGGCGCGACATGGCCGTAGAGCCGGTGCGGCGCGCGGGCCTCCTCGCCGGCGTCGGGCCGTGCGGTCAGGACCCGCCAGCAGGACCAGACCTGAAGCGCATCGGCGTTGACGATGGTGCGCCCCTGCGTCTGCGCGAGGCGCAGCGCAAGCGCCGACTTGCCGCTGGCGGTCGGGCCCGCGATCAGAACCGGGCGGTCGCGCCCGAGGGTTGCGGCCAGTCTCTCTGCCTCGATCATCCGTCGTTTCGCCTGCTCGTGGCCGGGTTCCGCGCGCCGGGCGGCGTCGCGCCCGTCACCTGTTTGACCCCGAAACCGAATTCGGCCATTTTGCGCGCCGGATCGAGGGGCGGCAAGGAGAACGGACATGGCGGGCGCTGGCGAGACACAGGCAACGGCTCCGACCCCGGTCCCGGCCACCACCTACCGCCGCGTCATGCTCAAGATCTCGGGCGAGGCGCTGATGGGCGACCAGGGCTACGGCCTGCACCCGCCGACCGTCAGCCGGATCGCCGCCGAGGTGAAGACCGTCCACGACATGGGCGTCGAGATCTGCATGGTCATCGGCGGCGGCAACATCTTCCGCGGGCTGCAGGGCAGCGCGCAGGGGATGGAGCGGGCGACCGCCGATTACATGGGGATGCTCGCCACGGTGATGAACGCGCTCGCCATGCAGGCGGCGCTCGAGGCGCAGGGCATCCACACCCGGGTGATCTCGGCCATTCCGATGGATCAGGTCTGCGAGCCCTACATCCGCCGCCGCGCCATCCGGCACCTCGAGAAGAAGCGGGTCTGCATCTTCGCCGCCGGCACCGGCAACCCCTATTTCACCACCGACACCGCGGCGACGCTGCGCGCCAACGAGATGGGCTGTCAGGCGATCTTCAAAGGCACGAAGGTGGACGGGGTCTACGACAAGGACCCCAAGAAGCACCCCGATGCCCGCCGCTACGACCGCGTGAGCTACGACGAGGTGCTGGAAAAGCATCTGGGCGTGATGGACGCGACGGCGATCGCGCTCGCCCGCGACAACAATCTGCCGATCATCGTCTTTTCGCTGGACGAACCCGGCGGCTTCCGCGGCATCCTTGCGGGAGAGGGCACCTACACCACGGTCGGCTGACCCGGCCGCGCCGCGCCGGCGGGCACGGGCACGACCTGCGCGGGCTATATCTTTCCGCCGCGCTTGCGGTTAGAAAAGGCCCGGAAGACCGCAAGACCTGCCACCTACGGAAGACTCATGCCTGACGACCTTGATATCGACATCGACGACCTGACCCGCCGGATGGACGGCGCGATCGCCGCGCTGCGCCACGAATTCTCGTCGCTGCGCACCGGCCGCGCCTCGGCCTCGCTGGTCGAGCCGATCCAGGTCGATGCCTATGGCCAGATGACGCCGATCAACCAGCTCGGCACCGTGAACGTGCCCGAGCCGCGCATGGTCACGATCAACGTCTGGGACAAGGGCATGGTGAGCAAGGTCGAGAAGGCCATCCGCGAGTCGGGGCTGGGCATCAACCCCCAGACCAACGGCACGATCATCATGCTGCCGATCCCCGAGCTGAACGAGGAGCGGCGCCGGGAACTGACCAAGGTGGCGGCGCAATACGCCGAGCACGCGCGGGTCGCGGTGCGCAACGTGCGCCGCGACGGAATGGATCACATAAAAAAGGCCAAATCTTCCGGCATGAGCGAGGACGATCAGAAATTCTGGACCTCCGAAGTCCAGGAGCTGACCGACAAGTACATTGCGGCCGTGGACAAGGCGCTTGAGGCAAAGCAGGCCGAGATCATGCAGGTCTGACCGGACCGGTCAGGCGGAAAGGGCAGGGCGGATGGCCGCCAAGGACCTTACGGGCAGAACGCCCTCGCACGTCGCCATCATCATGGATGGCAATGGCCGCTGGGCGACGTCCCGCGGCTGGCCGCGTCTTGTCGGCCACCGCCGCGGCGCCGAACGGGTGCGCGCGATCGTCGATGCGGCGCCGGGTCTCGGCATCCGCTACCTGACGCTTTACGCCTTCTCGACCGAGAACTGGAAGCGGTCGACCGAGGAGGTCCTCGGGCTGATGTCGATCTTCGCCCGCTACATCCAGAGCGAGGCCGAGCGGCTGAACCGTGAATCGGTGCGCGTGCGATTCATCGGCGGCCGCGACCGGCTGGATCCCAAACTGCAGAAGCTCATGGCCGGGATCGAGGAACGCACCGCCGGAAACGACCGGCTGCACCTGACGGTCGCCATCAACTACGGCGGGCGCGACGAGATCGCCCGCGCCGCGCGCCGCATCGCCGAGGAGGTCGCGGCCGGCCGGCTTGCGCCCGAAGCGGTGGACGAGGCCGTCGTCGAGGCGAATCTCGACACGAAGGGCATCCCCGATCCCGACCTGGTGATCCGCACCTCGGGGGAGATGCGGATCTCGAACTATCTTCTGTGGCAATGCGCCTACGCCGAATACGAGTTCACGCCGACGCTCTGGCCGGACTTCTCGGCGGCCGAGCTGAGCGAGATCCTGGCGCGCTTCGGCAACCGCGAGCGGCGGTTTGGCGGCGCCCTGATCGCATGAGCAACACCTCGAAATGGGCCGACCTCGCGCCCCGGGTCCTGTCCGGCCTGGTGATGGCCGCGGGCGGCGCGCTGATCGTCTGGGCGGGCGGGCCCTGGTTTGCCGCGCTCGCCGTGGTGGCGGCCGGCCTGATGATCTGGGAACTGTCGGCGATGACCGATCCGGGCCGGCCGGCCGAGGCCGTCGCCATCGCCCTGGTCGCGGCGCTCCTGCTGGCGGTCGTCTTCCTCGCTCACAGCCCCTATCTGCTGTTCCTGCTGGCGGTTCCGCCCCTTTTCGGCCTTCTGCGCCCGGCCCGGCCGATGCGGCTGGCCTATGCGGCCTATGCGGCGGCGATCATGGTCGCGGCCTACGGGCTTGTGGCGTTCCGGGAAGGCTACGGGCTTCTGTGGCTTTTCTGGCTGATCCTGGTGGTCGTGGTGACCGACATTGCCGGCTATTTCGCCGGCCGCATCTTCGGCGGGCCCAAGTTCTGGCCGCGCGTCAGCCCCAAGAAGACCTGGTCGGGCGTGATCGCCGGATGGATCGCGGCGGCGGCGGTCGGCGCGGGGTTCCGGCTGGTGTCCAGCGCGGGCGTGGATCTCCTGTGGATCTCGGCGCTCCTGTCCTTTGCCTCGCAGCTCGGCGACATCGCCGAAAGCGCGATCAAGCGGCGGGCCGGGGTCAAGGATTCCTCGCATCTCATCCCCGGCCACGGCGGCCTGATGGACCGTTTCGACGGCATTCTCGGGGCCGCGCTCTTCATGCTGCTCGTCGCGCAGCTCGTGCATGTTCCGAGCGTCAGGTTCTGAGGCGATGCGACGGCGTGTTTCGGTCTTCGGGTCCACCGGCTCGGTCGGCGAGAGCACCTTCGATCTGCTGACCGCCGAGGGCGGCGCCGACCTCTACGAGGTGGTCGCGCTGACCGGCGGGCGCAACGTCGCCCGCCTGGCCGAGCAGGCGCGCCGGGTGGGGGCGCAGATCGCGGTCACGGCGCATGACGACTGCCTCGGCGCCCTGCGCGAGGCGCTCGCGGGCAGCGGGATCGAGGCGGCGGCGGGCGCCGCGGCGCTGGCCGAGGCCGCAAGCCGTCCGGCCGACTGGACGATGTCGGCAATCGTCGGCGCGGCGGGTCTGGCGCCGGGGTTCCGCGCGCTGGCGCAGGGCGGCACCCTCGCGCTCGCCAACAAGGAAAGCCTCGTCACCGCGGGGCCCCTGCTTCTGGCCGAGGCCGAGCGGCACGGCGCCCGCATCCTGCCCGTGGACAGCGAGCATTCCGCCCTCTTCCAGGCGCTCATCGGCGAAGATCCGGCCGCGGTCGAGACGATCACCATCACCGCCTCGGGCGGCGCCTTCCGGGACTGGCCGGTGGAGCGGCTGCGCCACGCCACCGTCGCCGAGGCCTCGACCCATCCGAACTGGGCCATGGGCCAGCGCATCACCATCGATTCCGCGTCCATGTTCAACAAGGCGATGGAAGTCATTGAAGCGCGCGAGTATTTCCGGATGGACCCCGACCGGATCGCGGTGCTGGTCCACCCGGAATCGCTGGTCCACGCGCTGGTCGCCTTCCGCGACGGCGCGGTGATCGCGCACCTCGGTGCGCCGGACATGCGCCACGCCATCGGCTACGCGCTGAACTGGCCGGACCGGCGGTCCCTGCCGGTGGCGCGCCTCGACCTCGCCCGCGTCGGGCGGCTGACCTTTTCGGCCCCCGATCCGGCCCGCTATCCGGCGCTGCGCCTCGCGCGCGAGGTGATGGCGGCGGGCGGCCTTGCGGGGGCCGTGTTCAACGCCGCCAAGGAGGCCGCGCTTGACGCCTTCGTGGCCGGACGGATCGGGTTTCTGGACATGGCGGCGGTGGTCGAGGAGACGCTCACGCGCTTGTCAGCGTCTCCCGGGCTTGGCACGGCCGCGCAAAGCCTTGATAACGTACTCGCCATGGATGCCGAGGCGCGCCGGACGGCGGCGGCGGCGATCGCTTCTCTGCACAGGACCTGATCGTGGATTTCGCAAGCCTCATTCCCGGTTTCGGCGGCTTTGCCTGGACCGCGATCGCCTTTGTCGTCGCTCTGTCGATCATCGTGACCGTGCACGAGTTCGGCCATTACATCGTCGGCCGCTGGTCCGGGATCCGGGCCGAGGTGTTCTCGGTCGGGTTCGGTCCGGTCCTGGCCAGCCGCACCGACCGCCACGGCACCCGCTGGCAGGTCGCGGCGCTGCCGCTCGGGGGCTACGTCAAGTTCCTGGGCGACGCCAACGCCGCCTCCGTCGGCCCCGACGAGGCGGCCCTGGCGCGGCTTTCGGCCGACGAGCGGCGGCACACGATGCACGGCGCCCCGCTCTGGGCGCGGGCCGTCACCGTCGCGGCGGGTCCGGTCTTCAACTTCCTGCTGTCGATCCTGATCTTCGCGGGCTTCTTCCTGGTGTCGGGCTTTGCCGCCGACACGCCGACGGTCGGGCGGCTGCACGCGCTTCCCGGACTGGCGGGCCAGATCCAGCCCGGCGACGTGATCCGTTCGGTCGAGGGCGTGCCGACCCCCGACCTGACCGCGCTGCTGAAGGCGCCCGACGAGCTGCCCTCGACGCCGGTCCTGACCTACGTCATCGAACGCGGGGGGCAGGTGATGACCGTCGAGGGGCCGACGCTCTTTCCGGCGCGCGCGGCCTCGGTCATGCCGGGATCGGCCGCGGCCGACGCGGGGCTGATGAAGGGCGATGTCATCCTGCGCGCCAACGGCTCCGACGTGGTGGCGTTCCGCGACCTTCAGCGCATCGTCGCGGCGGCCGGGGGCCGGCCAATTCCGCTGACGGTCTGGCGCGACGGCCAGACACTCGAGGTGACGCTCGCGCCGCGCAAGACCGACACCCCGACGGCGGACGGCGGCTTCGAGACGAAATACCTGATCGGCATCACCGGCGACTTCTTCTTTTCGCCGGCAACCCGCGCCGTCGGTCCCGTCGAGGCCGTGTCGGCGGCGGCCTCGCAGGTCTGGGCGATCATCAGCTCGTCGCTCTCCGGGCTCTGGCACATGATCACCGGCGCCATCTCGAGCTGCAATCTGCGCGGCCCGATCGGCATCGCCGAGACCTCGGGCGCCGCGGCCAGCGCGGGCGGGGCGGATTTCCTGTGGTTCATCGCGGTCCTTTCCACCGCCGTGGGGTTCCTGAACCTCTTCCCCATCCCGATGCTCGATGGCGGGCATCTGGTGTTCTACACCTGGGAATGGGCGACCGGGCGGCCGCCGACCGACCGGGCGCTGAATCTGCTGATGAGCATCGGCCTTGTCGTGGTCCTGTCGCTGATGGCCTTCGGACTGACCAACGACCTCGTCTGCCCCTGAACCGAGCCCCACTTCTGCCACATTCGGCCCCTAGTCTGCGGAGCGAGAGAGGGTTGGAGTGATCGCGATGCAGACGATTCAGAGCGGATACCGCAGCGTGCAACTGCTGCTGTCGCTGAATGTCGACCGCATCCTGATTCCCGCCGCGATCGTCGTCGGGCTGGTCGGCGGTGCGCTGATCGGGGCCGAACTGGCGGCGCTTCAGGTGCCCCCCGCACCCTCGGTCTTCTGATCGGCGGGCCCGCGCCCGCGCGGGGTGTCCCCGGGGCCGCAGACCCCCGGACAAAGGTCCGATCCGGCGTTCGGGGCTTTTGACAAGCTGTGGTATTCCGGCTAGTCAAACAGTCAAGATAGACAGCCAATTTCGGTCGGGGGACGAATTCTATGCTTGTGCGCGCCGCTCATGCCTTGGCCTGCTTCCCCGCATCCCTCCGCCGTTCCGGTCGCGCCGTTTTGCTTTCGTCCGCAATGGCTTGCGCGGTGCCGGCCTTCCCGGTTCTCGCGCAAAGCTACACCTTCTCGAACGTGGTGATCGAGGGCAACGACCGCATCGAGGCGGCGACGATCCTGAATTCGGCCGGAATCGCCCGCGGCCAGTCGGTGAGCGCGGGCCAGCTCAACGACGCCTATCAGCGCCTGCTTCGCACCGGGCTCTTCCAGTCGGTCGAGCTCGTGCCCCAGGGCGGCACGCTGAAGATCGTCGTCAAGGAAGCGCCGACCATCAACGTCGTCGCCTTCGAGGGCAATGCCCGGATCAAGGACGAGGTTCTGGCCGGTCTGGTCAAGTCGCAGTCGCGCCGCGTGTTCTCGCCCGCGCAGGCCGACGAGGACGCCCGCGCCATCGCCGAGGCCTACGCCCAGTCGGGCCGGCTCGCCGCCCGGGTCGAGCCGCGCGCCATCGTGCGTGACGGCGGGCGTGTCGATCTGGTCTTCGAGATCACCGAGGGCAAGACCACCGAGGTCGAGCGTCTCTCCTTCACCGGCAACCGCGCCTTCTCGGACCGCCGGCTGCGGCAGGTGCTGGCCACCAAGCAGGCGGGCCTTCTGCGCACCTTCATCCAGCGCGACACCTACGTTCCCGACCGCATCGACTTCGACAAGCAGCTGCTGACCGACTTCTACCGGTCGCGCGGCTACATCGACTTTCAGGTGCTGGATGCAGTGTCGGACTTCTCGCGCGAGCGGGACGGCTTCTTCGTGACCTTCGCCCTGCGCGAGGGGCAGCAGTATCACTTCGGCGACGTGCAGGTCGTGTCGGAATATCCGGGCGTCGATGCCGCGAAATACCGCGCGCTGGTCAAGATCCGGCCGGGTGCGATCTATTCGCCCACGATCATCGACAACACCATCACCCGGATGGAGCAGCTTGCCACCCGCGACAACGTCCAGTTCCTCGCGATCGAGCCGCGGCTGGTCCGCGACGAGCGGACGCAGACGCTCAACGTGGTCTTCGCCCTTGTGAAGGGGCCGCGCGTCTTCGTCGAGCGCATCGACATCGAGGGCAACGCGACGACGCTTGACCAGGTGATCCGGCGCCAGTTCCGCACGGTCGAAGGCGACCCCTTCAACCCGCGCGAGATCCGCCAGGGGGCCGAGCGCATCCGCGCGCTCGACTTCTTCGAGACGGCGGACGTGAACGCGCGTCAGGGCACCGGTCCCGACCAGGTGATCGTCGATGTGAACGTCGCCGAAAAGCCGACGGGATCGCTGGGCTTCGGTCTGACCTATGGCGTGGCCAGCCGCATCGGCGGCAACATCAACTTCACCGAGACGAACTTCCTCGGCCGCGGCCAGTTCCTGAACATCCAGCTGGCGGTCGGCGTGGACACGTCGAACAGCGAGATCAACTTCGTCGAGCCGGCCTTCCTCGGCCGCGACATCAAGTTCAAGTTCTCGGCCTACTACAACACCTCGGACAACGACTATTCGGACTATTCGTTCAAGCGTGTCGGCATCTCGCCCGCGCTCGAGTTCCCGCTGGCCGAGATGACCCGGCTCGAACTGCGCTACAAGCTCGAGCGCAACGATCTGTTCAACATCTCGAGCTGGGATCCGGTCACCGGCACCTACACCGACCCGCTGGACGTGTCGTCGAACATCCTCATCCAGGAGGAAGGGCCGCGCATCTGGTCCGGCATCGGCTACACCTTCACCTACGACAACCGGATCACAGGAAACAACCCGGACCAGACCCTGGTCCTGTCCTTCGGTCAGGACTTCGCCGGGCTGGGCGGCGACGTGAAATCGGTGACGACGACCGCGCGCGCGCGCGCCGAACGCAAGATCCTTCAGGGCGACGTGACGCTGCGCGCCGAAGTCGAAGGCGGCGTGGTGAGCTCGATCTCGGGCAACAGCACGATCCTCGACCGCTTCACCGGCAACGGCAAGATCCGCGGTTTCGAGCCGAACGGCATCGGCCCGCGCGACCTCAATGTCGGCAACCGCGACGCGCTTGGCGGCAACTACTTTGCCGCGGCACGGCTCGAGGCCGAGTTCCCGCTGGGCCTGCCCGAGGAATACGGCATCCGCGGCGCGCTCTTCGCCGACGTCGGATCGGTCTGGGGGCTGGACAACACCAACGGCGGCCCCGCTCCGGCCGGCGGTTTCCCGGTGGACGACTCGTTGCACCTGCGGTCGTCGGTCGGTTTCTCCTTCCTGTGGGATTCGCCGCTCGGCCCGCTGCGGCTGAACTTCGCCAAGGCGATCAAGAAGGAAAGCTACGACCGCGAGCAGGTCTTCGATCTGACCGTCAGCACCAAGTTCTGATGGCGGCGTGGGCGCAGGTCCGGGCGGCCGTCGCGGCCACGCTGCTGATGGCGGGCGGGCCGGTTCCGGCCCAGGAGGCCGCGCCGCCGGCGCCCGATCTGGGCACGACGATCAGCCCGGTGCTGACCCTCGATCAGGAGCGGCTCTTCGCGCAGTCGCTCTGGGGCAAGCGCGTGCTGGCGTCGATCGAAGCCCAGTCCGAGACGCTCGGCGCCGAGAACCGCCGGCTCGAGGCCGAGCTGACCCAGGAAGAGGCGGACCTGACCGAGCGGCGCAAGACGCTCGATCCGGCGGCGTTCCGCGCCGAGGCCGACGCCTTCGACGAGAAGGTGGTGGCGATCCGCAAGGCGCAGGACGCCAAGCTGCGCGAGTTGACGCAGATCCGCGACCGCGAGCGCCAGGCCTTCTTCGACGCCGTGCTGCCGCTGATGGGCGAGGTCGTGCGCGAGCGCGGGGCCTTCGTCATCCTCGACAGCCGGGCGATCCTGCTGTCGGTGCAGTCGATCGACGTGACCGACGCGATGGTGGCGCGGATCGACGCCGAGCTTGGCGACGGGGCCGGGCGGGTCCGCCCCGAGGAACCGGGCGCCACCCCGGCACCCGCCGAGATCCCGCCCAATGAGACCCCGCCCGCGGCTCCCGCATCCGGCGCCGGCGGTCCGATTGCGCCGGAGGGCGCCGCCGACCCCGCAGGCGGCGACTGACCGGCCCGGCGCTTGCCAGCGGGGGGGCGAGTTGCTAGCAACGGCCCAAGCACCGCGAGCCGGGAAGGACCACACATGACCGATGCCCCGCAGGGACCCGCCCCCTTCACCGAGGCGGATATCCATCTGATCCAGCGCATCATTCCGCACCGCTATCCGTTCCTGATGATCGACCGTGTCCGGGACATCGTCCCCCACAAGGGCGCGGTCGGCCTCAAGAACGTGACCTTCAACGAGCCGCATTTCACCGGCCACTTCCCCGATGCGCCGATCATGCCGGGGGTGCTGGTCGTCGAGGCGATGGCGCAGACCGCTGCGGTGGTGGTCGGCATCAGCCTCAATGTCGTGGACCGGCCGCTGCTGACCTATTTCATGGGCATCGATTCCTGCCGGTTCCGGCGCAAGGTGGTGCCGGGCGACGTGCTCGAGCTGCACATGACGGTGCTGAGGGGCGGCGGCAAGGTGTTCAAGTTCAGGGGCGAGGCCAAGGTCGACGGCCAGCTCGCCGCCGAGGCGGAGATCACCGCCATGATGCACCTTCAGGACTGAGCCCATGGCCATCCACGCCTCGGCGCAGATCCATCCCTCGGCCGTGGTCGAGCCGGGGGCCGAGATCGGCGAAGGCTGCCGGATCGGGCCCTTCTGTCTGATCGGCTCCGAGGTGCGCCTTGCGGCGGGGGTCGAGGTGAAAAGCCACGCCGTCGTCACCGGCGACACCACGGTCGGCGAGGGCACGGTGATCTTTCCCTTCGCCTGCCTCGGCGAGATCCCGCAGGATCTGAAGTTCCGCGGCGAGCGCACGCAGCTGGTGATCGGCGCGCGCAACCGCATCCGCGAGCATGTCACGATGAACACCGGCACCGAAGGCGGCGGCGGCGTGACCACGGTGGGCGACGACGGGCTGTTCATGGCCGGCGCCCATGTCGCGCACGACTGCCGGATCGGCAACCGGGTGATCCTCGTCAACAGCGTGGCGCTTGCCGGTCATGTCATCGTCGAGGATGACGCGATCATCGGCGGTCTGTCGGGGGTGCACCAGTTCGTGCGCATCGGGCGGGGTGCGATGATCGGGGCGCTGAGCATGGTGACCGCCGATGTCATTCCCTACGGTCTTGTCCAGGGGCCGCGCGGGGTCCTCGACGGGCTGAACCTCGTCGGGCTCAAGCGGCGCGGTGCCGACCGCGAGGAGATGCGCGCCCTGCGCGAGCTTCTCGACGAACTCGGGCAGGGCGCCTTCCGCGACCGCGCGCGCGCGCTGGCCGAGGCCGGCGGGCAGGGACGCCTTGCGCAGGAGGTGCTCGACTTCATCCTCGGTCCCTCGGACCGGTCGTTCCTGACCCCGCGATGACCCGCACGGCGCTCATCGCCGGGCAGGGGGCTCTGCCGGGCATCCTCGCGCGGGCGATGGCCGACGCCGGGGCGCCGCCGCTGGTGGCGGGCCTCGCCGGGTCCGAACCCGACCTGCCCGGGGCCATCCTCTTCCGCATCGAGCGGCTGGTGCCCTTCCTCGACCGTCTGGTCGCGGACGGGGTGACGCAGGTGGTGTTCGCGGGCGCGGTGCGCCGGCCGGCGATGGACCCCGAGATGTTCGATCCCCGCACCGCGCAGCTGGTGCCGGCGCTGCTGCGCGATATGGCGAAAGGCGACGATGCGGCGCTGCGCGCCATCCTCGGCCTGTTCGAGGACTGGGGGCTGCGCGTCGTCGGCGCCGACACCGTGGCCCCCGACCTCGTGCCGGGGCCGGGCCGTCTGGCCGGAACGCCCACGCCCGCCGACGAGGCCGATACCGCGCGCGCGGCCGAGATCGTGGCGGGCCTCGGCGCGCTCGATCTCGGGCAGGGGGCGGTGGTGGCGCAGGGTCTCTGCCTTGCGGTCGAGACTCTGCCCGGCACCGACGCGATGCTCGACTTCGTGGCCCGCCACCAGGGTCTGCGGCCGGACCCCAGGGGGGCGCGCGGCGTGCTCTACAAGGCGCCGAAGCCCGGACAGGACCGGCGCGTGGACCTGCCGACGCTGGGGCCGGGCACGGTGGAACGCGCCGCGCGCGCGGGGCTTGCCGGCATCGCCTGGCAGGCCGGAGGGGCGCTTCTTCTGGACCGGGCCGCCACCGTGGCCGCCGCCGAGGCGGCGGGCCTTTTCCTCTGGTCGCGGCCATGAGGCTGTTCCTGATCGCCGGCGAACCCTCGGGCGATGCGCTCGGGGCGGCGCTCATGCGCGGGCTGCGGACCCTGGCCCCGGAGGTGGCGTTCGACGGCGTCGGGGGGCCGCTCATGCAGGCCGAGGGGCTGGAAAGCCGGTTCCCGATGCAGGAACTGTCGGTCATGGGGCTGATGGAGGTGCTGCCGAAATACCGCGCGCTCCGGGCCCGCGTGCACGAGATGGCGCAGGCGGTGGCCGCCACCGCCCCCGAGGCGCTGATCACCATCGACAGCCCCGACTTCTGCCTGCGGGTGGCGCGACTGGCCCGCGCCGCGCGGCCCGGCCTGCGCACCATCCATTACGTCGCGCCGACCGTCTGGGCCTGGCGGCCGGGCCGTGCAGCGGCGATGGCGCCATTCATCGACCATGTGCTCGCGCTCTTTCCCTTCGAGCCGCCGCTGATGCAGGCCGCCGGCATGACCTGCGACTTCGTGGGGCATCCGGTGGTGGCGCAGCCGATCGCGACGCCGGGCGAGGCCTTGGCCTTCCGCGAGGCCCAGGGCATCGCCCCGGACCAGCCGCTGGCGCTCTGCCTGCCCGGATCGCGGCGGGGCGAGGTGGCGCGGCTCGGGCCGCGTTTCGACGAGGCGCTGATGCGGCTGCGCGACCGCGAACCCGGGCTGCGGGTGGTGCTGCCCACCGTCGCCGGGGTGTCGGAACTTGTGCGCGAGATGACCGCGCGCTGGCCGGTGCCGCCGCTGGTCATCGAGACGCCCGACGACCGCCGCGCCGCCTTCGCGGCCGCCGATCTTGCGCTGGCCGCCTCGGGCACCGTCAGCCTCGAACTCGCCGCGAACCGGGTGCCGATGGTTATCGCCTACGATTTCAACCGGCTGTCCTGGCTGATCCTGAAGCGCATGGCGCTGACCGACACGGTGACACTGGTCAACCTCGTGTCTGAAACCCGGGCCATCCCGGAATTCCTCGGCCCCGCCTGCCGGCCCGGCCCGATCGCGCGCTGTCTCGCGATGCTGCTGGACGACGAGGACGCGCGCGCGCGCCAGACCGCGGCGATGGATCTGTGCATGGACCGGCTCGGGCGCGGCGGCGAGGACCCCGGCCTGCGGGCGGCCCGGTCGGTTCTGGCGCGTCTCTGACGAAGCCGGTGACGCGCCAGTGACGCGGCCAGTGACGGGGCCGGTCAGCCCTTGTGGATCCAGCCGCCGCCCAGCACGCGGGTGCCGGCCGTCTCGTAGAAGACGCAGGCCTGACCGGGGCTGACCCCGTCCTCGGGGGACAGAAGCTCGACGACGGCCTCGGTTGCGGACACCGGACGGATCACCGCCTCGCTCGGCGGGCGGGTCGAGCGCACGCGCACCAGCACCGGCCACTCGGCGCGTGACGCAAGTGGCGCGTCGCCCAGCCAGTTGATCTGGTGCACCGGCACGGTGCGGGTGGCCAGTGCCTCTTTCGGGCCGACGATCACCCGGCGCGTGGCCGGATCGAGGGCGACGACATAGAGCGGCTCGCCCAGCCCGCCGATCCCCAGGCCCTTGCGCTGGCCGATGGTGTAGTGGATCACGCCGCGGTGCTCGCCCAGCACCCGGCCCTCGAGGTCCACGATCGCGCCCGGATCGGCCGCGCCGGGGCGCAGCTTCTCGATGACCGCCGCGTAGTTGCCCGAGGGCACGAAGCAGATGTCCTGGCTGTCGGGCTTGTCGGCGACGGGCAGGCCGTAGCGGGCGGCCAGCGCGCGGGTTTCGGCCTTGCTGGTCAGGTGCCCGAGCGGAAACCGCAGGAAGTCGAGCTGCTCCTGCGTCGTCGAGAAGAGGAAATAGGACTGGTCGCGCGCCGGGTCGGCCGCGCGGTGCAGCTCGGCCCCCGCCGGCCCCATGCGGCGCTGGATGTAGTGGCCGGTCGCCATGCACTGCGCGTCGAGATCCTTCGCCGTGGCCAGCAGGTCCTTGAACTTCACCCGCTCGTTGCAGCGGATGCAGGGGACCGGCGTCGCGCCGGCCAGATAGGCGTCGGCGAACTCCTCGATCACCGCCTCGCGGAAGGTGTTCTCGTAGTCCAGAACATAATGCGGAAAGCCCATGGTTTCCGCCACGCGCCGGGCGTCGTGGATGTCGCGGCCCGCGCAGCAGGCGCCCTTTTTCGCCAGCGCCGCGCCGTGGTCGTAAAGCTGGAGCGTGACGCCCACGACGTCATAGCCTTCCTCGGCCAGCATCGCGGCCACGACCGAGCTGTCGACGCCCCCCGACATGGCGACGACCACCCGCGTGTCGGCGGGGCGCCCGGGCAGGCCGAGCGAGTTCAGGGGTTCGTCGCGCATGGGCGTCTCCGGGATCCGGGGGAAATATAGGAAAATGCGAGACATTCACAAGCCACGCCCACAACCCGCCGTTAAGCGCCTTCCCCGAGCATCGACGGCGGTGTGAAGACCACGGGGTGTAGCCATGTTTCTGAAGAAGGTCGAGGGGCCGCGCGCCATCACCTTGCCGGACGGGTCGATGATGACCCGCGCCGATCTGCCATCGCCGGATACCCGGCGCTGGGTCGCCAGCCGCAAGATCCGGGTGGTGCGGGCCGTCCTCTACGGGCTCCTGCCGCTCGCGGACGCGCTGGCGCGCTACCAGCTCAGCGAGGAGGAGTTCGCGCTCTGGTGCCGTGCGGTCGAGGCGCACGGCGAGGCCGGGCTGAAGGTCACGGCGATCCAGCGCCTGAAACAACTTTAGATGGAATTCCGCCCTACAGATGCCACGGTAACGCGCAATTAACCAATCCCTGCAAGGGTCCTGATGACCGGGACATTAATGCGGAGGGCGCCAGATGCGCATCTTGTTGGTCGAGGACGATCCCACCACCTCGCGCAGCATCGAACTGATGCTGACCCATGCGAACCTCAACGTCTACTGCACGGACCTGGGCGAGGAGGGGATCGACCTGGCCAAGCTCTACGACTACGACCTGATCCTTCTCGATCTGAACCTGCCCGACATGAACGGCCACGAGGTCCTGCGCCAGCTGCGCAAGTCGCGGGTCGAGACCCCGATCCTGATCCTGTCGGGCGCGGACGACACCGAGAACAAGATCCGGGGCTTCGGCTTCGGCGCCGACGACTACATGACCAAGCCCTTCCACCGCGAGGAACTGGTGGCGCGCATCCACGCCATCATCCGCCGGTCCAAGGGACACGCCCAGTCCACGATCCGCACCGGAAAGGTGACGGTGAACCTCGACGCCAAGACCGCCGATGTCGAGGGCACGCCGGTGCATCTGACCGGCAAGGAATACCAGATGCTGGAGCTGCTTTCGCTGCGCAAGGGCACGACGCTCACCAAGGAGATGTTCCTCAACCATCTCTACGGCGGCATGGACGAGCCGGAGCTGAAGATCATCGACGTCTTCATCTGCAAGCTGCGCAAGAAGCTGGCCGAGGCGACCGGCGGGGAAAACTACATCGAGACGGTCTGGGGCCGCGGCTACGTTCTGCGCGAACCGCAGGCCAGCCCGGCTGAACAGCGGCTTGCGATCGGCGCCTGATCCTGCCGGGGACCGGCCGCCCATCCGTGGCCCGTCTCAGGCCCAGTCAGGGCTTCGCTTCTCGAGGAAGGCGCGTATGCCTTCCTCGGTGTCGCGCCAGAGCATGTTCTCGACCATGACGGCGGCGGTGTGCTCGTAGGCGCCGCGCGGGTCGAGGTCGATCTGGCCGTAGAAGGCGCGCTTGCCGATCCGCACCGCGGCACCAAGCTTGCCCGCCACCAGATCGGCCAGCGCGCGCGTCTCGGCCGCCAGCGCCTCGTGCGGCACCACCCGGTTCACGAGGCCGACCTCGCGGGCCCGGGCCGCGTCGATGAACTGGCCGGTGGTCAGCATCTCGAAGGCCACCTTGCGCGGCACGTTGCGGCTCAGCGCCACCATCGGGGTCGAACAGAACAGCCCGATGTTCACCCCGTTCACGCCAAAGCGGGTGCCTTCGGCCGCCACCGCCATGTCGCAGCTGGCCACCAGCTGGCAGCCGGCCGCGGTCGCGATGCCGTGGACCTCGGCGATGACCGGCTGGGGCAGGGTGGGCAGGATCTGCATCACCTCGGCGCAGCGCGCGAAGAGGTCGGCGAAATAGGCGCGACCGCCGTCGGCGGCCTGCCGGCCGGCCTGCATTTCCTTCAGGTCGTGGCCGGCGCAGAACGCCTTGCCGGCGCCCCTCAGGACGATGACCTTGATCGCGCTGTCCTGCGCAAGGGCCAGAAGCCGGTCCCGCAGCGCCGCCAGCATGGCGTCCGAGAGGGCGTTCAGGCTCTCCGGCGCGTTCATCGTCAGCGTCGCCACCCGCCCGGCGTCCTCGCGCAGCACCTTGTCCGTCATCTTGCCATTCCCCGCTTTTGATCGGAACCTAGCCGGGCGCCGACAGGAGAGAAAGATGAAACCGGTGATGGACGTGACCGATCTGGCCCGGTTTCTGGCCGCGGAGTTCCCGCAGGTGGCCGACGATTTCGTCATCGAGACCCTGACCGCGGACGGGGTCGAGGTCCGCTTGCGGACCGCCGAGCGCCACCTGCGGCCCGGCGGAACGGTGTCGGGCCCGACGATGTTCGCGCTCGCGGATGTGGCGGTCTATCTGGCGCTGCTGGCGCGGATCGGGCCGGTGGCGCTGGCGGTGACCACGGGCGCCTCGATCGACTTCCTGCGCAAGCCCGCCGCCGGCCGCGACCTGATCGGCACGGCGCGGATGCTCAAGATCGGGCGCAGCCTTGCGGTGGGTGACGTGCTGATCCGGGGCGAGGGCAGCGCCGATCCCCTGGCCCGGGCGACGATGACCTACGCCATACCGCTCGGAACGGCTGGCGCCCCGCGCGGCTGACGCCGCCGCGCCGCGGTTTTGTCACGGTTTGGCTATCATTCGGCTTCCCTCGCCGGTCATTCTCTCCTCAAGGTTGAAGCGAGGAGAGGGGTGCGCAACCATCGGTATAGGCTCGGGGTGCCGGTCTTCGCCGGCCTGTTCGCGGTCCTTGCGGCTGCGGGCGGTCATGCCGCATCGGTCGGGCCGGCGGGCTGTGACATCCGGCTGGATTCGACCGGCTGCATCCTCGGGATCGAGGATACGGTGACGCCCCGGCTGCCGCCGCCCGCGCCCCCGCGCCTGTCGGAATCGCCCCTGATCCCCCCGGACCTCCGGTCGGTCCGTCCCGGCATCGGCGCAAGCCCGCTCTGGCGGGAATGGCGCGCCGCGCTCGAGCCCTCGGTGCGCCGGCCGCTGGCCTCGGGCCTGCCGGGCGGCGTGTCGGGGCTCGCGACACGCGCCCGCGCGGCCCGCACCTGGGCGCGCAGCCTTCCGCTCGAGGTCTCGTCGCGGGTGGCCGCGACGCTTCCCCCGGTCGAGATCGCGATACCCGGGCTCGCCGTGCAGAACGCGGTGGTCAGCCTCATGGCCGGCGGGCAGCGGGTCGAGCTGCGGATGCGGATGCTGCGCGTGGTGGTGGCACTGCCGGTGCGGCCGCCAACCTGGCCGGCGGAGCTGGTGCCGCCGGCCCCGACGCTCTTTCCCTCCGCACGCCTGCGCCCGGCCGAGTTCCGGGCGCCGCCGCCCGCCGCCGTGCCGACGCCCGCGGCCCTTTCGGCCCTGGCCGGGGCCCTTGCGGCCCTGGCCGCGCTGCGTCGGGCCGCCAAACGGGCCCGCCCGGATGGGGTAAAATAATACCGTATTTGCAAGTCATTGAAAGGACGGGGAAGAATCCGGATATCGGCCATTGACAGGAAGCGCCGGATGCTGGAAAAGCCCGCATCCCTGACTGCGGCGTGCCCTGGCGTCCGCAGCCATGACCTCAAGCCGAAGGGCCGATCATGAAGACCTATACCGCAAAACCGGCGGAGATCGAGAAGAAGTGGATCCTGATCGACGCCGAGGGCGTCGTGCTGGGCCGTCTCGCCACGATCGTCGCCAGCCGCCTGCGCGGCAAGCACAAGCCGACCTTCACCCCGCACATGGACATGGGCGACAACGTGATCGTCATCAACGCCGACAAGGTGCAGATGACCGGCAACAAGCGCGCCGACAAGCGCTACTACTGGCACACCGGCTATCCGGGCGGCATCAAGTTCCGCACCGCGGGCCAGGTGCTCGAGGGCGCTCACCCCGAGCGCGTGGTGATGAAGGCGGTCGAGCGGATGATCTCGCGCAACCGTCTCGGCAAGCAGCAGATGACGCATCTTCGCGTCTACGCCGGGGCCGCGCATCCGCATGAGGCGCAGAACCCCGAAGTGCTCGACGTCAAGTCGATGAACCCGAAGAACACGCGGAGCGCCTGAGCATGGCCGACAACATCAAATCCCTCGACGATCTGAAGGCCGCCGTGGCGGGCACGCCCGCCGCCGCCGCCGATGTGGCCGCCCCGCGCGAACCGGTGCGCGACGCGCTCGGCCGGTCCTACGCCACCGGCAAGCGCAAGAACGCGGTCGCCCGTGTCTGGATCAAGCCGGGCAAGGGCAAGGTCATCGTGAACGGCAAGGAGATGGCGCAGTATTTCGCCCGTCCCGTGCTTCAGATGATCCTGCGCCAGCCCTTCCAGATCACCAATGTCGAAGGCCAGTTCGACGTGATGGCGACGGTTGCGGGCGGCGGGCTTTCGGGCCAGGCCGGTGCGGTCAAGCACGGCATCTCGAAGGCGCTGCAGCTTTACGAGCCCAGCCTGCGCGGCGCGCTCAAGGCCGCGGGCTTCCTGACCCGCGACAGCCGCGTGGTGGAACGGAAGAAATACGGCAAGCGCAAGGCGCGCCGGTCCTTCCAGTTCTCCAAGCGCTGATTTGGGGCATCGGGGTCGTCGACCCCCAGATCTTGGGGCGCCGCCGAAAGGTGGCGCCCCTCGTGTTTTTGCTGTTCTGTCAGTCTGTTGCCGTGCTGCCGCGCTCACGCGCATGTGTTGCGGCCGGCCCCGCCGTCCCCGTTGACCGCAACGGTCGCCGCGCGCAGGGTGACGGTGAGGCAGTTTCAAAACAAGAGCAGTACAATGCCCTCACTTTCGATGTTCCAGGGCTCCCCAGGGGGCTTTGATTTTCTTGCCATGCGCAGATCCGCGAACGGCGCGGTCGAGATCGTCTACGACGATGGCGTGCGCCGCCGCCTCGTGTGGCGCGTGGACGGCACGGCGCGCGAGGGCGTCATCAGCGATGCGCTGCGGCGGGCTTCCGGCCAGGCGCGGGTGCTTCCGGCGCTCTACGCCGAACTGCGCCGCCGCTCGATCCCGTTCGAGCCGGTGCCGGTCTGAGCGCCTTCAGACGCGGCCACGTCGATACCCATGCGGAAAAATGGCCGGGAGCGCGCTCCCGGCCACAGAAGAGGTCTGTCGGGGATGGGGGACAGCCTCGAAAGGATCAGGGGCGCCAGAAGGGCAGGGCCGCCTCGGACTGCGCCCGCTCGGGCTCGAGCCCGATGTCGCGCAGCAGATGCGCGTCAAGCCTCGCCAGGGCCGAGCGGCTGCGGTGACGCCCCAGCCAGACCGTAACCGAGTTCCGGACGAAGCCCAGAATCCCGTCGGCGGTGACCGCCGTGCCGGTGAGGGTCTTGGGGAGCGTGGTCATTGCATCACCTTTTGTATTGATACAACTCAGGGTCTGAGGTAATGAATTAATACAATTGTTCCCGCTCACGGTCCATGAGTACATTGTGCCTGGTACAATCTGGCGACCCGATCTGACGGCGTTCGAAGGTCCGAAGTATCTGGGCCTGGCGCACGCGCTGCGCACGGCGGTGCGGGCGGGCGAGCTGCCCGAAGGCACCCGGCTGCCGCCGGTGCGCGACCTCGCGTGGGATCTCGGGATCACGCCCGGGACCGTCGCCCGCGCCTACCAGATCGCGACGCAGGAGGGGCTGCTCGAGGCGGCGGTCGGCCGCGGGACCTTCGTTGCGGCCCGAAGCCCGCAGCTCGGCCCGTCGCAGCCCCTGCATGTCGAGCGCGCCACCGAGATGGGCGGCGGCCTGATCGACCTTCGCAGCCCGCAGTTGCCCGATGTGGGGCAGAGCGCCGCGATCGGGGCGATCCTGCGCAATCTGGCCGGAGAGATCGGTCAGGACTATCTCGAATATCCGAGCCTGCGCCGGGACCGGCCGCTGCGCGCCGCGCTTGTGGACTGGCTCGCCGACCGCCAGCTCGGTCCCATCGGGCCCGAGGACATCGCGCTCAGCCACGGCGGCCAGAATGCGATCAACCTTGTCCTGCAATGCTGCCTGCGGGGCGAGCGGCCGCAGATCTTCTGCGAGGAACTGGCCTATCCGGGCTTCCGGCACGCCGCGCGGCTGAACCGGGCCGAGGTGGTGCCGGTGGCGCTCGACGCCCAGGGGATGCGGCCCGACGCTCTGGCCGCGGCCTGCCGGCGGACCGGCGCGCGCCTGGTCTGCCTGACCCCGGACGCGCAGAACCCGACGACCGCGCGGATGAGCACCGCCCGCCGGGCCGAGATCGTCGCGATCGCGCGCGCCCAGGATCTCCAGATCCTCGAGGACGACTGCTATTCGGTGGCGCGGGCCGACCTGCCGGCGCTGCGGGCGCTGGCGCCCGAGCGGACCTGGCACGTCACCTCGCTGTCCAAGTCCATCTCGGCCGGCCTGCGCTTCGGCGCGGTGGTTTGCCCCACCGGCCGTGGCGAGGCCGGACGGCTTGCGGCGCAGCACTCGTTCTTCGGTCTGGCGCGTCCGGTGACCGACATTGCGCTGGGGCTCCTGGCCTCGGGGCAGGCGCAGGCGCTGCGCAGCCGCGTGCAGGAGGTGCTGGAGCGCCGGCTGTCGATCGCGGTCGCCGCGCTGGCCGGGGCGGACATCGCGTGGCAGCCGGGCCTGTCGTTCCTGTGGCTGCGCCTGCCGACCGGCTGGCGCGGTTCGACCTTCGCGCGCGAGGCCGAGGCCGCGGGCGTGCTGGTCCGGTCGGCCGACGAATACGCGCTTGTCGACGGAACCGCGCCGAACGCCGTGCGGATCGCGCTGGCTCTCGGCATCGGCGAGGACCGGTTCGCCGCCGCCATGGGCACGCTCGCGCGGCTTCTCGGCAACCCGCCCGGCGACCTTCCGGTCTGACATCCGCCGCCGGCCGGCCGGGCCTCGGCGGTCCGGACACCGCCGCAAGTCCCGAACTTTGCCCCCTTTTCAGTCGGACGCGCCTGTGCAACCTTGGCGCAAACACGCCAACGGGGACGGGGCACGATGCAAGAACAGTCAGCCTTGGGCCGGATGTTCCGGTCCCAGACGGCCAGCGGCTATGCGATGATCAGCCCGACCGCGATCTACGCGCTCCTGCTGCTGGCGGCGCCGCTGGCCACCGTGCTCTTCATCTCGTTCCAGACCGACGGGTCCGGGGTGCGCGAGGTCATCCGGGAGTTCACCTTCGCGAACTACATCCAGGCCTGGACCGACCCGATCTACCGCTCGATCATGCTGCGGTCGCTGTTCGTGGCGATCATGGTGACGCTTGCCACCGTGGTTCTGGCCTTTCCCGTGGCCTATTTCGTGTCCTTCCACGTCGCGCCCTCGAAGAAGTCGCTCTGGCTCTTCCTGATCACCATCCCGTTCTGGACCTCGTACCTGGTGCGGGTGTTCCTGTGGAAGGTGATCCTCGGCTACAACGGCGTCATCAACTCGGGCCTGAAGTCGCTGGGGCTGATCGAGGACCCGATCACCTGGATCAACGTCAACATCGGGGCGATCGTCGTCACGCTGGCCCATGCCTACGCGCCCTTCGCGATCCTGCCGATCTTCGTGGCTCTCGAAAAGATCGACCGGTCGCTGCTCGAGGCCGGCTCGGACCTCGGAGAGGGGCGTGTGATGACCTTCTGGCGGGTCACGCTGCCCCTGGCGATGCCCGGCGTGGTGGCCGCCGTGCTGATCGTGTTCATCCCGGTCGTGGGGGATTACGTGACGCCGACCATCATCGGCGGCGGCAAGCTGCCGCTCATCGCCAACGTCATCCAGAAGGAACTTCTGGCCATCGACAACATGCCGCTCGGATCGGCGGTCGCCGTGTCGGCGATGGTGATCGTCGGAGTGATCGCGGCCGGGTTCGTCCTTCTCAACAGCCGATTCCTCAAGGTGCAGAAATGAAGTCCAGCGGCACCGGGCTCAAGACCTACGCCATCGCCTATCTGATCTTTCTCTATGCGCCGATCCTGCTGCTGCCGCTGTTCGCCTTCAACGACGGCACCATCATCGCCTTCCCGCTCAAGGGCTTCACGACGACGTGGTTCGAGGCGCTGGCCGATCGCGACCAGCTGCACCGGGCGGTGGTCAACTCGCTGATCGTGGGCTCGTCCTCGGCGGCTCTGGCGACGCTTCTGGGCGTCTTCGCCGCGCGCGCCTCCACCCGCTACGTCTTTCCCGGCAAGGGGGGCATCATGGCGATGATCATGCTGCCGCTGGTGCTGCCCGAGATCATCGTCGCCTCGGCGATCCTCGTCGTTCTCCTGCAACTCGGGGTCTCGCTCAGCGTCTTCACCATCATCCTCGGGCATGTGCTGATCTGCACGCCCTTCGCCATCGCGATCCTCTCGGCCTCGTTCCAGTCGCTCGACAAGTCGCTCGAGGAGGCGGCCTATGACCTCGGCGAGACGAAGTGGAGCACCTTCCGCCTCATCATCCTGCCGCTGGTCATGCCGGGGATCATCTCGGCGCTGCTGATTTCCTTCACCATCTCGATCGACGAGTTCATCCTGGCCTCCTTCCTCGGGGGATCGGAACCCACGCTGCCGGTCTACATCTACTCGCAGCTGCGCTTCCCCAAGGAGATCCCCGTCATCATGGCGGTCGCCACCTGCCTGGTCGCGGTGTCGATCCTTCTGCTCATCATCGCCGAATATTTCCGCCGTCGCGGCATCGCCCGCACCGGCGGCAAGGATACCGGAGGCTTCCTGTGACTTTTTCCCCGAGCGCCCACGCCATGATCGAGCTGCGTGACGTCCAGAAATACTACGGCGACTACCACGCGCTTCGCGGCATCACCGCCGACATCAAGGCGGGCGAGTTCTTCTCGCTTCTCGGACCCTCGGGCTGCGGCAAGACCACGCTTCTGCGCACCATCGCCGGGTTCGAGGACATCACCTCGGGCGTGGTGATGATCGACGGCAAGGACATGGCCGGCGTGCCCGCGAACCAGCGGCCGACCAACATGGTGTTCCAGTCCTACGCCATCTTCCCGCACCTGACGGTCGAGCAGAACGTGGGCTTCGGCCTGCGCCGCGATCCGCGCCCGGCCGAGGAGAAGGCGCGCGCGGTCGGCGAGGCGCTGGAGATGGTCGGTCTCAAGGGCTATGGCAAGCGCGCGGCCCATGCGCTGTCGGGCGGCCAGCGGCAGCGGGTGGCGCTGGCGCGCGCGCTGATCCTCAAGCCCAAGGTGCTGCTGCTCGACGAGCCGCTCTCGGCGCTCGACAAGAAGATGCGCGAACAGATGCAGGTCGAGCTGATCCGGCTCCAGCGCCAGGTGGGCATCACCTTCATCCTCGTCACCCATGACCAGGAAGAGGCGCTGGTCATGTCGGACCGCATCGCGGTCATGTTCGAGGGCGAGATCGCCCAGCTGGCCGACAGCGAGACGCTCTACCGCCGCCCGAACAGCCGGCAGGTCGCGGACTTCATCGGCACGATGAACTTCCTGTCCGCGGACGTGCTGTCGGATGTGGGCGGAAAGGTCGAAGTGGACGTGGCGGGCCTCGGGCGCGCCACGATCGAGGCGCAGCAGGCCAACGGGTCGGCCAAGGGCGCCGGCCCGTCGGTCGGCCTGCGCCCCGAGGTGCTGACCATCCTCTACGAAGGCCAGCAGGCCACCGACCGCGAGGCGCAGGGCACGGTCGAGGAGGTCGTCTATTTCGGCGACATGACCTATTACGACGTGAAGCTCGACGGGGTGGACACGCCGGTACGCATCTCGATGCGCAACGTCTTCGGCCGGCCGGTGCTGGACCGGGGGGCGCGGACGCGGGTGGCCTGGTCGCCGGGCGCGCTGGTGCTGTTCCGCTAGGGGGGCTCCGCCCCCGCCCGTTCCGGGCTCCCCCGGGATTTTCGGACCAGTGAGAAACGGGCCGGGCGCGGCTCAGCTGTCCGGCGGCAGGAGGCCCAGTCCGCGCAGGTAGATGCCGATTCCCGCCTCGAGCAGATCCTCGGGCGGGTAGGGGGCGCGGGCGCCCCCCCGGGCAAAGAGCTCGACGACGCCGTGGCTCAGCGCCCAGACATGGGCGGCGAACATGGCGGCGGGCGGGCGGCGGCCTTCGGGGATGTGGCGCGACAGCGACTCGGCGGCGCGGGTCATCACGGCGCGCGCCCGCTCGGCCGCGTGCGAGAGTTCGGGCGAGCGGTGGATGGCGACGCCGCTTTCGAACATCGCCATGTAATGGCCGGGAAACTTCCGGGCGAAGGCGAGGTAGGCGCGGCCGGTCGCCTCGAAGGCGGCGATCGGCGAGGGTTTGCCCTGGTTCCAGGCGTGTTCCATCAGATCGGCGAAGATCACGAAGCCCTGGCGGGCGCATTCAGCGATCAGATCGTCGCGCCCCGCGAAATGGCGGTAGACGGCGGCGGGCGTGACACCCGCCGATTTCGCCGCGTCCGACAGCGTGAAGCCCTGCGGCCCCTGCACCTCGATCAGGGCCAGCGTCGCGTCCACCAGCGCCTGCCGCAGGTTGCCGTGATGGTAGCCGGCCTTAGCCATCGAGCAGGTCCGGCCCCCCGCAGATCAGCGGATCGGGCGTGCCGATGGCGCGCGCGTCCTTGCCGGCGTAGTCGATGCGCCCGAGCACCGTCTGGATCGCGGCGATGCGGGCGCGCGCCTTGTCATCCGACCGGATCACCGTCCAGGGCGCGGTGTCGCTGTGGCTGGCCGCCAGGGTCTCGGCGATGGCCTGCGTGTAGTCATCCCATTTCTTCAGCCCCTCGACGTCGATCCAGCTGAGCTTCCACTGCTTGAGGGGATCGCGCTCGCGCGCGAGGAAACGGCGCAGCTGTTCGGCGCGCCCGACCGACAGCCAGAGCTTCACCAGGATGATGCCCTCGTCCACCAGCATGGTCTCGAAACCGGGAAGCTGCTGGAAGAAGTGGCGCCGCTGGTCCGCGGTCGAGAAGTCGAACACCCGCTCGACGATGCCGCGGTTGTACCAGGACCGGTCGAAGAGCGCGATCTCGCCGGCCGCGGGCAGCCAGTCGATGTAGCGCTGGAAATACCATTGCGTCGCCTCACGCTCGGTCGGCTTGGGAAGCGCCACGATGTAGGCCTGACGCGGATTGAGGTTCTCGCGCATCCGCTCGATGGTGCCGCCCTTGCCGGCGGCGTCGCGGCCCTCGAACAGGACGACCAGCCGCCGGCCGCTGGCCTTCAGGTCGTAGCTCATCTTCACGAGCTCGATCTGGAGGCGCTCCATGTGCGCCTCGTAGGCCTCGTCCTCCATCTCACGCGCGTAGGGATAGCCCTTGGTGACGATGTCCTTCTTTCCGGCCTTGGCCAGGGCCTTGCGGAGTGCCTCGGGCGCCTCGGTCTCGAGATAGCGGGTGATGTCGCCGACGAAGGGGATCTCGGGGATCGGCGCGTGCGTGCGTTTGCCCATGGCGGTGCCCTCCGTTGCGGCCCGTTGCGTTCCGCCCACCATGACGCAACGGCCGCGGCAATCAAGCCGCCCCGCACCCCGCGGCCCGGATCTCAGCCCTGTCCGATGCGCTGAAGGTCGAAGGGGGTCGTCTGGTAGATCTCGTTGATCCAGTTGCCATAGAGCAGGTGCGCGTGGCTGCGCCAGCGGTTGAGCGGCGGGCGCGCCGGGTCGTCGTCGGGGTAGTAGTTCATCGGCACGTTGATCGGCGTGCCGTTGGCCACGTCGCGGTCGTACTCTTCCTTCAGCGTGCCCGAGTCGTATTCGAAGTGGTTGAAGATGTAGAGCGCGCGGTGGGCGCGGTCCTCGACCAGGCAGGGGCCGACCTCGTCCGAACCGAGCAGGATCGTCAGGCCCGCCGCCTCGATCTCGGAGGCCCGCACCTCGGTCCAGCGGCTGACCGGAATGACGAAATCGTCGGAGAACCCGCGCAGATAGGGCGAGGCCGGCGCCAGGTTCTGATGGCGGAAGCAGCCGAAGGCCTTGTGGTCCAGCAGGTGCTTGGGCACGCGGTGGAAATGCCAGGCCATCGCCATGCCGCCCCAGCAGACGCCGAAGGTCGAATGGACATGGGTCTGCGTCCAGTCCATCACCGCGCAGAGCTCGTCCCAGTACGTGACCTCCTCGAAGGGAAGATGCTCGATCGGCGCGCCGGTGATGATCAGGCCGTCGAACTTCTCGCCGGTCGCCTGCACCTCGCGGAACGGGCGGTAGAAGGCCTCCATGTGCTCGGCGGCGGTGTTGCGGGTCTGGTGCTCGCTCATGCGGATGAGCTGGAAGTCGATCTGAAGGGGCGTCGCCCCGATCAGACGCGCGAACTGGGTCTCGGTCTGGATCTTCTTGGGCATCAGGTTCAGAAGCCCGATCCGCAGCGGGCGGATGTCCTGATGCATCGCGCGGGCCGGCGACATCACCATGACGCCTTCGCGCGACAGCACGTCGAAGGCGGGCAGCGTCTCGGGCAGGGTGATGGGCATGGCGGGTCTCCGATCCGGCCAAGACTTAGGGGAGATGCGCGCGGGCGGCAAGACGGGCCGGGGCGGGCGACGGGGGCGCGCGACGGGGGGCGTCCGCCGGCCGCGATTGGCGGGCGGGCGGCTAGCCGCGGGCGGCAGCGATCGCGCGCGCCACCAGATCCGTGAAGTCGGACGGCGAGCGCACCCTGGCCACGTCGCTGGCGGCGACCGTCACGCCCCAGTTGCGGGCCATCGCCGCATAGATCGGCTGGCGGTGCGCCAGCGCGCGCGCGTAGGTCCAGCGCACGAAGGCATCCGGGTCCACCTCGTCCGGCCGGGCCTTGTTGACCGACAGATACTCCGCCCAGGCCGCCTGCAGGAAGGCGGGCTGGTAATACATCGGCTTCGGCGCCCGGTCGAAGCGCCGGACCAGCTCGGCGGTGTGGGCCTCGCTGCCTTCGATCCAGACCATCAGCAGGGACGCGGCCAGCGTGGTCATCACCGGATCGGCGGGGTCGTCGGGGTCCACCACCTCGCAGATCGACCCGCCCGAGTCGCAGATGAAATGCGGATAGCCGTAGAGGTCGTGCGCCCGGTCGATGAAGCGCGGCGTGTCCTTCAGCGCGGCGATCTCGGCCTCGCGGTGCTGGTCCTGCCGCTTCATGTATTCATCGAAGGGCAGCCCGCCGCGGGCGGGATCGCCGGGCTTGCCCAGATAGGTCGAAAGCGGGGCGAGGTTGTTGAAGGTGATGTTCGAGGTGATGTGCACCGAGTCGGTCATCAGCAGGTCGCGCAGGAGCGGAACCTTCATCGCCTCGCGCTTGAAGTTGTCGGCGATGTGTTCACCCATGTAGCGGGTGCCGATCCGGTAATCGACCGAGTAGTGGAACCAGTCGCCGGCATCGCGCAGCAGGTTCGCGACATGGGTCTTGCCCAGACCGGACATGCCGAAGAGAAGCACCCGCTTCTGCGGGGCGGACAGCCAGTCTTGCGCGGTCGGGTAGAGCATCGGTCGGTTCCTGCGTCGTCTGCCGATGCCTAGCGGGAAGCGTCCGGGATTTCACGCGCTTTCTTGAACCGGCCGGCGAGTCGCCCGTCGAGGACCAGAAGCCCCAGTGCCAGCAGTGCAAAGCCCGCGAAATCGCCGTATCCGAGCGTCTCGCCATAGACGAGCGCGCCGAGCACGATGGCCACCGGAACGATCAGCAGGGTGACGAGGCCGAGGTTCCCGGCCCCCGCCAGCGCAAGGATGCGGAAGTAGAGGATGTAGGCCAGCGCCGAGGCGGCGAGCGCCAGATAGGCGACCGCCGCCCAGGAGGTCGGCGCCCATCCGCCCTGCGGCGGGCCGTCGAGCGCCCAGGCCGCCGGGACCATGACCAGGGCCGAGGCGGTCAGCGTGCCGGCGGCGGCGACTTCGGGCCGCAGGCCCGCATAGACGATCCGGCCCAGCGCGGCGGCGCAGGCGTAGGAGACCGCCGCGCCCAGGATCGCGATCTGTCCGAGCGCGGCCGGGTCGAAGGCGGACAGGGCGTCGGGGCCAAGCGCGACCACGACCCCCGCGAAGCCGAGCGCCACCCCCGCCATCCGCCGGGGAGAAAGCCGTTCGTCCCGGAACACGGTCGCCGCCACGACCACGCCGAAGATCGCGGTCGAGGCGTTGAGAATGCCCGCCAGACCCGAGGGCACGTGGCGCTGCCCCCAGACGATCAGCGAGAAGGGCAGGATGTTGTTCAGAAGCCCCATGCCCGCATAGGCCAGCAGCGCCGCGCGGCCGCGCGCGACCGGCAGGCTCAGCACCCGGACCCAGGCCCAGAGCACCGCGGCCCCGCCCGTGACCCGCAGCGCCACGATCCAGGCGACGGGCATGTCGGCCAGCGCCACCCGGTTGGCCAGGAACGACGCGCCCCAGATCGTGGCGAGCGCTGCCATCAGCAGCCAGGCAAGGGGCGACATCCGGCGTTGCGACACGGGCGAGGGGGAGGCGGGCTGGGTCATGGCCGGACGCTAGCGCCCCCGGCCGGACTTGGCGACCCGGTTCCTGCGCAGACAAAGGGCCCCGTGCCTGCGGCGCGGGGCCCGTCCGGTCCGCCGGTGGCGGGGATCAGAAGGTGAAGCCGACCTTCACGCCGATGCCGATGGCCTCGTTGCCCTTGAAGTCGGCGCGGGCCGTGTCGGGCGTGCCGGTCTCGGGCTTGGCGTTGCCGAGCTTGGTGTAGTTGATGCCGGTCGTGATCTTCATGTTGTCGCGGGTGTAGATCGCCGCGAGGGTCAGCCCCAGCTTGCCGTTCGTGGGCGCGAGCGGCGAGACGAGGTTGTCGCCCTTGCCCTCGTAGAGGATCGAGGCCGCGCCCGACCAGCTGTCGTTGAACTTGCGGCCGATGCCCAGCGTGTAGGTGGTGGTGTTCTCGAGATCGACAAGGCCGCCGCCGGCCACGCCGGTGAAGATCACCGGGTCGATCTTGAACTGGCTCCAGTTCACCCAGCGCACCGAGCCGAAGAGCAGCGTGTTCTGCGCGATTCCGGTCTGGAAATCGAGGTTGATCGACTGCGGCAGCTTGACCTTGGTGTTCGAGGTCAGCGCCGGGTTCAGCGATTCCACCGTGTCGAAATCGTGGGTGATGGCGCTGTTGTAGGTCACCGCGACGCGCATCGCGATCTCGGGGATCTCGTAGGCCGCGCCCAGCACGAAGCCCGCCGCCACGTCATGGTCGAGCGCGACGTTGTAGCCGGCCAGCGGGCCGTAGGCCGCGCCGTTCAGCGTGATGTTGCCGGTGCCGCGATCGACGCGGATACCGCCGTGGACCGAGACGTTGTCGTCGATCTTGTAGCGCAGCAGACCGGTCAGCGCGATCGCCTCGGCCTTGGCGATGGTCCCGCCCAGCGCGATCGAGCCGCTGGTGCCGTTGAACGTCGGATACTTGACATGGGCACCGAAGGGCTGGTCGAGGATCACCGCATAGGAAATCCGGTCGCTGAGATCCGCCTTGTAGGCAAAGCTCAGCTGCGAATAGTTCCGCGCCACGTCGCCCGACGGAAATCCGCCGAACAGGGCCACGTCGTTGCCCGACACGTCCGGCGCCACATAGCCCAGGCTGAACTCCGCGTAGCGTCCCTTTTCGAAGAGCACGCCGATGCTTTGTCCCGACCGGTCGATCCCCCCGGCCTGCGCGGACGCCGCCATCATGGCGATCGCGCTGGCCCCTACCAGTACCCGTTTCATTCTGTCCTCATCCCCAAGGCTTGTGTGTTGTGCGGTCAAAGCCCGTATGAAAACCCTGTCAGGGTCGGACCGTCACGTCAACGATGACGCAAATGTGACGCTGCGTTCCGCCGCACAAAACCGGGGCTAGTTGCGCGCGCGCACCGGGTGGGGGGCGTCGCCGCGCAGGTTGATCCAGTTCGCGCCGAGGATCACCGCGCCGCCGAGGATCACCGCCGGGTCGAGCGGTTCGCCGTAGAAGAGCGCGCCGACCGCCGCGATCAGCGGCAGGCGCAGGAAGTCCATCGGCGTCACCACCGACGCGGGCGCCAGCGACAGCGCCCGGGTCAGGCACAGATGCGCGCCAAGCCCGGCGATCCCGATCACCAGAACCCAGGGCAGGGCCGGCGCGGGCGGCCAGGCGATGTGACCGTCCCATCCGGCCAGCGCAAAGCCGAGCCCGGCCTGGATCGTGGCCAGCCAGAACAGGATCGACCAGAGCGACGTCACGCGCGTGAGCCGCTTGGTGACGACGGCCGATCCCGCAAAGCCGACCGCGCAGAAGAGCGCGGCCAAGAGCCCGAACGAGAGCCCGCCCGCCCCGAAGGGCCGCGCGACGATCAGCACCCCGGCAAAGCCCACCGCCGCCGCCAGCATCGTGGTGCCGCGCAGCCGCTCGCCCAGAAGGAAGGGCGCGCTGACTGCTACGAGGATCGGGTAGGAGAATTCGAGCGCGAAGAGCTGCGCAAGCGGGATCCGGACCAGCGCGAAGAGCCACAGCACCTGGCCCGAGAAGTGCAGCGCGTTGCGCAGCCCGTGCAGGGGAAGATGCGTCGCGCGGATCGACGGGAGCTGCCCGGACACCGCGGCGGCGGCCAGGATCACCACGATCCCGATCGCCGACCGGTAGCCCATGATCTCGAACGGATCGAGCTGATGGCCGATCTGGCGGCCGGCGACCGCCAGAAGCGAGAAGCCGGCGATCGAGCCGCTCATCCAGAGGGCGGCGGCCAGCGGCCGGTTCGGGACAGGTGCCATGGCCCCTGATGACCCGGCTTGCCGGCCTTGTCCAGACCGTCCTAGTCTCGCCGGACAAACAGGGAGAAAGCGATGGCATCCGTACTGCGTGGCGACAACAGTCGCGTGGGTTTCGTCGAGCTTTTCTTCGACCTCGTCTTCGTCTTTGCCGTCACCCAGGTCTCGCACCGGATGCTGCACCATCTGAGCTGGCAGGGCACGCTCGAGACGGGGCTGGTGTTCTTCGCCGTCTGGTGGGTCTGGATCTACACCACCTGGGTGATGAACCGGCTCGACCCCGAGGACATGCGGGTGCGCGGCCTTCTCTTCGCGATGATGGTGGCGGGGCTCTTCCTGTCGATGGCGATCCCCGAGGCGTTCGGGTCACGCGGACTGGTCTTTGCAGGGGCCTATGTGGCGATGCAGCTCGGCCGGTCGCTCGCCATGCTGGCCTGGGGCCGGGCCGATCCGCTGCTGCGCGGGTCCTACATCCGCATCTCGCTGTGGATGGTGCTGTCGGGCGTCTTCTGGATCGGCGGGGCGCTGGCCTCCCCCGAGGCGCGGCTCGAGATCTGGGCACTGGCGCTCGCCATCGAATACCTCGGCCCGATCGTGAGCTTCTGGGTGCCGGGGCTCGGCCAGGACCGGTCGACCAACTGGGCGGTGCGCGGCGCGCACATGGCCGAGCGCGCGGGCCTCTTCGTCATCATCGCGCTGGGCGAGACGCTGCTGATCTCGGGCGCGACCTTCGCCGACATGGAGTGGGACGCGGCGGGCCTTCTGGCCTTCCTGGCCTGTGTACTGGCCACCATCGCCATGTGGTGGATCTGCTTCCACATCGGCCACCAGAGGGGCAGCCACCAGATCGAGCATGCCTCCGATCCCGGGCGCATCGCCCGCATCGCCTTCACCTACGCCCACATCCCGATCGTGGCGGGCATCGTCCTGTCCGCGGTCGGCGCCGAACTCGCCATTGCCCATCCGGAACACCACGCGGGCCTGGCCGAGGCGCTGGTGATCGCGTCTGGGACGATCCTGTTCCTTCTGGGCAACGGCTGGTTCAAGCGGCTGTCGGCGCGCTGGTTTCCCCTGTCGCATCTCGTCGGGCTGGCCGGGGCCGTTGCGCTCGGGGCGGTATCGCCGCTCCTGCCGCTCTGGGGGCTGACGCTCGCGACTGCGGCCCTGCTCTCGGTGGTCGCGGTCTGGGAGCACCGGTCGCTGCACGGGCGGGCCGAGGCGGCGGCGCTTTCCTAGCCGGCCTGCGGCGTCGGCCGCTCTGGCGAAGCGCGCGTCGTCGGGGCAGTATGCGGCCGGATCAGCGTCGAGGCCCGCATGAAGTTCGCCCCCCTCAAGCCCACACCCCGCGGCTTCGGCCAGCGCACGCCCCCGGCGGCGTTCCCGCCGATTCTCGGGCTCTTCGGGCTTGGGGTCGGGTGGCGGCTGGCGGCCGGCCATTTTGACCTGCCCGCCGGTCCGGCCGAGCTTGTTCTGGGCTTTGTGACGCTGCTTTTCCTCATCGCATTCGCGGCTTACGCGGCGAAATTCGTCCGACGCCCGAGCGTTCTGGCCGAGGATCTGCGCATCCTGCCGGGCCGGGGCGGACTGGCCGCGGGCGTGCTCTGCGTCTATCTGCTGGCCATCACGCTCATCCCCCATGCGCCGGGGCTGGCGCGGGTGGTTCTGATCGGGGGCCTCGTGCTGCATCTCGCCTTCGCGGGAATGGTCCTGGCCGGTTTCGCCCGGGGTCCGGCCGAGCAGCGGCGGGTCTCGCCGGTCTGGCACCTGATCTTCGTCGGCGCCGTGGTCGCGGTGGCGCCGGCGGTCGAACTCGGCCTCGTGCGGCTGGCGCAGGGGCTCTATCTCTGGTCGCTGCTGGCGGCGCTGGTCATCTGGGCGGCCAGCCTCGAGCAGTTCCGGCGCAACACCGTGCCCGCCCCGCTGCGGCCGCTTCTGATGATCCACCTGACGCCCGCGAACTTCCTCGGCATCGGCGCGCTGGCGCTGGGCTGGCCCTCGCTGGCGACGGCCTTCGGGTTCGTGACCGTGGCGATGATCCTGCTCTTTGCCGGGGGCGCGCTCTGGCTCACCCGGGCCGGGTTCTCGCCGTTCTGGTCCGCGTTCACCTTCCCGACGCTCGCCTGCGCCAAGCTCTGGCTGCTGCTTTCCGGGGTTGACGGGGCGTGGCTCCTGCCCGGGATCGTGCTGCTGGTGTCCGCGTCCGCCATAACCCTGCCGATTGCCGCGACCGTGCTGCAGTCCTGGTTCAAGGGTCAGCTTGCCCAGCGCACCAACGCGGCGTCAGCCTGACCGCGACGGCGATGCGCACCGCCTCCGAGGGCGAGCTGGCCACGATCCTCGACCGGGCCGCCGCCGAGGGCTGGAATCCGGGTCTCGACGACGCCGTCCCGTTCCAGGCGACCGATCCCCAGGGCGTCTTCGTCGCGGACGAGGCGGGCGTGCCGGTGGCCGCGATCGCGGAGGTGAACCATTCCCCCGCCTTCGCCTTTCTCGGACCCTGCATCGTGCGTCCCGAATGGCCCGGGCGGCGCTGGCGCGCGTCGAGGCGTCACCGACCTTCATCGACCTGCCGCCGGGCCAGACCGCCTTCGCCGGGCTTCTCGCTTCCGAAGGGCTCCGGCCGCTGTTCGAGACCGCGCGCATGCCTCGCGGCCGTCCGCCGGCCGTGTCCCCGACGCTTCAGGCGATCGCGACGATGGAACTGGGCTGACGGCCGCCGGACGGCCCCACCGCCCGCGCGAAAGGTCGCGGGCCGGGAAAACCCCCGGCCCGCGTCGTTTCGTCATTGCGTTTCGCCGGATCAGGCGAGGTCGAACCGGTCGGCGTTCATCACCTTGGTCCAGGCGGCCACGAAATCCTGAACGAACTTCTCGCGGTTGTCGTCCTGGGCGTAGAGCTCGGCGTAGGCGCGCAGGATCGAGTTCGACCCGAACACCAGATCGGCCCGCGTCGCCGTCCACACCACCGCGCCCGACCGGCGGTCCACGATGTCGTAGAGGTTCGTGCCCTTCGGCACCCACTTGTAGGCCATGTCGCAGAGGTTGACGAAGAAGTCGTTGGTCAGCGCCCCCACCTGGTCGGTGAACACGCCGTGGCGGGTGCCGCCGTGGTTGGTGCCCATCACCCGCATGCCCCCGACGAGAACGGTCATCTCGACGGCGGTCAGCCCCAGAAGCTGCGCGCGATCGAGCATCAGCTCTTCGGCCGAGACCACGTAGTCCTTCTTCATCCAGTTGCGGAACCCGTCGGCCAAGGGCTCGAGCGGGGCGAAGGAATGCGCGTCGGTCTGGGCGTCGGTGGCGTCGCCCCGGCCCGGCGCGAAGGGAACCTCCACGTCGAAACCGGCGGCCCTGGCGGCCATCTCGACGCCGACATTTCCGGCCAGCACGATCACGTCGGCGACCGAGGCGCCGGTGGCATCGGCGATCGGTTCCAGCACCGACAGCACCCGGGCGAGCCGTGCGGGCTCGTTGCCCTCCCAGTCCTTCTGGGGCGCCAGCCGGATCCGCGCGCCGTTGGCGCCGCCGCGCATGTCGGACTGGCGGAAGGTGCGGGCGCTGTCCCAGGCGGTGGCCACCAAGTCGGCCACGCTCAGGCCCGAAGCCGCGATCCGCCCCTTGACCGTCCACACGTCATAGTCGCGGGGGCCGGCCGGAACCGGATCCTGCCAGATCAGGTCTTCCTGCGGCACCCAGGGCCCGAGGTAGCGCACCTTCGGCCCCATGTCGCGATGCGTGAGCTTGAACCAGGCCCGGGCGAAGGCGTCGTTGAAGGCTTCGGGATCGGCCATGAACTTGCGGCAGATGGCGTTGTAGACCGGATCGACCTTCATCGCCATGTCGGCGTCGGTCATCATCGGGTTGTGACGCTGGGTCGGATCGCTGGCATCGAGCGGCTTGTCCTCCTCGCGGATCGACACCGGTTCCCACTGCCAGGCGCCGGCGGGAGATTTGCGCAGCTCCCACTCGTGGCCGAAGAGCATCTCGAAGAAGCCCATGTCCCAGCGCGTCGGATGGGTGGTCCAGGCGCCCTCGAGGCCCGAGGTCATCGCGCGGCTGGCCTTGCCCTGCATGTCGGGGTTCATCCAGCCGAGGCCCTGCTCGGCGATGTCGGCGCCTTCGGGCGCGGGGCCGAGGTGCTCGGCCCGGCCGTTGCCGTGGGTCTTGCCGACGGTGTGGCCACCCGCGGTCAGCGCGACCGTCTCCTCGTCGTTCATCGCCATGCGCGCGAAGGTCTCGCGCACCTGCGCGGCGGTCTTCATCGGATCGGGCTTGCCGTTCACGCCTTCCGGGTTCACGTAGATGAGCCCCATCTGCACCGCGGCCAGGGGGTTCTCCATGGTCGAGGGGTCGTTGACGTCGCCGTAGCGTTCGTCCGAGGGCGCGAGCCACTCCTTCTCGGCGCCCCAGTAGGTGTCGATCTCGGGTGCCCAGATGTCCTCGCGGCCAAAGCCGAAGCCGAAGGTCTTGAGACCCATCGACTCATAGGCGACGGTGCCGGCGAGGATGATGAGGTCCGCCCAGCTCAGCCGGTTGCCGTATTTCTTCTTGATCGGCCACAGCAGGCGCCGCGCCTTGTCGAGGTTGGCGTTGTCCGGCCACGAGTTCAGCGGCGCGAAGCGCTGGTTGCCCGAGCCGCCGCCGCCGCGGCCGTCGGCGGTGCGGTAGGACCCCGCCGCGTGCCACGCCATGCGGATCATCAGGCCGCCGTAATGGCCCCAGTCCGCCGGCCACCAGTCCTGGCTTTCGGTCATCAGCGCCGTCAGATCGCGTTTCAGCGCCTCGAAGTCGAGCTTCTGCACCTCGGACCGATAGTCGAAGCCCTTGAGCGGGTTGGTCTTGGTGTCCTTCTGGTGCAGGATGTCGAGGTTCAGCGCCTTGGGCCACCAGTCCATGACCGAACGCCCCGTTTCCGTATTCGCGCCGTGCATCACCGGGCACTTGGCCCCCTTCGGGATGTCGTTGCCGTCCATCGTGTCCTCCACCGCTCTGTGATCGTGCTCGCCATGAGGTCGAATGACCGCGCGGCAGTGCGCCGCCGATGCTTCCGACCGTCATCGATACCTCTGACTAGCACGCCCGTGTCATAAACGGAATTTGCATTTGCTTATTCTTGCGATAAGCAATGACAATGACGCCGATCACGCTGAAGCATCTGCGCTATCTCGATGCGCTCGCCCGCCACGGCCACTTCGGGCGCGCCGCCGAGGCCTGCGCCATCTCGCAGCCGGCTCTCTCCATGCAGATGCGCGAACTCGAGACGCTGGTCGGCGCGCCGCTGATCGAGCGCGGCGCGCGCCGCATCCGGCTGACCGCCCTGGGCGAGACCTTCGTGGAGCGGGGGCGCGACATCTTGCGGGCGGTGGACGAACTCGGCGGGCTTGCCCGCGCCTCGCGCGATCCGATGACCGGGCCGCTCCGGCTTGGGGTGATACCGACCGTGGCGCCCTATCTGCTGCCGGAGCTGATGCAGGCGCTCGGGGCCCGGTTCCCGTCCATCGACCTTCGCCCGCGCGAGGCGGTGACGCAGAAGCTGGTCGAGGACCTCAACGACGGAAAGCTCGACGCGGCGATCGTCGCGCTGCCGGTCTCCGAGCCCGCGCTGCACGAGGAGCCGCTCTTCGAGGAGGAGTTCGTCCTCGTCCGGCCGGTCGAGGACGCGCACCGCCCGGTACCCAAGCCCGCCAGCCTGCGCGTAATGCGGCTTCTGCTTCTGGAAGAGGGCCATTGCTTCCGGGACCAGGCCCTGTCGTTCTGCAAGATGGAATCGGCGGTGCCGCGCGACCTGATGGAGGCCAGCTCGCTGTCCACGCTGGTGCAGATGGTGGCTGCCGGGATCGGGGTCACGCTCATTCCGAAGATGGCGGTGCCGGTCGAGACCCGCTCGGGTCGTGTCGCGGTGGCGCGCCTCGGCCCGCCGCATCCGACGCGCCGGATCGGATTGGTCTGGCGCAAGACCAACCCGCTCGGGGCCGATCTGCGGCGGATCGCGCGGCTGGTGGCCGAGACGGCGGTGGCGGATCCGGGCGGGCCGGGTGCCGGGGATGGGGCCGTTTCACCGGTTCCTGCGTCTGAGACGCACGAATCGTCGGGCCTGTGACGGCGGGACGGGGCAGGGTGATTCCCCGCCCTCGCGCCTCCCGATCGGGGCAGGAATGAAACCGTCCTGTGGAGAAATCCGTGCGCGGGTTCCGGCCTTGGAACAGTCCGCGGTTATCCCCCGCGATTGATGACGGCTTCGATCGGCCACCTGTCCTTTCAGACTAGTCCATAAATCCAAGTTCCCAGACACGCCAAACGTGTGTTTTCTGGCTCTCGGGAAGTCGATTGGTTGTGTGTGGCGACCCGGGTTGAGTGGTGGTGGTGCGGTGCGAGTGGCGAGGGTGTGACGTAACGAGTGTGGTGTGTGGCGTAGCGAGTGCGGTTCTTCGGTGTGACGAGTGTCTTGGGTTGTTCGTGACGAGTTCAGCGTTCTTTGAACGGCAAGATTGGCAAGTGGGATGTTTGACAAACGCGTGGTTGGTACTGTCGGATTTTCCGGGTCGCTTCCCCGCCGCGGCGCTGTTCGCGCCGCATCTCCGGGCCGTGTCGCCGTGGCGGTTTCCGCCGCCGGCACGGCCCGCCGGGACTGCGCGATTGCCGCGCTTTCCCTGCTTCTGCCTCTGGGCTACGCCCTGATCGCCGGGCTGCTCGTCTGACACCGAGTCCCGGTCCTGCGGCCGGCCGTTTGCGCGGCCGGCCGCGTGTCTTTTCCGGACAGGGGGCGGGCGTGCGCGAAGCCGGCTGAGGCTAGACCCCGACCGCCTCGACGAAGGCCCGGCGATAGAGCGCCGACAGCTCGGCCAGCGGGGCCGAGGCCGCGCCCATCCGCACCGTGCTGCCGCCAAAGCGCCCGACGACCGCGACCGTCACGCCGGCCTCGGCCGCCGCCTCGGCCAGCGCCGAGGCCGCTTCGGCGGTGCAGGCGACGAGATAGCGGGCCTGATCCTCGCCGAAGAGAAAGCCCGTCTCGCCCTCGTGGAGCGTCACGCCCGTGCCGGCGGCATCGGCCAGCTCGAAAGCGGCGAGCGCCAGCCCTCCGTCGGACAGATCGGTGGCGGCGCGCAGGAGGCGGCGGTTCGCACGCAGGAAATCCCCGTTGCGCCGCTCGGCGTCGAGGTCCACATCGGGCGCGTCGCCCTCTTCGCGGCCGAACATCTCGGCCAGAAGTGCGGACTGTCCGAGATGGCCGGTGGTCACGCCGATGACGAGAGCCAGATCGCCGTCCTGCGGCAGTCCGCCGATGAGATCGTCGAGGCTGTCGAGCAGGCCGACCCCGCCGATCGTCGGCGTGGGCAGGATGCCGGTGCCGTCGGTTTCGTTGTAGAGCGAGACATTGCCCGACACGATCGGGAACTCGAGCGCGCGGCAGGCCTCGCCGATGCCCTGGATGGCGCCGACGAGCTGGCCCATGATCTCGGGCTTTTCCGGATTGCCGAAGTTGAGGTTGTCGGTGGCGGCGAGCGGGCGCGCGCCCACGGCGGTCAGGTTGCGCCAGGCCTCGGCCACCGCCTGCCGCCCGCCCATGCGCGGATTGGCCTTCACGTAGCGCGGGGTCACGTCCGAGGTGAAGGCGAGCGCCTTGCCGGTGCCGTGGACGCGCACCACACCGGCGCCGAGCCCGGGCGTGCGGATCGTGTCGGCGCCGACCTGGCTGTCGTACTGTTCCCAGACCCAGGACTTGCGCGCGTAGTTCGGGCTGCCGATGAGCGCGCGCAGCCCCGCGACCGGATCGACCTGCGGCACTGCGCCAAGCGGCGCGGCCGGGGGCGTCGGAACCCAGGGCCGGTCGTATTCCGGCGCCGCCGACGACAGTTTCGACAGCGGCAGGTCGGCCTTCACCTCGTTGCCGTGCAGGATCAGGAACCGGTCCTCGGGGATGGTCTCGCCGACGATGGCGAAGTCGAGATCCCATTTCTCGAAGATCGCCCGCGCCTCGGCCTCGCGCTCGGGCTTGAGCACCATCAGCATCCGTTCCTGGGATTCCGAGAGCATCATCTCGTAGGCGGTCATGCCGGTCTCGCGCTGCGGCACCCGGTCGAGGTTGAGCCGGATCCCGAGCCCGCCCTTGTCGCCCATCTCGACCGCCGAGCAGGTGAGCCCGGCCGCGCCCATGTCCTGGATCGAGATCACCGCGTCCGACGCCATGAGTTCGAGGCAGGCCTCGAGCAGGCACTTTTCGGTGAAGGGGTCGCCCACCTGCACGGTCGGGCGCTTTTCCTCGATGGTGTCGTCGAACTCGGCCGAGGCCATGGTGGCGCCGCCCACGCCGTCGCGCCCGGTCTTGGCGCCCAGATAGACGACCGGCATGCCGACGCCCGAGGCGGCCGAGTAGAAGATCGCGTCGGTGTCCGCGAGGCCCGCGGCAAAGGCGTTCACCAGGCAGTTGCCGTTGTAGCTGGCGTGAAAGCGCACCTCGCCGCCCACCGTGGGCACGCCGAAGGCGTTGCCGTAGCCGCCGATGCCCTCGACCACGCCCTTGACCAGATGCGCGGTCTTCGGATGCGACGGCAGGCCGAAGGACAGCGCGTTCAGCGCCGCGATCGGGCGCGCGCCCATGGTGAAGACGTCGCGCAGGATGCCGCCCACGCCGGTGGCCGCGCCCTGGTGCGGCTCGATGTAGGAGGGGTGGTTGTGGCTCTCCATCTTGAAGATGACGGCCTGCCCGTCGCCGATGTCCACGACGCCCGCATTCTCGCCCGGTCCGCAGATCACCTGCGGGCCCGAGGTGAAGAGCGTCCGCAGCCATTTCTTCGACGACTTGTAGGAGCAGTGCTCGTTCCACATCGCCGAGAAGATGCCGAGTTCGGTGAAGGTCGGCACCCGCCCGATGATGTCGAGGATGCGCTGATACTCGTCGGGCTTGAGCCCGTGCGCGGCGATCAGATCGTCGGTGATCTCAGGTTCGGTCATCGGCCCCCCGGACGGCATGCATCGGCTGTCCGCCTCTTATGCCAAGCCGGACGGGCGGGGAAGGGCGGAGGGGCGTGCGGCGGGAAATTTCGCGGCCCCTGTCAAGACCGCCGGCCGGCCCGGCGGCGGCCGGTCGGGCCGAGCCGGTTGTCATGGGGTGCGGCGCCTGTAAAGGCGACCCTGTGCCGCGACCAAAAAAAAGGCCGAGCAAAAGCCCGGCCAAGTCCAACAGGGAGGTAGAAGTTGGCGAGAGTTGCCTCGACCGCCGCCTTCAAGCCGGATTTATGGGCAGGACGTGAACGGTTCAAGGGAAATAATGCCGCAGATGCATCATGACGGCTATGCGTTGCCGACAAGTCTCACTGCAACCGTGGATTGAGACCGCTCTGCCCGATTCCGCGCCGTTCGCCGCCCGTCACGCCGGGTTCTCGTCGCTCTGGCGCTTGCGATAGGCCATGATCTCTTCGGTGACGAAGTCGCGGAAGGCGGCGATGCGCTTCGACTGGCGCAGTTCCTCGGGATAGGCGAGGAACACGGGCACCTCGGCGGATTCCACCTCGGGCAGCACCCGCACCAGGTTCGGGAAGTCGTCGGTGAGGTAGTCGGGCAGGACACCGATGCCCAGGTGATTGAGCACGCCCTGCAGCACGCCGAAGTAGTTGTTGACCGTCAGCGTCGAGCGGATGTCGTAGGCCATGAGGCTCTGGACCAGCATGGCCCCGGCGGCGACCTGGGCGTCGGACGGGTTCTGGCAGATCAGGCGATGGCCCGCGATCTCGGGCAGACGGCGCGGCGTTCCGGCCTGGGCCAGATAGTCGGCCGTCGCATAGAGCCGCATGCGGATGTTCATCAGGCGGCGGCGGATCAGGTCGGCCTGGGACGGCTCCTTCATGCGGATGGCCACGTCGGCCTCGCGCATCGGCAGGTCCAGCACCCGTTCCTCGAGCATGAGGTCGATCTTGAGGTCGGGATACTTGGCGTAGAGCTTGCTGAGCCGCGGCGCCAGCCAGAGCGTGCCGAAACCGGTGGTGGTGGTGACCTTCAGCTCGCCGAACACCTCCTCCTCGGCGTCGCGGATGCGCGCCGAGGCGGTCTCCAGCCGCTTGGCCATGGCGGTGGTCGCCTCGAACAGCAGCTCGCCCTGCTGGGTGAGAATCAGTCCCCGTGCGTGGCGGTGGAACAGGGTGGTGTGAAGGCTCTCCTCGAGCGCGCGGATCTGGCGCGACACGGCGGACTGCGACAGCTGCAGCGCCTCGCCCGCATGGGTCAGGCTGCCCGCATCCGCCACCGCGTGAAAGATTCTGAGCTTGTCCCAGTCCATGACCGAAGTTCCGACCGTTTCCGTTCCTGCGCGCGCCACTTCCTTACACGCGGCGATGCAGCATCACAAAGCGGCAATTGCGTCATTTTCCGTTTTGTAGGTCAGAAATTATGACCTATCATGGGGCCGTGCTCGTTTGGCAGGGGGAGATGCGCAATGAGCAGGCAGGACATCAGCCTTTCCGACCGCTTCGACCTGACGAAATCGCCCGTGCTGCTGAACGGCACGCAGGCGCTGGTGCGGCTGATGCTGATGCAGAAGGCGCGCGACCGGGCGGCGGGGCTGAACACGGCGGGCTATGTCACCGGCTACCGGGGCAGCCCGCTGGGCGCCGTGGACATGCAGATGGCGCGGGCGAAGAAGGAATTGCAGGCGGCCGACATTCTGTTCCAGCCGGGGCTGAACGAGGATCTTGCCGCCACCGCGATCTGGGGGAGCCAGCAGGCGGAACTGCGGGGCGAGGGCCGGTTCGACGGCGTCTTCGCGCTCTGGTACGGCAAGGGGCCGGGGGTGGACCGCTCGGGCGACGTGATGCGCCACGCCAACATGGCCGGCTCGTCGCGCCATGGCGGCGTGCTGATGGCGATGGGCGACGACCACACCGGCGAGTCCTCGACCACGCTCCACCAGTCCGACTGGGCGATGATCGACGCCTACATGCCGGTGCTGAGCCCCGCCGGGGTGCAGGAGATCCTCGACTTCGGGCTTTACGGCTGGGCGCTGTCGCGCTTTGCCGGGGTCTGGGTGGGGCTGAAGACCATGAAGGACACGGTTGAGGCCACCGCGGTGGTGGATGGCGACCCGTTCCGGATGACCTTCCGCCAGCCCGAGTTCCTCATGCCCGAGGGCGGGCTGAACATCCGCCTGGCCGACACGCCGGTCGCCCAGGAAGCGCGGATGATCGACCACAAGCGCTTTGCCGCCGAGGCGTTTTCCCACGCCAACCGCATGGACCGGCGGGTCTGGGGCAAGCCGGGAGCAAAGATCGGCTTCGTCGCGGCCGGCAAGAACTGGCTCGACCTCGTTCACGCGCTTGCGCTTCTCGGTCTCGACGCGGCCGAGGCCGAGCGGCTCGGCCTCACCACCTACAAGGTGGGCCAGACCTTTCCGCTGGACATGAAGGGCTTTCACGACTGGGCCGAGGGGCTCGACCTCATCGTCGTGGTCGAGGAGAAGCGCAAGCTCATCGAGGTGCAGATCAAGGAGGCGATCTTCGACGACCGCCGCGGGCGGCGCGTCTATGGCTGGTACAAGGGCGGCGCCGGCGGCATCCACCGCGAAGAGCTGTTCCCGACCCGCTACGCGCTCGACCCGGTCATGATCGCCGAAAAGCTGGGCGGGATCCTGATCGAGGAGGGCCGCGCGACCGATGAGGTGAAGGCGCGGCTCGCGCAGGTGCAGGCCGCGCGGCGGGCCGACAACGCGCCGGAAATCGCGGCGCGGCTCCCCTATTTCTGCTCGGGCTGCCCGCACAACACCTCGACCCGGGTGCCCGAAGGCTCGCGCGCCTACGCCGGCATCGGCTGCCACTACATGGTGCAATGGATGGACCGCTCGACGGTGGGCTTCACCCAGATGGGCGGCGAGGGCGCGAACTGGATCGGCGAGGCGCCGTTCTCCACCCGCGAGCACGTGTTCCAGAACCTCGGCGACGGCACCTACAACCATTCGGGCTCGCTCGCGATCCGCGCCGCGCTCGCGGCCAAGGCCAACATCACCTACAAGATCCTCTTCAACGATGCGGTCGCGATGACCGGTGGCCAGAAGAACGAAGGCGACCTGACGGCACCGCAGATCGTGCGGGAAATCAAGGCGATGGGCGTCGATCCTGTCGTGGTGGTCTATGACGAGAAGGAAGCGATCGACCTTGGGACCTTCCCCCCGGACGTCGAGAAGGTCGAGCGCGCGGGGCTGATACCGGTCCAGGAGCGGCTGGCGCGGACCAAGGGCGTCTCGGCCATCGTCTACGTGCAGACCTGCGCGGCCGAGAAGCGGCGGCGCCGCAAGCGCGGCCAGTTCCCCGATCCCGATCGGCGGGTGTTCATCAACACCGACGTCTGCGAGGGCTGCGGCGATTGCGGGGTGCAGTCGAACTGCGTCTCGATCGTGCCGGTCGAGACCGAATTCGGCCGCAAGCGCGCGATCGACCAGTCGTCCTGCAACAAGGACTTTTCCTGCCTCAAGGGGTTCTGCCCGTCCTTCGTGACCCTCTCCGGGGCCAAGCCGCACGCGGCGCAGGCGCGGGATCTGGTGATCCCGGCGCTGCCCGATCCGGCGCTTCCGACGATCCGCGGCACGCACAACCTGGTCATCACCGGCGTCGGTGGCACTGGCGTGGTGACCGTGGGCGCGGTGCTGGCGATGGCCGCGCATCTCGATGGCAAGGGCGCCGGCATGATGGAAATGGCGGGTCTCGCCCAGAAGGGCGGCGCCGTCCACATCCATCTGCGTCTGGCCGAACGCCCCGAGGACATCTCGGCGATCCGGGTCTCGGTGGGCGAAGCCGATTGCCTGATCGGCGGCGATCTGGTGGTCAGCGCGGGGGCGAAGACCCTGGGGCTGATGACCACCGGGCGGACCGGCGCGGTGGTGAACGACCATGAGATCGTCACCGGCGCCTTCACGCGCGACCGTGATTTCCGCATACCGAACAGCCAGTTGCGGCTTTCTCTTGAAGCGCGCCTGAAGGATCGGGTGCGGTTCCTCGACGCCACGCATCTGGCCGAGCGGGTGCTCGGGGACTCGATCTATTCGAACATGCTGGTCACCGGCGCCTGCTGGCAGATGGGGCTGATCCCTCTGTCCGGGGCGGCGATCCGCCGCGCGATCGAGATGAACGGCGCGGGTGTGGCCGGCAATCTGGCCGCCTTCGATCTTGGCCGCTGGGCGGTCCTCGACCCCGAGGCGGTCCGCGCGCTTCTGCACGAACCCCAGGCGCCGGCTCCGTCCGAGGCCGAGCGCATCGAGACCCGCGCGCGCCATCTGGCGCAGTATCAGGACGAACGGCTGGCCGAGCGGTTCCGCGCGCTGGTGGCGACGGCGCCGGAAGACCTGCGCATGGCGGTGGCCGAAGGCTATCACAAGCTCTTGTCCTACAAGGACGAATACGAGGTGGCGCGGCTGCATCTCCAGACCGCCGAGAAGGCCCGCGCGGCCTTCGACGGCGACCTGAAGCTGACCTTTCACCTCGCGCCGCCCTTCCTGCCGGGGCGCGACCCGGACGGGCGGCCGAGGAAGCGCGCCTTCGGGGCCTGGATCGTGCCGGTCTTCCGGCTGCTCGCGCGGATGAAGGGGCTTCGGGGCAGCGCCCTCGATCCCTTCGGCCGGTCGGCCGAGCGCCGGGCCGAGCGCGCGCTGATCGCCGAATACGAGGCCGACATGGCCGAGGTGCTGCCGCGGGTCACGCCGGCGACCCGCGACGCGGTGAAGGCTCTGGCCGAGCTGCCGCTGTCGATCCGGGGCTTCGGGCCGGTCAAGGAGGCGGCGGTCGCCCAGGCCGCGGCGCGGCGGGCCGAGCTTCTGGCGCTGATCCGCGCCGGTGGCACGCCGCTGGCGAAGGCGGCGGAGTAGCCGTCACCGCCCCGTCATCAACCGCGCCTAGCCTGCCCGGCCAAGGTCGGACAGGGAGGCCCGGATGAGTCGCCACATCGCCCGCGAGATCAGCTACGCATCGTCGGCCGGAACCCGGGGCGGGCGGGCGCTCATCCGGGTGATCGAGAACGCCACCGGCCGTCTGTCGCTGATCCGCCGGGCCGAGGGCTACGACCGCGACGTGGCCGCCGGGCGCGACTTCTGGCAGGTGATGGTGGACCGCTACGGCATCCGGCTGGACCTGGCGGGCGGGTCTCTGGCCAACATCCCGGCCACCGGGCCGGACGTCGTGGTGGCCAATCACCCCTACGGCATTCTCGACGGGCTGGTGATGGGCCATATCCTGTCGCGGACGCGCGGCGAGTTCCGCATCCTGGCCCACCGGGTCTTCCGCCGGTCCGAGGACCTGAACCGGGTGATCCTGCCGGTCAGCTTCGACGGCACCCGCGAGGCGGTCGAGCAGAACCTGCGCACCCGCGCCGAGACGCTCGACTGGCTGGGGCAGGGCGGGGCGATCGGCATCTTCCCCGGCGGCACGGTCTCGACCGCGGCGCGGCCCTTCGGCCGGGCGATGGATCCGGTCTGGCGGTCCTTCACCGCGCGGATGCTGGCGCGGTCGGATGCCGTCGTCGTCCCGGTCTGGTTCGACGGTGCCAATTCGCGCCTCTTCCAGATCGCCAGCCACATGCACATGACGCTGCGGCTGGCGCTTCTGATCCGCGAGTTCCGGGTGCGCCTGCGCGATCCCGTGCGGCTGGTGATCGGGGCACCGATCCCGCGCGCCGCGATCGATGCCCGGCGCGGGGACGGCAAGGCAATGATGGATTTTCTGCGCCGCTCGACGTATGACTTGTCGCCGGAGCCCCACCGCTCGTGCGACTACGGGCTTGAGTTCGAAGAGAAATACCGGACCAGGTCCGGCGATTCCTGACAGGGGCGGCGGGCCCCGAGGAGGGGCGATGGCGGTCGGTGTGTTCGATTCGGGGTTGGGTGGCCTGACCGTCTACGACGCGGTTGCCAAACGCCTGCCCGAGGTGGCCTTCGTCTATTACGGCGACAACGCCCATGCGCCCTACGGGGTGCGCGACGCCGACGACATCTTCCGGCTGACCTGTGCGGGGGTCGAACGGCTCTGGGCGGAGGGCTGCGATCTGGTGATCCTGGCCTGCAACACCGCCTCGGCCGCCGCGCTGAAGCGGATGCAGGAGACCTGGGTGCCGCCGGACAAGCGGGTGCTTGGCGTCTTCGTCCCGCTGATCGAGGCGCTGACCGAACGGCAATGGGGCGACAACAGCCCGCCGCGCGAGGTGGCGGTCAAGCATGTCGCGCTGTTTGCGACGCCCGCCACGGTGGCCAGCCGCGCCTTCCAGCGCGAGCTTGCCTTCCGCGCCATCGGCGTCGATGTCGAGGCCCAGCCCTGCGGCGGCGTCGTCGATGCGATCGAGGCCGGTGACGAGATCCTGGCCGAGGCGCTGGTGCGCAGCCATGTCGAGGCGCTCAAGCGCCGGATGCCGCACCCCGAGGCGGCGGTTCTGGGCTGCACCCATTATCCGCTGATGGAAAAGACCTTCCGCGAGGCGCTCGGTCCTTCGGTCAGCGTCTATTCGCAGGCGGGGCTCGTGGCCGAAAGCCTGGCCGACTATCTGAAACGGCGGCCCGAGTTCGTGGGCAAGGGGACGGTCTCGCGGTTCCTCACCACCGCCGATCCGCGGCTGGTCTCGGATCGGGCCACCCAGTTCCTCCGCCGCAAGATCACCTTCGAGGCCGCCTGAGGTGCGCCTTTTCGTGGCGATCCCCCTGTCCGAGGGGACGCAGGCGTCGGTCGGCGCGCTGATGCGCACCCTGCCGGTCGGCCGCTGGCCCGAGCCCGAAAGCCTGCACCTGACGCTGGCCTTCCTGGGCGAGGTGGCGCCGGCCCGGGCCGAGGCGGTGGACGATGCGCTGGCGGGCGTGACGGCGGCCCCGTTTCCGATCGCGCTCGGCGCGCCCGCCACCTTCGAGGGCGCCGATCCGCGCGTGGTCTTCCTGCCGCCGCTCGACCCGGGGCCGCTCGCCGGGCTCAACCGCCGGATCCGCGGCGCCCTGCACGCCGCGGGCGTTGCGGTCCCGCGCGAGACCTATCGCCCGCATGTGACGATCGCCCGCCTGCCGGTGCCGCTTCCGGCGGCGGATGCGGGGCGCCTGGCCGGCTGGCTCGCCGCGCAGGCGGGGTTCCGCGCGCCGCCCTTCACGGTCGGGGCCATGGTCCTCTACCGGTCGCACCTGCACCCCGGGGGCGCCCGCCACGAACCGCTTGCCGAATACCCGTTCGGCTGAGGCCGGCGGGCGGACCCGCGACCGCCGACGCTTCGCCTGGGACCGGGGACAATGTGGCGCGACGGCGGCGGCCGGCGCGGAAATGCCACGGTCCCGAACCGCTCCGCCCGCAATGGTGCCACATCCCTATGCGAGACCTTACCCCGTGGCGGGGTCCGGGTGATGAAGGGATGACGAGGCGATGAGGTTCAGATCTGTGTTCGGGGCGGCGGTTCTGGCCCTACTGTCGGGGATGCCGGCGCTGGCGGCCACGCTCGACGAGGCCAGCCTGCCCACCGGGCGGTTCTCGGGCTCCTGGTCCACGCCGACGGCCATCGGCACCGGCTATGACCTCATCACCGGCAAGGGCCGGGCCAACCAGTTCGACAACATGGTGTTCACCGCCCTGCCGACGGGCGCCCAGAGCCTGACCTTCGATTTCTTCGGGCCGCCCGGCAACCGCCCCTCCTACGCGGGCGGCGGCTCCATCCTCTACGCCACCTCGCCCTTCCGCTGGGGCTGGGACGGCGCGCTGGCGGGCGTCGTCGGGCTGTTCGGCGCCAACGCCACCGACCAGGTGGTGCTGAACCTCGGGCCGTCCTTCGGCGGGACTCTCTACGTCGCGCTGAACTTCACCTACGGCAACAACATCAGCTACGCGATCACGGTGCCGCAGAACGTTCCGCCGCCGCCGCCGCCGCCCTCGCCCTCGACGGTCCCGCTGCCGGCCAGCGGCCTGGCCCTTGCGGGCGGCCTCGGGCTTGCGGGTCTCTGGCTGCGGCGCAAACGCGCCCGTTGAAATCACCGGCTTTCGGGTCTAAGCGAGGGGCCGCGCAACCACGGGGCCCGTCATGACCCATTCCGTCGCCATTCTGGGGGCCTCCGGCTATACGGGGGCCGAACTCGTCCGCCTGATCGCCACCCATCCGCAGATGCGCGTCGCGGCGCTGTCGGGCGAGCGCAAGGCCGGCCTGGCCATGGCCGAGGTGTTCCCGTTCCTGCGCCATCTCGACCTGCCGCGGCTGGCCAAGATCGAAGACATCGACCTGTCCGGCATCGACCTCGTGTTCTGCGCGCTGCCGCACGCGACCAGCCAGGCGGTCATCAAGGAGCTGCCGCGCGACCTGAAGATTGTCGATCTCTCGGCCGACTTCCGGCTGCGGGATCCGGCCGAATACGCGAAATGGTACGGCCAGCCCCATGCGGCGGTCGACCTGCAGAAGGAGGCGGTCTACGGGCTGACCGAATTCTACCGCGACGAGATTCGCGGCGCCCGGCTTGTCGCCGGGACCGGGTGCAACGCCGCGGCGGGGCAGTATGCGGTGCGGCCCCTGATCGAGGCCGGGGTGATCGACCTTGACGAAATCGTGATCGACCTCAAGGCCGGGGTCTCCGGGGCCGGGCGGTCGCTGAAGGAGAACCTGCTGCACGCGGAACTCTCGGGCGGCACCCACGCCTATTCGGCCGGCGGAAAGCACCGGCACCTGGGCGAATTCGATCAGGAGTTCAGCAAGGCGGCCGGACGCCCGGTGCGGGTGCAGTTCACGCCGCATCTGTCGCCCTTCAACCGTGGCATCTTGGCCACCGTCTATGTGCGGGGCGAGCCGCAGGCGATCCACGCGGCGCTGGCGGACCGCTACGCGGCCGAGCCCTTCCTTCAGGTGCTGCCTTTTGGCGCACTCCCCTCGACACGCGACGTCGCAGGGTCCAATTACTGTCACATCGGTGTGCTCGGGGACCGCATTCCCGGGCGCGCCGTGGTGGTCTCGGTCCTCGACAACCTCACCAAGGGGTCGTCGGGGCAGGCCATCCAGAACGCCAACCTGATGCTGGGGGCGGAAGAGACGGCGGGCCTGACGCTCGCGCCGGTCTTTCCGTAGGGAACATGCTGGGACTGAAGAAACGGCGTCGCATCCAGATCATCCTCCTGGCCTTTCTGGCGCTTGCGGGTTCGACCGCGATGATCGGCTATGCGATGCGGGACGGCATCAACTTCTTCCGTTCGCCCAGCCAGGTCGCCGCCGAGGCGCCGCCGCCGAACGAGACCTTCCGCATCGGCGGGCTGGTCGAGAATGGCAGTCTGGTGCGTGGCCAGGGCGAGACCATCACCTTCAAGGTGACCGACGGCGGGGCGACCGTGCCCGTCGCCTACACCGGCGTGCTGCCCGATCTCTTCGGCGAGGGCCAGGGCATGATCGCGACCGGCCGGATGGTGGACGGCACCTTCCAGGCGACCGAGATCCTCGCCAAGCACGACGAAAGCTACATGCCCAAGGAAGTGATCGACGCGCTGAAGGAACAGGGCGTGTACAAGGATCCGGCCAAGGCCGGCGCCGGTTCGTGACGGCGCGGCCCGCGAACGCCGATCCGGCAGCGAACGCCGCCCCAGTGCGGCCTTAACGCCTCCCTCGCAGCCTTCCGGGGATCGAGAGACCCGGAGGCGCCATGCCCAGCATCGACGAGACCGCCCGCGCCATCGTGGCGCGCGAGGGCGGATACGTGAACGACCCGGACGACCCGGGCGGACCCACCAAATACGGCGTGACGCTGGCCACCCTGCGCGGCCTGCGCCCCGGCGCGACGCTCGCCGACCTGAAGCGCCTGACGCGCGACGAGGCGGTGACGATCTTTCTCGACCACTACTACCGCGCCCCCGGCATCGACCGGCTGCCCGAGGCGCTGCAGCCGCCGGTCTTCGACATGCAGGTCAACGCCGGCCGCGCGGCGATCACGCTGCTGCAAGAGCTGCTGACCGACCTGGGCGAGCCGGTCGTCGCCGACGGGATCCTCGGCCCGCAGACCGAGGCCGCCGCCGCGAGGGCCTGGGATCGGGCGGGCGAGCTGCTCGTGGACGCCTACGGCATTGCCCGGCGCAACTGGTACTACGCGCTGGCCGACCGCCGCCCGTCCAGCCGCAAGTTCGCCCGCACCCGCGATGGCGGCAAGGGCGGCTGGATCCGCCGCGCCGAGGCGTTCATCGCGCCGCGATTCCGGCTGACCGAGGCGCAGCATCGTGAAAGGACCGCCGCATGGGGCTGATCGGGCAGATTCTGGGCAATCCGGGCGCCGTCGCCCGCGCCGCCACCGACGTGGCCGAGGTCTTCGTGCCGAACGCCACGAAGAGGATGGAGGCCGCGCAGGCCGCCTATGTCGCGGCGCTCGACGAACACGGCGAAGAGTTCAAATACGCCGCCCCCGGCCTCTTCGACCGCGTCATCAACGGGCTGAACCGGCTGCCACGGCCGATGCTCGCGCTCGGCACGCTCGGGCTCTTCGTCTACGCGATGGTCGATCCCGAAGGCTTCTCGCGCCGGATGATCGGGCTTGAACACGTGCCCGAGCCGCTCTGGTGGCTGCTCGCGGCGATCGTGGGCTTCTACTTCGGCGCGCGCGAGGCGCATTACTTCCGCCTGCGCCCGGGCCGGGTCCGGGTCGGGTCGGCGCCCGAGCCCGCCGGTGCGGATCCGGGCCCCGAATCCGATCCGGAGGCGGACAATCCCGCGCTGGCCGAGATCCGCCGCGGCCTGCGCCCGCCGCCCGAGCCGCGCCGCGGCGGCCGCGACGGCTGACGGGCACCGCCGCCGACCCTGCCATCGCACGGGCGCAAGCCGCCTCGGGGGGCCTTACCCCCGGGGGCTCCGGGGGACGGACACCCCCCACCGCCGCCCCAAAGGGTCGTCCCCGGCCGCGGACGTCGGCCGCGCCCGCTCGCGGCCCTCGGCCGAGGGCCGTTTCCGCAGCCCTCCTCGCGCGCATGTGACCGGGCCGCGACAAGGGCGCGCAGGCGCGGTCCCTCGCGCCCCATTGCCCCGCCGGACAAACCCACTATTGTCCGCACATGTTTGTCGAACTCGGTCACTTCGCCCTCGTCCTCGCCTTCGCCGTCGCCCTCGTGCAGTCGGTGATCCCTCTCGTCGGCGCCCAGACCGGGCGCTACCGCTGGATGGAGGTCGCGGGCCCCGCCGCCATCGCGCAGTTCCTGCTCACCGCCTTCTCCTTCGCGGCGCTGACCTGGGCCTTCGTGGTCTCGGATTTCTCGCTCGCCGTGGTGGTCGCCAACTCGCATACGCTGAAGCCGATGCTCTACAAGGTCTCGGGCGTCTGGGGGAACCACGAGGGCTCGATGCTCCTCTGGGTGCTGATCCTGTCGGGGTTCGGCGCGGCCATCGCCGCCTTCGGCGGCGCCTTGCCCCCGCGGCTGAAATCGCGCGTGCTGTCGGTGCAGGCGATGATCGGGGCGGCCTTCTTCGCCTTCATCCTCTTCACCTCGAACCCGTTCTGGCGCCTCGCCCGGCCGCCCTTCGACGGCAAGGACCTGAACCCGCTTCTCCAGGATCCCGGGCTCGCCTTCCACCCGCCCTTCCTCTACCTCGGCTATGTGGGGCTTTCGGTCGCCTTCTCCTTTGCCGTCGCGGCCCTGATCGAGGGCCGGGTCGATGCGGCCTGGGCGCGCTGGGTGCGGCCCTGGACGCTCGCGGCCTGGATCTTCCTGACCATCGGCATCGCGCTCGGGTCGTGGTGGGCCTATTACGAGCTCGGCTGGGGCGGGTTCTGGTTCTGGGACCCGGTCGAGAACGCCTCCTTCATGCCCTGGCTCTTCGCCACCGCGCTCCTCCATTCGGCGATCGTGGTCGAGAAGCGCGAGTCGCTGAAGTCCTGGACGATCCTGCTCGCGATCCTTGCCTTCGGCTTCTCGCTGATGGGCACCTTCATCGTGCGGTCGGGCGTCATCACCTCGGTCCACGCCTTCGCCAACGACCCGGAACGCGGCGTCTTCATCCTGGCCATCCTCGCCGTCTTCGTGGGTGGCGCGCTCACGCTCTACGCCGCGCGCGCCTCGGCGCTCGAGGCGAGGGGGGTGTTCGCGATGGTCAGCCGCGAGTCGGCGCTCGTGGTCAACAACGTGCTCCTCGCGGTGGCGGCGCTCGTGGTCTTCGTCGGCACGCTCTGGCCGCTCTTTGCCGAGATGGCCTTCGGCCGCAAGCTTTCGGTGGGTGCTCCGTTCTTCGACACCGCCTTCACGCCCTTCATGGTGGCGCTGGCAGTGATCCTGCCGGTAGGCGCGGTGATGCCCTGGAAGAGGGGAACGCTCGGGCGCGCGATGCGGCCCCTCTGGGGCGCGCTGGTGCTGGCGCTGGCCGCGGGGTCGCTCGCCTATGCGGTCGAGACCGGGCACACGGCGCTTGCGCCGGTCGGCGTGGCGCTTGGCACCTGGCTCGTGGCCGGATCGGCGTCGGAACTCCTGCTGCGGGCGGGCTATCGCCCCGCACGTCTCCTGCGCCTGCCGCGAGCCGACTGGGGCAAGGCGATGGCGCATGCGGGCTTCGGGATCACCATCGTCGGGATCGCCACGCTGATGGCCTGGGACGTCGAGGACATCCGCGTGGCCCGGGTCGGCGAGCCCTTCACGGTCGGGACCTACGAGGTGACGCTCGACAAGGTCGAGAAGGTCGAGGGCCCGAACTACCATTCGACCATGGCCACGATGTCGGTGCGGCGCGATGGCACGGTCGTCACCGTCCTGCACCCGGAAAAGCGCGTCTATCCGGTGGCGGCGATGCCCACGACCGAGGCGGCGATCGCGAACGGGTTCCTGCGCGACATCTATCTGGTCATCGGCGATCCGCAGGACGGCGGCGGCTGGGCGGTGCGCACCTACATCAAGCCCTTCGCCAACTGGATCTGGGCCGGGGCCATCATCATGGCCCTCGGGGGGCTGGTGTCCATGTCGGACCGCCGGCTGCGCGTGGCCGCCGGCGCGCGCCGGTCGCCGCTGCCGGCCGCGGCCCAGCCGGCGGAGTAGGGCGATGAGGCGGCTCGTGCTGGCCCTTCTCCTGGCGATCGGGCAGCCCGCCCTGGCCGTGCAGCCCGACGAGATGCTGCCCGACCCCGCGCAGGAGGCGCGGGCGCGCGCGATCAGCGCCGGGCTGCGCTGCCTGGTCTGCCGGAACGAAAGCATCGACGAATCGAACGCCGATCTCGCCCGCGACCTGCGCATCCTGGTCCGGCAGCGGATCACCGCGGGCGACAGCGACGAACAGGTGGTGCAGTACCTGGTCGATCGCTACGGCGAATACGTGCTTCTGAAGCCCACCGCCGGCGGCGCGAACCTGATCCTCTGGATTGCCGGTCCCGCGATGCTGGTTCTCGGCCTCGGCGGCGCCGTCGTCTACCTGCGCCGCCGCCGGTCGGCGCCCGAGCCGGAGGCGGCGCCGCTTTCCGACGACGAGAAGTCGCGCCTGTCGGAAATCCTCGGCCGATAGGCCCGCGCGCGGCGTGACGCGCCGTTCCGCTTTGCCGCGCCGCCAGAGCGACTATGCTGGCCGGGCAAGGGAGGCGCCCATGGACTTCACCACCATCCGCTACGCTCTGGCCGATCAGGTCGCCACGATCACGTTGAACCGGCCCGAGGTCATGAACGCGCTCAACCGCGCGATGCGGGCCGAGCTGCGCATCGCCCTCGACCACGCGGCGGCCCATGCCCGCGCGATCCTGATCACCGGCGAGGGGCGGGGCTTCTGTTCGGGGCAGGACCTGGGCGATGCCGCCGACCCGTCCGCGATCGACTTCGAGCGCACGCTGACCGAGGAATACGAGCCGCTGATCCTGGCCATCGCCGAAAGCCCGGTCCCGGTCGTCGCGGGGGTGAACGGGGTCGCGGCCGGGGCGGGGGCGAACCTCGCGCTCGCCTGCGATGTGGTGGTCGCGGCCGAGAGCGCGAGCTTCATCCAGGCCTTCGCCCGGATCGGACTGATGCCCGACGCCGGCGGGACCTGGCTGCTGCCGCGCCAGGTGGGGATGCCGCGCGCCATGGGCGCGATGCTGCTGGCCGATCCGGTGCCCGCGCCGACGGCCCGCGACTGGGGCATGATCTGGGACTGCGTGCCGGACGCCTCTCTGCGCGAGGCCGCCGGCGCCACCGCCCTGCGGCTGGCCCGCGGCCCGACGGCCGCCTACCGCGAGATCAAGCGCGCGCTGCGGGCGAGCGGATCGAACGACCTTGCGGCCCAGCTCGCCGTCGAGGCCCGCGGCCAGGCGCGGTGCGGGGCCTCGGAGGACTTCCGCGAGGGGGTCGCCGCCTTTCTCGGCAAGCGCCCGGCCCGCTTCGCGGGACGCTGAGCCGCCGCCACCAGAGAGGCAGGGGGGCTTGCCGCCCCCCTCTGCCCCGGACGGGGCATTCACCCCCCGCGGGTATTTCGGCGAAGAAGAAGCCCGCCGCCCTGTCTTCTGCTTCGCGCAAATACCCCCGGGGGAGCGCGAGGGGCCGGCAAGCCCCTCGCCGGGCGGATCCGGGCGCTCGGGCGCCTTGACGCGGGCGGGCGGCGGGCAGAAGGTGGACCCAGGGCAGGCCGACCGGATCGGCCGCGAGGGCGTATCCGGCCTCTGCTCCGGGCAGAAGGAGGAGCCTCATGCGGTGCATCACCATCATGGGCCCGTCCCAGTCGGGCAAGACCGAGCTGGTCCGGGCACTCGCCGGTCTCGAGGGCAGACCAGCCAGGACCGAGGCGGCGGGGGCGCTGTCGCTGACGCGCTTCGGCTATCTCGGTGACGAATGGTGCGCGATCGACCTGGCCGGCGGACCCGAATACGCGCGCATGGCGGGGCTGGCGCTCATGGCCTCGGACATGGCCGTTCTGGTCCTGAACCCGGACCCCGACGAGGCGGTGCTGGCCGCGCCCTGGCTGCGGGCGATCGAGGCCTCGGGCGCGCCCTCGATGATCTTCATCAACCGGATGGACGCGCCCAAGGGGCGGATCCGCGATGTGGTCGGGGCGCTGCAATCCTATTCCAGCCACCCGATCGTGCTGCGCCAGATCCCCATCCGCGAGGGGGGCCAGATCGTCGGCGCGGTCGATCTCATCTCCGAGCGTGCCTGGCGCTACCGGGAAGGGGCGCCGTCCACGCTGGTGGCGCTGCCCGGCCCGGAGACCGACCGCGAGCACGAGGCGCGGGCCGAACTCTTGGAGCACATGTCGGATTTCGACGACGCGCTGCTGGCGGAACTGGTCGAGGACCACGATCCGGGTGTGACGGCCCTCTTCGAGATCGCCCGCCGCGAGACCCGCGACCGGCAGGTGGTGCCGGCCTTTCTCGGATCGGCAAGCCACCGCAACGGCATCACGCGGCTCATGAAGGCCCTGCGCCACGAGGTGCCGCAGGTCGAGGCGCTGCGGGAGCGGCTCGGCCAGCCCGAGGCGCTGGCCGTGGGCTTTCACGCCGAGGTGCGCAAGCACCTTGGAAAATGCGTGTTCCTGCGGGCGCTCGCGCCCGGCGTGGCGGCGGGGGCGCCGCTCGGGGGGGGAAGCCTCGGCGGACTCGCCGAGGTGGGCGGGAAGGCGGGGCACGAGCGTCTGGTTCCGGGCGAGGTGGGCCTGTCGGTCAAGTCCGATCAGCTCGACGCGGGCCGTCTCTTCACCGCGACCGCCTCGCTGCCGGCGCCGCACGGCGCGCTGGCCCCGCCGGCGCTCTCGCGCGTCGTCACGCCGGTGAACGACCGCGACGAGGTGCGGCTGTCCTCGGCGCTTGCGCGGCTGGCCGAGGCCGACCCGATGCTGCGCCTGGGCCAGGACCCCGAGACGGGCCACGCGCTTCTGGGGTTCCAGGGGCCGATGCACCTGCGCCGGACCGAGGCGGCGCTGCGCGACGACTTCGGGCTCGAGCTGAGCTTCGGCGCGCCCGCGCCGCAGTATCGCGAGACGATCTCGAAGCCGGTCGAGGAGCAGTATCGCCACCGCAAGCAGTCGGGGGGCGCCGGCCAGTTCGCCGATGTCGCGATCACCGTGCGGCCGCAGCCGCGCGGGGCGGGCTTTGTCTTCGACGAGGTGGTGAAGGGCGGGGCGGTGCCGCGCAACTACATCCCCTCGGTCGAGGAGGGGGCGCGCGAGACGCTGAAGCAGGGGCCGCTCGGCTATCCGGTGATCGATGTCGCGGTGACGCTGACCGATGGCAAGCACCACGCCGTGGACAGTTCCGACTTTGCCTTCCGCACCGCCGGGCGCATGGCGCTGCGCGAGGCGCTGGCCAAGGCCGGGCCGGTCCTCCTGCAGCCGGTCATGGCGGTGTCGATCCATGTGCCTTCGGTGTTCTCCGGGGCGATGGTGTCGCTGGTCTCGACGCTGGGCGGGCAGGTGCTGGGCTTTGACCGCGACCCGGATTTTCGCGGCTGGGACCTGTTCCGGGCGCTTCTGCCGGAATCCGCGGTCGAGTCGCTTACCCAGAGCCTCGGGTCGGCCACCCAGGGCTGCGCCTGGGTCGAGGCGGACTTCGACCATTATGAAGAGCTCTACGGGCGCGAGGCCGAGAAGCTGGTCCGCCGTCCGGCCGAGGCCGTCCAGTAGCGCCGCCGGGGGCGCCCCGCTTGACGCGGCGGGGCATCCGGGGGTATGCGCGAAGCGGGTCCGCAGTTCACCCAGGCGTCGCCGCCCGTTCGGGCAAGCTGGACCTGCGATCGGACGGCCTTGGTGTCCCCTCTGGGCGCGCCGGGCCGCAAGGGCGATCGGCGGCACCCGAACCACGGGCAGGCGCAGCCTCAGGAGAGACCCAAGCCCCGGATTCCGGTGTCCATGACCATTGCCGACGTGTCGGCCTTTGCCCGGTCGCTGGCGCGCGCGCTGCCGTGCGACGGCGCCCCGCCGGGCCATCTTGCCATGCTGAACCTGCTGGCCCGGGCCGCCGGTCACGGCAACTGGCAGGCGCTGCGGGCGGCGTCTCCCGGGGCGTCCGCGCCCGCCTGCGTCTCCGCCGGCGTCACGGCGCCGCCCAAGGCGGCCGATGCGGCGTCGCTGCGTCGGATCGACCGGGCGCGGCGGCTCTTCGACGCCGAGGGGCGGCTCACCCGCTGGCCCTCGCGTGCGGCGATCCGGGACCTGTGCCTGTGGGTGATGTGGTCGCGCCTGCCGCCCCGCACCGCACTGAGCGAGCGCGCGGTCAACGCGCTCTTCGACGGCTGGCAGGTCTTCGGCGACCGCGCGGTGCTGCGCCGCGGTCAGATCGACGCGGGCCTTGCCCGGCGCAATCCGGACGGAAGCGACTACCGGCGCGTCGAGCGCGAGCCCCCGCCCGAGGCCCGATCGCTGATCGCGATGCTCGGCCGCTGAGCAAAACGCAGGGGCCGGCCCGAAGGCCGGCCCCGATCCCTCGGCGACCCTTCGGTCAGCGGCGGGTCACATCCACGTAGTCGCGGCGCTCCGGCCCGATGTAGAGCTGGCGCGGCCGGCCGATCTTCTGGATCGGGTCGGCGATCATCTCCTTCCACTGGCTGATCCAGCCCACGGTGCGCGACACCGCGAAGATCGGCGTGAACATCGCCGTCGGGAAGCCCATGGCCTCGAGGATGATCCCCGAGTAGAAGTCGACGTTCGGATAGAGCTTCTTCGACACGAAATAGTCGTCCTCGAGCGCGATGCGCTCAAGCTCCTTGGCCACCTGGAGCGTCGGGTTGTTGTGGATGCCGAGCAGGTCCAGCACCTCGTCGGCCGACTGCTTCATGACCTTGGCGCGCGGGTCGTAGTTCTTGTAGACCCGATGCCCGAAGCCCATCAGGCGCACGTTCGAGGACTTGTCCTTCACCTGCCGGATGAATTCCGGGATCTTGTCCACCGACCCGATCGAGCGCAGCTGCTCCAGCGCCGCCTGGTTCGCGCCGCCATGCGCCGGACCCCAGAGGCAGGCGATGCCGGCCGCGATGCAGGCGAAGGGGTTGGCGCCCGAGGATCCGGCCAGGCGCACGGTCGAGGTCGAGGCGTTCTGCTCGTGGTCGGCGTGCAGCATCATGATGAGATCCATCGCCCGCGCCAGCGCGGGCTGGACCACATACGGCTCGGCGGGGACCGAGAAGCACATGTGCAGGAAGTTCGAAGCGTAATCGAGATCGTTGCGCGGATAGACGAAGGGCTGGCCGATCGAATACTTGTAGGCCATGGCCGCAATCGTCGGCAGCTTGGCGATCATCCGCATCGCGGCAACCTCGCGCTGCCAGGCGTCGTTGATGTCGAGGCTGTCGTGGTAGAAGGCCGACATGGCGCCCACGACGCCGACCATCGTCGCCATCGGGTGGCTGTCCCGGCGGAAGCCGCGGAAGAAGTAGTGGATCTGCTCGTGCAGCATCGTGTGGCGGGTGATCCGGCGCTCGAAATCCTCCATCTGCGCCTGGTTCGGCAACTCGCCGTTCAGCAGCAGGTAGCAGACCTCGAGGAAATGCGAGCGTTCGGCCAGCTGCTCGATCGGATAGCCCCGGTAGAGAAGCTCGCCCTTGTCGCCGTCGATGTAGGTGATCGCGCTCTCGCAGGCGGCGGTCGAGGTGAACCCCGGATCGTAGGTGAAGACCTCGCCCTCGCTGTAGAGCTTGCGGATGTCGATCACGTCCGGACCGATCGTGCCCGGCAGGATGGGCAGTTCCAGCCGCTTGTTGTCGAAGGTCAGGGTCGCGGTCTTGGTCGGTTCGGTCATCTCTGTCCCTTTCCTGGCATGGGGCGCGCGCACGCCTGTGCGCCACCGCTGCATCCTGTCCTGCCCTGCGGGCCGGTCAGCCCGCCGCATCCGTGAGGCGCGCGACCGTCTCGTCGCGGCCGAGCACCAGCATCATGTCGAACACGCTCGGGCTCACGCTCCGGCCGGCCAGAGCGGCCCGCAGGGGCGCCGCCAGCTTGCCGAGCGTCAACCCGTGGGCCTGCGCAACGGTTCCGGCGACCCGCTCCAACTCATCCCGAGTCCAGCTAGCATTTTGCAGGTGCGGCGTCAATTCGCCCAGTATACCGCGGGATACCGGATCGAGCGCCTTCGCCGCGGTCTCGTCGGGGACGATCGGACGCGAAACCAGGATAAACCGAGCCTTCTCAAGAAGTTCAGTCAGGGTCTTAGACCGGTCCTTCAGGGCATAGAGGGCGCGGCCAAGACCGTCACGCTGGCTTGCGGTCAGCTCCGGCTCGCCCTTCGCGGCGCGGTAGGCCGCCAGTTCGTTCAGCAGTGCAGCATCGTCCATCGCCGCGATGTGCTGACCGCAGAGGTTCTCGAGCTTCTTGAAGTCGAGTCGTGCCGGCGACCGGCCGATTCCGGCAAGGTCGAACCATTCCCGCGCCTGCGCATCGGTAAAGAACTCGTCGTTGCCATGCGCCCAGCCGAGCCGCGCCAGATAGTTGCGCATCCCGGCCGCGGGATAGCCCATGAGCTGGTATTCGTGCAGCCCGACCGCCCCGTGGCGCTTCGAAAGCTTCTTGCCGTCCGGGCCGTGGATCAGCGGGATGTGCGCCCAGACCGGCTCGGGCCAGCCCATGGCGCGGTAGACCTGCGCCTGGCGGGCGGCGTTGTTCAGGTGGTCGTCGCCCCGGATCACATGGGTGACACCCATGTCGTGGTCGTCCACCACCACCGCGTGCATGTAGGTGGGCGTGCCGTCCGACCGCAGAAGCACCATGTCGTCGAGCTGGTCGTTGCCGAAGGTGACGCGGCCCTGCACCGCGTCCTCGATCACCGTCTGGCCCTCGCGCGGGGCCTTCAGCCGGATCACATAGGGCGCGTCAGGCCAGGTCGCCGGGTCGGCGTCGCGCCAGGGGCTCAGGAACAGCGTCGAGCGCCCCTCGGCCCGGGCCGTCTCGCGGAAGGCCTCGATCTCGGCCGGCGTCGAGAAGCAGCGGTAGGCGGTGCCGCGTGCCTCCATCTCGCGGGCGACCTCGGCATGGCGGTCGCGGCGCTCGAACTGGCTCACCGCCTCGCCGTCCCAGTCGATGCCGAGCCAGCGCAGCCCCCGCAGGATCGCCTCGGTCGCCTCGGGCGTGGACCGCTCGCGGTCGGTGTCCTCGATGCGCAGGAGGAACGTGCCGTCGCGGCCCCGGGCATAGAGCCAGTTGAAGAGCGCGGTGCGCGCGCCGCCGATGTGCAGATAGCCGGTGGGCGAGGGCGCAAAGCGGGTGACGACCTTGCCGGGCGCGGGTGCGGTCATGAGCCGTTAACCTCTCGGAAACCATGAGCCGATTAGGCTCGGCCCGGTCTTACGGAGGAAGGCCGCGGCTGGCAAGGGTGGCGCATGACGGCAGAGGCGCAGGCGGGGGCGACGGCGCGTCCGGCCGCGGTCGTGCGGGCAGCGGGCGCGGCCTGGCTCGACGGCCTCGTCGAGGCGCGCGGCCGGCTTCTTCCCTGGGCGCCGGTGTTCCTGGGCGCGGGCATCGGGGCCTATTTCGCGCT
>JBMOOG010000018.1:0-4912 GCA_049324535.1 Pseudomonadota bacterium | reverse complement strand
GTTCGGCCGGCCAGCGTCAGCCGCTCCAGCACCGCCCGCCCGAAGGCCGCGCGCAAGGCGTTAAAACCGTGGCCCAGGTCCGGCCGGCTCACTGTTGCGCCCCCACCAGCCGGCGGTCCCAGAGCGCATCGTGCTGGACGTTCCAGTCCGCCAGCACCGCCGAGGCGAACGCCAGCGTGAGGTCCAGGTCCGTCCCTTCGGCCAGGAGCTGCGCCAGCGCCTGACGCTTCTGTTGCGCCAGGTCGTGGGCCGCCTCCAGGTACTGCTCGTTGGTCGTGAAGGCTTCGCGCCTCAGGGCGATGGTGGTCATTGGCGGACCACCGCCGCCATGAAGCCGAAAGCGATCAGGGCGCCACCGACCCAGCCCATGCCCACCGCATGCTCCGCAGACATCCGCATCGCCAGCGCTGCGATGCTCAGTCCTGCCAAGACAGCGCTGCTGACCAGCACATAAGCCGCCAGCGCCGCCAAATAGGACCTCTCGCTCATCCTTCATCCTCCATCGCGCGCTTGATCGCGGCGCGGATCGCGTCCCGCTTGGCCTGCGGAAGGGCCGCCAACTCGTCGGTCAGGGGCCGGTGTTCGATGGGGCCGCCGCCGGCGCCGGTGTGCTCCTGGCGCTTCGGCGCGCTCAGGCCCAGGTGGTCGAACAACAGGGACAGGGCGCCGTCCTGGCTGCGCATCTTGATCTCGAAGCCGTCGCGAGTCTGGCGGGCTCCGGCGTAGAGCCGGCGCGCCGCCCCGCTGAGGTTGCGCGTGTCCGCGGCATAGACCCGCCCGAAGCCCTCGCCGCCGCACGCCTCGCAGTCCGGGTTAGGTTCCCGGTCCAGGACCGGAGGATCCTGGCGGCGAGTGCGCTTCAAGGCCCCGCCGTGCGGCTGTGCTTCCCGCTCCTCGGCGGTCTGGACGAAGCCGATCCCCCCGGCGGGCATCCAACACGCCGGGCAGGCGCCGCGCCGGTACTGGACCAGTTCGTTGGGGTCCGCCGTCGCGATCTCCCACAGGTGCTGCAGGACCGCTTCCCGCGTGATCCCGGTCCGCTGCGAGCGCTCGTCCTTGAGCCGGGCGATCTCGGCCGCGACGCCAACATGCTCCAACAGCCGTGGGCCCGAGCTGTGCGCCGTCTTGGCGCTGTAGCCGGCGCGGATCGCGGCCTGGGTGGCGTTGAGGTCCACCAGGTACTCCTCGGCGAAGCGGCGCTGCTTGTCGTTGAGGTCAGCCATGGCCGCCTATTCTCCGCCTCTGGAGACGGCTCTCAGCGGCGAGCGCGCGCCGGTCATGCCGCTTCCCCGAACCGGGCGCCGACCAGGGCCAGCGTCTGCCCCATGTGCTCCAGGGCGGCGCGGCACTCCGCCATGCCGACCTCGGTCAGGAAGTAGCCCCGCTCGCCGCGGTCGATGGCTTCGGCCTGGAGGCAGTCCCGAAGGCGGTGGATCGCCTCCTGGATCGCGCCGCTGCTGGGCTTGCGATGACTGTCCACCCGGGCGCTTAGCGTGCCCGTGGTCGCCGGGGAGCCCTGGGCCTCGAAGAGCGCGATCAGCAGGTTCGAGCGGGCCGGGCCAATCCCGAAGTATTCGCAGAACGCGGCCTGCACGAACTCCCGCCGGAAGCCGCCGAGAACGAGACGCCCCGCCATGTCAGGCCTCAGAACCGCACCTTGGGGAAGCCGTCGGCCTCCAGCTCTTCGGCCTCCTCGCCGTAGCCGAACTCGGCGAGGATGTGCTTGGGGACCAAGCATCCGAGATCGCCCGGCGGATACCCCCAGCCGCGGTCCCAGGGCTCTCCGGCCGCGACGACATAGAGCCTGTCACGCCATTCCTGGTCGAGGTCTCGCGGCCCCAGCCGGTCGGCCTCCTCCAACAGGCCGGTCAGCTCGACGACGCGGTCTCGGGCCAGGACGTAGCTGTCGTAGCCGGCGCGGCTGAAGGCGGCCTTCTCGCAGACCTCGAGCAGCTCGGCGGCCGTCGGCAGGAACTTCTGCTCCCGGGCGATCAGCCGCGTCGCTCTCGCGACCACCGCGGACGGATAGCCGGCCGACATAACCTCATGCAGCAGGGTCTCGACGTACACCTCGGGATTGTGCGGCCGCGCGTTCGGAAAGCCGTCCACCATCGTGGAGATCAGCGCCAGGGCCTGCGGCCGGTCGGGTTTCGCGGCTCGCAGCGCGTCCAGGGCCTCGATGATCTCATCCAGGCGCGCTTTCGGGGGGAGCTTCGCCAGGGCCTCGGTCGCGTCCCGGTGGGCCTCGTCGCCGTGCCGGTCCGGCCGCCGAATCTGCTCCAGGGTCGGCGGCGAGCGATAGATCCCGCGGTACCATTCGGGGAAGTCGCGCCCCAGCGCTTCGACCAAGCGCCATGGGCGTTCCAGCTCGTGGGCCGCCTGCAGCACCCGGGCGGCCGAGCGGCCCCCGGAGGATCTGGCGACCGCCGGCGGCGCCTTGGTGGGCATGGGGGTCAGTTCGTTCACTCGAAGCCCTCCTCTTCGCGGATGCGTTCCGCGGCGTAGTCCATCGCCGACCAGGGGGCGCGGCCGTTGGCTCGGCGCGGGTTCGGGCCGGACGCGTGACGGGCTTCGGCTTCGGCCGCGAACTTGATCCCGTTGGCGACCCAGGTCCGCCAGGCCGCGCGCCAGTCGGCCATCAGGTTTCCCTTCGACTGGTGGTGGTTGCGGAAGCGCTGGGCCTCCCGGTCGAAGTCGAAGGGCAGGCCGTTCCGGGCGAACTCGCCGCGGGCGTAGTCGGCCTCATCGTCGCCAGGGAAATGCTCGGGCAGCTCTCGCCGGGCCTTCTGGCGGGGCTGCTTCGCGGGCTTGGGAGCTGGCGCGTCGACGTGCGCGCTACTCACTGGAGCGTCAGCTTCAGTGAGTAGATTCCCTATCCCTGTCCCTTGGGATGTTTTTTCCGTGGTTTTTTGGTCCCGGTGGGACCCGGTTGTGGTCCCAGTGGGATCGTCAGGAGGTCCCTGCGGGATCGCACTGGGATCGCACTGGGACAGCGACTTCTGGGCCTTCTGGATCGTCTTCGACCGGGGATTGAGCGCCGTCATGCACGCGATCAGGGCCCGGAGGTCCTCGATCAGCGGGCCCCAGTCGAAGTTCACGCCCCAGCGCTTGGAGTTCCCCGCCGCACTCGAAATGCGCTGGCGCAGCTTCTCCTGCCACGCCTCCAGGGCCGCCTCGCAGACCACGGGATGGTAGAGCCGCCCGTCGGCGCACCTTACCCAGCCCCGCATCGCGATCGCCTTCACCTTCCGGAACGACTTGAGGTCGAACCCGAGCTCGGCGAGGTGGCAGAGTTCGTCATCGTCGTCCGGCAGGCTCCCGGCCGGGACCTGATGCCAGCTCCGGTACCAGAGCTTGTGACCGATCATCCAGGCCAGGGGCTGGCGCGAGGCCTGGCCGTTGAACGTGGAGGAGAACAGGCGCGGGATGTCGATCATCATCCGCGGGAAGTCGCGGAGATCGCAGCCCGCCGGGGTCATGGGCGCCGGGTCCGGGGTCATCGGGCCAGATCGACCTCGTCTTCCAGGCCGAGGTGCGCGATCTGGCCATCCACCATGGCGGCGGCCTGCGCCTCGGTCATGCTGAAGTCGTGCATGGCGCAGCGGATCAGCATCGAGCGCGGCGGCTTGCCCAGCAGACGCCCGTCGATGGGCGGGATCGGCGGCGGAGGATACTGCGACGCGCTCATTCGGGGTCTTCCCAGCGCAGCAGCGCGTCGGCCACGACCCGCACCCACTCCGGGCGGATCACGATCAGGGGGTCATCCTCATGCGGATCCTCGTTCTCCTGCTGGATCACGACGTTGCCCGAGGTGTTGAGGAACACCCGGATCGGCATCTGCTTGCGCACGACCACGTCCTCGTCGTCGTCCCAGTCGATGGGGGTGGGCTCGGCCATCTCAGTCCCTTTCCTGTTCGGCGTCGGCGCGCAGCCGACAGGCCGCCTCGGCGAGGCGGTAGCTCAGCTCGGCCGTGAACTCGGCGTTGCCGCTAAGGGCGCGCGCCAGCGTCGCCAGCACCGCGGCCGCGAGCAGCTTGAAGTTTCGCATCGAGCTTCCGCGCCTCCCTCGCGCGACGTAGGGCCCGCACGGCGGCGCGCTCGGCCTCTTCGGCCTGGTGGTCGATGTAGGCTTCCAAGGTGGTCCCCCCGGCCTCCAGGACCCGCTCGGCGACCCATCCGGGGCCGTAGGCCTGGATCAGCCGGGCCACCGACGCGGCGCTGAGATGGCCGTCCAGCAGGTTCGCCGCGGCCTTCGGTGTGCAGGCCAGGTCGCGGGCCACGGACTTCGCCGTATGGTGGGGGTAGCGGCGGGACAGCTCCGACGAGATCGCGCGCGCCAGGCACGCTTTCTGCCGACTGTCATGGGTTTCGGCGCCCATGAATGTTCGCTCCATCAAGGTCATGGTGAGGACCTTGGCGGCGTGGACGCGGTGAGGAGGTGAGGGTGAGCGAAGCGACGGACGCCGCTAGGCAGTACCAACGCGGAATGAACTACCTTGCGGGAGCGCGACGGATTGCAGCCGTCGCGCGCCGACTCGACAACGAAGACGCCCGGAAGGCGCGGACGCTGTCCGATGTCCTCATGGACAAGGGCGTGAAGATCCTGGCCGGCGTGATGAAGCCCAGGAAGAGCCCTCCGGCGCCGGCGGATTGATCGATGAAGATTCGGCCCGAGATCGCCCGCGAGATCGCCGAGGCCATCGCCGAGGGCGTCAGGGCCGGCGTCTACCGGCGCGCCGAGCGGTTGAACCCACGCTCGGCGCCGGCCTGGAACCGATGCGCGGCGCCCCACAGCCGAAGGGCCGCCGCCCTGCTGGACGACGCGATGGCGGGCCTGGGCGTTGAGCGCCCCGGGCCCGGATCGCGGGGGAGAAGCGCCGCCGGTCATGGCTAGGCGGCCCTGCGGCCGACC
>JBMOOG010000017.1:0-86875 GCA_049324535.1 Pseudomonadota bacterium | reverse complement strand
GCAGGCTCAAGGACTGGCGCCGCATCGCCACCCGCTACGACAGGTGCCCCAGGGTTTTCCTCTCTGCCGTCACCCTCGCCGCTACCGTCCTGTTCTGGCTTTGACAATCAATGAGTCTGGAGCCTAACCCTAAACCGCGAAACCTTACTTGTTTCTTAAAATACAGCGGATCTCGGATCCGGAAGGGCAAAAACTCCTAAATGGTTAATCACGCCACGGTCTCGATGACCGGCTACGCCACGCGACGGTCCGGGGGGGCGGGGGCCCGCTGGGTCTGGGACATCCGGTCGGTCAACGGCAAGGGGCTCGACCTGCGGCTGCGGCTGCCCGAGGGCATCGACGGGCTGGAACCGGCGCTGCGCGCCGAGCTGCAGCGCGCGATCACGCGGGGCAATGTCACGCTGTCGCTGCGCCTCGAGCGCGACGATTCGGCCGCGACGCTGCGGCTCAACCCGGCCGGGCTGCACGCCGCGCTGTCGGCGCTGCGCACGGTCGAGCAGGCGGCCTTCGACGCCGACCTGTCGCTGACGCCCGCGAGCATGGCCGAGGTTCTGGCGATCCGCGGCGTGATCGAGGCGCTGCCCGAGGACGCCGACACCGGCCCGCTGGTCGCGGCGCTGGTCGCCGATCTTCAGCCGCTTCTGGCCGAGTTCACGGCAAGCCGCGCGGCCGAGGGCGCCCGGCTCGGACAGGTGATCGCCGCCCAGATCGACCGGATCGAGGCGCTCACCCGGTCGGCGGCCGAGGCGGCCGAGGCGCGCCGGCCCGAGGCCGCGGCGGCGCTCGACGCCGCGCTGGCCCGGGTGATGGCCGGGGCGGCCGAGGCCGAGCCCGCGCGGATCGCGCAGGAGCTCGCCCTGATCGCGGTCAAGGCGGACGTGACCGAGGAGCTCGACCGGCTGACCGCCCATGTCGCCGCGGCGCGGGGCCTCATCGCGGCCGGCGGCGCCGTCGGGCGCAAGCTCGATTTCCTGATGCAGGAGTTCATGCGCGAGGCCAACACGCTCTGTTCCAAGGCCGGCAACGCCGCGCTGACGGCGATCGGGCTTGACCTCAAGGTCGTGATCGACCAGATGCGCGAGCAGGTCCAGAACCTGGAATGACCCCGATGCCGACCCTACGCCGCGGGATGCTGGTCATCCTCTCGTCTCCCTCGGGGGCGGGGAAATCGACGCTGTCGCGCCGGCTCATGGCCTGGGATCCGACGCTGAGCTTCTCGGTCTCGGCCACCACGCGGCCGCCGCGGCCGGGCGAGGTGGACGGGCGCGACTATCATTTCCGGTCGCGCGCCGAGTTCGAGGCCATGGTGGCGGCGGGCGAGATGCTCGAGCACGCCGAGGTCTTCGGCAACCTCTACGGCTCGCCGAAGGCGCCGGTGGTGGCCGCGATGGAGGCGGGGCGCGACACGCTCTTCGACATCGACTGGCAGGGCGGGCAGCAGATCCGCAACTCGACGCTCGGGCGCGACGTAGTGTCGATCTTCATCCTGCCGCCGTCGATCGCCGAACTCGACCGGCGCCTGCGGTCGCGGGGGCAGGACAGCGACGCGGTGATCCGCGGCCGCATGGCGAAGTCGGAGGCCGAGATCAGCCACTGGGCGGAATACGACTACGTGCTGGTGAACCGCGATCTGGACGAGGCGGAGGCGCAGCTGCGCACCATCCTCATGGCCGAGCGCATGCGACGGGACCGCCAGCCCTGGCTGTCCGCCTTCGTGCGCGACCTGAACCGGGAGTTCGAGTCACGATGATCTGGGAACTGGACGGCCTCCGGCCGGTGATCGGGCAGGGGGTCTGGGTGGCGCCGGACGCCAACGTGATCGGCCGCGTGGTGCTCGAGGACGAGGCCGGCGTCTGGTTCGGCGCGACGCTACGGGGCGACAACGAGGAGATCCGCATCGGCCGCGGCACCAACCTGCAGGAGAACGTCGTCGGGCACACCGACATGGGCTATCCGCTGGTGGTCGGGCCGGACTGCACCATCGGCCACAAGGCGATGCTGCACGGCTGCACCATCGGCGCGGGCACGCTGATCGGCATGGGGGCGACGGTGCTGAACGGCGCCCGGATCGGGGCTGGATGCCTGATCGGGGCGGGGGCCCTCATCACCGAGGGCAAGGAGATCCCGGACGGGTCGCTGGTGATGGGCGCGCCCGGGCGGGTAGTGCGGACGCTCGACGAGGCGGCGCGCGCGCGGCTTCTCGAGTCGGCCGCGCATTACCGTCTGGCCGCTCGGCGGTTCCTCACCGGGCTGCGGCCGGCCTGATCCTCAGCCAAGCTGCAGAAGTTCGACCGAGAACCCCTTGCAGTGTCCGCGCAATTCGGCCTGGACCCCGCGCGGGTTCGGCAGTTTCGGGCAGATGGCCAGCAGGCGTCCGGCGTAACCCGCGGCGGTCAGCGCCTGCGCCACGTCGAGGATGTCGAAGCCCTCGCCCAGCAGCGGGGCCAGCACCAGGTCGGGTTGCAGCCGCTCGAGCAGCCGGCCGTCGATCTGGCCGATCCGGGCCGCGGCGAGCGATCCCGCCGCCAGCCGCGCGTCGGCGGTCATGGCGCTGGCCAGTGCGGGCTCGTCCACCTCGATCGAGAGGAGGCGGAGGGCGCTGCGCGGGACGGGAATGGCTCGGTTCGGCATGGCGCTCTGTGCTGTCGGACGTCTTGTCGCGATGTGCCCGGCAAACTCGACCGAAAGATGACGCAAAGATGAAGTTTGCAGCCTGAGATTGTGCAGCGGGCCGAAGTCCTGCCGTCTTCGTTTACAAAGCCGACGCCGTGCCGCAGGGTCCGGCTGTCATGTTCCTGTCATGGAGGCGGGGCAGGAACGATGCCGGGGTCGGAGCATGGACATCACGGTTCTCCAGACGGTTCTCGACGCGGTGCCTTCGCCCACGCTCCTCGTGGGGCAGGGCCAGAAGGTGCGTCTTGCTAACGAATCGGCGCGCGCGCTTTTCGGGGCGGAGATCGCCGGCCGGCCCTGCACGAGCTTCCTTCGGCATCCGGGCTTACTCGACGGGCTTGACGCGGTTCTGGCCGGCGGGAACCGGGTGACGGTGCGGCTGCCGTTCAACGGCCCGACCGGCGAATCCCTGCTGCGGGCGCACATCACGCCGCAGGACCTCGGTGCGGGGGCGGGTGGGGCGCTGGTGATCTTCGAGGATCTGACGCCGCTCGAGCAGGCCGAATCGATGCGTCGCGACTTCGTCGCCAATGTCAGCCACGAGCTGCGCACGCCGCTGACCGCGCTGGTCGGCTTCATCGAGACGCTGCGCGGCGCCGCGCGCGAGGACGCGGCGGCACGCGAGCGCTTCCTCGCGATCATGGAGCGCGAGGCCGGCCGGATGATCCGGCTGGTCAACGACCTGCTCTCGCTGAGCCGCGTCGAGGCCGAGGAGCGGCGCCGGCCCTCCGAACCGGTGGACGTGGTCGCCGTCCTGAGGGGCGCGCTGGCCACGCAGCGCCAGCAGGACAGCGCGGCGGGGGTCCGGCTTGCGCTGGAAGGCGCGCCGGGTCCGCTGATCGTGCCGGGCGACGCCGACCAGTTGACGCAGGTGTTCCACAACCTGATCGAGAACGCGCTCAAATACGGCGCGTCCGGCGGCAGCGTCACCGTCCGCGTGAGCCAGCTTGCGCACGAGCCGGTCCTGCGCGGTCCTGCGGTGCTGGTCGAGGTCATCGACCGCGGCGAGGGAATCGAGGCGATTCACATCCCGCGCCTGACCGAGCGGTTCTACCGGGTGGACGCCCACCGGTCGCGCGAAAAGGGCGGCACGGGGCTGGGCCTTGCGATCGTCAAGCACATCGTCGCCCGGCACCGCGGCCGGCTGAAGATCGAAAGCGCGATCGGAAAGGGCTGCAACTTCATGGTGATGCTGCCGCTTTCCTGATCCGCCGGTGCCGGGCGGACGCATCCGGGGCCGGTCGCGCGGCGGCGTTCTTGTCATGAAACCGTTACGTTGCCGTCACAAAAGGATGACGCACGCTGCCTAGACGGGGGGCGAAGCGGTCGCCGGGGGGGTGGCCGCCCTTGCCAGAGAAATGGAGCACCCCATGACACGCATGACCATGACCGTCTCGACCCTGGCGCTGGCGCTTGCCGCCGGCGCGGCCGAGGCCCGCGACCAGATCCGCATCGTCGGCTCCTCGACCGTGTTCCCCTACAGCCAGGCGGCGGCCGAGCAGTTCGCCAACGCCACCGGCTCGCCGGCTCCCGTGGTCGAATCGACCGGCACCGGCGGCGGCATGAAGATCTTCTGCGAAGGCGTGGGCGAGAACACCGCCGACATCACCGGCGCGTCGCGGGCGATGAAGAAGTCGGAATACGAGCTGTGCCAGAAGAACGGCGTGACCGACATCACCGAGCTGATGATCGGCTACGACGGCCTGTCGATCGCGGTGTCGAACGCCACCCCCTTCAAGTGGGCGCTGACCGAGAAGCAGCTCTATCAGGCGCTCGCCGCCGAGGTGGAAGTGGACGGCAAGTGGGTCGCCAACCCCTACAAGAAGTGGTCGGACATCGACCCGTCGCTGCCCGACACCGCCATCCTCGCCTACGGCCCGCCGCCCACCTCGGGCACCCGCGACGCCTTCGTCGAGCTGGTCATGCATGACGGCTGCAAGGAATTCGACACCGTCAAGGCCATGGACAAGGAAGCCAGGGACAAGTTCCTGACCGAGTCCTGCTCGCGCATGCGCCAGGACGGCCCCTTCGTCGAGGCCGGCGAGAACGACAACCTGATCGTGCAGCGGCTTGAAGCCGATCCGACCGCGGTCGGCATCTTCGGCTACTCGTTCCTCTACGAGAACAAGGACAAGCTCCAGGGCATTCCGATCAACGGCGTCATGCCGTCGGAAGAGACCATCGCCGACTTCTCCTACGGCGTGGCCCGTCCGCTCTTCGTCTACATCAAGAACGCGCATCGCGGCGTGATCCCGGGGCTGAACGAGTTCATCGCCGAATACGTCTCGGACGCGGCGCTCGCTGCGGGCGGCTACGAGGAAGAGCGCGGCCTGACCCCGCTGTCGGCCGACAAGCTCGCCGCCGTCCAGAAGGCCGCGGCCGACGCCACCCCGATGGCGGCCCCCGAGAAGTGATGAAAGGGCGCCGCCCGGCCAAAGCCCGGGCGGCGCCGACCCTGTCCGATTCCTTCTGCGCAGGCACGCCATGACCACCTTCGCCTTCGTCCTTCTGCTGGCCGCCGCGACCTTCGGCTACCTGTTCAACCGGCAGGCGGCGACGGCGATCCGGACGGGCGAGGGCCGGCTGCATTCGCTTCCCTTCTTCCACGGTCTCTTTTCCGCGCTTCTGGTGGTCGTGCCGGGCGTCGTCTTCGTCCTCCTGTGGCTCATGTTCCAGGGACCGGTGATCCGGGCGCTGGTCATTGCCGGAATTCCGGCCGAAGCGCTTGCGGGGCTCGATGACGCGCAGCGCGCGCTTGCGTTTACCGACATCGCGCAGATCGCCGGGGGGAGCGTGTTCGGAACGCCCGAGCCCTGGAAGCTCGCGGCGGCCGAGACGCTGACGCGGCTTCATGCGGTTGCGGGCTGGCTCATGCTCGCCGGGGCCGCGGCGATCTCGGCCGTGGCGCTCTTCGTGGCGCGCCGCCGGGTCTCGCGGGATTTCCGCGCGCGTCAGGGCGTCGAACGGATCATCCTGGGCCTGATGATCGCGAGTTCGCTCGTCGCGATCCTGACCACGGTCGGAATCGTGCTGTCGCTGCTTTTCGAAAGCCTGCGCTTCTTCCAGCGCGTGCCCTTCACCGAATTCTTCTTCGGCCTCAACTGGGAGCCGCAGATCCCGATCCGGGCCGACCAGGTGGCCGGGGTGGGGGCCTTCGGCTGGGTGCCGGTGATCCTCGGGACCATGGTCATCACCATGATCTCGCTGGTGATCGCGGTTCCGGTCGGGCTCTTTTCGGCCATCTATCTCTTCGAATTCGCCTCGCCGCGCTTCCGCGCCGTGGCCAAGCCCGTGCTCGAGATCCTCGCCGGGGTGCCCACCGTGGTCTACGGCTTCTTCGCCGTGCTGACCGTGGCGCCGGCCCTGCGCGAGGCGGCCGCCGCCACCGGCATCGCCCTGTCGCCCAACACCGCGCTGGCCGCGGGCGGGGTCATGGGGATCATGCTGATCCCGTTCATCTCGTCCTTCGCCGATGACGCGCTTACGGCGGTGCCGCAGTCGCTCCGGGACGGCTCGCTCGGCCTCGGGGCCACGCGGGCCGAGACGGTGATGAAGGTGCTCTTCCCCGCCGCCATTCCGGGCATCGTCGGCGGGGTGCTTCTGGCGGTCAGCCGCGCGATCGGCGAGACGATGATCGTGGTGATGGCCGCGGGCCTCATCGCCAAGATGACGATCAATCCGCTGGACAGCGTGACCACCGTCACCGTCCAGATCGTCACCCTGCTGATCGGCGACACCGCCTTCGACAATCCCAAGACGCTCGCCGCCTTCGCGCTCGGCCTGATGCTCTTCCTCGTCACGCTGGGGATCAACGTCATCGCGCTGCGCATCGTGCGCAAGTATCGTGAAATCTACGACTAGGAGCCTGCCGTCATGACCGATGTCACCGCCGGCCGCCGGGAAGGCCAGCCGCTCAGCGCGGCCGACCGTCGGCTCGCCCGCCGCCGCAGGTCCGAACTCTGGCTCCGGTCCGCCGGGCTGGGCGCCATCGCCTTCGCCTTTCTCGTGCTCGCGGTGCTGATCGGCTCGCTGGTGCGCACGGGCTATCCGGCCTTCACCCAGACCTTCATCCGCATCGACGTGCCGGTGCCGGCCGACAAGGTGAAGGCGGCGGATCTCGCCGGGTCGAACTGGCGCGGACTGGTGCAGACCGCGATGGTCGATGCCCTGAAGGATGTGCCCGGTCTCGACCGCAAGGCGGCCTCGGGGATCGTGTCCAGCGCGGCGCAGTTCCTGCTGCGCGACGCGGTGCTGGCCGATCCCGCGCTGGTCGGCCAGACGGTGACGCTGACCGTCCCGGCCTCGGACCCCTTCGACCAGCTCGCCAAGGGGCTGGTGGACCGCCGCACCGAGGAGGCCAACCGCCGGGTCAGCGATGCCGAGATCGCGGCCTTCGACCGGCTGGCTGCCGAGGGCCGGGTCAGCCGGCCGTTCAACTGGGCGCTCTTCACCAACGCCGATTCGCGCTTTCCCGAGCTTGCCGGTCTCAAGGGCGCGCTTCTGGGGTCGTTCTACGCGCTTCTGACCTGCTTCGTGCTGAGCTTCCCGCTGGGGATCGGCGCGGCCATCTACCTCGAGGAGTTCGCGCCGAGGAACCGGCTCAGCGACTTCATCGAGATCAACATCAACAACCTCGCGGCGGTGCCGTCGGTCGTCTTCGGCCTTCTCGGGCTTGCGGTCTTTCTGGGATGGTTCGGGCTTCCGCGCTCGGCGCCGTTCGTGGGCGGCATGGTGCTGGCACTGATGACACTTCCGACGATCATCATCGCGACCCGCGCCGCGCTGAAGGCGGTGCCGCCCTCGATCCGCGAGGCGGCGATGGGGCTCGGCGCCTCGAAGCAGCAGGTCGTCTTCGGCCATGTGCTGCCGCTCGCGATGCCGGGAATCCTGACCGGCACGATCATCGGTCTTGCCCAGGCCCTGGGCGAGACCGCGCCGCTTCTGCTCATCGGGATGAACGCCTTCATCACGGCGGCGCCGGCCACGCCCTTCGACAGCGCGACCGCGCTGCCGACGCAGATCTTCATCTGGGCGGACAGCCCCGAGCGCGGCTTCGTGAGCCGCACCTCCGCCGCCATCCTGGTGCTGCTGGGCTTCCTTGTGGTGATGAACGCCGTCGCGATCTATCTGCGCAACCGGTTCGAGCGGAAATGGTAGGAACGGATTTGGCCATGAACGACATGCGACTGACGGAGAGAGCGGTGAGCACGACCGACGTGAAGATGTCTGCGCGCAAGGCGCAGGTCTGGTATGGTCAGAACCACGCGATCAAGGATGTGGACGTGGACATCCTCGACAAGACGGTGACCGCCTTCATCGGCCCGTCGGGCTGCGGCAAGTCCACCTTCCTGCGCACGCTCAACCGGATGAACGACACCATCCCGGGCTGCCGGGTCGAGGGCCGGATCACGCTCGACGGCGAGGACATCTACGACCGGCGCGTGGACCCGGTGCAGCTGCGGGCGCGGGTGGGCATGGTGTTCCAGAAGCCCAACCCCTTCCCGAAGTCGATCTACGACAACGTGGCCTATGGTCCGAAGATCCACGGGCTGGCGCGCAACAAGGCCGAACTCGACGAGATCGTCGAAAGCTCGCTGCGCCGGGCCGCGCTCTGGAACGAGGTGAAGGATCGGCTGTCGACACCCGGCACCGGCCTGTCGGGCGGCCAGCAGCAGCGCCTGTGCATCGCGCGCGCCGTCGCCACCGGCCCCGAGGTTCTCCTGATGGACGAGCCCTGTTCGGCGCTCGATCCGATCGCCACCGCGCAGGTCGAGGAGCTGATCGACGAGCTGCGATCGAACTTCTCGGTGGTCATCGTCACCCACTCGATGCAGCAGGCCGCGCGCGTCAGCCAGCGCACCGCCTTCTTCCACCTCGGCCATCTGGTCGAATACGGCGAGACCGGGCAGATCTTCACCAACCCGAAGGACCCGCGCACGGAGAGCTACATCACCGGACGGATCGGCTGAGGGAGAGACCGACATGAACAGCGAACATCACATCGCCTCGGCCTTCGACCGCGACCTCGAGGGCGTCCAGGCGCTCATCATGAAGATGGGCGGGCTGGCCGAAGCCGCCATCCTCGACGCGGCGCAGGCGCTCGAGACCCGCGACGAGGAGCTGGCCGAGCAGGTCCGGCGCAACGACCGCGCCATCGACGCGCTGGAAGAGCAGGTCAACAGCGAGGCGGCGCGGCTGATCGCGCTGCGCGCGCCGGCCGCCTCCGACCTGCGCACCGTCCTGACCGTGATGAAGATCGCCGGGTCGCTCGAACGGGTCGGCGACTACGCGAAGAACATCGCCAAGCGCGCGAACGTGCTGTCGCAGGTTCCGCCGATCGGCGGATCGGGCGGCGCGTTGCGCCGGATGGCGCGGGCGGTCGAGGCGATGCTGCGCGATTCGCTCGACGCCTACATCCAGCGCGATGCGCAACTGGCCCTCGACGTGCGCAACCGCGACCAGGAAGTGGACCAGATGTACAACGCGCTCTTCCGCGAGTTCCTGACCTACATGATGGAGGATCCGCGCAACATCACCGCCTGCATGCACCTGCACTTCATCGCCAAGAACCTCGAGCGGATGGGCGACCACGCCACGACCATCGCCGAGCAGGTGATCTATCTGGTCAGCGGCTCGCTGCCCGAGGAGTCGCGGCCCAAGGCGGAAAGCGTGGCGCCGATCCCTCCGGCCGGGGTGTAAGCGATGTCGATGGTCCCGCCCACGGTCCTCATCGTCGAGGACGAGCCCGCCCAGCGCGAGGTGCTGAGCTACAACCTGGCGGCCGAGGGGTTCCGCGTCAGTTCGGCCGACAACGGCGAAGAGGCGCTCCTCATGGTCGCCGAGGAGACCCCCGACCTGATCGTCCTCGACTGGATGCTGCCGTCGGTGTCCGGGATCGAGGTCTGCCGGCGCCTGAAATCGCGCGTCGAGACGCGCAACGTGCCGATCATCATGCTGTCGGCGCGGTCCGAGGAGGTGGACCGCGTGCGCGGGCTCGAGACCGGCGCCGACGACTATGTCATCAAGCCCTATTCGGTGGTCGAGCTGATGGCGCGGGTGAAAAGCCAGCTGCGCCGCACGCGCCCGGTCAGCCAGGGGCAGGTGCTCGCCTACGAGGACATCACGCTGGACGGCGAGACGCACCGCGTGCAGCGCGCCGGCCTGCCGGTGAAGCTCGGCCCGACCGAATTCCGCCTGCTGGCCACCTTCATGGAGAAGCCCGGCCGGGTCTGGAGCCGCGAGCAGCTTCTCGACCGGGTCTGGGGGCGCGACATCTACGTCGACACCCGCACGGTCGATGTCCATGTCGGGCGGCTGCGCAAGGCGCTCTGCGCCCATGGCGGCAGCGATCCGGTCCGCACGGTGCGCGGCGCGGGGTACGCGCTGGGCTGAATTTCCGGGCAGGCCGGGCCGGCGTCCGCCTGTGCGCCGCGCGCCGCGGGGACCGGCTGCCGGCCTCTGCGCGGCGAACGGGCAATTGCTTGACGGCCGTCGCCGTGCCATGCTCAAAGCGGTTTGAGGCGGTCGAGACCCGTTTTGCAACCGCGACAGGACGCCGATGCCCGAGGATCGTACCCAGTCCAGCCTGGTCCATGACCGCCTGCGCGAGGACGTGCTGCGCCACCTGACCTATTCGGTCGGAAAGGACGCGCCCCATGCCTCGGTTCACGACTGGCGCATGGCGCTGAGCCACGCGCTGCGCGACCGGGTCATGGGCCCGTGGTTCCACTCCACGCGCCGGACCTGGGCGGGCGACCACAAGCGGGTCTACTACCTGTCGATGGAGTATCTGATCGGGCGGATGCTCGAGGACATGGCGATCAACCTCGGCCTGCGCGACGTGGCGGCGCAGGTGCTGGCAGAGCTCGGCATCGACTTCGCCGCGGTGATCGAGGACGAACCGGACGCCGCGCTCGGCAACGGCGGGCTCGGGCGGCTGGCCGCCTGCTACATGGACAGCATGGCGACGCTGGGCTGCCCCGGCTACGGCTACGGCATCCGCTACGAGAACGGGCTCTTCCGCCAGCGCTTCGAGGGCGGCCGCCAGGTCGAGACGCCCGAGGACTGGCTGACCACCCGCGATCCCTGGTCCTTCGACCGGCCCGAAAGCGCCTACGAGATCGGGTTCAAGGGCCATGTCGAGGTGGTGGCGGGCCGGTCGGTCTGGTATCCGGCCGAAACCGTGCTGGCCGTGGCGCATGACACGCCGGTGGTCGGCTGGCAGGGCCAGTGGGCGAACACGCTGCGGCTCTGGGGCGCAAGGCCCACCACGCTCATCGACCTCGAGCGGTTCAACCGCGGCGACTACACCGCCGCCGCAGCGCCCGAGATCCTCGCGCGCACGCTGTCGCGGGTGCTCTACCCGGACGACACCACCTTCGCCGGCAAGGAGCTGCGGCTGAAGCAGGAGTATTTCCTGGTCTCGGCGGCGATTCAGGACATCCTGCGGCGCGACCTCGACGCGCACGGCGATCTCACGTCGCTTCCGGACCGGGTGGCGATCCAGCTCAACGACACCCATCCGGCGCTGGCCGCCCCCGAACTCATGCGCCTGCTCATCGACGTGCACGGGCTCGACTTCGACAAGGCGATCGCGATCACCCAGGCGGTGCTGGGCTACACCAACCACACGCTTCTGCCCGAGGCGCTCGAGCGCTGGTCCACCTACCTGATGGGCACGACGCTGCCCCGCCACATGCAGATCATCGAGCAGATCGAGGCCTGGCATCTCGACGAGTACCACTTCCGCCCCCACTACGTCGGCATCGTCAAGCACAACGAGGTGCGGATGGGCGAGCTGTCGTTCATCATGTCGCACAAGGTGAACGGGGTCTCGGCCCTGCACACCGAACTGGTCCGCAAGAACCTCTTTCCCGAACTCGACGCGCTGCATCCCGGGCGGATCATCAACGTCACCAACGGCGTGACCCCGCGGCGCTGGCTGCGGATGGCCAATCCGGCGCTGTCGCATCTGGTGACGGAGACCATCGGCGAGGGCTGGGAGGCCGACCTCGACCGGCTCGCCGGGCTCGAGCCGCATGTGGACGACGCGGGCTGGCTTCACGCCTTCGCCGAGGCCAAGCGGGCCAACAAGGTGGCTGCGGCCGACTGGATCCTGGCCCATACCGGGATCCGCGTCGATCCGTCGGCGCTCTTCGACGTTCAGGTCAAGCGGATCCACGAATACAAGCGCCAGCTTCTGAACATCCTGCAGACCATCGCCGAATGGCACGCGATCCGGTCGGACCGCAACGGCAACCATGTCCCCCGGGTGAAGATCTTCGGCGGCAAGTCGGCGCCCGGCTATGCGGTGGCCAAGGAGATCATCCATCTGATCAACGACGTGGCCGCGACCATCAACGAGGATCCCGAGACGCGCGATCTGATCAAGGTCGTCTATCCGGCGAACTACAACGTCTCGATGGCCGAAAGGCTGATCCCCGCGGCCGACCTGTCGGAGCAGATCTCGACCGCCGGCAAGGAGGCGTCGGGCACCGGAAACATGAAGTTCGCGATGAACGGCGCGCTGACCATCGGCACGCTCGACGGCGCCAACGTCGAGATCCGCGAGCACGTCGGGCCGGACAACTTCTTCCTCTTCGGGCTGACCGCCGAGGAGGTGGTCGAGCGGCGCAAGAACGTCAACCATTCGCGCGAGGCGATCGAGGCCAGCCAGCCGCTGAAGGACGTGCTCCAGATGCTGGCCGAGGGGCGGTTCTCGCCCGACCAGCCCGACCGCTACCACGGCATTCTCGACCGGATCTGGAATCACGACTACTTCCTCGTGGCCGACGATTTCGCCAGCTACGACGCCACGCAGGCGCGGGTGTCGCAGACCTTTGCGCGACCGGCCGACTGGATGCGGATGGCGGCGCTCAACACGGCGCGGATGGGGTATTTTTCATCGGACCGGGCAATCCGGGAATACATGCGGGACATCTGGGACGTGAAGTCGGCGCTGATCCCTTGAGGAGGGGGGCAGGCATGGCACGCGGAGGAAAGACGACCAAAGGTGCGGCCGAGGCCATCGCCCGGCTTGACGACGGCACGGTCGCGGCGATTTCCGCGGGCCTTCACGGCGACATCTTCGCCGTTCTCGGCCCGCAGCAGGGCGTGGTGCGTGTCTTCCTTCCCGGCGCGGTCGCGCTGTGGCTCCTGCCCGCGGCGGAGCCGGGGGGCGCGGCGCCCGAACCGGTCGCCATGGCGGCGGATGCGCGCGTCGAGGGGCTTTTCGAGGTGGCCCATGCCGGGCGCGACTACCGGCTGCGCGCCCGCGCCGCGGACGGCAGCACCTGGGAGTTCGACGATCCCTACCGCTTCGGCCCGGTTCTGGGCGCGATCGACGAATACCTGATCGGCGAGGGACGCCACCACCGGCTCTGGGAGGCGCTTGGCGCGCATGTGCTCCTGCACGAAGGGGTCATGGGCACGCATTTCGCGGTCTGGGCGCCGGAGGCGCGGCGCGTCTCGGTGGTGGGCGACTTCAACCTCTGGGACGGGCGGCGCGCGGTCATGCGCCGGCGTGGATCGACCGGCGTCTGGGAGATCTTCCTGCCCGGCGTCGGCTCGGGCACAACCTACAAATACGAGATTGTCGGGCGCGACGGGCAGCTTCTGCCGCTCAAGGCCGATCCGGTGGGCTTCGGGGCCGAGCATCCGCCCGCGACCGGATCGGTGGTGCGCCGGCTCGGGCTTCACGACTGGCAGGACGGCGACTGGATGGCGGGCCGGGGCGCGCACAACTCGGTCGATGCGCCGATGGCGATCTACGAGGTGCATCTGGGATCCTGGCGCAAGGCCGACGGCGGCCGGCGTCCGCTGTCCTATGCCGAGCTCGCCGAGGAGCTGGTCGGCTACGCCGCCTGGATGGGCTACACCCACATCGAGCTGATGCCGGTCAGCGAGTATCCCTTCGACGGTTCCTGGGGCTATCAGCCGATCGGGCTCTATGCGCCCACCATCCGCCACGGGCGCCCCGAGGAGTTCGCGGCCTTCGTCGATGCGGCGCACCGGGCCGGCCTCGGCGTCATCCTCGACTGGGTGCCGGGGCATTTCCCGACCGATCCGCACGGGCTCGGCCGGTTCGACGGCACCGCGCTTTACGAACACGCCGACCCGAAGGAAGGGTTCCATCAGGACTGGAACACGCTGATCTACAACTACGGCCGGCGCGAGGTGGCGAACTATCTGGTCGCCAACGCGCTCTACTGGCTCGAGGAATACCATCTCGACGGGCTCCGGGTCGATGCGGTGGCCTCGATGCTCTACCGCGACTATTCGCGGGCCGAGGGCCAGTGGGTGCCGAACCAGTACGGCGGGCGCGAAAACCTCGAGGCGATCGCCTTCCTGCGCGAGATGAACCGGGCGGCCTACGGGGCGGCGCAGGGGATCCTGACTGTGGCCGAGGAATCGACCTCGTTTCCCGGCGTGTCGAAGCCCGCGCACGAAGGCGGGCTGGGCTTCGGCTTCAAGTGGAACATGGGCTGGATGAACGACACGCTGGACTACATCCGGCGCGAGCCGGTGCACCGGCGCTGGCATCACAACCAGATGACCTTCGCGCTGATGTACGCCTGGTCGGAGAACTTCATCCTGCCGATCAGCCACGACGAGGTGGTGCACGGCAAAGGGTCGATGCTGGGCAAGATGCCCGGCGACGCCTGGGAGAAGTTCGCCAACCTGCGCGCCTACTACGCCTTCATGTGGACGATGCCGGGCAAGAAGCTGCTGTTCATGGGGCAGGACTTCGCGCAGGGGCCGGAATGGAACCACGACGAGGCGCTGCACTGGCATCTCGAGGGCGATCCGCAGCACCGGGGCGTGCAGCTCTGCGTGCGCGACCTCAACCATCTGCTGCGCACCAACCCGGCGCTTTACCGGCATGACACGCGCCCGCAGGGCTTCCAGTGGCTCGAGGCCGACGATGCCGACCGGTCGGTGCTGGCCTGGGTGCGCCGCGGCGGACCGGACGACCCCGAGCTCGTCGTCGTGGCCAACTTCACGCCGGTCGAACGGCACGACTACCGGCTGGGCCTGCCCTCGCCGGGGCAGTGGGACGAGGTGATGAACACCGACGCCGGGGTCTACGGCGGCGGCAATCGCGGCAATCTCGGCGGGGTGCGGACCGAGGACAGGGGCTGGCACGGGCAGGCGCAGTCGGCGCTGGTGGTCCTGCCGCCGCTGTCGGTGCTGGTGTTCCGCAAGGCGGATGGACGACAGGGGGGAGAACCACATGAAACCCAAGGCTAACCAGCGGCTGGCCAGTCAGGCCATGGCCTTCGTTCTGGCCGGCGGGCGGGGGTCGCGACTCAAGGAGCTGACCGACCGGCGGGCCAAGCCCGCGGTCTACTTCGGCGGCAAGACCCGCATCATCGACTTCGCCCTGTCGAACGCGCTGAACTCGGGCATCCGCAAGATGGCGATCGCCACCCAGTACAAGGCGCACAGCCTGATCCGCCACATGCAGCGGGGCTGGGGCTTCTTCCGCGCCGAGCGCAACGAATACCTCGACATCCTGCCGGCCAGCCAGCGGGTGGACGAGACGAAGTGGTATCTGGGCACGGCCGATGCGGTCACGCAGAACATCGACATCGTGGACAGCTACGGCGTCAGATACGTCATCATCCTGGCGGGCGACCACATCTACAAGATGGACTACGAGGTGATGCTGCGCCAGCACGTCGAGACCGGCGCCGACGTCACCATCGGCTGCCTGACCGTGCCCCTGGCCGAGGCGACGGCGTTTGGCGTCATGGACGTGGACCGGACGGGCCGGATCACCGCCTTTCTGGAAAAGCCCAAGCAGCCGCCGCACATTCCGGGCGATCCGGCCCATGCGCTGGCCTCGATGGGCATCTATGTCTTCGACTGGGCCTTCCTGCGCGACCTCCTGATCCGCGACGCGGCCGACCCGAATTCGAGCCACGATTTCGGCAACGACCTGATCCCGGCGATCGTGAAGAACGGCAAGGCGATGGCGCACCGCTTTGCCGAAAGCTGCGTGACCTCGGGGCTGGAAGAAGAGCCCTACTGGCGCGACGTCGGCACCATCGACGCCTTCTGGCAGGCCAACATCGACCTGACCGACTTCGTTCCCAAGCTCGACCTCTACGACAACGCCTGGCCGATCTGGACCTATGCGGAGATCGTACCGCCGGCGAAGTTCATCCATGACGAAGACGGCCGGCGCGGATCGGCGGTCAGTTCGCTGGTGTCGGGCGACTGCATCGTGTCGGGGTCCGAGGTGCGCAACTCGCTCCTGTTCACCGGGGTGCGGTCGCATTCCTACTCGGCGCTCGAATACGCGGTGGTGCTGCCCTACGTGACCGTCAACCGTAAGGCGCGGCTGAAGAACTGCGTGATCGACCGCGGCGTCATCATCCCCGAGGGGCTGGTGGTGGGCGAGGATCCCGAGGAGGACGCCCGCTGGTTCCGCCGCACCGATGCGGGGGTGGTTCTGATCACCCAGGACATGCTCGACCGGCGCGCGGTGGAACTGGGCTAGCGCCCGCGCGTTTTGGACAGGGGGCCCGGGGGAGGGCCGGGGGGCCTTCCGCCCCCCGCCGGGGCGCGCGGGGCGCCCCGCCCTCCGAGGGTATTGGTGCGAAGAAGAAGGAGAGCCTGCGGTGAGCGGAACGGTGCTGTCGGTCGCTTCGGAGGCCGTGCCCATGATCAAGACCGGCGGTCTGGCCGATGTCGCCGGCGCGCTGCCGGCCGCGCTGGCCGGGCAGGGCTGGGCGATGCGCACGCTGATGCCGGCCTATCCGCATCTGGCCGAGCGCCTGTCCCACCGGCGCGAGGTCTGGTCGAGCCCGGACCTCTTCGGCGGGCCGGGGCGGGTGCTGGCGGGCCGGGCCGGGGGGCTCGACCTGCTGCTTCTCGATGCGCCGCATCTCTACGAGCGGCCGGGCGGGCCCTACGCCCACGACGGGCGCGACCATCCCGACAACCCGCAGCGCTTCGCCGCGCTGTGCTGGGCCGCGGCCGAGATCGCGCGCGCGGGCACCTCCGAGGGATGGCGTCCCAGGGTCGTGCACGCCCACGACTGGCAGGGCGGCCTCGCGCCCGCCTACATCCGCTACAACGCGATCCCGGTGCCGACGGTGCTGACCGTCCACAACATCGCCTTCCAGGGCATCGCGCCCGCCGCGCTGGCCGAGGAGCTGCGGCTGCCCGGCGACGGCTTCCAGAGCCACGGTTTTGAGTACTGGGGCAACATCTCGGCGCTCAAGGCGGGTCTGGTCACCGCCGATGCGCTGACCACCGTGAGCCCGACCTACGCCGAAGAGCTGATGCGCCCCGAGTTCGGCATGGGGCTGGAAGGGGTGATGCGCGAGCGGCAGGCGGTCCTGTCGGGGATCCTGAACGGCGTCGACACCGCGCTCTGGGATCCCGCGGCGGCCTCGGGGATCACCCCGTTCTCGGCGCGCAACCTCAAGGGCAAGGCCGCCAACCGCGACGCGCTTCTGGCCGAGTTCGGTCTGGGCGCGGTGGCCGGGCCGCTTGCGATCGTCGTGAGCCGCCTGACCGACCAGAAGGGGATCGACCTCATTCTGGCCGCGCTGCCCGTGCTTCTCGAGGCGGGCGGCGGGCTTGTGCTGCTCGGATCGGGAGACGCGGCGCTCGAGGCGGCGGCGCGCGCGGCGGCCGAGGCCCATCCCGACCGGGTCGGGGTGCGCATCGGCTATGACGAGGCGCTGGCGCACCGGATGTTCGCCGGGGGCGATGCGGTGCTGGTGCCGTCGCGCTTCGAGCCCTGCGGGCTGACGCAGATGTACGGGCTGCGCTACGGCACGATCCCGGTCGTCGCGGCCACCGGCGGGCTCAACGACACTGTGATCGGGCTTGGTCCGGCGACCCGCGACGTGGCCACGGGCTTCGTCTTCCATCCGGTCGATGCGCTGGGGCTCGGACAGGCGCTGCGGCGGATGCTGACGGCCTTTGCCGACCGGGGGATCTGGACGGCGATGATGCGCCGGGCCATGAAGGCCGATGTGGGCTGGGAGCGTGCGGCCGCCGAATACGCGGCCCTCTACCGGCGGCTTCTGGGGTAGCGGATGGCATTCGGCATCGAGGCGGGCAATCCCGCGGACCTTGGCGCGACCGTGACGCCCGAGGGGGTGAACTTCGCGGTGTTCTCGTCCGAGGCCGACCGTGTGGAGGTCTGCCTGTTCGAGGGAGAGGCCGAGGTCGCGCGTCTCGCGCTGCCCGAGCGCGACGGCGACGTCTGGTCGGGCTTCGTGCCCGGCCTCAAGCCCTGGGCGCGCTACGGTCTGCGTGCGCATGGGCCGTTCGATCCGGCGCGCGGGCTGCGGTTCAATCCGGCCAAGCTGCTTCTCGACCCCTATGCGCGGCGGATCGAGCGGCGGCTTCACGTGGCCGAGGCGATGATGGGCTACCGGATCGGGGCGCCCGGCGCGGACCTGACCCAGGACGGGCGCGACAGCGCGGGAGCGGTGCCGAAATGCCTGGTCGAGCCGCCCTCGGAGTTCGACTGGCGGGGCGACCGGCCACCCGCGCGGCCGCTGCGCGAGACGGTGATCTACGAGGCGCATCTGCGCGGCCTGACCATGCGCCACCCGCAGGTGCCCGATCACCTGCGCGGCACCTATCTTGGCATGGCCTCGGCGCCGATCCTCGAGCATCTGGTGCGTCTTGGCGTGACCGCGGTCGAGCTCCTGCCGATCCAGGCCTTCATCGACGACCGGTTCCTGACCGCGCGCGGCCTGACCAACTACTGGGGCTACCAGAGCATGGGCTTCTTCGCGCCCGAGCCGCGCTACGGCGCGGGCAACGGGATGGACGAGGTGCGCGCGATGGTGCAGGCACTGCACGGGGCCGGGATCGAGGTCATCCTCGACGTCGTCTACAACCACACCGGCGAGGGCGACGAGTTCGGCCCGACGCTGGCGTTCCGCGGGCTCGACAACCGGTCCTACTACCGGCTCGCGCCCGATCCGCGCCGCTACTTGAACGAGACCGGCACCGGCAACACGCTCAATCTCGCGCATCCGATGGTCCTGCGCATGGTGATGGACAGCCTGCGCCACTGGGTGCGCGAGGCGCATGTGGACGGCTTCCGCTTCGATCTGGCCACCACGCTGGCCCGCGAATGGTCGGGGTTCGATCCGGGTGCGGGATTCCTTGACGCGCTGCGGCAGGATCCGGTGCTGCGGGGCGTGAAGCTCATCGCCGAGCCCTGGGATCTCGGGCCGGGCGGCTACCGGCTGGGCGAATTCCCGCACCCCTTCCTCGAATGGAACGACCGGTTCCGCGACGGGGTGCGGCGGTTCTGGCGCGGGGATCCGGGGATGACGGCGGATCTGGCCGGGCGGCTTCTGGGCTCGGCCGAGCGTTTCGACCGGGACGGGCGGGCGGCGACCTCGTCGGTCAATTTCGTGACCGCCCATGACGGCTTCACGCTGAGCGACCTCGTGTCCTTCGAGACGCGCCACAACGAGGCCAACGGCGAGGGCAACCGCGACGGGCATGGCGAGAACTTCAGCGCCAATCACGGGGTCGAGGGCGCGACCGACGATCCGGCGGTGCGCGCGGCGCGCGACCGGACGCGGCGGGCGCTGATGGCGACGCTGCTGCTGGCGCAGGGCACCCCGATGCTTCTGGCCGGCGACGAGCTTGGTAATTCGCAGGGCGGCAACAACAACGCCTATGCCCAGGACAACGCGACGGGCTGGATCGACTGGGCGGGGGCGGACGAGGACTTCCTGCGCTATGTCGCGCGGCTGATCGCGCTGCGCCACCGGCATCCGGTGCTGCGCCAGCGGCGGTTCCTGCATTCGCAGATCCGCGCGCGCGACGGGCTGTCCGACATGGTCTGGCGCAAGCCGGACGGCCGGACGCCCACGCCCGAGGACTGGGCGAACCCCGACTGGCGCACGCTCTGCGCCGAGATCCGGGGCGCGGCCGAGGGGCCGGAGGGCGAATGCGGCGGCGAGGAGGCGTTCCTTGTGCTGAACGCCGGCGCCGACTGCGAGGTCACGCTGCCCGAGGGCGGGGGCTGGCGCCTGGTGCTGGACAGCGCGGGCGACGACGTGCATCACGATGCGGTGGGGGCGACGGTCCGGGTCGCGGCGCGTTCGGTCGCGCTGGCCATCCGGGCCAATCAGGCGGGGAGGACGGCATGAGCGACACGAGGACCACGGCGCCGATCGCGGGACAGCGGCCCGGCACGTCGGGGCTGCGCAAGAAGACCCCGGTGTTCATGGGGCCCCACTATCTCGAGAACTTCGTGCAGGCGACCTTCGACGCGATCGGCGGCGCCGCGGGCAAGACCTTCGTGCTGGGCGGCGACGGGCGCTATTTCAACGACCGCGCGGCGCAGGTGATCCTGCGCATGGCGGCCGCGAACGGGGCCGCGCGGGTGATCGTCGGCGTGGGGGCGCTCCTCTCCACGCCGGCGGCCTCGCACCTGATCCGGCTCAACCGCACCGACGGTGGCCTCATCCTGTCGGCCAGCCACAACCCCGGCGGACCGGACGCGGATTTCGGGGTCAAGTTCAACACCCCGAACGGCGGCCCCGCGCCGGAGGCGGTGACCGAGGCGATCTACGCCCGGACCCGCGAGATCACCGAATACCGCATCCTGACCGCGCCGGACGTGGACCTCTCGGCCCCCGGCGAACGCCACCTTGGTGCGATGCGGGTCAGCGTGGTCGATCCGGTGGCCGACTATGCCGCGCTCATGGAGACGCTCTTCGACTTTGCTGCGATCCGGGCGATGATCGCGGGCGGGTTCCGGATGCGCTTCGACGCGATGAACGCGGTGACCGGCCCCTACGCCATCGAGATCCTCGAGCGCCGTCTGGGCGCCGCGCCGGGCACGGTCGTGAACGGGGTGCCTCTGCCCGACTTCGGCGGCCTGCATCCCGATCCGAACCCGACCTGGGCGCATGTGCTGATGGCCGAGATGATGGGGCCGGGCGCCCCGGACTTCGGCGCCGCCTCGGACGGGGACGGCGACCGCAACATGATCGTCGGCCGCGGCCTTTACGTCAGCCCGTCCGACAGTCTGGCGGTCATCGCGGCCAACGCCCATCTGGCGCCGGGCTATGCGGCGGGGCTGAAGGGGGTGGCGCGGTCGATGCCGACCTCGGCCGCCGCCGACCGGGTGGCCGAGGCGATGGGGATCGGCCATTACGAGACGCCCACGGGCTGGAAGTTCTTCGGCAACCTGCTCGACGCCGGCCGGGCGACGGTCTGCGGCGAGGAAAGCTTCGGCACCGGATCGGACCATGTCCGCGAGAAGGACGGGCTCTGGGCGGTGCTGATGTGGCTGAACATCCTGGCCGTGCGGAAGGCGAGCGTGGCCGAGATCCTGGCCGACCACTGGGCGAAGTTCGGCCGCAACTACTATTCGCGCCACGACTACGAGGCGCTGCCCTCGGCCACGGGCGAGGCGATCATGCAGGGTCTGCGCGACCGGCTGGGATCCCTGCCGGGGACGCGGGTGGCCGGGCTGACGGTCAGCGCGGCCGACGACTTTGCCTACGAGGATCCCGTCGACGGGTCGGTGTCGCAGCGGCAGGGCCTGCGGGTGGTGTTCGAGGGGGGCTCGCGCTTCGTCCTGCGGATCTCGGGGACGGGGACCGAGGGCGCGACGCTCCGGCTCTATCTCGAACGCTACGTGCCGGGACCGGAGGGGCTGGAGGACGACGTGCAGGCAGCGCTGGCGCCGCTGATCGCGGCCGCCGAGGCGCTTGCGGGCATCCGGGCGGCGAGCGGGCGGGCGGGCCCGGATGTTGTGACCTGAGGCGGCGCCCGGCCCCGGCCGCCGCGCCGTCGGGGCGGCCCTGGCCCGCGGGTCGGACGGGCGGGGGCTCTGCCCCCGCGACCCCCGGGATATTTGGACCAGTGAGAGCGAGGCAGGGATGAGCGAGTGGTGGCGGGGCGCGGTGACCTATCAGATCTATCCGCGGTCGTTCCAGGACACGGACGGCGACGGGGTGGGCGATCTGCGGGGGATCGCCGCCCGGCTGCCCTACCTCGCCGATCTGGGCGTCGAGGCGGTCTGGCTGTCGCCGGTCTTCGCATCGCCGATGCGCGACATGGGCTATGACGTCAGCGACTACCGCGCCATCGATCCGGTCTTCGGCACCATGGCCGATTTCGACGCGCTGGTGGCGCAGGCGCACGGGCTCGGGCTCAGGGTGGTGATCGACCAAGTGATCTCGCATTCCTCGGACCGCCACCCGGCCTTCGTCGAAAGCCGCGCGTCGCGCACGGGGCCGAAGGCGGACTGGTATGTCTGGGCGGATGCGCGCCCCGAGGGCAGCCCGCCCAACAACTGGCTTTCGGTCTTCGGCGGGCCGGCCTGGACCTGGGACACGCGGCGCGGCCAGTACTATTTCCACAACTTCCTGGCCGAGCAGCCGGACTTCAACTTCCACAACCCCGAGGTCCAGGACTTCCATCTGGACAACATGCGCTTCTGGCTGGAGCGGGGGGTGGACGGGTTCCGGCTGGACACGGTGAACTACTATTTCCACGACCGGCTTCTGCGCGACAACCCGGCCGACCCGCGGCGCAAGGAGAGGCCCGAGTGGAATCCCTACGGGATGCAGTACCATCTCTTCGACAAGAACCAGCCCGAGACCCTCGACTTCCTGCGGCGGCTGCGGGCGCTGACCGATGCCTATGGCGCGCGGATGATGGTGGGCGAGGTCGGCGACGGGATGCACGCGATCCGGCTGATGGGGGAGTACACCGGGCCGGGCCTGCTGCACCAGTGCTACTCCTTCGAGATGCTGGGGCCGGACTACTCGGCCGCGCATTTCCGCGCCCGGGTCGAGGAGTTCTTCGCCGGAGCGCCGCAGGGCTGGCCGGCCTGGGCCTTTTCCAACCATGACGTGCGCCGGCACGTCAGCCGCTGGGCCGCGCAGGGCACGAGCCCCGAGGCGCTGGCCAGGCAGGCGGCGGCGCTGCTTCTGTCGCTGCCGGGGTCGATCTATCTCTATCAGGGCGAGGAGCTCGGCCAGACCGAGACGCGGCTCGACTTCGACGAGCTGACCGACCCCCAGGGCATCCGCTTCTGGCCCGAGGAGGCCGGTCGCGACGGCTGCCGCACGCCGATGGTCTGGGAGGCCGCCGCGCCGAACGCGGGGTTCTCGACCGCGAACCACTGCTGGCTGCCGGTCAAGCCCGAGCAGGCGGCGCGGGCGGCCGACACGCAGGCGGGGCGCGCGGGTTCGGTGCTGGAGTTCTACCGCGCCATGCTGCGGATCCGGCGGCAGAGCCCCGCGCTGCGCCTCGGGACCACGCGGTTTCTCGACCTGCCCGAGCCGCTTCTGGGCTTCCTGCGGGGCGACGGGGTGCTTTGTCTCTTCAACCTGAGCCCCGCGCCCTGCAAGGTGGCGGTCGCGGGGGTCGAGGCGCCGATCATCGGCGACGGCATCGAAGGTGCGGGCGCGGTGACGCTGGCGGGCAGCGGATTCGCGCTCTGGCGGGCCGGGGCGGGGGCGACGGTGCGGGCGGTCCCGTCCCCCGGCCCATCCGCCGGTCGGACCCCCGCCGCGCGCCCTTGAAGCCCGGGAAGGCCCGCACTAGGGTCGGCGCCGACGCGGCAGGGCGGGAGAGCGGTCCATGGCGGGCAGGCGCAGCATCTTCGAGGAGGTGGCCGAGGGCGGCGGGCGGGTCGAGCCGAAGGGCGGCCTGATCGACGCCGGGCGGCAGGGCGCGCGGGGCGCGGTCCGGCTCTGGCTTGGCGTGATCTTCGTGCTGGTCGTCGCCATGATCGCGGTGGGCGGGCTGACGCGGCTGACCGACTCGGGGCTCTCGATCACCGAATGGCGGCCGGTGACCGGGGCCATTCCGCCGATGACCGACGCGGACTGGCAGGCCGAGTTCGCCAAGTATCAGCAGAGCCCCGAGTTCCAGTTGCAGAACCGGACGATGACGCTCGAGGCGTTCAAGACGATCTTCTGGTGGGAGTGGGGGCACCGGCAGCTCGGGCGGGTGATCGGGCTCGTCTGGGCGGTGGGCTTCGTCGTCTTCTGGGCCACGAAGCGGATCCCGCCGGGCTGGACCGGACGCCTTCTGGGGCTGGGCGCGCTGGGCGGGCTGCAGGGGGCGATCGGCTGGTGGATGGTGTCGTCCGGGCTGACGGGGCGCATGGTGGATGTTGCGTCCTACCGTCTGGCCACGCATCTGGGCATCGCCTTCGTGATCCTGGGGCTCTGCGCCTGGTACATGCTCCGGCTCGGGCGGTCCGAGGCGGATCTCCTGCAGGCGCGGCGCGCGGGCGAGACGCGGCTTTTCGGGCTGGCGACCGGGGTGATGCATCTTGCGCTCTTGCAGATCCTGCTTGGCGCGCTGGTTGCGGGGATCGACGCGGGCCGCGCCTTTCCGACCTGGCCGCTGATGGGCGAGACCTTCTTTCCGGCCGACGCCCTCTATGTGCCCGACGGGGGGGCCACCTGGCGGGCCTTCTTCGAGAACCCGGGGCTTGTGCAGTTCATCCACCGGATGACCGGCTATCTTCTGCTGGCCTTCGGGGCCTTCGCCTGGTGGCGGGGCCGGGCCTCGGCCAACCGGGCCACGGCGCAGGCCTTCAACCTGATGATGCTGATGCTGGCCGTGCAGGTCGCGCTCGGCATCGTCACCGTGCTGCACGCGGCACCGCTCGGTCTCGGTCTCGCCCATCAGCTGGGCGCGGTGGCGCTGTGGGTGCTGATCCTCAGGGCGCGCTTTGCCGCCCGCTACCCTCTTGCCCAATCCATCCGGGGACCGAAATGACCGCATTCACCGAGCTCATGGCCTTCCAGCACGACACCGAGGCGCTCGGCTATGTCGCCGGCCGGCTGGACTGGGACCGCGAGACGATGATGCCGCCCGGCGCGGCGGGGCAGCGGTCCGAGGAGGTGGCGGCGCTGGAAGGCGTGCTGCACGCGCGCCGCAGCGACCCGCGCATCGGCGACTGGCTGGCGCGGGCCGAGGCGCCGGACGCGGCCGGGGCGCGGGCGCTTGCGCTGATCGGGCGCAACTGGCGGCGGGCGACGGCCGTTCCCGCGCGTCTGGCCACGGAACTCGCGCGGACCACGAGCCTTGCGCAGGGGATCTGGGCCGAGGCGCGGGCCAAGGACGACGTGGCGCATTTCCTGCCGACGCTCACCCGCGTGGTCGATCTGGTGCGCGAGAAGGGGCAGGCGCTGAGTGCGGCCGGGCTCGGCGCCGACCCCTACGACGCGCTCATCGACGAATACGAGCCCGAGACGACGGCGGCGGACCTTGCGGGCATGTTCGACCGGATGCGGCCGCGGCTCGTCGCCCTGCGCGCGGCGGTGATCGGGGCCGAACGCCAGCCGGCGGCGCTGGCCGGCACCTTCCCGCGCGCTGGGCAGCTCGAGCTTGCGCGGCGCGCGGCCTCGGCCTTCGGCTACGACTGGGACCACGGCCGTCTCGATCTGGCGGTGCATCCGTTCTCGTCGGGATCGGGGCGCGACGTGCGCATCACCACCCGCGTGGTCGAGTCCGACCCCTGCAACTGCCTCTATTCGACGATCCACGAGACCGGGCATGCCTGCTACGAGCTCGGGATCGACCCCGCGCACGCCTTCACGCCGCTGGGGCAGGGGGTGTCGATGGGGGTGCACGAGAGCCAGTCGCGCATCTACGAAAACCAGCTCGGCCGGTCGCGGGCCTTCGCCGGCTGGCTTTACGGGCAGATGCAGGCGATCTTCGGCGACGCAGGGGCGAAGGACGCCGACGCCTTCTATGCGGCGGTCAACCGGGTGACGCCCGGCTACATCCGCACCGAGGCCGACGAGGTCCAGTACAACCTGCACGTGATGCTGCGCTTCGGGCTGGAACGCGACCTGATCGCCGGGCGGCTCGCGGTGGCGGACCTGGAAGAGGCTTGGAACAGCCGGTTCCTCGCCGATTTCGGCGTGGCGGTGGACCGGCCGTCGAACGGTGTCCTTCAGGACGTGCACTGGTCGATCGGGGCCATCGGCTATTTCCCGACCTACAGCCTGGGCAATGTCTACGCCGGCTGCCTCATGCAGGCGATCCGGCGCGACATCCCCGACCTCGACGCCGCCCTGGCGCGGGGCGATGCGCGCCCGGCCACCGACTGGCTGCGCGACCGGGTGCAGCGGCCCGGCGGTCTCTACCGCCCGGCGGAGGTGATCGAGCGGGCCTGCGGCTTTGCCCCGTCCGAAGAGCCGCTGCTGGCTTACCTCGAGGCGAAGTTCACCGCGCTCTACGGTCTCTGAGTGCCCCAGGACCGGGCCGACGCCACGCCGGGCGACAGCCCGGCGGTCTGGCTGCTCGCAGTGGGGCAGACGGTGGCCTATGCCTGCCTCTACTACGTGTTCTCGGCGCTTCTGGTCGCGATCGAGGCCGACACCGGCTGGACCAAGGCCGCGCTGGCGCTTGGCCCCACCCTCGCGCTCGGGATGGCGGCGCTGGCGGCACCGATGGCGGGGCGTCTCGTGGACCGGGGCTGGGGGGGCGAGCTGCTGATCGGCACGCCGCTCCTCGGTGCCGCGGGCCTGGCGGTCATCGCCGCGGCCGGCGGGCCGGGCGGATGGCTCGGGGGCTGGGCGGTCGTCGGCCTTGCGCAGGGGCTCGGTCTCTACGACGCCTGCTTCGCCTTCCTGATCCGCCGGCTCGGCCCGCAGGCGCGCGCGGCCATCGTTCGGATCACGCTGGTGGCGGGCTTCGCCTCGACGATCACCTTTCCCGCGGGGGCCTGGGCCGGCGAGGCGCTGGGCTGGCGGGGCGCGGTGCTGGCCTTTGCCGCCGTGCTGGCGCTCGGCGGAACGGCGGTCAACCTCGTGGCCGTGGTGCGGCTGCGCCGGGGGCGGCGCGCCGGCGCGCGCGCCTATCCCGACGCGCCCGGCGTCCTGAGGCGCGCCATGCGCCAGCGCGACTTCTGGCTGCTTGGCGGGGTGTTTCTGGCGATCTACCTGGCCCATGCCATGCTCATCACCTTCGTGATCCCGCTCTTTCAGGACCGGGGCGCCGGTCACGCGCTGGCGGTGCTGGCGGCCTCGCTCATCGGTCCGGCGCAGGTGGCGGGCCGGCTCGTCTACATGGGCGCGGGCGTCCGCATCGGGCTGCGCCGCACCGCCCTGTCGGTCGCGGGGACCATGGCCCTGGCGGCCGGGCTCCTGTGGCTCGCCGGGTTTTCGGTCTGGCTGATCTTCGCCTTTGCCACGCTGCAGGGCGCGGCGATGGGCATCACCTCGATCCTGCGTCCGGTGATGATCGCCGAGGCGCTTGGGCAGGAGGGCTTCGGCCAGATCTCCGGCGTTCTCGCCGTGGCGCCGCTTGCGGGATCGGCGCTGGCGCCGGTGCTCGGGGCGCTGGTGCTGGACGCGGGCGGGGCCGGGGGCCTGATCGGTCTGGTGTTCGTCCTGGCCCTCGGGGCCGCGGCGCTGATGGCGGTGCTGCGCCTGCGCTAGTCGGCGTCGAGAAGGCGGGCGAGCCCCTCGTCGAGGATCATCCGGTTCACGAAGCCGGCCCGCAGCACGGCCCGCGTCGCGGCGCACTTGCCGCGCCCGGCCGCAAGAAGGGTCACGTCGGACCGGCGCATCGCGTCGAAGCCGACCGACGGCGCCCGCTGGTTGAGGTCGGTGTCGGCGAGGGTGCCGTCGGCGCGGAAGAACTTGCCGGAACTGTCCGCCACCGCCCCCGCCCGGTCCAGCGCCGCGATCTCGGCCTCGGTCAGCACGCCGCTGGTCTGAAGAAGCGACTCGCGCGTGCATTCGCCGAGCGACACGATCATGTGACCGGCGCGTTCGGCCACCTCGAGCGTCTCGCGCACCATGCGCTGGCCGAGGATCAGCGCCGCATCCGCGGGGCTGTCGGCCAGAAAGGGCGCGGGCAGGAACATCGCGCGTCCGGCGGTCAGACCGGCAAGACGGGCGCAGACGTCGAAGGGGCTGGTGTCCGAGGTGCGCGTCATCGCCCCCATCAGCGACACGAACCGCAGGTCGGGGTTGCGCAGGCCGGTCACGGCATCGGCCATCGCGGCCACCGTGCGGCCCCATCCCACGCCGATCGTCACCGGCCCGTCGCGCCCGATCCGCGCAAGGTATCCCGCGGCGAGCTGGCCCACCGCCCGGCGCGCGCCGGCCTCGTCCTCGCCGGTGTCGGGGGCGACCTGGACCTCGGTCAGCGACCAGCGCGCCGCGAGCCGGTCGGCCAGCGCGAGGGTGTCCGCGGTCTCGTGGGCAAGGCTGATCCGCACCAGCCCCTGGTCGCGCGCCTCGGCCAGAAGCCGCAGCACCTTGAAGCGCGACAGGCCCATGCGCCGGCTGACCTCTTCCTGGCTCATCTGGCCGATGTAGTAGAGCCAGGCGGCCCGGATGCGGTCGTCCTGGTCTGCGCGCGGAAGCGGGGTCTGGGCCATGCTGCACCTGTTCGGGCGATGACGCGACATCTCGCGCTTGACCGCGGCTTGCGTCAAGGCTTATCACATTTGTGCAGCGCCTGCACAAAGTTTGCATTGCAGCATTGCAGGTGCAGAAACCGGGGCTGGGGGAGAGCGATCGGGCATGGCCTACGTGATCGGCATCGACGGCGGGACCGAAAGCCTGCGCGCCCATGTCTTCGATCTCACCGGCCGGTCGCGCGGGGTCGGGCGCGGGCCCTATGCCACCGACTTTCCCGAGCCCGGCCGCGCCGAGCAGGCGCCGGCCGACTGGTGGCACGCGGCCGCCGTCGCCGTGCGCGAGGCGATGGCCGCGGCCGGCGTCGGGGCCGACCAGATCGACGCCATCGCCTGCGACACGACCTCCTGCACGGTGGTGGCGCTCGACGCCACCGGCCAGCCGCTGCGGCCGGCGCTCCTGTGGATGGACGTGCGCGCGCACCGCGAGGCGGCCGAGGTCGCCGCCTGCGGCGATCCGGCGCTGCGGGTGAACGGGGGCGGGGCGGGGCCGGTCAGCCCGGAATGGATGATCCCGAAGGCGCTCTGGATCCGCCGCAACCAGCCCGAGGTCTGGGCGCGGGCCGCGATGATCGGCGAATACCAGGACTACCTGACCCTGCGGCTGACCGGCCGCTGGGCGGCGTCGCTGAACAACATCACGATGCGCTGGCACTACCAGACCGACCACGGCGGCTGGCCGCTCTCGATGCTCGACCGGCTGGGCCTTTCCGACCTCGCCGCGAAATGGCCGAAAGACATCGTGGCGCCGGGGGCGGTCATCGGCCCGCTGCTGCCCGAGGCGGCGGCGCATCTGGGGCTGCGGCCCGGCACGCCGGTCGTGCAGGGCGGGGCCGACGCCTTCATCGGCATGATCGGGCTGGGCGTCACGCAGCCGGGGGAGCTCGCGCTCATCACCGGCTCGTCGCACCTGCAGCTCGGGGTGGCGGCGCATCCTGTCCATGCGCGGGGCGTCTGGGGCACCTACATGGACTGCGTCTATCCGGGGCGTCCGATCATCGAGGGCGGCCAGACCTCGACCGGATCGGTCATCGCCTGGTTCAAGCGCAACTTCGCCGAGGGCATCGACTTCGACCGGCTGAACCATGATGCCGCGGCGCTGCCGCCCGGCGCCGAGGGGTTGCTTGCGGTCGATCACTTCCAGGGCAACCGCACCCCGCACACCGACCCGCTGGCGCGCGGGGCGATCACGGGCCTGTCGCTCAAGCACACGCCCGCCCATGTCTACCGCGCGCTGATCGAGTCGGTCTGCCTTGGCACCCGCGCCATCGTCGAGAGCTTCGGCTCGGCGTTTGAGGCGCGCCGCATCGTCGTCGCGGGGGGCGCGACGCGGTCGCCCTTCTGGCTTCAGGTCCATGCCGACACGCTGGGCGTGGCGCTGGAGCTGACCGAGGAACCCGAGGCGCCGGCGCTGGGGTCCGCGATCCTGGCCGCCGTCGGCGCCGGCCGCTTCCCGACGATCGACGCGGGCTGCGCCGCGATGGTTCGCACCGCCCGGCGGATCGAGCCCGATCCCGCCGCCCACGCCGCCTACGCGCCGATCTACGCGCGCTACCGCGCGGCCTATGCGGCGCTGAAACCCCTGCGGGAGACCGAGGCATGACCGCGCCCCTTGCACGACCCGTCGCCAACACCGCGCTTCTCGACCAGTACCGGCTCATGCGGCGGATCCGCAGCTTCGAGGAGCGGGTGGGCGAGCTGTTCGTGCGCGGCGAAAGTGCGGGGTCGATGCTGCACCTGTCGATCGGCGAGGAGGCGGTGGTGGGGATGACCGGCGCCATGCGCGCGGGCGACACCTTCACCACCCATCATCGCGGCCACGGCGTGTTTCTGGCGCGCGGCGCGGACCCCGCGCGGATGATGGCCGAGATCGCCGGCAAGGCCGACGGCTACTGCCGGGGCAAGGGCGGCTCGATGCACATCGCGGATCGCGCGCTCGGCCACCTCGGGGCCAACGCGATCGTCGGCGGCGGCATCCCCCATGTGGTGGGGGCGGGGCTTTCCTACCGCAACGGCGCCACCGGCCAGATCTCGGTCGCCTTCTTCGGCGATGGCGCGATGAGCCAGGGCATCCTCTACGAGGCGATGAACATGGCGGCGCTCTGGGCGCTGCCGGTGGTCTTCTGCTGCATCAACAACCAGTACGGCATGGGCACGCGGGTGGACCGGTCGGCGGGCTCGACCGATTTCCCGGCGCGGGCGCGGGGTTTCGGGCTCGCGGCCGAGCGCGCGGACGGCGCCGATGTGGCCGCGGTGAGCGAGGCCGCGCGGGCCATCGCCGAAGGCGCGCGGGCCGGGCGGCCGGGCTATCTCGAGATCAGCGCCTACCGGTTCTACGGCCATGCGCGCATGGACAAGTCGCCCTACCGGTCGGTCGAGGAAGAGGCCGAGGGTCGCGGGCGTGACCCGGTTGCTGCGGCCCGGGCGCGGGTGCTTGCCGACGGTCTGGCCGCACAGGCCGAGATTGACCGCATCGACGCCGACGCGGCGGCCGAGATGGACGCGGCGCTGGCCCACGCCATCGCGTCGGCGCCGCCCCCGGGCGCGAGCATGTTCGAGGATGTCTACGCCCCCGGCACGCCGGGGCCGCGGCCGCAGGCCGAACGGCTGGCGGCGGTGCTTGGCGAGGGGGCGCGGGCATGACGGCGGTCGCGACCACCTACCGCGAGGCGATCCGGCAGGCGCTCATCGACGCGATGGAGGCCGATCCCTCGGTGATCCTGATCGGCGAGGAGGTCGGGCTCTACGGCGGGGCCTACGGCGTGACCAAGGGGCTGATCGACCTGTTCGGGGCGCATCGGGTGATCGACGCGCCGATTTCCGAGCCCGCCATCGTCGGCGCAGCGGTGGGCGCCGCCATGACCGGGCTGAGACCGGTGGCCGAGATCATGTATGTGGACTTCGCCGGGCTGGTGATGGATCAGCTCGCCAACCAGGCCGCGAAGAGCCGCTACATGTTCGGCGGCCAGATCGGGGTGCCGATGGTGCTGCGCACCCAGGGCGGGACCGGCCGCTCGGCCGCGGCCCAGCACAGCCAGAGCCTCGAAGCCTGGATGCTGCACGTGCCGGGGCTGCGGCTCGTGATGCCGGCCACGGTGAACGACGCCTATCACCTGACGCGCATGGCGCTTGCGCAGCCCGATCCGGTGGTGCTGATCGAACACAAGGGGCTTTACACGCTGAAGGGCGAGATGGACCCCGACCGGGTGGATGGCGGCTGGGGCGAGGCGGTGGTGCGGCGCGAAGGACGCGACCTGACCATCGTTACCTACAGCCGGATGCTGCACGAATGCCTCGCGGCGGCCGAGCGCCTGGCCGCGTCGGGGATCGCGGCCGAGGTGATCGACCTGCGCTGCCTCAACCCGCTCGACGAGGGCCCCATGATCGCGAGCGTGCGCCGCACCGGGCGGGCGCTCGTGGTCACCGAGGCCTGCGTGACCGGCTCGGCCGCCTCGGAGATCGCGGCGCGGATCGGCGAGAGCGGCTTCGACTGGCTCGAGGAGCCGGTGCTGCGTCTGGGCGGCGAGGACATCCCGATTCCGGTCGCGCCGGGGCTCGAGCGCGCCTCGATCCCCTCGGCGGCGCTCATTGCCGACGTGGCGCGGTGGATGGTGAGGCGGGAGGCGCCGTCATGGGCCGCGTGACGCTGACCCTGCCGCGTCTGGGCGAGACCATGGACGAGGCCCGGGTCGTGGCCTGGCTGGTCGCGCCGGGGGCGGAATACCGGCGCGGCGACGTGCTGATGGAGGTCGAGACCGACAAGACCACCGTCGAGGTGCCGGCGCTGGCCGATGGCCGGATGGTCGCGCATCGGGTGGAACCGGGTCAGGTGGTGGCGCTCGGCGCGCCGATCGCCGAGGTCGAGAGCGCGGCGGAGCCGGACGCCTCCGGCGGGGGTATTTCGGCGAAGAAGAAGAAGACGGACGAGGCCGCGGCGGGTGCCGAGGATGCGGGCGCGGCCCGGGCGCCGGTCGCCCGTGGCGGTCCGGATCCCGCGGCCGCCGGCCGGGTGGCGGCCAGTCCCGCGGCGCGCGCGCTGGCCCGGCGCCTCGGGACGGGCCTCGAGGGGATCGCCGGCACCGGGCGCGGCGGACGGGTGCGCGGCGCCGATGTGGCGGCCATCGCTGCGCCGGGGGCCGCGCGCGGGGCCCGCCCGCCGGGGGCCGCGCCGACCGTCGTGCTGCTGCACGGGCTCTTCGACGATCACCGCGCCTTCCGGGACCTGTCGCGGCGGCTCGCGGCCCTTGGCCATGCCGTGGTGGCCGCCGATCTGCCGGGGCATGGCGAGAACCCCCGCGCGGCGACGGATTTCGACGACCTCTGCGCGGGCGTGGCGGCGCAACTGCCGCCGGGGCCGGTGGTCCTGGCCGGCCATTCGCTGGGCGGCGCGGTGGCGGCGCGCCTCGCCGCAACACGGCGGAGCGTGGCGGGGCTGGTGCTGATTGCGCCCCTGGGGCTCGGGGCGCGGATCAACGCGACCTTCGTTCAGGGCATGCTCCACGCCACGACCCCGGCGGCGCTGGCGCGGGCGCTGTCCGATCTCGGCGGCGGGCCGGTCTCGTCCGCAGCGCTCGGGCAGGAGCTCGCGCGGCTCTCGGCCCTGCGGCCGGTCCAGACCCCGCTGGCCGAGGCGGTCGCGGGCGGCGGCATCCAGCAGATCGACATCCGGGCCGACCTCGACAGCGTCCCGTGCCCGCTGACCGTGGTCTTCGGGACCGGCGACCGCATCCTCGACTGGCGCGACGTGGCGGCCCTGCCGGCGCGCGCCGCCATTCACCTGATCCGCGGCGCCGGCCATCGGCCGCACCTCGCCGACCCCGGTCTTGTCGCCGGGCTCATCGCCGGGGCCGCGGTCCACCGACAACAACCAGAAACGTCACCCGGCACCGTTTCCGGGCAAGACGCCGATGCCGAAGCCCCGAAACTTGCAGCAGAGGCCCCCTGAGAGGGCGTCCAGAGGAGGAGACTATGAAGAGAACCGTTTCGCTGATCGCGCTGGTTGCGGCCGCGTCGATGCTGGCCATGCCGGCGGCGGCGCAGGACAAGAAGAAGATCGCGACCGTGGTCAAGATCATGGGCATCCAGTGGTTCAACCGGATGGAAGAAGGCGTGAAGAAGTTCGCCGCCGACACCGGCATGGACGCCTTCGAGGTGGGCCCGGCGCAGGCCGACCCGCAGCAGCAGGCGGCGCTGATCGAGGACATGATCGCGCAGGGCGTGAACGCGCTTGCGGTGGTGCCGATGAGCCCCGAGGCGCTCGAGCCGGTGCTGAAGCGCGCCATGGACCAGGGCATCGCCGTCGTGACCCACGAGGCCGCCGCCCAGCAGAACACCGTCTATGACCTCGAGGCCTTCAAGAACGAGGACTTCGGCGCCAACCTGATGGAGCAGATGGCCAAGTGCATGGGCGGCGAGGGCGAATACGCGGTCTTCGTGGGCAGCCTCGGCAGCCAGACCCACAACCAGTGGGTGGACGGCGCCATCGCCTATCAGAAGGCCAACTATCCGAAGATGACGCTGGTCGGCGACAAGAACGAGACCTTCGACGACCAGCAGAAGGCCTATGAGAAGGCGCAGGAGGTGCTGCGCGCCTTCCCGAACGTGAAGGGCCTGCAGGGGTCGGCCTCGACCGACGTCGCGGGCATCGGGCTGGCGATCGAGGAGCGCGGGCTCAACGACAAGACCTGCGTCTTCGGCACCTCGCTGCCGTCGATCGCCGGGCAGTATCTGGAGACCGGCGCCGTGGACGGCATCGGGTTCTGGGATCCGGCGGTGGCGGGCTATGTGATGAACAAGCTCGCGGTCATGGTGATGAACGGCGAGAAGGTCACCGACGGCATGGACCTCGGCCAGCCGGGCTACGAGAAGGTCAAGCTCGACGGCAAGGTGATTTACGGCCAGGCCTGGGTGAACGTGAACAAGGACAACATGGCCGAATACCCGTTCTGATGCGACCCATGCCGGGGGCGGGGCGGGCGCCGCGCCGCCCCCGGGACCTTCGATCGAGACATTTCTGCCGGGGCGGGCCTTCATGTCAGAACCACTCGTCGCGCTGTCGGGCGTGACCAAGACCTACGCCGGCATCACGGCTCTGGACGATGTGAGCCTGGCCGTCGCGCCGGGCGAGGCCGTGTGCCTTGCCGGCGAGAACGGCTCGGGCAAGTCCACGCTCATCAAGATCCTGTCCGGGGTCGAGCGCCCGACCCGCGGCCGCATCCGCATCGGGAGCGAGGAGCGCGCCGCGATGACCCCGCGCGCCGCCACCGCCGCGGGGGTGATGGTGATCTTTCAGGATTTCGCGCTGTTTCCGAACCTCACCGTCGCCGAGAACATCGCCTGGTCGCGCGAACTTTCGGACGGCGCGCGCCTCTTCCGCCGCGCCCGCGTGCGCGCGATCGCCGCGGCCGCGCTCGAGCGCATCGGCGTCGCGCTGGACCTCGACGCCGTGCTCGAGACCCTTCCGGTCGCGCACAAGCAGGTGGTCGCGATCTGCCGGGCGCTGGCCTGCGACGCGCGGCTCATCATCATGGACGAACCCACCACCGCGCTGACCGAGCGCGAGGTGCAGGCGCTTCTCGACATCATCCGCCGGCTCAAGGCCGACGGCGTGGCGGTGCTCTTCGTCAGCCACAAGCTCGCCGAGGTGCTTGCGGTGAGCGAGCGCGTCGTGGTGCTGCGCAACGGCCGCAAGGTCGCCGAGGGTCCGGCCTCGGAGTTCGATGCGCGGCGGCTGGCGCAGGAGATGACCGGGCGCGAGGTGGCCGAGACGCCCCCCGCGCCGCTCGATCCGGCGGCGCCGGTGCTGATGCGGGTCGAGGGCCTTGGCAAGGCCGGGGCCTTCGAGGCGGTGAGCTTCGATCTGCGCGCGGGCGAGGTGCTCGGGGTCGCGGGGCTTCTGGGGTCCGGGCGCACGGCGCTGGCCAAGGCGCTGTTCGGGCTTGTGCGGCCCGAGGTCGGACGGGTCACGCTGGACGGCGCGGCGGTGCCGCTTGGCGATCCGCTGGCCGCGGCGCGCGCGGGCATCGGCTACGTGCCCGAGGACCGGCTGACCGAGGGGCTTTTCCTGACCCAGTCGATTGCCCGCAACATCGCGGTCGGGCGGCTGTCGGACCACGCGCGCGCGCTGGGCATTCTCGACCTCGCGGGTCTCTGGGGCGAGGCGCGCGACTGGATCGGCCGGCTGCGGATCAAGGCGCCGGATGCCGAGGCGCCGGTGCGGTCGCTGTCGGGCGGCAACCAGCAGCGGGTGGTGCTGGCGCGCTGGATGGCGCAGGGGCCGAAGGTGCTGATCCTGAACGGGCCGAGCGTCGGCGTCGATGTCGGGTCCAAGGCCGAGATCCACGCCATCATCGCCGATCTCGCGCGGCACGGGCTGGGCGTCATCGTGATCTCGGACGACCTGCCCGAGATCCTCGCGACCTGCCACCGCATCCTCGTGATCCGGGACGGGCGCATCACCGACACGCTGGCCGGGGGCACGGTCGGCGAAGCCGAGCTTGCGCACAGGCTCGCGTCATGAAGGCACTCCTGTCCCGAAACGAATCCCTCGTCGCGCTGGTCATCATCGGCTTCTGCGCGCTTGCGGCCTTCCGCGATCCGAACTTCCTGTCGCTGCCGACGGCCCTCGACCTCATGCGCGGGGGGATCACGCTCACGATCTTCGCGGTCGCGGTGATGCTGGTGCTGATCTCCGGCGGCATCGACGTGAGCTTCACCGCGATTGCGGCCTTCACCATGTATGTGACCGCGATGACGCTGAACGCGGTGGCGCCCTGGGTGCCCTGGTGGGGGGCGATCCTGATCGGCATGGGCATCGGCGCGGCGCTCGGCGGGATCAACGCGGTCTTCATCGCGGGGTTCGGGCTGCCCACGCTGATCGTCACGCTCGGGACGCTGTCGATCTTCCGCGGCTTCATGCTGACCTTCATCGGACAGAAGCAGATCACCACGCTGCCCCCCGGCATGCGCGAGATCGGGCGCACGATGATCCTGCGCGGCGAGAACGCCGACGGGTCGTTCTATTCGCTGCACGCGACCTTCCTCGCCACGCTGATCGTCATCGGCGTGACCTGGGTGATCCTGCACCGGACCATGCTTGGCCGCGCCATCGTGGCGATCGGCGGGTCGGCCGAAAGCGCCCGCCGGATCGGGATTCCGGTCCGCGCCGTTCAGGCCTTCGTCTACGTCTATGTGGGCGCGCTCGCCGGGCTCGCCGGGATCATCCACGCCTCGATGGCGCGGGTGGCCAATCCCTTCGATCTCGTGGGGCTCGAGCTTTCGGTGATCGCGGCCGTCGTTCTGGGCGGGGCGCGCCTGGCCGGCGGACACGGGACGCTGACCGGCACGGTGCTCGGCGTCGCGCTCATCGTTCTGGTCCGCAACAGCCTGGTGGTGATCGGCATCCCCGCCACCTGGCAGAGCGTGGCCATCGGCCTCCTGATCCTGATCGGCACCGGCCTGCCGGCCTGGCAGGCCAAGCGCGCCGCCGCCCGTTCCGCCTGAGGTTCCCATGAAGACCGAAACCGCACTTGCCCGACTGACCGGATCGACCGAGGGCCGGCTCGCCGTGATCGCCGTGGTCGTCTTCGTGGCGATGGCGATCGCCTCGCCGGACAAGTTCCTGTCGCTGCAGAACATGACCTCGATGGCGTTCCAGTTCCCCGAGTTCGCCATTCTCGCGCTGGCGATGACCGTGACCATGCTTACGGGCGGCATCGACCTTTCGGTGGTGGGCATCGCCAACCTCTCGGCGGTGGTGGCCGCGCTCCTGATGTCGGGCGGCGACAACGCCCAGTTCGCACCGGCGCTGGCCGCGGCCCTGGCGGTCGGGCTGGCGGCGGGCCTTCTGAACGGGGTCCTCATCGCCTGGCTCGCGCTGCCGCCGATACTCGCGACGCTCGGATCGGGGCTGATCTTCACCGGGCTGGCGATCGCGCTGACCAAGGGGAGCGCGGTCATGGGCCTGCCGCCGGCCGCGGCCTGGATCGGCAACGCGAGCGTCCTCGGCATTCCGGCGCCGCTCGTGCTCTTCCTCCTGCTGGCGGCGGGGCTTGCCTATCTGCTCGGGCGCACCGGGTTCGGAATCCGCGTGCAGATGTACGGCGCCAACCCGCTGGCCGCACGCTTCGCCGCGATGAACATCCCGTCGCTGCTGCTGCGCGTCTATCTCCTGTCGGGGGTTCTGGCCGCCATTGCCGGGCAGGTGGTGATGAGCCGCGCCAATTCCGCCAAGGCCGACTACGGGTCAAGCTACCTGCTTCTCGCGGTCCTGATCGCGGTGCTCGGTGGCGTCAACCCCTATGGCGGCTACGGGCGCATCGTCGGCGTGGTGCTGGCGGTGCTGGCCATGCAGTTCCTGTCCTCGGGTCTCAACATGCTCGAGGTCTCGACCTTCTCGCGCGAACTGATCTGGGGCGCGCTGCTGATCTTCGTGATGATCGTCAACACCCGCGGCGCCGCCCGCGGCCGGACCTGAAGGGGACTCCGATGAAAAAGATCCTGAACAACCCAGCCGATTACGTCGACGAGATGCTGGCCGGTCTGACGGCGGCGCATCCGGAGTTCTACCGCCTGCATGGCGACAGCGGCCGGGTGGTCGCCCGGGCAACGCCGGGGCGCAAGGGCAAGGTCGGCATCGTCTCGGGCGGGGGCTCGGGGCATCTGCCGGTCTTCACCGGCTATGTCGGCCCGGGGCTCCTAGACGCCTGCGCCATCGGGGACGTGTTCGCCAGCCCCTCGGCCGAACAGATGGCCGACGCGATCCGCGCCGCCGACCAGGGCGCGGGGGTGCTCCGGCTTTACGGCAATTACGGCGGCGACATCATGAACTTCGACATGGCCGGGGATCTGGTCGAGTTCGAGGACATCCGCTGCACCACCGTGATCCTCGCCGACGACATCGCCAGCGCACCCCCGGCCGAGGCCGCCAAGCGCCGCGGCGTGGCCGGCATGGTCTATGCCTTCAAGATCGCGGGCGCGGCGGCCGAGGAAGGCCGCGATCTCGACGCGGTGACGGCGGTGGCGCAGAAGGCCGCCGACGCCTGCCGGTCGGTGGGCGCGGCGCTCTCGCCCTGCACGGTGCCGCAGGCCGGCCGGCCCACCTTCCAGATCGGCGAGGACGAGATGGAGATGGGCATGGGCATCCACGGCGAGCCGGGGGTCTGGCGCGACAAGCTGCGCCCGGCCGACGCCATTGCCGGCGAGATGATGGACCGGCTTCTTGCCGACATGCCGCTTGCGAAGGGGGACCGGGTGTCGGTGATGGTGAACTCGCTCGGCGCGACCCCGCCCGAAGAGCTCTACATCCTCTACCGCGTGGTCAAGGCGCGGCTCGAGGCGACGGGGGCCAGCATCGTCATGCCGCTGGTCGGGCGCTACGCGACCTCGATGGAGATGGCGGGCGTGTCCTTCACGCTCTGCAAGCTCGACGCCGAGCTCGAGGCGCTTCTCAAGGCGCCCTGCGACTGCGCGTTCTGGAGCGTGCGATGAGCTGGACGGTTGCCGACCTGCGCGGGGCGGCCGCACGCCTGAAGGAGGCGATGGCGCGCGAGTTCGATGCGCTGAACGCCGCCGACGGGGCGCTTGGCGACGGGGACCTCGGGGTGACGCTGGCGCGCGGAACCGCGGCGGTGGACGAGCTTGCGCCCGGCCTGCCCGCCGATCTCGGCCAGGCGCTTCTGGCCTGCGCGCAGGCCTTCACCCGCACCTCCGGGTCGTCCTACGGCACGCTCATGGCGACCGGGCTCATGGCCATGGCCAAGGCGCTGAAGGGACGCGAGGCGGTCGAGCCGTCCGAAACCTCGGCGCTGGTCGCGGCCGCCCGAGACGCGATGCAGGCGCGCGGCAAGGCGGAACTCGGCGGCAAGACCGTGCTCGACAGCCTCGACGCGGTCGCGGGGGCCACGGCGGGGCTGACCGATCCCGCGAAGATCGCCTCGGCCGCCATCGCCGGGGCCGAGGCGGCGCAGCGCAACCTGCGCGACCGTCCCGCGACGGTCGGCCGCGCGCGCATCTTCGGCGACCGGACCATCGGCATGGACGATCCGGGAATGCTCGCGATGACCGCGATCGTGCGGGCGATCGCCGGGCAGGGCTGACGGATCGGCGGAGGGGACGGCCCCGGGCGCTGCGCCTAGTCGGCCAGCGCCCGCGCCGCATCGGGCGCGAAATAGGTGAGGATCCCGTCGCAGCCGGCCCGCTTGAAGGCCAGAAGGCTTTCGAGGATCGCGGCCTCGGAAAGCCAGCCGTTGAGCACCGCGCCCTTGAGCATCGCGTATTCGCCCGACACCTGATAGGCGTAGGTCGGCGCGCCGAACGTCTCCTTCACCCGCCGGCAGATGTCCAGATAGGGCAGCCCCGGCTTGACCATCACCATGTCCGCGCCTTCGGCCAGATCGCGCGCCACCAGCCGCAGCGCCTCGTCGGAATTGCCGGGATTCATCTGATAGGTCTTCTTGTCGCCCACCAGACGCCCCGACGCCCCCACCGCGTCACGGAAGGGCCCGTAGAAGCTCGAGGCGTATTTCGCCGCGTAGCTCAGGATCGCCACATCCTTGTGGCCGGCGCGTTCGAGCGCGGCGCGCATCGCCCCGATCCGCCCGTCCATCATGTCCGAAGGGCCCAGAATGTCGGCCCCGGCCTCGGCCTGCGCGATCGCCATGCGCACCAGCGCCTCGATGGTCTCGTCGTTCAGGATCACGCCGTCGCGCACGAGACCGTCATGGCCGTTGGCGTTGTAGGGGTCGAGCGCGACATCGGTCATCACCGCGATCTCGGGCACCGCCGCCTTGATCGCGCGCACGGCCCGGTTCGACAGGTTGTCGGGGTTCCAGGCCTCGGCGCAATCCTCGGTGCGCAGGGCGGGATCGGTGTAGGGAAAGAGGCAGAGCGCCGGGATCCCGACCATCGCGGCCTCTTCGGCCGCGCGGACCGCGCCCTCGACGGTGCGGCGCACCACCCCCGGCATCGAGGGCACCGGCGCATCCGCGCCCGGCACGTCGGTCACGAACACCGGCCAGATCAGGTCCTTCACCGACAGGCGGTGCTCCTGCATCAGGTCGCGCAGCGCCGCGGTGCGCCGCAACCGGCGGAAACGCCCGGCGGGGAAGGGGGCGTGATGATGGGGATGACGCGACATGGCGGGCTCCGGCTGGCTCTTGGCGGGCGCTCTGCTACGGGTTACACGCTTTCGCGGCGGTCTCAAGGGTGGAAACCGCCGCAGCGCACGGCTAGGGTCCGCCCCATCGGCCGCCCGGACCCGCAGGAGCATGATTTGGACTGGACACGGACCATCTTCGATCTCATCGACATGCGGTCCTTCTCCAACCTGTGGTACTGGATCGCGCTGGCCGTGACCTGGAGCCGGGCCTCGCACTGGATCATGGGCGTGCCCTTCGACATGGTGATGCGCGCCCGCCGGCTCGGCGGTCAGGCCGAAATCGACCTCGAGGACATGGTGCGGGCCGCCACGCACCGTGTGCTCTACATCACCCGGGTCGCCGGGGTCTGGGTCATTTCGGGTGTGGCGTTCGTCCTGTGCGTGCTGCTGCTGCTCGGCTTCGTCTACCACGTCGAATTCGCGCAGGCGCTGGTGCTCATCATGGCCCCGCTGTCGGTCGTGGGGCTTCTGACCGTGCGCCTCGCGCACCGGATCGAGGCCGACCAGCCGCGGGACGACGCGCTGCACCGCATCCTCTGGCGGCACCGGGTCTGGGTGCAGGTGATCGGCATGGTGTCGATCTTCGTCACCGCCTTCTGGGGGATGCTCCAGAACTACAACGTCTCGATCCTCGGCTAGACGGGGCAGGGGGGCATGACCGCTTTGCGCGATCCGCGGCACATCCTGCTTTCCGGCGCCCCCGAGGGGTTCGACGCCCGGCTCGTCGCGCGCGAACTCGCCTCGGCGGGGCAGGTGGTGCATGTCGCGCGCGACGACAAGCGCATGGAGGAGATGCGCGCCGCGCTCGCCTTCATGGCGCCCGAGGCGGTGGTGCTGACCTTCCCGGCCTGGGACTGCCTGCCCTATGACCGCGTCTCGCCCAACCCGGACGTGTCGGCCGCACGGATGGCGACGCTGGCGGCGCTGTCGCACGGGGTCCCCGGGCCGTTCGTGCTGCTCACCACGCTCAACGCCGCGACCCAGCGGCTGCCCGCCCGCGCCGTGGTGCGCGAGGCGGCCTTCCGGGCCAAGGTCGGCGGGCGGGTGGACGAGGGGGCGCTGCGCGCCTACCTCGCCCGCGCCGGGTTCGCGCAGACCCCGACCGTGTCCGAGCCGGGCGACTACGCCATCCGCGGCGGCATCATCGACATCTATCCGCCGGGGTCCGGCGGTCCGGTGCGGCTCGACCTCTTCGGGGACGTGCTGGAAGGCGCGCGCCGGTTCGACGCGGCCACACAGCGCACCACCGAAAAGCTGACCGCCGTGGAACTCGCGCCGGTTTCGGAGGTCATCCTCGACGAGGCCGCCATCACCCGGTTCCGCCAGAACTACCGGCTCGAGTTCGGCGCGGCCGGCACCGACGATCCGCTCTACGAGGCGGTGAGCGCCGGGCGCAAGCATTCGGGCATGGAGCACTGGCTGCCCTTCTTCCACGACCGGCTCGAGACGCTCTTCGACTACGTGCCCGAGGCCACGGTCATGCTCGACGACCAGACCGCGCCGGCGCGGCTGGCGCGGTGGGAGGCGGTGGACGATGCCTACGACGCGCGGCGCGAGGCGATGGGCCGGCGCGACCGGGTGGATTCGGTCTACAAGCCCTGCCCGCCGGGGCTTCTCTACCTGGACGAGACCGCCTGGGACGCGGCGCTCGCGGGGCGGCGCACGGTGCAGCTCTCGGTGCTGCCCCAGCCGACCGGGCCGGGGGCTCTGGACGCAGGCGGGCGGATCGGGCGCAATTTCGCGCCAGAGAGGCAACTGGAAAACGTGAGCCTCTTCAAGGCACTGGTCGATCACGTTCAGACGCGCCTGCGGCAGGGCGCCGTGGTGGTCGCGAGCTACTCGGACGGCGCCCGCGAGCGGCTGAAGGGGCTGATCGAGGACGAGGGTCTGACCGGCGCGCGGCTTGCGCGCGACATCCGCGACGTGGGCACCTCGGGCCTGTCGCTCGCTGTCTGGCCGCTCGAGCACGGCTTCGAGGCCGAGGGCCTGACCGTGATCTCCGAACAGGACGTGCTGGGCGAGCGGCTGATCCGGTCCGCCCGCAAGCGCCGGCGCGCCGACAACTTCCTGACCGAGGCGCAGTCGCTGTCGCCGGGCGATCTGGTGGTGCATGTCGAGCACGGGGTCGGGCGCTACAAGGGGCTTGAGACCATCACCGCGCTCGGCGCGCCGCATGAATGCGTGGCGCTGGAATACGCCGGCGGCGACCGGCTGTTCCTGCCGGTCGAGAACATCGAGCTTCTGTCGCGCTACGGCCACGAGGAGGGGCTTCTCGACAAGCTCGGCGGCGGCGCCTGGCAGGCCAAGAAGGCGCGGCTCAAGGAACGCATCCGCCAGATCGCCGACCGGCTGATGCGGATCGCGGCCGAGCGGCTCTTGCGGGCGGCCCCGATCATGGAGGCGCCGCATCATGAATGGGACGCCTTCGCGGCGCGCTTTCCCTATCAGGAGACCGACGACCAGCTTTCGGCCATCGCCGATGTGGTCGCGGACCTGCGCGCGGGCCGGCCGATGGACCGGCTGGTGGTGGGCGACGTGGGCTTCGGCAAGACCGAGGTTGCCATGCGCGCGGCCTTCGTCGCCGTGCAGTCCGGCGCGCAGGTGGCGGTGATCGCGCCGACCACGCTTCTCGCACGCCAGCATTTCCGCACCTTTTCGGAGCGGTTCCGCGGCACCGGGATCGAGGTGCGGCCGCTGTCGCGCTTCGTCTCGGCGCGCGATGCCGACCGCACGCGGCAGGGTCTGGCCGAGGGGACCGTGGACATCGTAGTGGGCACCCATGCGGTGCTGGCCAAGGGGGTGCGGTTCTTCAACCTCGGCCTTCTTGTCATTGACGAGGAACAGCATTTCGGCGTCGCCCACAAGGAGCGCCTCAAGGAGCTGCGCTCGGAAATCCACGTCCTGACCCTGACCGCGACGCCGATCCCGCGCACGCTGCAACTGTCGCTGTCGGGGGTGCGGGATCTGTCGATCATCGCGACGCCCCCGGTCGACCGGCTGGCGATCCGCACCTATGTGAGCGAGTTCGACGCGGTGACGATCCGCGAGGCGCTCCTGCGCGAGCGATTCCGCGGCGGCCAGTCCTTCTACGTGGTGCCCCGCATCAGCGACCTGCCCGAGATCGAGGAGTTCCTGCGCAGCCATGTACCCGAGGTGAGCGTTGTGGTGGCGCACGGCCAGATGGCGGCGGGCGAGCTCGACGACCGGATGAACGCCTTCTACGACGGCAAATACGACGTGCTGCTGGCCACGACCATCGTCGAATCCGGTCTCGACATCCCGACCGCCAACACCATGATCGTCCACCGCGCCGACATGTTCGGGCTGTCGCAGCTCTACCAGATCCGGGGGCGGGTCGGGCGCGCCAAGGTCCGCGCCTATTGCTACCTGACAACAAAGCCGCGCAACCCGCTGACGCCGAACGCGGAAAAGCGGTTGCGGCTGCTCGGTTCGCTCGACAGTCTCGGGGCGGGGTTCTCGCTCGCCTCGCAGGATCTCGACCTGCGCGGGGCCGGCAACCTTCTGGGCGAGGAGCAGTCCGGCCACATCAAGGAAGTGGGCTACGAACTCTACCAGCAGATGCTCGAGGAAACGATCGCGCGGCTCAAGGCCGGCGATCTGGCTGTGGCCGAGACCGACGGCGACTGGTCGCCGCAGATCAACCTCGGCGTGCCGGTGCTGATCCCCGACACCTATGTGCCGGACCTCGACGTGCGGCTCGGGCTCTACCGGCGGCTCTCGTCGCTCTCGACCAAGGTCGAGCTCGAGGGCTTTGCCGCGGAGCTGATCGACCGGTTCGGGGAATTGCCGCGCGAGGTCAACACCTTGCTTCTGGTCGTTCGCGTCAAGGGCGCCTGTCGGCGCGCCGGGATCGCGCGGCTCGACATCGGACCCAAGGGCGCCACCGTCCAGTTCCTCCAGGATCGGTTCGCCAATCCGGCCGGACTGGTGGAATACCTTCAGGCGCAGGCCGGGCAGGCCCGCATCAAGGACAACCGGCTGGTGATCGCGCGCGCCTTCTCCTCGGACGCCGAGCGGATCAAGGGCGCCTTCCAGATCGCGAAGGACCTGGCCGAAAAGGCCGCCGGTCCGCGTCCGCCCGCCCCCGAGTCGCCGGGGCGTGCCGCGAAAGGCGGCAGTACTGCCGGATCGCCGCGCCCCGCCCGGAAACAATAACGCCAAAGTCAACACACTGTGTCTGGCGCGCCGCGTCGTGCGGGATCTTGTGTGTTTCCCCCTATCGCGGCCGTCCGACCCGGTCTAAGCGTTAATGGCTTTTTTTGGGCAATCGGGTGGTGCAAATGCGATTTCTTCTTCTGTCCGCGGCCTGCGCGGCGATCCCGTCGATCGCCTCCGCGGCCATCGTCAGCTACACGGACCGGACGTCCTTCGAGGCCGCGCTCGGCAGCCTCACCATCGAGACCTTCGAGAGCGTCCCAGCCAAGACGACGCTGGTCGGGGCGCCGGTGCAGCTCAACGGATTCACGCTTCAGGCCTTCAGCCAGCCCAGCGCAAGCTGGAACTTCATCGGCGACAAGAAGGCCTGGGTCGATCCGCTTTACGCGTCGAACAGCCGGCAGGTCTTCGGCGGCCTGACCAACAACCAGACGATGGTGTTCACCTTCGCCAATCCGGTCTACGGCTTCGGCGCGGATTTCGGCGCGTTCAACGACAAGGGGCAGGGCCAGCGCAGCCTCTTCGAGGTGCTCGGGCAGACGGTGCTGCCGCCGGTGGTGACGCCCTCGGTGCGGAGCTTCTTCGGCTTCATCAGCGACACCGCCTTCACCCAGGTCGTGCTGCGCGCGCTGCCGCTGACCGAGGCCTTCGGCATGGACAACGTCACCTTCGGCGCGCCGCGCGCTTCGGTCCCGACGGCGCCGACGCCGCCGGCACCGGTGCCGGCGCCTGCGGGCCTGCCGCTTCTGGCCGGCGCCCTCGGCTTCGGGGCGCTTCTGCGCCGGATCACGCGCCGCCGCGCCTGACGTCGGCGTCACCCGATTGCAGGCCCGGCCGCGGCACCGCCCGGCCGGGCCTTTTTCTGCCCGCCGCCGACGGTCCGCGCGGGTCAGGCCCGGGCAAAGACCCGCGTGGTGCGCATCAGAAGCCAGGCCAGAGCCGAACAGAGCAGCACGCCGATCATCACCGGCCGCGGCGTGCCGTCGAAGGCCAGCCCGACCGGCGCCGCGATCACCACCGCCATCATGGTCGAGATCGCCGAGACGATCGACGCGGCCATGCCGGCGATGTGGCCCATGCGCTGGAGTGCCAGCGCGTTCAGGTTCCCGAAGGTCAGCCCGGCCATGAAGAACACGCTGGTGGCCCAAAGGAAGAAGAGCGCAAAGGCCGCATCCCCGGTCAGCACCGACATGAGCCCGACCACGACCAGCGTCGAGACCGCCTGCGCGGCGTAGGCGCGGCCCACCATCTGGCGCATGCCGACCCGCGTCACCATGCGGGCGTTGAGCGGACCGGCGCCCCCCGCCAGCACCGCCATCGCCGCGAACCACAGCGGGAAGCCCTCGGCGCGCCCGTAGGTCTCGCCGAAGATCTGCTGGGCCGAGGACAGGAGCGCGAACATCTGGCCGAAGCCCAGCGTCATGACGAGCGCATAGGTCATCACCTCGCGGCTGGTCAGCACCTCGCGCGCGGCCGTCCAGAGGCTTGCGACCGACAGCGGACGGCGCCGGTCCGGGGCCAGCGTTTCCGGCTGGCGCATCCCCACCCAGGCAAGCGCCACCGTCCCGAAGAGGACGAAGGCCACGAACACGCCCCGCCAGCCGGCGGCGTGGATGATGAGCGCGCCGATCGACGGGGCCAGCGCGGGCACGATCATGAACACGGTCATCACGAAGGAGGTGACGCGCGCCATCTCGCGCCCCGCGTAGAGATCGCGCACCAGGGCGAGCCCGACGATGCGGGGGCCGGCCACGCCCAGCCCCTGGATCAGCCGCGCCGCCAGAAGCCAGTCCAGCGAGGGCGCGCGGTAGGCCAGCACCGCGCCGAGGATGTAGAGCGCAAACCCCGCGGCGATCACCGGCTTGCGGCCGAGGCTGTCGGAGAGCGGCCCGGCGGCCAGCGTGCCCGCCCCCATGCCGAAGACGAAGGCCGCGAGCACGAGCTGGGCGCGGTTGATGTCGAGCGGCGTCAGCTCGCGCGCGATCTCGGGCAGGGCGGGCAGCATCGCGTCGATGGAGAAGGCGATGGTGGCGAAGAGCATCGCCATCATCGCGGTGAACTCCACCAGCCCCAGACGCCGGCCGGTCATGCCTCGTCACCGGCGCCTTGCGCTTCCAGCTCGTCGATGACCTGAAGCCAGAGGGCGACCGGCTGGGCGCCCTGAAGCACGTAGCGGTCGGCCAGAATGAAGCTCGGCACGCCCGTGACGCCCCTTTCGCGCGCGTGGGTCGCCCGCGCGGTGACGGTGTCGCGGTCGGCGTCCGACGCCAGCAGGCGCGCGACCACGGCGCTGTCCATGCCCGCCTCGCCGGCAAGGCCCGCCAGCGTCTCGGCTTTGCCGATGTCGCGGCCCTCGGCCCAGTAGGCGCGCATCAGACGATCGACCACCTCGGACTGAAGCCCCTCGAGACCGGCCCAGCCGACCAGGCGGTGCGCGTCCAGCGTGTTCGGCGTGCGGGTGATCGCGTCGAGGTCAAGCGGCAGCCCCGCCTCGGCGGCCCGGGCGACCAGAGGCTCGTGCACGCGCCGCACCGCCTCAGGGCCGCCGAACTTGGCGGCCATGTAGGCCGCCCGCGCCATGCCTTCCGGCGGAAGGTCGGGGTTGAGCTGGAAGGGGTGCCATTCGATGCGGAAGGGATGGCCCGGACGCTCGGCCAGCGCACGGTCAAGCAGCCCCTTGCCCACATAGCACCAGGGGCAGGCGAGATCGGAAATGATGTCGAGACGGACCACCGCACGCATTCCTGTTCCCCGGCGGGGCATCGCTACGCCCGCAGACCGGCCGCCGCAAGGGGTTCCGGCCGGCCGCACAACCGGATGGGCGGGAATGCACAGCCGCGGCCGCGGCCGTCCGCGATGGGCGGAGGTTCAGGCGTCGTCGTCGCCGAAGCGGGAATCGTCGTCCGATTCATCCTCGCCCTCGGGGATGTATTTCCCCGACAGGCGGATCGAATGGTCGTCGTGGCGCGGGTCCATGACCACATCCGACGGCAGCTCGCCCGCGAGCCATTCGCGGATCTCGTCGCGCGCGTCCGCGGGCTCCTGCCCGGTCAGCTCGGCGATGTAGCCGATGAAGGCGCGCTGGTCGCCGTCGATCTCCTCCAGCTCGGCCTCGTCGGCGTCGGGCCAACGGTCGATGATCGCCTCGAAGAAGGCCGGCCAGTTTTCCTGAACGTGGTGCCATTTCATGGTCTTGATTCCCTAGACGTGCGCCGTCCAGTCTTGCACCCGGATCCGGGCCGCGCCAAGGGCCTTGGCCGCAGGGGAGTGGGGGCAGGGCGGGCATCGGGCAGGGCCGGGGACCGGCGCGGCGCTGCGACCCGGGGCCGGGGCTGCCGGGTGTGCGACTAGAGACTGCCGATCCGGTCCAGTTCGCGCGTCAGGGCCGCCGCGTCGAGCGTTTCGAGCGGCAGCGCGAGAAGGGCGCCTGCGCGCCGCTCCAGCGTCGCGAAGGCGCGGGCGAAGGCGGCGGGCTGGTCGGCCTCGGGTACGGCGGCGGGATCGTCGAGCCGCCACTCGGCGCGGATCGGCGCGCCGGAGAGGGGCGGGCAGGGATCCGCCTCGGTCTCAGCGCGGAGGGCAAGGACGATGTCCATGCGCGGCGCGTCGGGCTCGGCGAACTCGTCCAGGGACTTGGACCGCGCCCCGGTGGTGTCGATGCCCTTCGCGCGCAGGAGAGCGAGCGCCTGCGGATGGACGCTGCCCCCGGGCCGCGGTCCCGCCGACCAGACATGCACCCTCTGGCCGGCCTCGTGGTTGAGGATCGCCTCGAGCAGGATCGAGCGCGCCGAATTGCCGGTGCAAAGAACGAGCATGTTCATGGGGCCCGTCTAGCCCGGTCCTGTAACAGGTTGGTGACGGCCCGCGGGGCCGGGTCAGAACCAGCTTTGCACCTTGCGCGCGCCGGCCGACATGTCGTCGCCGACCCCGGCGATGGTGTTGCAGGCCCCCAGGGCGAGAGCTGCAAGAAGGAGGACAGGTTTCATGAATTTTTTCATTGGCTTGCCGCCTTTTCTGCTCGTGACGTCTCAGTTTTCGTACCACCAGACCTCGGGAAGGAAGCCCGGCCAGTCGCCGTATAGCGGAATTCGGTCTGGATGGTGAAGATGCGCGTCATGCGCGATGCGCGAGACCCGGGCGAACCAGACCGGCACCACATAGCGCCCCGCCGTCAGCACCCGGTCGAGCGCCTTCGCGGCGGCGGTGAAGTCGGTCGGGTCGTCCGCGTTCAGCATCCGGTCGATCAGCGCCTCGGCCGCGGGCACGTTCATGCCCATCAGATTGCGCGAGCCGGGTTCGGTCACGCCCGCCGCGCCCCAGTAGAGCTTCTGCTCGTTGCCGGGGCTGAGCGACAGCGCGCGGACGATCCAGGTCATGTCGAAATCGTAGCTGTCCTGACGCTGACGGTATTGCGCGGGGTCGGCCACGGTGACGGTGGGGGTGATGCCCAGGCGCTTCAGCGCCTCGGTGTAGATGTCCACCATCGCCTGCACCTCGGCCGAGCCCTGCGGCAGCAGGATTTCGAGCCGGAAGGGCGCGCCGGCGGCGTCGTGCAGCGTGCCGCCCTCTGCCGACCAGCCGGCCTCCTCGAGCAGCGCCACCGCCTTGCGCATGTCGCGCCGGTTCAGCTCGTCGGGGCTGCCCTCGGGCAGGGTGTAGCCGTCGAGCGCGCCCGGCGGCAGGCTGGCGGCAAATGGGGCAAGCAGGTCGGCCACCGCGCCCTCGGCCGGCCCGTCGCCCGCGGCCAGATCCGAGTTCGCGAAATAGGAGGTGATCCGCGGCTCGGTCCCGCCGTTCAGCGCCTGATTGATGAACGGGAAGTTGAAGGCCAGGATCAGCGCCTCGCGCACCCGCCAGTCGGCCAGCTGCGGCTTGCGGGTGTTCATCACCAGACCGATGATCCCCGAGGGGCGGCGGTGCGCGATCTCTTCGCGGACCACCGCGCCCGAGGTCACGGCCGGAAAGGCGAAGCTCGTCGCCCAGCGGACCGGGTTGGCCTCGCGCCAGACTGTGACCTCGCCCGCCTTGAACGCCTCGAAGGCGACGGTCGCGTCGCCGAAATAGTCGTAGCGGATCTCGTCGAGGTTCTGCTGGCCGCGGTTCACCGGCAGATCCTTGCCCCACCAGTCGGGGTTGCGGCGGAAGCGGATCGACCGGCCGGGATCGACGCGGTCCACCACATAGGCGCCCGATCCGATCGGTGCCTCGTCGGCGACCTCGGCGAAGTCGCGCCCCGCGTACTGCGCCTTCTTCAGCACCGGCCGCAGGCCCATGAGCAGCGGCAGTTCCCGGTCGGGCACCTTGAAGGTGATGCGCAGGCTGCGCGGCCCGGTCTGCGCGATCCCCGCGACCTTGGCCCAGGCGCCGCGGTAGCGCGGCGCGCCCTTCGTCCCGAGCGTCTCGAAGCTCCAGATCACATCCTCGACGGTCACGGGGGATTGATCCGAGAATCGCGCGCCCTCGCGCAGGGTGAACTCGACCCAGCTGCGGGCCGGGTCGGTCTCGACCGATTCGGCCAGGAGCCCGTAGAGCGTGAAGGGCTCGTCGATTGAGCGCGCCATCAGCGTCTCGACCGTGTGCAGGCCGAGTCCCCAGGGCGCGGTGCCCTTGAGGGTGTAGGGATTGAGCGAATCGAAGGTGCCCACCTCGGCCAGGACGACGCGCCCGCCCTTGGGGGCGTCGGGGTTCGCGTAGGGCAGCGACACAAAATCCGGGGGGAGGGCCGGCTCTCCATACATAGCTATGCCGTGGCGCGGCTCGGCCAGGGACGGCAGGGCCGTTGACGCAACGACGGCCGCGGCCAGCAGACCCCGAAGCCGGGGCAGGGGATGGATGGTCATGGTCGGGACAATCCCGGCTGCTCGTTGTGGTTGACCCGAGGCTACCCCCGCCGCCCTGCCTTTTCAAACTTTTAGCTTGGACTGCCGCGGGCGAGCCGCTATAAAGGGGGCACTGCTCGATAGGTTTCTTGCCTGTATGAAACCTGCCTCAATAACTTAACGCCCGCCTCGCGCGGGCGTTTTTTTATGCGTTCCGGGCCGGGGGAAGCGCCTCGGGCGTCTCGGCGCCGCGTTCGGACGGATAGACGAGGCCGGCCGAGATGATGAGCTTGGCCGCGTCCTCGACGCTCATCCGGTCGAGAAGGATCACGTCGCGGCGCGGCACGTAGAGCAGGAACCCCGAGGTCGGGTTCGGCGTGGTCGGCACGAAGACGGTGAGGATCTCGTCCTCGGGAATCCTCTCGGCGATCTCGCCCTTGGCCCGCGTCGAGACGAAGCCCACGCCCCAGATGCCCTTGCGGGGGTATTCCAGCAGGCAGGCGTGCTCGAAGTTCGACTCGGACTGGGCGAAGACGGTCTCGGCGATCTGCTTCAGCCCGTTGTAGACCGAGCGCACGATCGGCATTCGGGCCACCAGCCGCTCGCCCCAACCGATGAGCGAGCGTCCGATCAGCCCCTTGGCCGCCCAGCCGATGAGGGCGGTGAAGACGAGGAAGATCGCCAGACCGACGCCGGGGATGTTCCATCCGATCCAGCGCTGCGGCTGGTAGGGCGCGGGAATCAGCGGCAAGATCCAGCCGTCGATCCAGCCGATCGCCGACCAGGCCAGCCAGATGGTCAGCCCGATCGGAAGCACGACGATGAGCCCGGTCAGGAAGTTGGCGCGCAGGCGGCCGACCAGGCCGCGTTTGCGGTGGTGGTCCTCGCCGTGCGTCGGCCCGTGGTTGGTGTCGCCTGTCATCGGTCCTGCCCTCGTTCAGCGCGAATCTAGAGAGGCCCGGGGGCGGTCACAATGGGTCAGCGCACGATTGTCCGCGAACGGGCCCGCCCGTCATCCCGCCGTGCCGAGTTCGCGGGCGATTTCGGCGGCAAGCCGGGCGTTCGCAAGCACCAGCGCGATGTTCGCCGCAAGTGACCGGCCCCCGGTCATCTCGAAGATGCGCTTCAACAGGAACGGCGTCACCGCCTTGGCGCTGGTCCCCTGCGCCTCGGCCTCGGCCAGCGCCGCCTCGATGACCGGCCCGATCTCGGCGCGCGGGATCTCGGCCTCTGCGGGGATCGGGTTGGCCACCAGCTGGCCGCCCGGCAGGCCGAGCGCCGCCCGGGTCTTGTGCGCGCGGGCGATCGCGCGCGCGCTGTCGAGGCGCAGCGGCGCCTTCAGCCCGGAATCGCGCGACCAGAAGGCCGGGAAGGCGTCCTGCCCGTAGGCGATGACCGGCACGCCGAGGGTTTCCAGTACCTCGAGCGTCTTCGGCAGGTCGAGGATCGCCTTGGCGCCGGCGGCGACGACCGTCACCGGGGTCAGCGACAGCTCGCGCAGGTCGGCCGAGATGTCGAAGCTTGACTCGGCGCCGCGGTGCACGCCGCCGATGCCGCCGGTGGCAAAGACCCCGATCCCGGCGAGATGTGCGCAGATCATGGTCGCGGCCACCGTGGTCGCGCCGGTCGCGCCCGACTCGAGGCAGACCGCCAGATCGGCGCGCGACAGCTTCAGCGCCTCGGGCGTGCGCGCCAGACGGTCGAGAAGCGGCGCGCTGAGACCGATGTGGATGCGGCCGTCCATGACCGCGATGGTCGCCGGCACCGCCCCCGCGTCGCGCACCGCCGCCTCGACCGCGCGGGCGGTCTCGAGGTTCTGCGGATAGGGCATGCCGTGGGTGATGATGGTGGATTCGAGCGCAACGAGCGGCACCTTCCCGGCGCGGGCCTGGGCAACCTCGGGCGCGAACACCAGCGGCAGGGTCGGGTGCGTCATGATGCGGTGTCTCCCTCGACATAGGCCGCGGCTGCGGCCAGTCCGGCCGAGAGCGCCTGCGCGCGGCCGGCGCCGCGCCGTTCGGCCACCAGATGGGCGGCCATGAAGGTGTCGCCGGCGCCGGTGACGCGGGCCGGACGGACGCGCGGCGGGCTGGCGCCGATCACGCCGTCGGGCGCCCCGTCGGCGGCCGGACCGCCGCCATCGGTGACCAGCACCCGGCGGGCGCCGCGCGCCACGAGCCCCGCCGCCGCCTCGGCGGCATCGGCGTAGCGGTGCCCGCCGAGGATGCGCGCCTCGGCGAGGTTCACGTAAAGCGTCACGTTCGGCGCGGACAGAAGCGGCGCCAGCCGTTCGGCCTTGCCGGGGCTTGCGGGCGCAACGCGCAGGTCGGCGCGGGCGAATTCGGGAGATCGCGCGATCTCGGACAGAAGGGCCTCGGTCAGGTTGCCGTCCAGCGCGATCGGCCCCGCCCAGGGCGCGTCGCGGCTGCCGAGCCGGCCGTCGCGCAGGGGCGCGAGGATCCGTGCGCCCACGGCCTCGAGCGACTGCGCGTCGGCAATGGCCGCCACCAGCCCCTGCGGGCCCTCGATCGCCATGTAGCGGTCGGTCGGCCGGTCCGCGGGCCGGCAGAGCCAGTCGCAGACGAGGCCCATCCGCTGGCAGGCCGCCACCAGGTCCTCGCCCTCGCCGTCCTGCCCGACCGCCGACAGAAGCGCCGGGCGCAGGCCGAAGCGCGCCAGCATCATCGCGATGTTCAGCGCCACGCCCCCCGGAAGGCGGGTGATGCGTCCCGGCACGTCGGCCCCCGGCGGCATGGCGACCGGCGAACGGCCGATCACGTCCCAGAGGACCGATCCGATGCAGAGGATGTCGGGCGGGCGCGCGCTCATGGTGGTGTCATCGCCGAAGGCTGGGCGGGGCGCAAGGGGCGGGACACCGCCGGCCGGCCGGCGCATGACAGCCGGGGACTTGCCAAAGTCGTCCGGATGGCCTAGACGCGCGCTACTTCACAGGCGGGGCCTGGGCCCGAGGGGGAGACATCCCCGAGGGTCCGCCGGTTGGGGGGAAACCCCTGAGACGTCCCGCCGAGGCGCAAACCGGAAAGGAACCACGATGGCGCTTCCCGAATTCACCATGCGCCAGCTGCTCGAGGCTGGCGTTCACTTCGGCCACCAGACCCAGCGCTGGAATCCGAAGATGGCCGAATACATCTACGGCGACCGCAACGGCATCCACATCATCGACCTGACCCAGACGGTGCCGATGCTCGACGCCGCGCTGAAGGTGATCCGCGATACCGTGGCCAAGGGCGGCCGCATCCTGTTCGTCGGCACCAAGCGCACCGCGCAGAAGGCCGTGGCCGAGGCGGCCGAGAAATCGGCCCAGTACTACATGAACCACCGCTGGCTCGGTGGCACGCTGACCAACTGGAAGACCGTGAGCCAGTCGATCCAGCGCCTGAAGCAGATCGACGAGATCCTGGCCGCGGGCGGCGAGGGGCTGACCAAGAAGGAACGCCTCGGCATGGAGCGCGAGCAGGCGAAACTCCAGGCCTCGCTCGGCGGCATCCGCGAGATGGGCGGTCTGCCGGACCTGCTGTTCGTGATCGACGTGGGCAAGGAGGATCTGGCGATCCTCGAGGCCCAGAAGCTCGGCATTCCGGTCGTGGCCGTCGTGGACACCAACTGCTCGCCCAAGGGCGTGACCTACGTGATCCCCGGCAACGACGACGCGGCCCGCGCCATCGCGCTCTACTGCGATCTGGTCTCGCGCGCCGCCCTTGACGGCATGACCGCCCAGATGGGCGCCGCGGGCATCGACCTCGGTGCGCTGGACGAGGCGCCAGTCGAGGAAGCGCTGGCCGCAGAGGCCGACGCCTGATCCCGCGGGCGCGGTGGCGCCTGTCACGGAGCTTTCATCAGGCGGGGATACTCCCCGCCTGACCCATTCCAGACTTCAAGGAGAGCCGAAATGGCGATCACCGCCCAGATGGTGAAGGAACTGCGCGACACGACCGGCGCGGGCATGATGGATGCGAAGAAGGCGCTGACCGAAACCGACGGCGACATGGACGCCGCCGTGGACTGGCTGCGCACCAAGGGCCTCGCCAAGGCCGCCAAGAAGGCCGATCGCGTCGCGGCCGAGGGGCTGGTCGGCGTCGCCGTCCGCGACGGCCGGGGCGTGGCCGTCGAGATCAACTCGGAAACCGACTTCGTCGCCAAGAACGCCGATTTCCAGAGCCTCGTCGCCGAAGTCACCAAGATCGCGCTGCAGACCGCCGACACGATCGAGGTCCTTCAGGCCGCCGATCTGAACGGCAAGCCCGTGCAGGAGGTGCTGAACGAGACCATCGCCCGCATCGGCGAGAACATGAACCTGCGCCGGATGCATGTGCTCGAGGGCGACACCATCGTGTCCTACGTCCACAACATGGCCGCCGAGGGCCTGGGCAAGATCGGCGTGCTGGTCGCTCTGAAGGGGCCGAAGGACAAGGCGCAGGCGATCGGCCGCCAGTTCGCGATGCACATCGCGGCGACCAACCCGCTGTCGCTGTCCGAAGCGACGCTCGATCCGGCGATCCTCGAGCGCGAGCTCGCCGTCCAGACCGCCAAGGCGCTGGAAGAGAACGCGAGCTCGGCCAAGCCGAAGCCGGAAGCGGTGATCCACAACAACATCATCCCGGGCCGGATGAAGAAGTTCCTCGCCGAAAACACCCTGCTGGGCCAGGCCTTCGTCATCAACCCCGATGTGACGGTCGAGCAGGCGGCCAGGGAGGCCGGTGTCGAGATCACCGGCTACGCCCGCGTCGCCGTGGGCGAGGGCGTCGAGAAGAAGCAGGAGGATTTCGCGGCCGAGGTCGCCAAGACCCTCGGCGGCTGAACCGTCCGGACGGCTTTCGGGGGGCGTCGGAGCGATCCGGCGCCCCTTTTTCATGCGCGCCCCTTCCCGACGCAGACCCGCCGGGGCGGGCCGGGTCCCGTCACCGTGCCTTCCGGCTGTCTCGGCGCCGAAAAGACCACGCTTCCCGACCATGTCCTGAATACCCACGACGGTCGGCTCGCCGCCGCAGAAGCCGCGACTCTGGCCCGCGAGGCCCGCGTCATCGAGCGGCGGAACGCGCGGGACGAGCCCGGGGGAGGGGCCGGACCAGCGCCAAAAGCGGCGGTGCGCGCCCGCACGACGCGCACCGCCGGAAACCGCGCCGCACCTGTTGGGGATGAGGACAGGGCGCGTCTTCCTGGACCGAACCTGCCGGGTTGACTATACACCCGACAGGCCGGCGTCCGGTTTCCCGGAAGTTCCTTCCCCCGCGGAAATGCGCGGGCCGGTCGGAACCGATGTTCCTGGCAAAAGCCACCACTCACGGAACACTTCGACTTTGCCCCTTAACGCAGGGTCAGGGAAGTCAGGGAAACCGTACCCGTCCTAGCCCACCGGCGGTCAGACCGCGGGCCGGGGCCGTCAGCTCGGAACGATGAAGATCTGGTTCTGGAACGAGGCCTTAAGGACGGCCTGCGTCGTGGTGTCCACGTCCAGCGCCTCGCGGGCCAGGCGCAGGTGCTTTTCCACCGTCGCGGGGGTCAGCCCCATGATGGTGGCAATGTCCTGCGTGGTCTTGCCGTCGCCGACCCATTCCAGCGCCTCGCGCTGGCGCGGGGTCAGGGCGCGGCGCGAGGTGGCGAAGGGCATCGAGGTGATGCGCAGATGGGTCACGGTGTTGATGACCGTCAGGTCGCGCCCGTGCTCGGCCCAGATCTCGTCCACATCGCGCTGCGACAGCCCGCGCCGCGCCGCCAGCCCGATCGCCCCCTTGGCGCGCACCGAGACATCGCGGAAGCTGAGCGAATAGCCGGCGCGCACCCCCATCTTGAGGTTGAACTCGACCACCTTCAGCTCGGCCGGCGTCAGCGCGTTCTGCTGGATCATCTCCTCGATGATCCGCCACGAGCAGGCGCCCTCATGGGCGGCGGCCCATTTCACCATCGGCGCGTGGTGATAAAGCCCGTCGTGCAGGAAGGTCTGGAGGTAGTCGGCGTCGTGGTTGGACAGGACCAGAAGATCGTCGACGTTGCCGAAGAAGTTGTTGGTGCGGAACCGGGTGAACCCGTAGAGAAGCCGGTCAAAGCCGTACTCCGCCATCCGGGCCGTATGCAGGGCCCAGATCTCCTCGATGGAGCTGGCGTCGAGCACTTTCTCCAGATGCGTGCAGATGCTCTCTGCCCGAACCATCCAACCCTGCCCCTCCCAGGGCTTATGCCTTTTGCGATCCGCGACCGGAAGCCCGGCCGAGGGATGGCCCAAATCACAAACGCTCACCATCGCAATGGCCCGACAAATGGCGGGCGCATCCATCAACTCATCCCCTCGTTGATTGATGACACGCGGCCGCCTGCCTGTCGAGGGGGTGTCCGATGCGGGCGCTGCCTCCCCTGTAACAGCGCGCCGGCGCGTGCTAGCGAGGGCGCGCGACGGAAGGAGGCGAGCGATGACCTGGGATGCGATCGTGATCGGGGGGGCGGTAACCGGGGCCTCGACGGCCTGGTGGCTGGCGGGCATGGACCCGCAGCTGCGCATCCTGGTGGCCGAGCCGGATCCGACCTACGCGCGCTCGGCCACGGCTCTGTCGGTGGCCTCGGTGCGCTCGCAGTTCTCGAACCCGGTGAACGTGCGGATCTCGCGATTCGGCGTCGATTTCATCCGCAACTTCGCCGAGCGCATAGGGCCGGAGGGCGGGGTGCCGTCGCTGGGGCTGAAGGAAAACGGCTATCTGTTCCTCGCCGGCAGCGCGGCGGGGCGCGCGCATCTCGAGAAGCTGGCAGAGATGCAGCGCGGTCTCGGCGCCGCGACCGAGGTGCTCGACCCCGAGGCGCTGGCGGCGCGCTGGCCCTGGATGACCGTCCACGACGTGACCGCCGGCAGCTTCGGCCCGCGGGACGAGGGGTGGTTCGACAACATGGGCCTGCTGTCGGGGTTCCGCAACGCGGCCCGGGCCCGCGGCGTGACCTTCCGCAAGGCCCGCGTCACCGGGCTTGACCGCGGCGGGGGCCGGATCACCGGCGTGCGGCTGGACGACGGATCCTGCGAGTCCGCGGGGGCGGTGCTCTGCGCGGCCGGCACCGCCTCGGCCGCGGTCTGCGCCCTGGCCGGGATCGCCCTGCCGGTCGAGCCGCGCAAGCGCACCGTCTTCGTGGTCGATGCGCCGAACGCGCGCCACCCCGAGGCGCCGCTCATCATCGACCATTCGGGGGTCTACCTGCGTCCCGAGCACGGCCAGTGGATCACCGCGACCGTGCCCGACGAGGACGGGCCCTGCGATCCCCAGGACTGGGACCCGGACCTCGACCAGTTCGAGGCGCTGATCTGGCCGAAGCTCTACGCCCGGTGCGAAGGCTTCGATGCCGTCAAGGTCGTGCGGGCTTGGGTCGGGCACTACGACTACAACACGCTCGACCAGAACGCGATCCTGGGGCTCTGGCCGGGGTATGACAACTTCTACGTGGCGACCGGGTTCTCCGGGCACGGGCTGCAGCAGTCGCCGGCGGTCGGGCGCGGCATGGCCGAGCTGATCCTGACCGGCCGCTTCCAGAGCCTCGACCTGGCCGACCTCGGCCCCGAACGCATCCTGACCGGGCGGCCCTTTCTGGAAAAGGGCGTGGTCTGACCCCCGGAGCGCGTGGCGCCGCGCGGGCAAGGCCGCGCGCAGCCGGCCGGGCTCCGGCCTCTACCCGGCGGCGCGCAGGGTGTCGCGGCGGGCGGCCTGAAGCGTGCGGGCGGTGATCTCGGGCGCGAGGTGCTTCATCGCGTCGTACTGGGTGAGGAACACCCGCCCGCTCAGGTCATCAAGGAAATGCGCGCGCTTGAGGCGGTCCATCACCGGTCCCTTCACCTCGGAGAGGTGCAGCGCCACGCCGGCGTCCTTCAGCCGGTGGTTGATCGCCTCGAGGCTTTCGAGCGCCGAGGCATCGACGAAGTTCACCGCCGGGAACATCAGGACGACATGCCGGATCTCCGGATTGGCGGCGATGCGGTCATAGACCGTATCCTCCAGAAAGCGCGCGTTCGGGAAGTAGAGGCTTTCGTCCACCCGGATCGACAGCACCTCGGGGGCGGTGACCACCGCGTGGCGCTCGACGTTGCGGAAGTGCTCGGTCCCCGGCACCTGGCCCACGACCGCCACATGCGGCCGCGAGGTGCGGTAGAGGTGGAGCGCGATCGACAGGACCACGCCCGCGGTGATCCCGGTCTCGACCCCGATCAGCAGGGTGACGAGGATCGTGGCCAGCATCGCGGCGCCGTCGGCCCGCGAATAGGCGAGCGTGCGGCCGATCGCGCCCAGATCGACGAGGCTCAGGACCGCGACGATGATGGTGGCGGCCAGCGTGGCCTGCGGCAGGTAGTAGAGGGCAGGGGTCAGGAACAGGGTCGCGAACGCCATGCCGACGGCGGTGTAGGCGCCGGCGGCCGGCGTCTCGGCGCCGGCGTCGAAGTTGACGACCGACCGGGCGAATCCGCCGGTGACCGGATAGCCGCCCGAAACCGCCGCACCGATGTTGGCCGCGCCAAGCGCGATCAGTTCCTGATCGGGATCGATGCGCTGGCGCCGCTTGGCCGCCAGCGTCTGGGCGACCGAGATCGTCTCGACGTAGCCCACGATGGAAATCATCAGAGCCGGCACCGCGAGCTGCGACCAGAGCTCCAGGTCGAAGGGCGGAAGCGTGGGCCAGGGCAGGCCCATCGGAACCTCGCCCACGATCCGTACCCCCCAATCCTTCAGGCCGAAGAGCCAGGTCACGAAGACGGTGAAGGCCACCGCCACGACCGGGCCGGTCCGGCTGAGAAGTCCCGCGGTCTTCGGGGCAAAGCCGCGCGCGACGAGGAAGGGTTTCAGCCGCTGTCGGGCCCAGAACAGGAAGCCGGTGGCCGCGACCCCGATGACGAGGGTCGGCAGGTTGATCTGGCCGAGATGGCCGAGGACGCCACCGACGATTTCCGGCAGCGTGTCGCCCTCGACCTTGATGCCGAGGATGTGCTTGAGCTGGCTGGCCGCGATCAGGATGCCCGAGGCCGAGATGAAGCCCGAGATCACCGGATGCGACAGGAAGGCCGCCATGAACCCCAGCCGCAGGAAGCCGGTCGCAAGCAGCATCAGCCCCGACAGGAACGCGAGCGCAATGGCCGCCCCCAGATATTCGGGCGTCCCCTGCGCGGCCAGCGGGCTGACCGCGGCCGCGGTCATCAGCGAGGCCACCGCGACCGGACCCACCGCCAGCGCCCGCGCGGTGCCGAAGAGCGTGTAGAGCACGAGCGGCGCGATCGAGGCGTAGAGCCCCACCTCGGGCGGGAGCCCCGCGAGCATGGCATAGGCCAGCGACTGCGGGATGAGCATGATCGTCACGATCACCGCGGCCAGCAGGTCGTTGACCAGCGTGTCGCGGGTGTACTCCCGGCTCCAGGTCAGGATCGGCAGATAGCGCTTGGCGTCGGCAAGCGTCGGACGGGGCAGGGCAGGCAGCTTCACGGGGATGGACCTTCTTGGAACGGGGCAGGGGCGCGCACCGCCCCCGCCCGACGCCTATTCGGCAGCGATCTTCCTGAACCGCAGCGGTTCGGCCAGGTATTCGCGGCCCTTGAACATGCCCTGCCAGTAGAGCGGCGGCAGCAGGCGTTCCTTCAGATACCAGGCGGCGCGCGACGGCCGGGTGCCGTTGATGATCCAGCTCGGGAAGGACGGCGCCACCTTGCCGCCGTAGAGGAACTCGGCCAGCACGATCTTGCCCTTCTCGACGGTCAGCGGGCAGGACCCGTAGCCGTCATAGGCGGCCTGCGGCTCGCGGCCCTCGAGATGGGCGATGACGTTCACCGCGACCACCGGCGCCTGCTTGCGCACCGCCGCCGCCGTCTTGGCGTTCGGGGCGGACGAGGCATCGCCAAGGCCAAAGACATTGGCGAATTTCGGGCTCTGCATCGTGGCGGGATCGACCGCGACCCAGCCGGCAGCGTCGGCGAGGGGACTTGCCCGCACCACGTCGAGACCCGTCTGCGGCGGGCAGACATGGAGCATGTCGAAGGGCTTCTCGACCAGATCGGTCCCGTCCTCGGTCACGGCCTTGAAGGTCGCGACCTTGCGCGCCCCATCGACCTTGACCAGCGTGTGCTGGAAGTTGAGCGCGGCCTTGTAGCGATCCACGTATTCCATGAGCGCGGGCACATAGTCCGGCACGCCGAAGAGCACGTTGCCGGTCAGGCAGAACTCGACCTCGATGCCGGGGATGCGGCCGTTGCGGTACCAGTGGTCGGCGGACAGGTACATCGCCTTCTGCGGCGCGCCGGCGCATTTGATCGGCATCGCGGGCTGGGTGAAGATCGCGCGGCCCGTCCTCAGGTTCTGCACGAGCTCCCAGGTGTAAGGCGCCATATCGTAACGATAGTTCGACGTGACGCCGTTCTTGCCCAGCGTCTCGCTCAGCCCCTCGATCGCGTCCCAGTCGAGCTTGAGACCCGGGCAGAGCACCAGCGCGCGGTAGCCGTAGCGCTCGCCGTTCTCGAGCGCGATCTCGTTCTTCTCGGGCAGGAATTCGGCCACCGCGCCGCGGATCCACTTGACCGCGTCCGGCAGCACCTCCTCGAAGGACCGCACGGTCTGGGCGGGATCGAAGACCCCGGCGCCGACCAGCGTCCAGCCCGGCTGGTAGTAATGGATCTCGCGCGGCTCGACGATGGCGATGCGCAGCTTGTGGCTGCGCTTCAGAAGCGAGGCGGCCGTCGCCACCCCGCCGGCACCGCCGCCGACGATCAGTACATCGTACGTGTCGGGCGCGCGCCGGGCTGCGACGCCGCCGAAGGCCTCGTCCATGCGCGGGCGCAGGCCCGAAAGGTCATAGCCCGCCTGGCCGGTGGCCGCGAGGATCGCATCGGGCGACAGCATCCGCGACCGCGCCAGCGCCCAGACCGTGGCCGACCGCGTGCCGGTGCGGCAGTAGCCGAGGATCGGCGCCTTGCAGCCGCGCAGCGTCTCGTCGAAGGAGGCCAAGAGCTCGTCGGTGATCTTGCCGGGCTTGACCGGAAGGTAGCGGAACTCGATACCCGCGGCCCGGCAGGCCTCGGCGATCTCGGCCGCACGCGGCTGGTCGTCGGCCTCGCCGTCCGGCCGGTTGCAGACGATGGTCTTGTAACCGGCGGCCGCGGCCTGGGCCACGTCCTCGGGTCGAATCTGTGGCGACGCCGCAAAGCTCGGCGCGATCGGCTTGATTTCCACGCTTGTCCCTCCCTTCGGGCGCTCCCACACCCGTTCTTGAAACGGGGCCGGGCGTGTGCCCGGCCCCCTTGTCCCACGTCAGATCCCGTTCACCGGCACCTTGAGGTAGGTCTTTCCGTTGTCGTCCGGGGGCGGCATCTGTCCCGCGCGCATGTTGACCTGCAACGACGGGATGATGAGCCTGGGCATCGCGAGCTTCGCGTCGCGCTCGCTGCGCATCTTGACGAAGGTTTCCTTGTCCTTGCCGGCGCCGACATGGATGTTCTTGGCCTTCTGCTCGCCCACGGTCGATTCCCAGGCGTACTGGTCGCGGCCGGGCGCCTTGTAGTCATGCGCGGTGAAGATCCGGGTCTCGTCGGGCAGGGCGAGGATCTTCTGGATCGAATCGTAGAGCATCTCGGCCGAGCCGCCCGGGAAGTCGCAGCGCGCCGTGCCGAAATCCGGCATGAACAGCGTGTCGCCCACGAAGGCCGCGTCCTCGATCACATACGTCAGGCAGGCCGGCGTGTGGCCGGGCGTGTGCAGCACGCGGCCCTCGAGACCGCCGACGCGGAAGGTGTCGCCTTCCTTGAACAGCCGGTCGAACTGCGACCCGTCGCGCTGGAATTCGGTGCCTTCGTTGAAGATCTTGCCGAAGGTGTCCTGGACCACGGTGATCCGGTCGCCGATGCCGATCTTGCCGCCGACACGCTCCTGGATGTAGGGGGCGGCCGACAGGTGGTCGGCGTGGACGTGCGATTCCAGCAGCCACTCGACCGTCAGGCCCTGTGCGCGGACGAAGCCGATGACCTCGTCGGCCGAGCGGGTGTCGGTACGGCCCGAGGCGTAGTCGAAGTCGAGCACGGAATCGACGATCGCACAGGCCGTGCTGTCGGGATCCTTGACCACATAGGTCACGGTGAAGGTCGCCTCGTCGAAGAAGGCCGTCACCTCGGGATGCTTCATGGCGGTCATGATGTTCCTCCTGCGTCGCGCTTTGCGCCAATATAGCGCAGCATTTTCACATAGCAAGATTTGAATGTGAAACCGGCCAGAGCCGGGCAGGGACCACGACCGGCCCGCCGCCGCCATCGCATGGACCGGCGCGGGCCTGACTTCAGGTCATGGCCTCAACCCTCTGCTTTTGTTTGTCTTTCAGGCCGCCTTCCACTTGATCGAGCAGCCCATGGACGGGATCTGGTCGCGCGGACCCTGGCCGGTCTCGGCGATCTGTTTCATCGCCTCGAACAGATCGCGCCGGGAATCAGGGGCGGCCGGCGCCCGGCCGGAGGCGTCGAGCCGGCCCCGGTACTGAAGGCCGAGACCGGCGTCGAAACCGAAGAAGTCCGGCGTGCAGGCCGCCCCGTAAGCCTTTGCGACGCTTTGGGATTCGTCATAGAGATACGGGAACGGAAAGCCGAGCCGCCGGGCCTCGGCGCGCATCGCGTCAAAACCGTCCTCGGGATATTCGGCGGCGTCGTTGGACGAAATCGCCACCACACCCACGCCAAGCGCCTGAAGATCCTTCGCATCGCGGATGATGCGGTCGATCACGGCCTTCACATAGGGACAGTGATTGCAGATGAACATCACCAGGGTGCCGCGCGGGCCGCGGATGTCGCTCAGGGACCAGTCGCGTCCGTCGGTTCCGGGAAGACGGAAGTCGGGCGCAGGCCAGCCGAAGTCGCAGACGGGGGTAGAGACGGCCATTCGGATATCCTCGAAAACGGTGCGGATGCGACTTTGCCGTCCGCGACGGCCTGCGTCCAGCCCCATGCTCGACGGATATTTCTGACATAATACCGATTATCGGATATAGAGACGTGCTCTGCCGGCTGCATAGGCCCGCTGATTGTCGGCCCATGGCCGCACCGGATGGCCCTGCCGATCCTCGATGGTGCCGCCCCTCACCCTTGCACGGCCCAAGTGTCCGGAAGCAAGGCGCCGGACCGCCCCTGGGGACGATCCGGCGCTTTCCGCCCGGCGGTCCGGACGTCGGTGGCGCAGAGCTGCGCGACCGGCTCACGGACCGGTCAGGCCTGCCAGCCCAGAACCACGCGGATGTAGGCCGCGCGATCATCGGCGTTGACGGTGCCGTTGGCCTTGTTCTGGCTCAGCAGGCTCAGCGCCGTGACCTGCTGCGGGGTCAGGGCCGCGAAGTCGACACCGGGCGCAACCATGCTGACCTCGTTGCGGATTTCCTTGGGAAGCCCGTTCTCGGCGGTCTGCGCGAAGGTCGGAGCCGCGAGAGAAAGCACCGTCACGGAGGCGAGAAGGATCTGTTTCATGGCATCTGTCCTTGGTGGGGCGACACCGACCGTCGGTGCCGCGGAGCCGGACCATCGCGTCCGGCAACCCAGCATCTGGCGTGGACCCTCGCGAAGGAAAATCACGGAAGGCTCGCATCGGTTCGACGAAATGTGCGCGCGTCGGCGTGGAACCTTTGCGGCCGGACCGCATCGGCGGAAGCGCAACCCAATCTAATTCATAATCAATGGCTTGCAGAGACTTTCTCCCAGGATGTCGCACCGCATGGCGCGGCGCGCGGTCCGGTTTCCGGCCCCACGGGACACGGAATGGGCCCGCGCAGGACCGTCGCACAACCGCTGTGCAACGGTGCACGCGGCCCGGCGCCCGCCGTCAGAGCGCGACCCGATGCTCGGGCCGGCCCGGCGCGACGTTCTCGATCGCGAAGGTCATCCCGGCCAGGCGGTGGGCCAGCCGGGCGTCGCTGTCCATGCCCTCGAGCGCGGTGGTGACGAAGAGCGTGCGCAGGTCCGGCCCGCCGAAGGCCGGGCAGCTCGTGTGGGGGGCCGGCAGCGCGACCGCCCGCAGGAACCGGCCATCGGGCCCGTAGGCGGCGACCCGCCCTGCCCCCCATTGCGCCAGCCACATCACCCCGTCGGCATCGATGGCGGCGCCGTCGGGGTTCAGACCCTCGGCCCGCAGGTCGAGAAAGACCGTCGGCTCGCCCGCCGGCCAGCCGTCGGGGTCGAGCGCGACCCGCAGCACCCGGCCCTCGACGGTGTCGGCAAAGCGCGCCTCGGTTCCGTCGGGCGTGAAGGCGATCGCGTTGGGAATGGTGATGCCCGGGTAGAGACAGCGCCGCTCGCCCCGGTGCCAGCGCCAGATCGCGCCCTCGCCCCGGCCCGCGGTCAGGCCCATGGTGCCGATCCAGAACCCGCCCTGCGGATCGGCGCGACCGTCGTTCGACCGGGTGCCGGACGGCCCCAGGGCGCAGAGCCTCTGGCGCGACCCGTCGGCCAGATCGACGCGCCACAGGCCGCTTGCCGCCGCGATCAGCATCCGGTCGCGGTCGATCCAGCCCGCGGCCGAGACCGGCTCGCCGAAGTCCCAGTCGCCGGGCCCGGCCGGTCCGCGGGTCAGCAGGCGGCCCGCGAGAATGTCGAACCAGAAGAGCTGGCCCCGCAGCGGGTGCCAGAGCGGCCCTTCCCCGAGTTCACAGGGTCGCGGATCGTAGACGGTCATCGGGGTCTCCTCGGCTGCGGGCGCAGCCTGCGTCAGCCTGGGCCGCCGTGCAACCCCGGCGCCAGCGGCTGCGGCAGGCCGGCGCGCCAGACCGCGCTGAGGTGCAGCGCGTCCGACAGATGCACCAGATCCGCCGCGCGGCCGGGGGCGATCCGGCCGGCCCGGTCCGCAAGGCCGAGCACGCGCGCCGGAATCGCCGTCGCCATCGCCAGCGCACGGTCAAGCGCGATCCCGACCGCGCCCGTCATCACCCGGATCGCGCGGGGCAGGTCGAGGTCGGCGCCCGCCAGCGTGCCGTCCCCGAGCGTGAGCCGCCCGGCCTCGCGGCGCACCTCGCGCCCGTTGAGGGTGAACCGGTCCATGGCCGTGCCCGCCGGGGCCATGCAGTCGCTCACCAGGAAGACCGCGCCCGGACCGCGCTTGGCGGCCAGCGCGGCGCGGATCGCGGCCGGATGCACATGCACCCCGTCGGCGATCAGGCCGCAGTCGAGGCCGCCCTCGTCCAGCACGGCGCCGACCAGTCCGGGCGCGCGGTTCTGCAACGGGCTCATCGCGTTGAAGAGATGGGTCGCGACCCGCGCACCGGCGGCGGCGGCGGCCCGCGCCGCCTCGTAGGAGCAATCGGTATGGCCGAGCGCCACCGTGACCCCTGCCCCGGCCAGCGCCGCGATCTGCTGCGGGCTGACGGATTCGGGCGCGAGCGTCACCATGAGGCGCGGCAGGCGCCGCGCGGCCCCGATCAGCGCGTCGAGGTCGGCGGCGTCCATCGGCCGGATCAGCGCCGGATCGTGTGCGCCCTTGCGCGCGAGGCTCAGATGCGGCCCCTCGAGGTGCAGGCCCGCGATTCCGGGCACCCCGCGCGCGCAGGCCTCGACCACCGCGGCGATCGCGCGGGCCTGCTGGTCAGGCCGGTCGGTGATGAAGGTGGGAAGGATCGTGGTCGCGCCCAATCCGGCGTGCGCGGCCGCCATCGTTTCCAGCGCCTCAACGGTCGGCGTCTCGTTGAAGGTGATGCCGCCGCCGCCGTTGACCTGAAGATCCACAAGGCCGGGTGCGACGATGCCGCCGTCGAGCGCGATCGCCGGCGCGCCGCCGGTCTCGTCCGGGGGCAGCAGCGCGGCGATCCGGCCGCCCTCGACCACCACGGTCGCCGGGCCGATCGTGCCGCCGTCGAAGACCCGTGCGCCGGTCAGCGCGAAGCGTTCGCCGCCCATGTCAGACCGTCTCCGTCACCTTGCGCAGATGGCGCGGCGCGTCGGGGTCGATGCCCCGCGCCCGCGCCAGCCGCTCGACCATCGCGTAGAAGGTCACGATCAGCGCCAGCGGGTCGGTCAGCGGATGGCCGGTCCGAACGGCGGGCAGCGCGGTCGCGGACGTCGCCCGGCCGCTCGTGACGAAGACCGCGGCCCCCTTCCCCGCCAGCTGGTCGGCGATCGTCGCGACGCCCGCCTCGGCGGCGTCCGCCGCCGCGAAGGCCAGCACCGTGAACCCCGGTTCGACGATGGCGACCGGCCCGTGCAGCACCTCCGCCGAGGAATAGCTCTCGGCGTGCAGCCGGCAGGTCTCCTTGAACTTGAGCGCCGCCTCGTTCGAGATCGCGAAGGCGGGCCCCCGCCCCAGCGTGAACAGCGTCGAGGCCCCGGCGAGCGCCTCGCTCAGGCCCGCCCAGTCGGTCGCCGCCGCCTCGGCCAGCGTGTCGGGAAGCCGCGCGATCGCGGCGCGCAGGGCGGCGTCGCCCGACCATTCGGCGATCAGCGCCAGCCCGGCCACCGCCGAGGTCACGAAGGTCTTGGTCGCGGCGACGGACAGCTCGGCCCCGGCGCGGATCGCAAGCGTCCGGTCGCAGGCGGCGGCCAGAGGGCTTTGCGGGTGATTGGTCAGCGCGACGGTCAGCGCACCGCCTGCACGGGCGCTGCCCGCCATCTCGACGATGTCGGGCGACTGGCCGGACTGCGAGACGCAAAGGCAGAGGCCCCGGTCCATCCGCAGGCGGGCGCCGTAGATGGAGGCGACCGAGGGACCGATCGAGGCGACCGGCAGGCCGAGGGTCAGCTCGGCCGCGTATTTCAGATAGGTGCAGGCGTGGTCGGACGACCCCCGGGCCACGGTCGCGATGAACAGGGGATCGCGCGCCCGCGCATCGCCGGCGGCGGTAGAAATCGCCTCGGCCCCCTCGGAGAGAAGACGCGCGACCGCCTGAGGTATTTCCTGAACTTCGGCGGCCATCCGACTGGTTTCGTTCATGTCTCAGGCCTCCGCCAGTTGCAGTTCCGCGACGAAATCATAGGCGTCGCCCCTGTAGAGCGACCGGGTGAACTCGGCCACCCGGCCGTCGGCCAGATAGGAGAGGCGCGTGATCGAAAGCCCGGCCGCCCCCGGCGCAAGGCCGAGAAGCGCCGCCTCCTCGGGTCCGGTGTTCACCGCGGTGATCCTCTGGGTCGCCCGCACCGGCGCGTGTCCGGCCGCGCCCAGCACCTCGTAGAGCGAAGTCTGCACGGCCAGCGGATTGGGCAGGATCTCGGGCGACAGCGCCGCGCGCTCGATCGCCATCGGCCGGCCGTCGGCCAGACGCAGCCGGGCGAGCCGGGCCACCTGCCCGTCCCCGGCCAGCGCCAGAGCGGCGCGTTCCTCGGCGCTCGCCATGAAGAGCCCCCTCTCGAGCCAGCGCGTCTCGGTGGTGAGGCCCCGCCGGGCCATGTCGTCGGAAAAGGAGGTGAGCCGGGTCAGCTGCTGCTCGACCCGAGGCCGCGAGGGCGCGATCCAGGATCCCGACCCCTGGCGCTGCACGACGAGGCCGCGCGCCGCCAGATCGGCAATCGCCTTGCGCACCGTCACCCGCGACAGCCCGGTCAGGGCGGCGAGGTCGCGCTCGGGCGGAAGCGCGGTGTCCGGCGCGAGCACGCCGGTGTCGATCCCCGCCTCGATCCGGCGGCGGAGCTGCGCGTAGAGCGGCCCGCCATCCTCGGAGAGCCAGCCCGCCGGGCGCAGGAAGTCGGCCGGGGTGCGCGCGCTCATCGCGGACCGTTCCCGTTCCCGGCGGCGCGCGCGGCCAGCGCCAGCGCCCCGTCGAGCGCCGTGCCCCGGGAGGGTGTCACCGCGGCCCGCGCCCGTTCCGGCAGGTATCGGGCATAGGCCGGACCCAGTCCGCCCGCCAGCACCAGGGGTTCGTCCGCCGGCCAGCCAAGCGCGTCGAGCGCCCGCACCAGATAGGCCGCGCCCTCGGCCATCAGCGCCTCCGCCACCGGATCGCCCGCGTCGGAGGCGGCGGTGATCGCGGGGGCGAGATCGGCGAATTCGTCGGGGCCCGCGCGGAAGCCGAAGGCGACGATGCCCGGCGCCCCGCCCAGCCGGTCGAGGATCGCGCGGGTCAGCTCGCTTGACCGCGCGATGCCGTCGGCGGCCAGAAGCGCCTCTTCCAGAAGCCGCCGCCCGAGCCAGGCCCCCGCCGCCTGATCGCCCAGCACGAAGCCCCAGCCGCCGAGACAGCGGATCGCGCCGTCCGACTGCCGGCCGACGAAGGATCCGGTGCCGACGGCCGCCACGGCGCCGTCCTCGGCGCCGAGCGCGCCCACGATCATGGTGGGCTGATCATCGGTCACGGCCGGAGACTCGAGCGGAAGCGCCGCGGCGACCCGCGCCGCGATCTCCGGCGTCACCACGCCCGCCAGGCCGAGATGCGCGCGCGCACCGCGCCAGTCCGCGACCCCTGCCTTCCCGGCCAGATCGGCGATCAGCGCGCGCAGGTTCGCAAGGGCGCTGTCGAAGCGGGAGACGTTGGCCGGACCGCCCTGCGCGTCGATCCGCCGGCCGTCCGGCAGGATCGCCCGCGCCCGGCACCCCGTGCCGCCGCCGTCAATGCCGATCAGGGTAAGGCCACGCGTCATGATGACAATACCTTTATGATACCTGTTGCGCAAAAGAAAGCCATTTCTTGCGATGCGACGGCTCATCAGGGGCGTAAAGCGTGTCTCGCGAGAAAGAATTGGACAAGAGGTATTAAAAAGGTATCTTGTTTGGAGCCTGGGGAGGGAATCGAATGGCGCTGCCGGTCACGGAAGCCGTGCATCCCGATGCGGAGGGGCTCGACACCCTGCCGCCCGAGACGATCCTGCGCCGCTTGCTGGACGGGCAGTCGCGGGCGCTCGCTTCGGTGGCGGCCGCCCTGCCCGATCTCGCCCGCGCTGCGCGGGCGCTGGCCGACGCGCTCGAGGGCGGCGGTTGCCTCGCCTATGCCGGCGCGGGTTCGTCCGGGCTGATGGCCATGGCCGATGCGATGGAGCTGGCCGGCACCTTCGGGATCGATCCGGCGCGCCTGCGCTTGTTCCTGGCCGAGGGGCTGCCGCAGGGGCCGCTCATGCCCGGCGGGCCCGAGGACGACGCCGAGGCGGGACGCGCCGCGGGCGCCGGGCTTACGGCCGCGGATGCGGCGGTGGTGGTGGCGGCCTCGGGCCGCACGCCCTGGGCCGTCGGTTTCGCGCAGGCCGCGCGCGGCGCCGGCGCGCGGGTGATCGCGCTGGCCAACAACGCGGACACGCCGCTTCTGGCCGCGGCCGACATTCCGGTGCTGCTGGCCACGCCCCCCGAGGTGGTGGCGGGCTCGACCCGGATGGGTGCGGGCACCGCGCAGAAGGCTGCGCTGAACCTCATGTCCACGCTGATGGGCGTGCACATCGGCGCGATCCACGACGGGCGCATGGTGGGGGTGCGCGCCGACAACGCCAAGCTGCGCGCGCGCGCCGAAGCCATCGTGGCCGCGATCGCCGGGACCGGCGATGCGGCGCAGGCGCTCGCCGCTGCGCGGGGTGCGCCGAAGACCGCGATCCTCATCGCCCGCGGCCTCTCGCCCGCGCAGGCCGAGGCGGCGCTGGCCCGCGCCGGGGGCAATCTGCGCGCCGCGCTGGCCGGGCTTTCCGGCGAAGGCCGGGACACGGAACTTCACGATTCAACAAGGAGGTAGACCATGACACTCACCCGACTGACGGCGGGACTTCTGCTCGGCACCGCGCTTGCGGGCACGGCCGCGGCCGAAGACGTGACGCTGACCATCGAAAGCTGGCGCAACGACGACCTCGCGATCTGGCAGGACAGGATCATCCCGGCCTTCGAGGCGGGTCATCCCGGCATCAAGGTGGTGTTCGCGCCCTCGGCCCCGGCCGAATACAACGCCGCCCTCAACTCGAAGCTCGACGCGGGCAGCGCCGGCGATCTCATCACCTGCCGGCCCTTCGACGCCTCGCTCGCGCTCTACGAGAAGGGCCAGCTCGCCGACCTGACCGGGCTTGGCGCCATGGCCAACTTCTCGGACGTGGCGAAATCGGCCTGGCAGACCGACGACGGCAAGGCCACCTTCTGCGTGCCGATGGCCAGCGTGATCCACGGCTTCATCTACAACAAGGAAGCCTTTGACAAGCTTGGCATCACGCCGCCCACGACGATGGAGGAGTTCTACGCCGCGCTCGACAAGATCAAGGCGGACGGCACCTACATCCCGATGGCGATGGGCACCGCCGACCAGTGGGAAGCCGCGACCATGGGCTACCAGAACATCGGGCCGAACTACTGGAAGGGCGAGGAGGGCCGCAAGGCGCTGATCGCCGGCACCCAGAAGCTGACCGACGAGCCCTGGGTCGCGCCCTACCGCGAGCTTGCGAAGTGGAAGGACTATCTGGGCGACGGGTTCGAGGCGCAGACCTATCCCGACAGCCAGAACCTGTTCACGCTGGGCCGCGCCGCGATCTATCCGGCGGGATCGTGGGAGATCTCAGGCTTCAACACCCAGGCGGGCTTCCCGATGGGCGCCTTCCCGCCGCCGGTGCCGGCGGCCGGGGATGACTGCTACATCTCGGACCACACCGACATCGCGCTGGGCATGAACGCCAAGACCGCGAACCCCGAGGCGGCCAAGGCCTTCCTCGAATGGGTGGGCTCGCCCGAATTCGCGACGCTCTACGCCAACGCCCTGCCCGGCTTCTTCTCGCTCAATTCGGCGCCGGTGACGATGGAGGATCCGCTCGCGCAGGAATTCGTGTCCTGGCGCGCCAAGTGCAAGCCGACGATCCGGTCCACCTACCAGATCCTGTCGCGCGGCACGCCGAACCTCGAGAACGAGACCTGGAACGCCTCGGCCAACGTGATCAAGGGCACCGAGACGCCCGAGGCCGCGGCGGCGCGCCTGCAGGCCGGGCTGGACTCCTGGTACAAGCCAAAGCCCTGACGGCGGACCGGCGGAGGACGGGGGGCCGCCGGCCCCCCGCACCCCCCGGGGGTATTGTCACGAAGAAGAAGGAGGGGCGCCCATGCGCCGGCCGATCCGATGGCATATCGCGCTGTTTCTGGCGCCGGCGGTGATCGTCTACACGGTGGTCATGATCCTTCCGCTTTTCAATACGTTGCGGCTATCGCTTTACACGACGGTCGAGGGCGAGCGGGTGTTTGCCGGGCTTGCGAACTTCCGCACGCTCTTCGGGGATCCGCGCTGGTCGGGGGCGTTCTGGAACGCGCTGGGCAACAACGTCTGGTTCTTCGTGGTGCACATGCTGGTGCAGAACCCGATCGGGGTGGCGCTGGCGGCGATCCTGAGCCATCCGCGGCTGCGGTTTGCCGCGCTCTATCGCACCGCCTTCTTCATTCCCACGATCCTGTCCTTCGTGATCGTGGGCTTTGCCTGGAAGCTGATCCTGAGTCCGGTCTGGGGCATCGCGCCGTCGATGCTGGACGCGGTCGGGCTGAAGGGGCTGTTCGCGCCCTGGCTCGGCAAGGAAGAGTATGCGCTGACCACGCTGGCGCTGATCTCGGTCTGGCAGTTCGTCGGCATCCCGATGATGCTGATCTATGCGGCGCTCCTGTCGATCCCGGATGAGGTGCTCGAGGCCGCCGAGGTCGAGGGCATCACCGGCTGGGCGGCCTTCTGGAAGATCAAGCTGCCGCTGATCCTGCCCTCGATCGGCATCATCTCGATCCTGACCTTCGTCGGCAATTTCAACGCCTTCGACCTGATCTACGTGAGCCAGGGGGCGCTGGCGGGGCCGAATTTCTCGACCGATATCCTGGGCACCTTCCTCTACCGCACCTTCTTCGGCTTCCAGCTGCAGGTGGGCGATCCGACCATGGGATCGGCGATCGCCACCGCGATGTTCGCGATCATCCTCGCGGGCGTCTGTCTCTATCTCTTCGGCATCCAGCGGCGGATGCGCCGCTACCAGTTCTGAGGAGGCGCCGATGAGCCGCAGCTCTGCACGTCACAACCCGCTGAACAGCCTCGCCGCCCATGCAGCGCTGATCCTCTGGCTGGTGATCGCGCTCTTCCCGGTCTTCGTGATCGTCGTGAACAGCTTCAAGGCGCGCAAGGCGATCTTCGCCGAGCCGCTGGCCCTGCCCGGGCCCGAGAGCTTCAGCCTGATCGGCTACCAGACCGTGATGAAGCAGGGCGATTTCCTGCTCTACTTCCAGAACTCGATGATCGTGACCGTCGTCTCGCTGGCGCTGATCCTGCTCTTCGGGGCGATGGCGGCCTTCGCGCTGTCGGAGTACCGGTTCCGGGGCAACAGTCTGATGGGGCTCTACCTCGCGCTCGGGATCATGATCCCGATCCGCATCGGGACAGTGGCGATCCTGCAGGGGATGGTGGCGACCGGCCTTGTCAACACGCTGACCGCGCTCATCCTCGTCTACACGGCGCAGGGGCTGCCGCTCGCCGTCTTCATCCTGTCGGAGTTCATGCGCCAGGTCTCGGACGACCTGAAGAACGCCGGGCGCATCGACGGGATGAGCGAATATGCGATCTTCTTCAGGCTGGTGCTGCCGCTAGTTCGACCGGCGATGGCCACGGTCGCGGTGTTCAACATGATCCCGATCTGGAACGACCTGTGGTTCCCGCTGATCCTCGCGCCCGGCGAATCGACCAAGACGCTGACGCTCGGCAGCCAGGTCTTCATCGGGCAGTTCGTCACCGACTGGAACGCGGTGCTGTCGGCGCTGTCGCTGGCGATCCTGCCGGTTCTCGTCCTCTACGTCCTTTTCTCGCGGCAACTGATCCGCGGCATCACCTCGGGAGCGGTCAAATGAGGGTTCTCGTCGCGGGCCTCGGCAACATGGGGATGAGCCACGCGCTCGCCCATCGGCACCACCCGAAGTCCGAGATCGTGGCGCTGGTCAACCGCTCGCCGGTCGATCGGCCAGAGTCGCTGAAATCGGCGCCGCTTTTCAAGGACTTCCATGAGGCGCTTCATGCGACCCGTCCCGATATCGCGGTGATCGCCACCTATTCGGACAGCCACGCCGATTACGCCTGCGCGGCGATGGAGGCGGGCGCGCATGTCTTCGTCGAGAAGCCGCTGGCGACGACGGTGGCGGATGCGCGGCGGGTGGTCGAGACGGCAAAGCGGCTCAACCGCAAGCTGGTGGTGGGCTACATCCTGCGCCACCATCCCGCCTGGCAGCGGCTCATCGCCGAGGCCCGGGCGCTGGGCGGGCCCTATGTGTTCCGTCTGAACCTCAACCAGCAGTCCAGCGGCGCCACCTGGGAGACGCACAAGAACCTGATGAAGACCACGCCGCCCATCGTCGATTGCGGGGTGCACTACGTGGACGTGATGTGCCAGATCACCGACTCGGCCCCGGTCCGGGTCAACGGCATGGGGCTGCGGCTCTCGGACGAGATTGCCGAAGACATGTACAATTACGGGCAGTTCCAGGTCGTCTTTGCGGACGGATCGGTCGGCTGGTACGAGGCCGGCTGGGGCCCGATGATGTCCGAGGTCGCCTATTTCGTGAAGGACGTGATCAGCCCGAGGGGTGCGGTCTCGATCCTGTCGGGGATGCACCCGGCCTCGGATTCGGTCGAGGGGCACACCCGGGTCGGCGCCCTGCGGGTCCACCGGGTGGGTGAGGCCGACCGCGACATCGACTTTCCCGGCGAGCCGGGCCACCAGGCGCTCTGCGACGCCGAACAGGACTACCTGATCCGCGCGATCGAGGAGGACGCCGACCTTTCCCGCCACATGGCCGATGCCGTGGCCTCGCTTGCCGTCTGCCTTGCCGCCGACGAGAGCATCCGCACCGGCCGGCCCGTCGATCTCAGGACAGGACCATGACCGCGCTTTCCCTTGAACACGTCAACAAGTCCTTCGGTGCGGTCGATGTGCTGCGCGACATCAACCTGACGGTGGCCGAAGGCGAATTCGTGGTCTTCGTCGGGCCGTCGGGCTGCGGCAAGTCCACGCTGCTTCGGGTGATCGCCGGGCTCGAGGACGCCACATCCGGTCGGTTGAGCATCGGGGGCCGGGACGTGACCGCGCTGCCGCCGGCCAGGCGCGGCATCGCGATGGTGTTCCAGTCCTACGCGCTCTATCCGCATCTCGACGTGCGGGGCAACATGGCGCTGGGGCTCAAGCAGGCCGGCGAGGCGCGGGAGGTCATCGACGCGCGCATCGCCGAGGCGTCGCGGATGCTGGCGCTCGATCCCTATCTTGCGCGCCGGCCCGCTGAACTCTCCGGCGGTCAGCGTCAGCGCGTGGCGATCGGCCGCGCGATCGTCCGCCATCCCGAGCTCTTTCTCTTCGACGAGCCGCTGTCGAACCTCGACGCGGCGCTGCGGATGGCCACGCGGGTGGAAATCGCCCGGCTCCACCGCGAACTCGGCGCGGCCATGATCTACGTGACCCACGACCAGACCGAGGCGATGACGCTGGCCGACCGCATCGTGGTGCTGCGCGACGGGCGCATCGAGCAGATCGGGCGGCCGATGGATCTCTACAACGATCCCGCCAACCGCTTCGTCGCCGGGTTCCTCGGGGCTCCGGCGATGAACTTCCTCGAACAGCCGGACGGCGGCAGCCTCGGGATCCGGCCCGAGCTGATCCGGGTGGGGACCGAGGGGCGGCTGCGCGGCCCGGTGATCCACGTCGAACGGCTGGGCAGCGACACCAATGTTCTGGTCGAGGCCGAGGGCCAAGTGCTGACGGTGCGGCTCTTCGGCCAGCACCCGCACGAGGTCGGCGAGACGGTGGCGCTCGACTGGGACGACGCGCGGGCGCTGCGGTTCGCGGCGGACGGAAAACGACTCCGGTACTGACCGTTCCGGCCTAGAGCCTCCCGGACCGCCGTGACAGACTGCGAAGCGCAACGGGGGTAATACCTATGGAATACAGGCAGTTGGGACGGTCCGGCCTGAAGGTCTCCGCCATTTCGATGGGGACCTTCACCTTCGGCGGCAAGGGGCCGTTCGGCATGGTCGGCACGCAAGGTGTGGCCGAGGCCCGCCGGCTGGTCGATCTGTGCCTCGACCACGGTGTGAACGTCATCGACACCGCCAACATGTATTCGACCGGGCTTTCCGAGGAGATCTGCGGCGAGGTGCTGGACGGCCGGCGCGCACGCACGCTCATCTCGACCAAGGCGCGGATGCGCATCGGCGAAGGCCCGAACGACGAGGGCGCCAGCCGCTGGCACCTGATCCGCGAGTGCGAGCGCAGCCTCAAGCGTCTGCGCACCGACCACATCGACATCTACTATGTCCACGAATGGGACGGCCTCACCCCGGTCGAGGAGACGATGGCGGCGCTCGACCGGCTCGTGCAGGATGGCAAGGTGCGCTACATCGGCTGCTCGAACTACGCGGGCTGGCATGTGATGAAATCGCTGGCCGCCGCCGACCGGACGGGCGGCACGCGCTTCGTGACCCAGCAGATCCACTACACGCTCGAGGCGCGCGAGGCCGAATACGAGCTTCTGCCGATCTCGGTCGATCAGGGGCTGGGCGTCCTGGTCTGGAGCCCGCTCGCCGCGGGTCTTTTGACCGGCAAGCACCGGCGCGGCCAGCCCGCGCCCGCGGGATCGCGGCAGGCGCAGGGCTGGACCGAGCCCCCGATCCGCGACGTCGAGCGGCTCTGGCGGATCGTCGATGCTCTGGTCGAGATCGGGGCCGCGCACGGGGTCGAGGCGGCGCAGGTGGCGCTCGCCTGGCTTCTGACCCGGCCGGCGGTGTCGTCGCTGGTCGTGGGCGGGCGCACGCCCGAGCAGTTCATCGCCAACTTCCGGGCGCTGGACCTCACGCTTGCGCCCGAGGAGCTCGAGCGGCTGAACACGGTCTCGCGCCCTCCGCTGATCTATCCCTACTGGCACCAGGGCCAGTTCGCCGCGCCCCGCTTCACCGAGGCCGACCGCGCGCTGCACGCGGGCAACCCGCCGCCCTGAGCGGCCCGATCGCCCGGCCCGCCGCTTGCAGGGGCGGCGCGGCCCCCCTATATTGGGAGTGTCCGGGGCAACCCGGACTATGGACATAAACGCGCTCGTAATAGACGGATCGGACCCGGGGGCGGTACCCGGCGGCTCCACCAAAGTCCCTCGTTGGGGGCCAGCGGGGCCGAAACAGGATCGACGAACGAGTAAAGGGGTTAGCTTTGTCCCGGCGGGGTGCCACCGTTATCGGTCCGCAAAGTACAGTTGCCAACGACAACCGTGCTCCGGCAATGGCTCTGGCTGCGTAAGCAGTCCGGGTCGCCGAAACGAAGTCCTTGCGCTTAGCCGCGCAAGGCGGGGTTCGCAGGTACCTGGCAACAGAAACCTGCACTTCCCTTCCGTCTTCAGGCTCTGTTCACCGATCTGCGCCTAGGCTTGCCGCCGGGTCAGATTGGAAAGGCGCGCCGCCATGAACAGGCAGGATGTTCTCGTCGACTGGTTTCGCAGGGTCTGGATCGACGGCGATCTCGCCGCCATCGACGACTATTTCGCCCCCGGCGACGCCGTGGCGGAGGGCATCCTGACCGGCGGCCGGATCGGGGCCGAGGATTTCCGCGCGCTGGTCCCGGCGATCCGGGCGCAGCTGCGCGACATCGACGGCACCATGAACCGCGTGATCGAGGACGGCGACTGGCTCTGCGCCCATTACACCATGCGCGCGCTCTCGGCCCATTCGACCACCCCGGTCGAGGCCGCGGGTCTGCTGATGATGCGCATTGCCGACGGCAAGGTGCGCGAGGCCTACAACAACTTCGACTTCCTGCCGTTCTTCGAGCAGCTGGGCCTCCTGCCCGCGGATTCGCTCATGCTGCTGCTGTCGGGCGAACGCCTGAGCTGACCGCTGCGGGTCGGCCCTCAAGGCCGCTTGCCCATCGGCCCGGGCGGGCGCAGGATCGGCCCATGAGCGCGCCCCCCGATCCCGAGGCGATCCCCGCCCGTCGCGGCCGGAACCGGCCGGGGACCGGTCTGATGCCCGCGCAGGCTTTCGGGGCCGGCTTGGGCCCCTGCCCTGCCTGGCGCCCGCGGGCGGCCGCCGGGCCGGTATCGCGCCGGGCGCGCGCCTCGGTCCCGGCCGCCGCCACTGGCGGGCCGCGATGGGTCGCACGGGTGGGCATGGCGCTCATCCTCGGCCTTCTGGGGTTCGCGTTCCCGGCCCGGTCCTGCGAGGTCGCGCTCCTCTTGTCGATCGACGTCTCCGGCTCGGTCGATGCCGGGGAGTACCGGCTTCAGGCGGACGGGCTGGCCGATGCGCTGACCGATCCGCGGATCGTCGAGGCGCTGGTCGAGGGCGAGGCGGCGCTTCTGCTCATGCACTGGTCGGGTGCGGGAATGCAGCGGGAGGTGCTGCCCTGGACCCGGATGCGCGACGAGCGGGACGTGGCCACCTTTGCCGCCGCCGCCCGGTCCTCGCCCCGCGCCTTCCGCGGGTCCGACACCGCGGTCGGGGACGCGCTTGCCATCGCGGTCGCCCGCTTCGGCGCCGTCGCCGACTGCCGGCGCCTGGTGATCGACATCTCGGGCGACGGTCCGCAGAACGCGGGCGGCCCGCTGCCGCCGGCGCGCGCCGCGGCCGAGGCCGCCGGAATCGCCGTCAACGCGATCGCCATCGAGAGCCTCGGCCTGTCGATCACCGAGTTCTATCGCCGCCACGTCATCACCCGCGGCGGCTTCGTGATGAGCGCGCGCGGCCATCTCGACTATGCCGACGCGATCCGCGCCAAGATCCTGCGCGAGATCGGCAAGCCGGTGTCCTGACCGCTTGCGGCCTCCGGCTAGGGCGCTAGGCTCGGCGCATCGAAACCGGAGTCCCGCCATGCTGCGCCCTGCCCTCCTTCTCTGCCTTGCCGCAACGCCGATTCTCGCCGAGGAGCCCAGCCCCAAGCTCGGCCCGAACGCGGTGCCGATCACGCAGGACACCGAGTACCTGCGCAGCCACCCGGCCCCCGACTACTGGGCCTTTGCGCCCTTCGTGCGCCCGCAGTTCACCAACGCCGCCTGCACCGTCGCCTCGGTCGCCGGCGCGCTCGGCGGCCTTGACGGGCTGCCGCCGGACGCCGAGGACACGATCCTGTCCCAGCCCGAGCTCCTGAAGCTTACCGGCGATGCCGAATGGACGCGCGTGACCCAGCCGGATGGCGACGGCGCGACCTTCGAGCAGTTCGTGGGCTTCACCGAAGAGGCGATCAAGGCGCTGGACCGGCCCTACACCCTGACCACCTTCCACCCGGCCGCCGCCGACGCGGCCGCCGGAGCCGAGATGCGCCGCCTGCTCGAGGAGAACGAGCGGTCGGCCGACGACGCGCTGATCGTGGTCTTCAACCAGGGCGTGGTCACGGGCGACTGGGACGGGCCCCATGCCTCGGTGATCGGGGCCTACGACAAGGAGCGCGACCGGGTGCTGATCCTCGAGGTCGATCAGGAATGGTATATCCCCTACTGGACACCCGCGGATGTGCTCTTGCAGGCGCTGGTCAAGCCCGCGCCGCCCGACCAGGGCGTGCTTGCCGGCATGACCGGGGGCTTCCTGCGGATCGCCCGGTCGTCCTAGGTCGCAGGCGGGCCAAGGGCCTTCCCTTCCCCTCCGAATCCCCTATGCTGGTCCCAGGGGCGGACGGATGGGCGGATGTCGCGCAGTATCGACTATGGCAACCTGATGCACCGCGCGATGCGCAGCCTCATCGTCGAGGTGCTGCGCGGCGTCGAGCGTGAAGGCCTGCCCGGCGCGCACCACTTCTTCATCACCTTCGACACCCGCCACCCCGACGCCCGGCTGGCCGACTGGCTGCGCGACCGTTACCCCGAGGAAATGACCGTGGTGCTCCAGCACTGGTTCGAGGGCCTGAAGGTCGATCCGGGCGGCTTTGCGGTGACGCTGAACTTCGGAGACCAGCCCGAACCGCTCTACATCCCCTTCGACGCGATCCGCACCTTCGTCGATCCCTCGGTCGAGTTCGGCCTGCGCTTCGAGACCCAGTCCGCCGACGACGAGGACGAGGACGAAGAGGACGACGGCAACGATGGCGACGACGATCCGCCGCGCCCGGATGCCGAGGTCGTGCGGCTGGACCGCTGGCGCAAGTAGTCCGGTCGCAGGGCGGACCCCGACCCCCGGCCGCCCCCCCGTTCCGGCCGACCCGCGGTTTTTCCGGCTTCCGTGAGCGCAACCGGGTTTGCCAAGCGCCTCGGCGCGCCCTAAGACACGGGCCGGAACAGACCGGAGGCCCCGATGACCAAGACCCGCACCGAGACCGACAGCTTCGGTCCGCTCGACGTGCCCGCCGACAAGTACTGGGGCGCGCAGACCCAGCGCTCGATCCTGAACTTCCCGATCGGCTGGGAACGCCAGCCGGTGGCCATCGTCCGGGCGCTGGGGATCATCAAGCAGGCCGCGGCCGAGGTGAACATGGAGGAGGGCCGGCTCGATCCGACCATCGGGCGGGCGATCGCGGCGGCGGCGAAGGAAGTGGCCGAGGGCCGGCTCGACGACAACTTTCCGCTGGTCGTCTGGCAGACCGGATCGGGCACCCAGTCGAACATGAACGCCAACGAGGTGATCTCGAACCGCGCGATCGAGATGCTGGGCGGCGTGATGGGATCGAAGAAGCCCGTCCACCCGAACGACCACGTCAACATGGGCCAGTCCTCGAACGACACCTTCCCGACCGCGATGCACATCGCCATCGCGATGGTGGCGCGCGACGTGCTGATCCCGGGGCTGGAAAAGCTGCACCGGGCGCTTGTCGCCAAGACGGACGAGTTCAAGGACATCATCAAGATCGGCCGCACCCATACGCAGGACGCGACGCCGCTGACGCTCGGCCAGGAATTCTCGGGCTATGCCAAGCAGGTCGAGAACGGGATCGCGCGCGTCCGCAAGGTCCTGCCCGAGATCTACGAACTCGCCCAGGGCGGCACCGCCGTCGGCACCGGGCTCAACACCAAGAAGGGCTGGGACGTGGCGATCGCGGCCAAGATCGCCGAGATCACCGGCCTGCCCTTCGTCACCGCGCCGAACAAGTTCGAGGCGCTGGCGGCCCATGACGCGATGGTCATGTTCTCGGGCGCGCTGCGGACGGTGGCGGCCGCGCTCTTCAAGATCGCCAACGACATCCGCCTTCTCGGGTCGGGCCCCCGCTCGGGTCTGGGCGAGCTGATCCTGCCGGAGAACGAGCCCGGATCGTCGATCATGCCGGGCAAGGTCAACCCCACCCAGGCCGAGGCGCTGACCATGGTCTGCGCCCATGTCATGGGCAACGACGCCGCCGTCGGCTTCGCCGGAAGCCAGGGCCATTTCGAACTGAACGTCTACAACCCGATGATGGCCTACAACGTGCTGCAGTCCATGCAGCTTCTGGGCGATGCGGCGTCCTGCTTCACCGACAACATGGTGGTGGGCATCCAGGCCAATGTCGCGCGGATCGAGAAGCTGATGAAGGAAAGCCTGATGCTGGTCACGGCGCTCGCCCCGACCATCGGCTACGACAACGCGACCAAGGTCGCCAAGACCGCGCACCGGAACGGCACCACGCTGCGCGAAGAGGCGATCGCGCTCGGCTTCGTCGATGGCGAGACCTTCGACCGGATTGTGCGGCCCGAGCAGATGGTCGGCCCCGAGGACTGAGCGCGAGGACTGAGCGCGAGGACTGAGCCGCCCCTTCCCGGCGCGGGCCGCCGGCGCTAGGATCGCGCCATGAGCGAGATCATCAACCTGCGTCAGGCCCGCAAGGCCCGCGCTCGCGCCGAGGACCGCGCGCGTGCCGACGCGAATGCGGCCCGGTTCGGGGAAAGCAAGGCGGAAAAGGCCCGGCGCCAGGCCGAGGCCCGCCTGACCGGTGACCGGCTGGAGGCGCACCGCCGTGCGGGCGCGACCCAGGGCGGTGTGCCGGACGACCGCCCGGCCGGGACGGACGTCCCCGCGGATGCCACGGCCGGCGACCCGCCGGCGCGACCGCCGGCACCGGACCGGGACAGGCCATGAGCCGCCCGGTCAAGCGGTCGCTGACCCTCAACGGCCACCGGACCAGCGTCAGCCTTGAAGACGAGTTCTGGCGCGCCCTTCGCCGGATCGCCGAGGCAGAGGGCCGTGCGATCAACGATCTGGCCGCCGAGATCGACGCGGACCGGGGCGCGGCCACGGGCCTTGCGACCGCGATCCGGCTTTTCGTCCTGTCGCGGCTCGAGGCGCAGGCGGCGGCCGCGCGTCCCTCGGCCGACCGGCCCGGCGCTCAGCGCGAGTAGAGCGCGGCGCGGATCCGGCGCGAAAGATCGCGCTGGCGCGTCTCGCCGGTCCCCTCGGGGTCGGCCGGTCCGAGCTCCTTGCGAAAGAGCGCGGCGATTTCCTCGCGCGACAGCGCCGGACGCACCGGGTCTTCGGTGTCGTCCGCGCGGAAGCGGAAGGAAGGAACCGCGATGCGGAGAAAGGAAGCGGTCCATTCCCCGGACAGACCGATCCCGCGTTGCAGCGCGCTGGTTTTCATCGTCATGGCACCCCCGAAGGCCCATTCCGGACGTGGCAGCGCCCGGACGACGCAGAGTTCTACCCATTCACCCGTGCGGATCAGAGGAAGAGCCGAGTGATTCCCCTCCGTCCGAATGAGACAATTTTGAGTTGAATCTGTGGAAATATACAACCGGAAATATTCACAGGGCCGGATGACGTTGCGAAAAGGCCAGCCAGATCCCCGACTTTGACCGCAGGGTGAGGTGGGCCACCGGCTCGGGCAGGCGGTCGGCCACGGTCGCAAGGCGCAGATCGCGCAGCACCAGCGCCAGCATCAGCGGCCCCTCGAGCATGGCGAAACCGGCGCCCGGACAGACCCGCGGACCGGCCGAAAACGGCAGGTAGGCCCGCCGGGCCGAGGCCCGGCCCTCGGGCCGGCTCCAGCGGTCGGGATCGAAGGCGTCGGGCGCGTCCCAGAGCGCCTCGTGCCGGTGCAGGTGCCAGGGCGACAGGACGATCTGCGCGCCCCGCGGCACCGCGCGGTCGCGCATCCGCATCGGGCAGGCGGTCTCGCGCACCATCATCGGGACCGGCGGGTAAAGACGCAGCGCCTCGCGGAACACGTCCCGAGCCAGCGCAAGACGGCCCGTCGCCTCGTAGGCCGGGACCGCGTCGCCCGGCAGGGCCGCCGCCGCCTCGGCCGCCAGCCGGTCCTGAAGCGCCGCATCGCCCGCCACCAGCCACAGCGCCCAGGCCAGCGCCGAGGCCGAGGTCTCGTGCCCGGCGAGGAAGAAGATCGCCACCTGGTCCACCATCTCGTCCGCGTCGAACGGCACGCCGGTCCGAGGATCGGGCGTGGTCATGAGCCGCGTCGCCAGGTCCTGCGGCGCCCGGCCCGCCGCGATTTCGGCCTGACGGCGCAGCGTCATCGCATGGATGCGGGCGCGGATGCGGGCCGCGGCGCGGCGTGCCCCCGGGCGGTGGCCGCGCGGCACCCAGCCCGGCAGGGGCAGGAACGCCCCGACGTTCAGAAGCGGCTGGCTGCGCTGAAAGGTGCGGAACTCCTGAAACACCGCCGCGGCGTCGGCGTCGCTGATCGGGACCGAGAAGAGCGCGCGGAAGATCGCGTCGGCCGCGGCATGGCTGGTCTCGGCCTCGACCTCGACCGGCCCGCCGTGCCCGGCCCCGCCCCCGGCCCCCTCCACGACTGCGGCCGCGGCGAGCCGGTCGCGAAGCCCGATCGCCGCCTCCCAGAGCGACGGCAGCACCGTGCGCAGCCGGCCCCCCTCGAAGGCCGGGTCGATGATCCGCCGCTGGCGCTGCCAGTCCTCGCCGTTGGTCAGGAACACCGACCGGCCCAGAAGCGGCCGCAGCCCCTCGGCGATCCGCGCCGACTTGGGGAAGCGGTCGGGCTCGTCGCGCAGGACGCGGTCGATCAGGTCGGGATCGTTGCACAGGTAGGACCGGAAGAAGGGCGTGCGGAACTCGGCCATCCAGGCGCGGAACAGGCGGGCGGGCTGCGACGACAGGATGTCGGCCCGGAACAGCCTCAGGTGCCGCCACAGCGACACCCGGTCGGGCCGCGCGGGGGGCTTGGGCGGGATCATGCGACGTCCCGGTACGGGTTGGCCGGCCGGCGGATACGGCCGGGTGACGGGGCAACCCCGGCAAAGCGTTCGGCCAGGGTCTGCGGGCCGGCGGTAATGCGGAAGTAATCGTGGGCGCCGGGCCGCTCGAAGGCGCAGAGATACTGGAAGTGCAGACGGAACCAGCGGCGCCGAAGCCGCCGCCACTCGGCCTCGCCCATGGTCTGCGAGAACGCGGCCGACACCAGGAGCGGCCAGCGCTGGTCGGCGGGCGCGACACCGCTGACCGCCACCGGGTCGCAGAGCGCATAGGCGCAGCCGTCGCCGGGCGCGGTCACGTCCACCCAGGTCAGGTCATCCCGGCGCGCGAGCCGCGCGAGGTCGCCGCGCAGGCGCGCCGCGCCCGGCAGGAAGGCGATCATCGGCACCACCTGCCCCAGCGTCAGCAGCCCGAGCGACCGGCCGGGCGCAACCCGCGGCAGGCCCGCAAGCACCGAGACGGCCAGATGCGCCCCCGTCGAATGCCCGACCACCAGAACCTCGTCGGCGTCGGTGTCGAGCGCCGCCGCCACCTGGTCGCGCCAGACCCCGAGGCGCTCGGCCAGCTCGGGCGGATAGGCCCCGCGGTCGCGCGCGCCATAGGCGTAGTCGTGGATGAGATACCAGGCGTAGATCCGCCCGTCGGCGCGGCGCGCGATCTGCAGTACGGACCAGACGAGCGGCGGCGCCACCAGCCAGCCCGCCGGCCCGGCCACCGTCGAGGCCAGCCATCCGCCCCCCGCCGCGACGGCCAGCGCCAGCGCGAGCTCGCCAATCAGCACGAGGAACGGATAGAGCGCCGCGATCGCCGGTCCGCGCCGCAGCCGGGCGAGACGAAGGAGCGTCCCGTCCCGCAGGTAGGTCCAGGCGGTGCGCAGAAGCTGCCCGTAGGTCGCGGCGATGCCCTGCCGCATCGACGCCTGCACGAGATCGGACCAGACCAGAACCTCGACGCTGGCCTCGACGGGGCGCCCCTCGATCTCGGCCTCGACCCGCCAGCCCTGCCCGCCCTCGCCCGCAACGGCCAGCCGGTAGCCGGACAGGCGCGCCTGCCGGGCCGACTCGCGCCGGTAGAGCTCGCGGTAGCGGCGCGGCGGGAACGGGTCGTAGCCCGGAATGTAGAAGACCCGCCGCCGGAACGGCCGTACGGGCGCCCCTGTGCGGGAACCGGCCAAGCCGGTCAGAGATCCTGGCCGGCCAGGACGCCGGCGGCGGCAAGACCGAGGCGGAAGGACACGTCGCTGAACACCGCGTCGAAGGCCTGGAACATCGCCCGGTTCAGCCTGCGGCCCGCGGCGCTGTCGCTGAAGGCGCGGTAGGCCTCCAGATCGGAATCGTCGAGGGGCGCATAGGCCAGCGCCAGCATCGACATCACCCAGCGCGCGGTCTCGGTCCGGATCTGCTCCTCCTGCGACCAGACGTCGGACAGCATGTCCTCGTCGGTCATGGCGCCGTCGAGCGCGCCGCCCTCCGCCATGCCCCGGTAGAAGGCCAGATTGGCGTTCATCGCGCTCGAGACGTTCTCCTCGATCAGGTCGCCGGCCGCGATCAGATCCTCGATGCGCCCCAGCCGCGGGTCGCGCATCTCGCGCATTTCCTCGAGCCGCAGGAGACTGGTTTCCTCGACCGCCGGATCGAGGAAGGCGCGCCGGGCCGAGACCTCGAGCGCGATGATGCGCGCCCCGCGCTCGGAGCCGAGGAAGTCCAGCATGGCCGCGATGTCGGCCTCGGGCACGTCCGCCAGCGCCTCGGCGAAGCGGTCGCGGAACAAGGGAAAGGTCCGCGCGCTGTCGTAGATGCGGGCGACCTCGCGATCCCAGGACGCGGTGTCGCCCTTCTCGAACATCTGATCCGCGATCTCGGCGCCGTAGGTCGCGCCCTCCTGCTCCATGATGTCGAAGATCTCGGGCAGATGGAGCGCATCGACCAGCGCCGCGGTCCGGTCCAGCGCACCCGCCGCGGGCGGCGCGAACATCGGCGCCGTCTGCGCAAGGGCCATCGCCGGGGCCAGGGCGGAGACCGCCGGAACAAGGGCAAGCGTGGCGGCGCTGAGGAGGGCACGGGCGAGACGCGGCATGGCGGGACCGGGGGCTTGCGGAACGATCCGGGCGGCGTGTCGGCCCGGCTGTCCGATACCTATCCTGTGGCGGCCGGGCTGCCAAGACGGCGGCCGCGCGCCGGGCGCTGGCGCGCCCAAAAATCGTGTTGCATGGGCCGCACGGGCCGGATAAGACCCGGCGTCACGACGACCCCACGATGCACGGAGAGGTGGCGGAGTGGTCGATCGCGCCGGTCTCGAAAACCGGAGTGGGTTCACGCCCACCGTGGGTTCGAATCCCACCCTCTCCGCCATTTATTTCACTTGATTCATTGGCTTGAAATTACTGAACATTTCCACTCGGATTCTCTTCCCCCAGAAAATTCCCCCTTGTCGCGCCGGGTCCCCCAGCGCTTCAGCGGAACGCTTCGGACAATCCTTCGTCCCGTGTGGCCGGCCATGACTCGCTCACACATCCGAATGTTCATAGAATGCTCTAATTGGCCTATGAGGGGACAAGTGGCTGGCATTCCCGCGCTTTCGGCCAATCTGCAGCCGCGGTACCCGTTTGCGCCTGCTCTGTTCGCGCCCGGCGAAGGCTGCCAAAGCTGCTAAACTGCGAAAGTCCGGGTCCTTCTGTGGCCGGGATCGCCGTCACCGTCGCAGGGATCCCCGACAGACTCGGCGGCAAGCGCATGGCGATCCGCGTCGCCGAATTGGCCCGCGCCCGGTTGACCCCGGACTGGATGCCCGGCGCCGCACCGCGATGCGTTCCGACCATCGTCAAGCAGAGCCAGCATGGCACGCACATGCGGGGGCCGTCCTCGTGGGCACCGAGCGCATCCGTGTGCGTGGCTCGAGCGCGCGTGCCACATGGAAAGCCGTCGACATCCTGGCATGTCCGGTCACCTTCTCCCCTCACCCCCATCAGATCGAGGCCGCACGGCGCAGCTATTACAACTGGTGGCAGGCGCTAAACTGGGTGCGGGACGGGCTGATCGCGGGTGGAATGCTGCGGGAGGTCGAGGTGACGGCGGCTATGCCGAAGGCGCGGCCATGGGAAAGACCGCCGCCAAACCGCTGTTAGCGGCTGGATTTCACCCTCCGGCGGCTCTGTTGCACAAATCGGGTGATGTGTGGACCCCCCCTTTCCCCGGACAGACTTATCCCGCGACCTCTGTGACGGGCGTGCCGAGCGCGGTGAAGCCGTTCAGGACCGCGACCCGGACCTGGAACTCTGCGACCTGACGGTTGAAGTCCCTCGCGGTGAGGCGTTGGCCCAGGAGCTTGATGCAGTGCATCTTGGTCTCTGCACGGCTTCGGCGGTGATACCCACTCCATCGTCGCCAGATGGTCCGGCCAACCCGCTTCGATGTGCGCAGGATCTCGTTGGGTGCGACGGCTCCGGCGGTGTCGGCCTTCCAGACTTTGGCATTCTTGCGGGGCGGTATGATCGCGGCGGCCCCACGGGCCGCGATCGCGTCATGGCACTTGCGGGTGTCGAAGGCAGGCTCTGTTGCACAAATCGCCTGAGGGGATTCATGTCGTGAATCCAGCGTGATAGCTGGAGGCCATGAGCCGACCGACACCCCCGAGCTGCCAGACCCGGAACTGGCCGAGCTACGACAAGGCGTT
>JBMOOG010000016.1:0-6248 GCA_049324535.1 Pseudomonadota bacterium | reverse complement strand
CAGATCGTCAGCGAGCCTCGGCGCTTCAACGCCTTGTCGTAGCTCGGCCAGTTCCGGGTCTGGTAGCTCGGGGGTGTCGGTCGGCTCATGGCCTCCAGCTATCACGCTGGATTCACGACATGAATCCCCTCAGGCGATTTGTGCAACAGAGCCCGGCGCGGGCAGAAGCTCTTTCAGGTTGCCGGCCCAGCGTGCCGGGTTGTGCTCCTCCCTGTGGCCGGCCACGGTCGCCCAGGACAGGACGGCCTCGATCCGCCCCCGAAGTCGGGTGGCGGTTTCGGTCCTGTCCGACCAGATCGGCTCGATCACCCGCAGCACGTCGCGCACGCCGATCGCCTGCACCTTCATGTCGCCCAGCACCGGCACCGCGTAGTGCGTGAGCGTGCTGGCCCACTGCGCGCGATGCCTGGCATTGCGGAAGCCGGCCGACTTGCCGGCAAGGAATCGCTCCACCGCAGCCCTTAACGTCAGCGTCTCTCGGATCCGGCGCTTCTCGGCCAGAGGGTCCCCGCCGGACAGAGTCAGCCGCTTGTGCTCGACCGCCTTCTGCCGAGCCTGCGCAAGCGTCACGACTGGCGGGCTGCCAAGGCCGATCTCCCGGCGCTTGCCACCCACGCTGATACGCTGGACCCAGAAGCGCGCACCGTTCGGCTCGACCCGCAAACAGAGGCCGAGCCCGCCGCCATCGTGAGGCTTGCCCGGCGCCAGCGGCCCGGCCACCCTCACGGCCGTCAGTGCGGCCGCACGGCGACGACCGGGCTGCTGTCCTTTAGCTTCCCCTATTTCTTTCCCCAGGCTAAGCCGGACGCCAGCGGATCCTCGCGGAACAATTCGGACAACGGAAGAAGGCAACCTACCGAAATCACAGTGCTTTCCAGACATACATGGACTTGTCAGGAACAGGTCATGGCGGACACCCACTCCGCCATGACACGCATCCTTCCCGATCCGATCCCGCCCGCGCCCCCGGCGCAGGTGAAAGGCGCTTTTCACCGCCGGGGATGCCCCCGCCGGCGGGCGCTGCGGGGGCGGTCGCCCCCGGCGTTCCGGCCACCCCTTTTGGGCGCCTCCCCTGCCCGCGGTCCGGTCTTCCAAAGTCCGGCCGGGGCGGCTATGACCGGGGCATGGACATTCTTGACCGGATCCGCCGCTACAAGCTCGAGGAAATCGCCGCGGCGAAGCGTGCGCGGCCGCTCGCGGCCGTCGAGGAAGCGGCGCGGGCCGCCGGGCCGGTGCGCGGCTTTGCCGCCGCCCTCGCCCGCGCCGAGCGCCGGGGCTACGGCCTTGTCGCCGAGATCAAGAAGGCCTCGCCCTCGAAGGGTCTGATCCGCGCCGATTTCGACCCCCCGGCGCTCGCCCGCGCCTACGAGGCCGGGGGCGCGACCTGCCTGTCGGTGCTGACCGACGCCCCGTCCTTCCAGGGCGCGCCGGAGTATCTGACCGCGGCCCGCGCCGCGGTCGCGCTGCCGGCGCTGCGCAAGGACTTCCTCTACGATCCCTACCAGGTCGCCGAGGCGCGGGCCTGGGGGGCGGACTGCATCCTCATCATCCTCGCCGCGGTGCCCGACAGCCTGGCCGCGGAACTCGAGGCCGCGGCGCAGGCCTGGGGCATGGACGCGCTGCTTGAGGTGCACGACGCCGCCGAGATGGAACGCGCCTTGCGGCTTTCCTCGCCGCTGATCGGCGTGAACAACCGCAATCTCAGGACGTTCGAGGTGTCTCTTGATGTGACGCGCGAACTGGCCCCGCTTGTGCCGCCGGACCGGAGGCTCATCTCGGAAAGCGGTCTCTTCACTCCGGCCGACCTCGCCGCGATGGCCCGGGTCGGTGCGCGGTCCTTCCTGATCGGGGAAAGCCTGATGCGCCAGCCCGACGTGGCCGCGGCGACCCGCACCCTGCTTGCCAACCCTGTAGCTGTGGAGGCTGCGCGATGACGCTCACGCATTTCGATGAATCCGGCAAGGCGCGGATGGTCGACGTGACCGACAAGGCCGAAACCGACCGCGTCGCCGTGGCCGTCGCCCGGGTGGTGATGCGGCCCGAGACCCTGGCGCTGGTCGTCGCGGGGACGGCGGCCAAGGGCGACGTGCTGGGCGTTGCCCGGCTGGCCGGCATCATGGGCGCCAAGCGCACCGCCGAGCTCATCCCGCTCTGCCATCCGCTTCCGATCACCGGGGTCCGGCTGGAGCTGACCCCCGACCCGGCCCTGCCCGGCGTGCGGATCGAGGCCGAGGTGCGCACCAGCGGGCGCACCGGGGTCGAGATGGAGGCGCTCACCGCCGCCTCGGTCGCGGCGCTCACGGTCTACGACATGCTGAAGGCCGCCGAGAAATCCATGCGGATCGAGGGTGTGCAGGTGATCCTCAAGGATGGCGGCAAGTCCGGCCGCTACGAGGCCAACCCGTGATCCCGGTCTCGGAAGCACTGGCCCGGCTCCGGGCGCTGGTCGCACCGGTCGGAACGGAAACGATCGACCTTCGCCACGCGGCCGGGCGGGTTCTGGCCGCCGACATCACCGCCCGCCGCGACCAGCCCCCCTTCCCCGCCTCGGCGATGGACGGCTACGCGCTGGGCGCCGGCGACTTCCGGTCGGGCGCGCGGCTGCGTGTCATCGGCGAATCCAGCGCCGGCCACGCCTGGGCGGGTCGCGTGGAGGCCGGAACCGCGGTCCGCATCTTCACCGGGGCGCCGGTGCCCGAGGGCGCGAGCCACGTCGTGCTTCAGGAGGACGTGGCGCGCGAGGGCGACACCATCACGCTTGGCCCCCGGATCGGCACCGACAGCAACGTGCGCCCGGCGGGACAGGACTTTCGCGCGGGCGATCGGATCGCCGCCCCGCGCCGGCTGTCGGCCGCGGATCTGGCGCTGATCGCGGCGATGAACGTGCCGCGCGTCACCGTGGCGCGCCGCCCCGTCCTCGCCCTTGTGGCCACCGGCGACGAGCTGGTCATGCCCGGCGAGGAACCCGCGCCCGACCAGATCATCGCCTCGAACGGCTTCGCCCTGGCCGCGATGGCCGAAGCCGCCGGCGCCGAGGCCCGTCTTCTGCCGATCGCGCGCGACACCCGCGACAGCCTGCACCAGGCCCTGTCGCTGGCCGCCGACGCCGACCTGATCGTCACCATCGGCGGGGCCTCGGTCGGCGACCACGACCTCGTGGCCGCCGCGGGCGCCGAGGTCGGGCTCGCGCTCGACTTCTGGAAGGTGGCGATCCGGCCGGGCAAGCCGCTGATGGCCGGCCGGATCGGGTCAAGCGCGCTTCTTGGCCTTCCTGGAAATCCCGTATCCGCAATCATTTGCGGCCATATCTTCATGCGCCCTATGATCTCGGCCATGCTCGGCCTGCCCCCCGCGGAGGACGCGCCCCTGACCGCGGAGCTCGCCGAGGACCTGCCCGCGAACGGTCCCCGCCAGCACTACATGCGCGCCCGGCTCGACCGCAGCGGCGGCCGGCTGCGGATCCGGGCCTTTGAGCGTCAGGACAGTTCGCTCCTCAGCCTGCTCAGCGAGGCCGACGCGCTTCTGGTGCGGCCGCCGGGCGACCCGGAGCGCCGGGCGGGCGATCGGGTGGACTACCTGCCCTTCGGTTGACACGAACCGGGAACGGGCGTAGAACAATTCCCGAACCAGTCTGGACAGGGCCTCGGAATGCTGACCCGCAAGCAGTTGGAACTTCTCGATTTCATCCAGAAGCGCGTGGCCCGCGACGGTGTGCCGCCCTCGTTCGACGAGATGAAGGAGGCGCTCGACCTGCGGTCGAAGTCGGGCATCCACCGGCTCATCACCGCGCTGGAAGAGCGCGGCTTCATCCGCCGCCTTGCCCACCGGGCGCGCGCGATCGAGGTCCTGAAACTGCCCGACGCGATGGAGCGGCCCGGCTTTTCCCCGCGGGTTATCGAGGGCGACCGCCGCCCGCCCGCGACCCCGCCGCGCGGGGCGATGCCGGTCGAGGCCGCGGGCGCGGTGCCAATTCCGGTGATGGGCCGCATCGCGGCGGGTGTGCCGATCGAGGCGATCTCGGAGGTGTCGCACCATGTCGCCGTGCCGTCCACGATGCTGACGGCGCGGGCCAACCATTACGCGCTCGAGGTTCGGGGCGATTCGATGATCGAGGCCGGGATCGACGACGGCGACATCGTCGTGATCCGCGAGCAGGACACGGCCGAAAGCGGCGACATCGTGGTCGCGCTTGTCGACGACCAGGAGGCGACGCTCAAGCGCTACCGGCGCCGCGGCGGCATGATCGCGCTCGAGGCCGCCAACCCCGCCTACGAGACGCGGCTTCTGCCCGAAGAGCGGGTCCGTATCCAGGGCCGGCTCGTCGGCCTGATCCGCAGCTACTGAGCGCCGCCGCCTCCTAGCGCCGCGGGGCGTTCCACAGGCGCCGCCCGCGGGGGTCAATCGCGGTGACGACCGCAAGGCCGCCGTCGGCGCCCGGCGTGATCGCCAGCGCGCCGGTCCCGGCCAGCGCCCCGAGATCGAGGAACAGGCATCCCCCCCGCGGGGCCGCGCCCTCCCACCGCGCCGCCAGCACCAGGATCGTGTCCGGGCGACAGTCGCGGTGGACGGCGCCAAGACCCGCCTTGCCCCAGAGATGGACCACGCGCCCCGCGCCGAAGTCCGCGACGGCGCGCCCCTGGCTGCGGTCGAAGCCCGGCCGTGAGGCGGCGGTTTCACGGCCGGAAAGGTCGCCATCGTCCTCAAGCCAGCTCTGCGCGATGAACCCCGCCCCCTTCTCCTTGGAGAGGGCGCGCCCCGCCGGGGTCATCAACCCGACGAGCGCGGCGTCGGGCCCGACCAAGAGCGGCGGCCGCGGCGTGCTGGCCCAGGCCGCCAGCGCGGCGACCATCGCCGCCCCGGCGAGCGCGGACAGGACCCGGCCGCGCGCCAGCATGACCGTCAGCGCCGCGACGGTCAGCACGGGCAGCACGCCGGCCGCCGGCGCCGGCACCCCGACCACCGCGCCGTCGAGGTCGGCGACGAAGCGGGCGATGCGCAGGACCAGCGCCGTGCCCTGCTCCATCAGCCAGAGCGCCGGCGCGGCAAGGCCGATGGGCGCGAGAACCGCGGCCAGGACGCCCGAGGGCATGACGACCAGCCCCATCAGCGGCACCGCCAGCAGATTGGCCAGAAGCCCGTATTCGGCGATCCGGTTGAAATGCGCCGCCGCGATCGGCGCGGTCGCGAATCCGGCAACGGCCGAGGAGAGCACCGCCACCGCCACCGGGCGCAGGGCCGCGGGCACCCGCGGCTGGACGCGCGTCCAGTGGCCGAAGGCCCAGACCAGCGCCACCGTCGCCCCGAAGGACATCTGGAACCCGGGTTCGACAAGGCTTTCGGGTTCAAGCGCCAGAACGACCAGCGCCGCGATGGCAACCGAACGCAACGAGAGCGCGCGCCGGTCGAACAGGACGGCCGCCAGCATCACCGCGACCATGAGGAAGGCGCGGCGGGTGGCCACGTCGCCGCCCGAGAGCGCCAGGTAGAAGGCCGCCGTCGCCAGGGCGACCGTGGCCGCGATCTTCTTGACCGGCAGCCGCAGCGCCAGGGGCGGGATCAGCGCAAGCCCCGTGCGGATCACGGCGAACACGAAGCCTGTGAGCAGGCTCATGTGCAGGCCGGAGATCGAGATGAGATGCGACAGGTTCGACGCGCGCAGGACGGCGTTCGTCTCGGCGGTGACGCCCGACCGGTCGCCGGTCATCATCGCGGTGGCGAAGGCGCCGGCCTGGCTCGGCATCGCCGCACGCATCGCTTGCGAGAGCCGCGAGCGCAGGCGCGCGATGGCCAGAGCGGGGCCGCCCTCGGGCGGGGCGAGGGTCTCGACGGGCTTGCGCGTGTAGCCGACCCCGCCGAGGCCCGCAAACCACGCGAGGCGCTGGAAATCGAAGCCGCCGGGGGCCACCGGACCCTCGGGCGGCGCCAGATGGGCGAGCGCGCGGACGCGCGCGCCCATCGCCGGCTCGCCCACGGCATCGCCGTGCAGGGCAATCCGTACCCGGAGCGGGGTCCGTTCGGGCGCGAGGCCGGCAATGCCGACCCGGTCGAGAGTGATCCGGATCTGGTCGGAGAACGATCGGTCGATGTCGACGACACGCCCCTCGACCGCGCCGTAGGTGCGCCAGGGCAGCACCGGGGCCGCGACAAGATGGCTGCGGCCGGCCGCGAGCAGCACCCCCCCCGCAATGAGCGCCAGCGCCAGGCCGGGCGCGTGCAGCCGCTCGCCCCCGGCGACCCGCAGCCCGAGC
>JBMOOG010000015.1:0-104602 GCA_049324535.1 Pseudomonadota bacterium | reverse complement strand
AGGCTCAAGGACTGGCGCCGCATCGCCACCCGCTACGACAGGTGCCCCAGGGTTTTCCTCTCTGCCGTCACCCTCGCCGCTACCGTCCTGTTCTGGCTTTGACAATCAATGAGTCTGGAGCCTAACCTCTCCCATGGATGCCCTCTCCTACAGCTTGTGCTTCGACACCACGAGTTTGGCACATCGCGATGCCGTCAGGGGAGAGCGGCATCCACCCCATCTCTAGCCGTTCGTCAACTTTCCGTCGCCGGCCAAGGTCCATCACCGAAAACGTACTCGTAGACCTCATTGAGGTAGCGGTACAGGGTTTCTTCGTCGTCAAACAACTCGTTGGCATGCTCGGCATACCAGTCAACGGTGACCGAGCGCGTTTGCAGCACCTCGTTGAACTGCATTTGGACTCGCTCGATCCATTCAGACCGCTGCGCAACAGCGGCTTTCAACTCATGAGGCTGAAAGTTGTTTGTATGCAAGAACAGGTGAGCGGTCATCATGAATTCATAGGGAACAGTCATTGGCGTCTCCCGACGGGGAACAAGGTGATAAGCCGGGGTTCTCCATCCGGCGCAATTCTGAACTGGGCGATAACAAGGCCATCGTCAAAATTCATAGCGGCCAATTGATTTGGACCGTTGCGCGGGCCGATGCGGATTACACCTTCCACCGCCGTCATCATGTCCCGTCCCAAAGCATCTTCGATAGGAATGGCAACCTCAAAGAACCCGCGCTGATACACGGGATCAAACAATGCCGCTTCGCGCGCAACGCGATATTCCGGGCTACTGCGAACATAGGCTTCGGCTGCCACAAAGGCTTCCGGGGTGGTAAACCTCGATGCCGCATTTGGCGCCCGATGCCGGCCCCCGGTTACTCCATCTACCCGTGTACCGGTCATCGGGTCGATCCCGCGCAGAACACGTGCCTCAAGCATCGCCCTTGTCACTGCGCCTTCGTGGAGTTGTGGACCGTGGCCTTGGGAGGACAGGTCGGCAAAGCGCCGAGACACAAAGGTAACAACTGTCGCCCGACGCATGCCGAGCATCCCGTCGTAACGCGCAGCAGCCGTTCGCAAGGCAACGATGGCATCCCGTGGCCGCATCCGCGCCACAGCAATTCCCAGACGTGACGCGACGGTGGCCAGGGCCGTTGCCCCAAGTGTCACCGACGCATCAAGGTAAGCCACCTGCCGATAGGCGCTCAGCAGGGAATCTTCAGGGACAAGCCCGAGGCGGTGTTCGAGGTCAAGCAGACGCAAGTCGGCGTGGCGCGCTTCGAAGTAGTCGACAAATGCCTCGGTCATACTGCGGGCGGTTTCGGCATCAAGGTTAATGATCGTGTCGATGGTCCGGATCAGCCCATCACGCATCGCCAGACGCTCGGCCTCTTCCTCCGGCGTGATCACCCCGAATAGCCGCTGATATCCAAGCCAGGAGAAGCGGAGAGTGGAGTACAGCGTCCCGAAGCCGCCCGCTGCTGCGTCAGCCGCCGCATCTGCCAATCCGGCACCTTGTGCCTCGGCAATCCGACTCGATAGGCCTTGCGAAAGCGTTACTTCTGTAAGGAGTATCGCACCGTCCAGAATTGCCGGCTCGGCGAAGCGACGGCAGTTGTAACCATGTCCTGGGTGCCCGTCACTGAACCTGTTGTCCCAGGAAAACAGCCGGTCGTCCCGTTCGGCATGCGCAGTACGGACTTTGGGATCGTCCAGAGTTCGCCAGATATAGTGGGTAACCCCAAGCTCGCGCTGGCGCCGTTCGTTTATCTCAGTCAGGAAACGCCGCGCCAACCAATCCGACAGCGTCACGAGGTCCGCTTCGGTGACAGATGGGTCGCCAGATTCCAGGATCGTGGAAGCCTGATCAGAATATGTTGCAATCGCCTGAGCAACTTCGGCCTCGACGCGTTCCGCGGATGGGTCGATTTCGACGCCCGCCCTCTGGAAGGCGGCTACAAGATCGGCCCAGTTCTCGGCAGCAAGTTCGCGCAGGCGCTGCTCGAAGGTATCCACTTCAGCAGGGTCAAGCGACGACTGCTTCAGCTCCAGCGACGGTTCGACCGGAAGCAGACTCAGGATGACGCTTGCCTGACCGCCATGACGGATGAACTGGCTGAAACTGACGAATGAACTCATGGCTTCCCCTTCGAGTTTCAGGAAACCTACGTTGGTTCAGGCCGGAAATCGTTAACCGACCGTTCGGTGCCAGAGAAAGTTCGACCGGAGTCGCGTTGGCGGAGGAGGTGGGATTCGAACCCACGGTGGGGTTACCCCCACGTCGGTTTTCAAGACCGGTGCCTTAAACCTCTCGGCCACTCCTCCCGCGGGCCGGGGTTAGCGCGGCTCACGCGATTCTGAAAGGCCGCGGCGCGCCGGTTCCTGCCGGTCCGGGCCTGCGGGCTTTCCTTGCCCGCCGGTCCGGTCTAGACTGCGCGCCAAGCGCGGGACAGGCGCGGAAACGGGCAGCATCCGCACGCCATGGTTGAACATCCGTCTGCGGGCGGAACGCGGCGGGCAAGACACGGGGGCAGGAATGACGCGAACGGGCATCGGGCGGCTGGCGCTGTTGCTGGGGGGGACGCTTTCCGTCGCCGCCTGCCAGCAGGGCACGCAACCCTTCGGCTTCCTGAAGGGCCGGCCGCAGGGCGATGTGACCGCCGGCGCCTCGGTTCCGGCCGGCCCCTCGGAACGCGACGTCGAGGCGCCCGAAGTCTTCAACCTGTCCGACACCGGCCTGTGGGACGGTCGTCCCTCGCTCGGCGGGGTCTGGGTCGCCCACGGCTCGGTCAAGGAACCGGAGCGGGTGATGATCCGCAACCCAGCCAACGGCCGCTCGGTGGTGGGCGCGCTCTTCCGCCGCGAGTTCGACAACCCGGGGCCGCGGCTTCAGGTCTCGTCGGACGCGGCCGAGGCCCTCGGCCTGACCGCGGGCCAGCCGCAGAAGCTCGACGTGGTCGCCCTGAAGCGCGAGGAGGTGACGCCCAGTCTGCCGATCGCGGACGAAATGCCGGCCGAGACCGCCCCGGCCGAGACCGCGGCCGCGGATGGTATCCAGCAGAAGCCGCTGGAGCCGGTCGCCGCGCAGGCGGCGGCCGCGATCGCCAAGGCCGAAGCCGCGGCCCCTGCCCCGGCAACAACGGCGCCTGCGGCACCGGCGGCGCGGCCCGGCAAGGCGGCCGCCACCCCCGGCACCACCGTGAAGGTGACCGCCGGGCCGTCCGCCGCGGCCAAGCCCGCGGCCGCGGCCGCCACGGGCGCGCTCAAGCGACCCTTCGTCCAGGTCGGCATCTTCAGCGTCGAAGCCAACGCCGGCAAGGCCGCCGACCAGCTCGCCAAGGCCGGGCTGCCGTCGCAGGTCAGGGCCGACCAGAGCAACGGCAAGAGCTTCTGGCGCGTGATCGTCGGCCCGGCCGCCTCCGAGGCCGACCGCGGAACGCTGGCCGCCAAGGTCAAGGGCCTCGGCTATCCCGACGCCTACCCCGTCTCGAAGTAGGAGCCCCATCCGCCCCATGGCCAATCCTCTCCGCCTCCTCGCCGCTTTCGCGCTTGCGCTTCTTGCCGCCCTTCCGGCCCGCGCCTTCGACACCACCGCCCGCGCGGCCTGGGTCTATGACGTGACGACCGGCACCGTCCTTCTGGACAAGAACGCCGACGAACCGCTTCCGCCGGCGTCGATGTCCAAGCTGATGACCCTCGATCTTCTGTTCGAGGCGCTTCAGGACGGCCGGGTGAGCCTCGAGGACCGGTTCCCGGTCTCGACGCGCGCCAAGTCGATGGAAGGCTCGACGATGTTTCTCAACGAGACCGACCGGCCCACGGTCGAGGAGCTTGTGAAGGGGATCATCGTGCTGTCGGGCAACGACGCCTGCGTGGTCGTGGCCGAGGCGCTGGGCGGCACCGAGGAGGCCTTCGCGCGCAAGATGAACGAGCGCGCCAAGGCCATCGGCCTGACCCAGTCCACCTTCGCCAATTCCTCGGGCTGGCCCCATCCCAACCAGAAGATGAGCGCGCATGATCTCGGGCGGCTCGCGGTGCGGATCGTGACCAAGTTCCCGGAATACTACGGCTATTTCGGCCTGACCGAATTCGCCTTCGACAACCGCGCGCCCGACAACCGCCGCAACCGCAACCCGCTTCTGGAGCTGGGCGTCGGGGCCGACGGGCTCAAGACCGGTCACACCCAGGAGGCGGGCTATGGCCTTGTCGGATCGGCGCAGCAGGGCGGCCGCCGCATCGTCTTCGTGCTGATGGGCATGGCCACCGAGAAGGACCGCTCGATCGAGGCCGAGAAGATCGCCAACTGGGCCTTCCGCGAGTTCAGCCAGAAGACCGTGGTGACCAAGGGCACGCGGCTGGCCGATGCGCCGGTGTGGATGGGCGCCCTGCCCCAGGTCGGCCTTGTCACGCAGGAGGACGTGTCGCTGCTGCTGCCGTCGCTGGCGCAGGACACGCTGAAGGCCGAGGTGGTCTACACCGGCCCGCTGCAGGCGCCGATCGAGGCCGGTCAGAAGCTGGCCGATCTGGTGATCACCGTGCCGGGGACCGGACCGGCGACGGTCCCGCTGGTGGCCGAGCAGGCCGTGGCGAAGGGCGGTTTCACCACGCGGCTGCGCACCGCCTTCGGCGTTCTCAGCGCCAAGGCGCTGGCCGCGGCGGGAAGCTGAGCGGGCGGCGTGTTCATCTCGTTCGAGGGTATCGACGGTTCGGGCAAGTCCACCCAGGCGCGGATGCTGGCCGACGCCCTGCGCGCGGCCGGCCGCGATGTCGTTCTCACGCGCGAGCCGGGGGGAAGCCCCGGTGCCGAGGAGATCCGGCGGCTGGTGCTCGAGGGCGACCCCGACCGCTGGTCGGCCGAGACCGAGATCCTGCTCTTCACCGCCGCCCGTCGCGATCACATGGAACGCACGGTTCTGCCCGCCCTGGCGGCCGGTCGCATCGTCATCACCGACCGCTTTGCCGATTCCACCCGCGTCTATCAGGGGCTGACCCGGGGCGACCTGAGGGCGCTGGTGGACGAGCTCCACCGGCTGATGATCGGGCGCGAACCGGACCTGACCTTCGTGATCGACATGGACCCGGCGGTGGGCCTTGCCCGGGCGCGGGGCCGCCAGGGGGGCGAGGAGCGCTTCGAGGACATGGGCGAACCGATGCAGCACCGGATGCGCGCGGGCTTTCTGGACCTCGCGCGCGAGTTCGCGGAGCGCATCCGGGTGATCGACGGCGCCCGTCCGCCCGAGGCGGTGGCGGCGGACGTCCTGCGCATCGCCCGGTCGGCGCCGGGACTGCGGCCATGACCACCGAGGTCCTGCCCGCCGAACCCGACCGGCTCGAGGGCGCGCCCCATCCCCGCGACACCCGTCGGCTGCTCGGGCAGTCCGAGGCCGAGGCGGCCTTCCTCTCCGCCGTCGCCTCCGGCCGGCTGCACCACGGCTGGCTGATCACCGGCCCGCGCGGGGTGGGCAAGGCCACGCTCGCCTGGCGGCTGGCGCGCTTCCTGCTGACGGCGGACGATGCATCGGCCGAGCCGGGGTTGCTCGACGCCCCCCCGGCCCCCGTCTCGCTTGACGCGCCCGAGGACCATCCGGTGCTGCGCCGCATGGCCGCCGGCGCCGAGCCCCGGCTCTTCGTCCTGCGCCGCCCCTGGGACGAGGAACACAGCCGGCTGCGCAAGGAGATCACCGTGGACGAGGTGCGAAGGCTCAAGTCCTTCTTCACCCTGACGGCCGCGGACGGGGGACGGCGGGTGGCCATCGTCGATGCCGCCGACGAGTTGAACACATCGGCCGCGAACGCGCTTCTGAAGCTGCTCGAGGAACCGCCCGAGGGCGCGGTCCTGCTTTTGGTCGCGCATCAGCCCTCGGCCCTCCTGCCGACGATCCGTTCGCGCTGCCGCGCCCTGCGGCTGCGGCCACTGGGGGCCACCGACCTCGACGCCGCGCTCGCCCAGGCGGGCTTCCCGCCGGATCCGGGCCTGCACGAGCTTTCGGGCGGCTCGGTCGGGATGGCGATGCGGCTGGCGCTGGCGGGCGGGCCCGAGGCCTATGCCGACCTGATCGCGGTGCTGGCCGGACCGGGTCCGGGCATCGACCGGCCCGCTGCGCTCGCCCTGGCCAACAGCGTCGCGGGCAAGGGCGCCGAGGCCCGGCTCGACCTGGTGGCCACGCTCCTCGACCTCTTCCTTGCGCGTGCCGCCCGGACCGGGGCCGCCGGCCCCCTGCCCGAGGCCGCGCCCGGCGAGGCCGAGGCGCTGGCCCGCCTCGCGCCCGACCCCGACGCGGCGCGCGGCTGGGCGGACCTGCACCAGACGCTGGGCGCGCGCCTGCGCCACGGCCGGTCGGTGAACCTTGACCCGGCAAGCCTCGTGCTCGATATGGTGCTCAGGATCGACGATGCGGCGGGACGTCTCGCCATCCGAGGCTGACCGATGACGCTCCCCGCCACCCCCCCTGCCCTGACCGACAGCCATTGCCACCTCGACTTCCCCGACTTCGCGGGCGAGGTTCCCGACGTCATCGCCCGCGCCCGCGGGGCCGGGGTGCGCCGGATGGTCACGATCTGCACGCGGCTCGACCAGGCTCCGGCGGTGCGCGCCCTCGCCGACGCCCATGACGGGCTCTTCTGGGCGGCCGGGATCCACCCGATGCGCGCTGGCGAGGACCCGCCGGTGACGGTCGATGATCTGGCGGCGCTCGCACGGCACCCGAAGATGGTGGGCATCGGCGAGACCGGGCTTGACTACCACTATTCGGCCGACAGCAAGCCCGCCCAGAAGGAAAGCCTGCGTGTCCACATCGACGCCGCCCGCCGGACCGGGCTGCCGCTCATCATCCATGCCCGCGACGCCGACGAGGACATGGCGCGGATCCTGACCGAAGAGCACCGCGCCGGCGCCTTCACCGCGGTCATGCACTGCTTCACTTCGGGCGCCGGACTGGCGCGCGCGGCGCTCGATCTGGGGTTCTACCTGTCGATGTCGGGGATCGCGGCCTTTCCGAAATCCGCCGACCTGCGCGCGATCTTCGCCGCCGCGCCGCTCGACCGGATCCTCGTCGAGACCGACGCCCCCTATCTCGCCCCGCCGCCGCACCGCGGGCGCCGAAACGAGCCGGCCTATGTCGCCCACACCGCCGCCGTCGGCGCCGCGGTCTTCGGCCTGACGCTCGACGAGTTCGCTGCCGCCACCGAGGCCAATTTCGAGCGGCTGTTCGCCAGGGCCGCCGCCGCCGTGCGGGCCGCCTGATGGCGCGGCTGCGGCTTACCATCCTCGGCTGCGGCTCCTCGGGCGGCGTGCCCCGGATCGGCGGGCACTGGGGCGCCTGCGATCCCGCGAACCCGAAGAACCGGCGCCTGCGCTGCTCGCTCCTCATCGAACGCTTCGACGCGGGCGGGGTGACGCGGGTGCTGATCGACACGAGCCCCGACCTGCGCGAGCAGCTCCTGCGCGCCGAGGTCGGCACCCTCGACGCGGTCGCCTTCTCGCACAGCCACGCCGATCACATGCACGGGCTCGACGACCTGCGCCAGATCGTGTTCAACACGCACACGCTCCTGCCGGTCTGGGCGGACGGGCCCACGCAGGACGCGCTGATGGCGCGCTTCGGGTACGCCTTCGCCCAGCCGGAAGGCTCGAGCTACCCGCCGATCTGCTCGCTGCACACCATCCGCGGCCCCTTCGAGGTGACGGGCGCCGGCGGTCCGGTCCGGCTGATCCCGTTCCATGTCCGCCACGGCGACATCGAGGCGCTGGGGTTCCGGGTGGGCGAAATCGCCTATCTGCCGGACGTGAACGCCATCCCGGACGCGGCCTGGGAGACGCTTCGGGGTCTCGACTGCTGGATTCTCGACGCGCTGCGCTACCGCCCGCATCCGACCCATGCGCATCTGGCGCTGGCGCTCGAGTGGATCGAACGGGCGGCACCGCGTCAGGCGATCCTGACCAACATGCACATCGACCTCGACTACGACCGGGTCGAGGCCGAAACCCCCGCGCATGTCCGCGCCGCCTTCGACGGGCTGGTGCTCGAGTGCGAGGACTAGCGTGCAGGCGCTGCTCGACGTCATCCTGCCGGTCTTCCTGGTGATCGGCTTCGGATACGGCGCGGCGCGGGCCGGACTGTTTCCGGATACGGCGGTGGACGGGCTCATGCGCTTTGCCCAGGGCTTCGCGGTGCCGGTGCTGCTGTTTCGCGGTGTCGCGCGGCTCGACCTCGGGGCCGAGTTCGACACCGGGCTTCTGCTGAGCTTCTACGCGGGCGCCTTCTCGGGGTTCGCCGCGGCCTTCGCCGGGGCGGTCCTGCTCTTTCGCCGGCCGCTGACGGATGCGGTCGCGATCGGCTTCTGCGGTCTCTTCTCGAATTCGCTCCTCCTCGGCCTGCCGATCACCGAGCGCGCCTACGGTCCCGGGGCGCTCGCCGGCAACTACGCCATCATCGCCGTCCACTCGCCGCTGCTCTACGCCTTCGGCATCACCGCCATGGAACTGGCGAAGTCACGCGGGCGCGGCCTGCCCGTCCACCGCATCCTGCGCGAGATCGGAACCGGCATCGTCACCAACCCGCTGGTGATCGGCATCGCGCTCGGGCTTGCGGTCAACCTCACGGGACTGGGCCTTCCCGAGGTGGTCTGGTCGGCCTCCGGCCTCATGGCGCAGGCGGCGCTGCCGGCCGCGCTCTTCGGGCTCGGGGGCGTGCTCATGCGCTACCGGCCCGAGGGGGACATGAAGACGATTGCCATGGTCGCCGCGGTCTCGCTGCTGCTGCATCCGGCGATCACCTGGACACTCGGCCGCGCGGTCTTCCACCTCTCGACCGACCAGTTGCGGTCGGCCGTGGTCACCGCGGCGATGGCGCCGGGCGCCAACGCCTATCTCTTCGCCAACATGTACGGGGTCGCGCGCCGGGTCGCGGCCTCGTCGGTGCTGGTTGCCACCGCGCTCTCGATCCTGACCGTCTGGGGCTGGCTGGCCGTCCTGCCCTGAGGGGCTCTCACTGGTTCAAATATCCCCGCCGGAGGCATCGCCACCCTACCGCGGGCTCAGCCCCCGAAGCCGCTCGGAACGGCGGCGCAGGAGTTCGACCGCCGCCAGGAGCGCGATCGACACCACGACAAGGATCGTGGCCACGGCGAGGATCGCGGGCGATATCTGTTCGCGGATGCCGTTCCACATCTGGCGGGGAATGGTCTGCTGTTCGGGCCCGGCGATGAAGAGAACCGCCACCACCTCGTCGAAGGAGGTGACGAAGGCGAAGAGCGCGCCCGAGACCACGCCCGGCAGGATCAGCGGCAGGATCACCTTGAAGAAGGTGACCCGCGGACTGGCGCCCAGCGACGCCGCGGCCCGCGACAGCGACTGGTCGAAGCCGATCAGCGTCGCGGTGACGGTGATGATGACGAAGGGGATGCCGAGCGTCGCATGGGCAAGGATCACGCCGAGATAGGTGTTGGCGAGGCAGCCCCGCGACGACAGCACCGGCGCGAACACCCGGCCCAGCGCGGTGTCCGGCCCGGCGCAGGTCTGCGCGTAGAAGAAGAACATGCCCGTGGCGGTGATGATGATCGGCACGATCATCGGCGAGATCAGGATCGCCATGATCGTCCGCCGCCAGGGCATCTCGGGCCGCGACAGGCCGAGCGCCGCGAGCGTGCCGAGCACGGTCGCGACGAGCGTCGCCCAGAGCCCGATCCAGAACGAGTTCTTCGCCGCCCGGATCCAGGTGGCGTTGGCCCAGGCGTCCGACCACCAGGAGGCGCCGCGTTCCGCATCGGGGCCCTGCATGCCGAAGGTCAGAAGGCTGTCGTACCAGCGCAGGCTGTAGCCCTCGGGGTCGAAGGCCAGCATCTTCGGGGTGAAGGTGAAATAGGGCTCGGCGTTGAAGCTGAGCGGAATGACGATCAGGATCGGCGCGATCAGGAACAGGAAGATCAGCCCGCAGAGCACAAGGTAGGTCACGCGCCAGGCGCGTTCGAGCGGGGTGGCATAGCTGGGCAGCGCCATCGGCGTCCTCTCTCTCGTCCTTCCCGCCCCCGGTCCGGCCGGGGGCCCTGCCCCCGGACCCCCGGGGTATTTCCGCGAAGAAGAAGCCCGGCGTCAGCCGAGCTTCATCTTGTCGATGCCGACCAGCCGGTCGTAGAGCCAGTAGAGCACCAGCACGGCCATGAGCAGCAGCCCCGCCAGCGCCGCGGCCAGCGACCAGTTCAGCGTCTTGTTCATGTGCTCGGCGATCAGGTTCGAGATCAGCTGCCCCGAGGCGCCGCCGACGAGGGCGGGAGTGATGTAGTAGCCGACCGCGAGAATGAAGACGAGAAGCGCCCCGGCCCCGATCCCGGGCAGGGTCTGCGGCAGGTAGATGCGCCGGAAGGCCGTCCAGGAGGTGGCCCCGAGCGAGCGCGCCGCGCGCACGTAGGAGGGCGGGATCGTGCGCATCACCGAGTAGAGCGGCAGGATCATGAACGGCAGGAGGATATGGGTCATCGCCACGATGGTGCCGGTCGAGTTGTACATCATCGGGATGCGGTTCCGGTCATCGACGAGGCCGGCCGCGACGAGCGTCGAATTGAGCACGCCCTGTTCCTGAAGGAGCACCATCCAGCTCGTGGTGCGGACAAGGAGCGAGGTCCAGAATGGCAGGAGCACCAGGATCATAAGGAGGTTCGAGGTCGCCATCGGCAGCGTGGCGAGGAGATGCGCCACCGGAAAGGCGAGCAGCAAGCAGATGAGCGTGATGAGCGCGGCAAGCCCGAAGGTGCGCGCGAAGAGTTTGAGGTAGATCCGCCGGTCCTCGGGCACCTGCACGATGGCGCCTGAGGCATCGCGCATGCGGTCCACGGCCGCGAGGTAGAAATCGCCGGTCCAGGCCGAAGAGGCGGCGCGCATCGCCTGCCAGAGCTTGGGGTCGGCCCATTTCGGATCCTCGGCGAGGATCGCCTCCTTGAAGGGCGGCTGCAGCTTGTCGGCGCCGCGCGCGGTGCCGGTGAAGAGCGAGCGCGTGCCGGCGTAGTCGTAGTTGATCCGCTGGCCGACCGAGCCCTGCGCCTTGAGCGCCTTGAGCTGCACCAGATCCGCGGCCAGCGCCGCATAGGCGGCCTCGTCCGGCTCGGTGCCCGGGGGATTGGCTTTGAACCAGGCGCCGAGGTTCTGCATGATCGGCGTCTCGACCCCCGAGCCGAGGTCGTCGTAGACCACGAAATCGGCGTTGTGCACCGACCGGATCAGCATCTGCCCGATCGGGGCCACGAAGGTGGCCAGGATGAAGAGCAGCAGCGGCAGGACCAGCAGAAGCGCCCGCCGCCGCGCGCGGCCCTGGGCGCGGGCAAGCGCCGACTTGAGCGGCTTGCCGTCGGCGGTGGTCAGGGGCACGGACTGGGTCTGGGTCATGGCTGCGAAATCGGAAGGGGGAAGGCGGCGCCCCCGGAAGGGCGCCGCCCCCGTTCGGTTACTGGGCGAGCCAGGCGTTGAAGCGCTCGGTCAGCTCGGCGTCGTGGTCAGCCCAGAATTCCGGGTCGTCCAGGACGGCGGTCTTGATGTTTTCGGGGTTCGTCGGCATGTGCGGCCCCATCTCGGTCTTGCCGTCCTTGTAGAGGCCGACGAGGGCGGCCGAGGATTTCCGGGCCGGGCCGTAGCTGATGTATTTGGCCTGGTCGGCCAGACGCTGGGTGTCGGTCGCGAACTTCAGATACTCCATCGCGGCCTCCATGTTCGGCGCGCCCTTCGGGATCGCGAACATGTCCATGTCCATGTACTGGCCGTCCCAGATGATCGCGAAGGGTTTGCCCTCGGCGACCATCGCGTTGAAGATGCGCCCGTTGTAGGCGGTGGCCATCGTCACCTCGCCGTCGGCCAGAAGCTGCGGCGGCTGCGCGCCGGCTTCCCACCAGACCACGTCCTTCTTGATGGTGTCGAGCTTCTTGAAGGCGCGGTCCACGCCTTCGGGGGTGGCGAGTTCCTTGTAGACGTCGGAGGCCGGCACGCCGTCGGCGATCAGCGCGAGATAGAGCGTGCGCTTGGGGTTCTTCGGCAGGCCGCGCTTGCCCGGATACTTCTCGAGGTCGAAGAAGTCGGCCGCGGTCGTCGGCGCGCCGTTCGGGAACTTGGTCGTGTCATAGGCGATGACCGTGCCCCAGAAGATGTTCGCCACCGCGCAGTCGCGCAGCGCGCCGGGGATGAAGTCCTCGGCCGCGGGGGTGCCGTCGGGGGCCGGCGGCAGGTCGGCCGGGTTGATCTCGACCAGCGCGCCCTCGTCGCAGAGCCGGATCGCGTCCGACACCTCGATGTCGAAGACGTCGCCGGTGACGTTGCCGGCCTCGACCTGGGCCTTGAGCGGCGTCGCCGGGTTGTCGGCGTCGATCATGTTGACCTTGATGCCGGTCTTCTCGGCGAAGGGCTTGTTGTAGGCCTCGACCTGGCTTTCCGAATAGGCGCCGCCCCAGGACACCACGTTCAGTTCCTGGGCCTGAGCGGCCCAGCCGGCGGCGGCCAGCGCCGTCGAGAGGATCAGGATGCGTTTCATGACTTGTACTCCCGTGTTGGTTTGTGCTTTGCGTTTCCGTCTCTTGCGCGCGTCGCCGCGCGGCAGGCTCCTGCGGCGCCCCGCCGGAGCCCGATCTACATCGGCTCGAGCGCCCGCGCGTCCTGCGGGTGCCACCCGATCCGAATCCTCTCGCCCGCCGAAAGCCGCGTCTGGCCAAGGGTGTTGCGCATCTTCATCACGAAGTCCTCGGACCCGGCGACCTTCAGCCGGGCGCGCAGGATGTCGCCCATGTAGATGACCTCGATCACCTCGGCGTCCAGCATGTGGGCGCCTTCGGGCATCAGCTCGGGCTTGAATTCCACCCGCTCCGGCCGGATCGAGACCAGGGTGGGCTGGCCGGTCTCGCGCAGGTTCACCGGGGTCGCGTCGATCAGCTCGCCCGTGGCCAGCCGCACCAGCGCCTTGTCGCGCCCGAGCTCCTCGACCGTTCCCGACAGCCGGTTGTTCTCGCCGATGAACCCGGCGACGAAGCTGTTGTCGGGGCGTTCATAGAGATCCGAGGGCGGCGCGAGCTGCTGGATGCGCCCGTCGTTGAACACCGCGATCCGGTCGGACATCGTCAGCGCCTCGCCCTGGTCGTGGGTGACATAAACCACCGTGATTCCAAGACGTTCGTGCAGGTGCTTGATCTCGAACTGCATGTGTTCGCGCAGCTGCTTGTCCAGCGCGCCCAGCGGTTCGTCCATCAGCACCAGCTCGGGATCGAAGACGAGCGCGCGCGCCAGCGCGATGCGCTGCTGCTGGCCGCCCGACAGCTGCGCCGGCCGGCGGTTGGCGAAGCGGCCCATCTGCACCATGTCGAGCGCGCGGGCGATCTTGGCCTCGCGGTCGGACTTGCCCATCCCGCGCACCTCGAGCGGGAAGGCGAGGTTCTCGCCCACCGTCATGTGCGGGAAGAGGGCGTAGTTCTGGAACACCATGCCGATGCCGCGCTTGTGCGGCGGCAGGTTGTTGATGTTCTGCCCGTTCATGCGGATCTCGCCATGGGTGGCGGTCTCGAAGCCGGCAAGCATCATCAGGCAGGTGGTCTTGCCCGACCCGGACGGGCCGAGCATGGTCAGGAATTCGCCTTTTCCGATCGCGAGGTTCAGGTCTTTGACGACCAGCGTCTCGCCATCATAGCTCTTCTGCACATGGTCGAATTCGACGAAGGCCGCGTCGCGGCCAGCAGTTGCGGTCAAACTCCGACTCCCCGTCAGGTCTTCTTGTTCTGTTGACCCCGACTAAACCGAAAGCGACGTCGCTTTTCAACCCTCGGCGTGTCGGCGGCTGTCCCCGAACCGGTGGTAAGACCCCTGGGCCGGATCCCATGCGCGGAATGCGGCATCCGATGCGCCGAAAGCGGACTCGCCGGAAATGGACCGAGGGATCGGCGGGCCGCCGCCGCGCGGGCGTGGACCGGCACCGCGGGGGCATCGAGACCAGGGGGAAGGAGTGGTGCGGTTGAAAGGACTCGAACCTTCACGGGGGTTAGCCCACAGCGACCTCAACGCTGCGCGTCTACCAATTCCGCCACAACCGCACCGGGCCCCGGTGCCGCGAAGTCACGGCCCGGAACGAGGTGACGCGCTTCTAGCCGAGGCCCCGACCGATGTGAAGAGGGAAAAAGACCCTGCCCCGCTCGGCCGGCGCGGACAGTCGGGGCGAAGCGATGGCGCCCCGCCCCGGACCGGCTCAGTTGCCGAAGAGAAGCGTCGGCAGCTTGGCGGCCATGGGCAGGATCGAGCCGGCCGAGGTGCCCTGCGGCGCCGGCGCCGCGGCTTCGGCGACCACCGGGGCAGCCGGCGCGGGCGCCGGGACGGCGGGCGCCAGCGCCGCCGAGTCGGCCGGAGCCGGTGCGGCCGGCGCGGCGAAGCCCGGAAGCGTGGCGGGCACGGCCTGCGGCAGCGACGCCTGGTCCGGCTTGCCGCCCACCGCATAGGCGGCCTTGCGCAGAAGCTCGGTCCGCTCGGGCTGGCCGGGGGCGAAGACGGCGGGCGCGCCGCGGCCGAGCGCGTCGAAGGCCGCGTCATACCAGCCAAGCGCCAGATCCGGCCGCTTCTGCGCGCCGAAGCCCTGCGCCAGGTGATAGGCCGGAAGCTCGGCGTAGGCCCCCTCGCCGAGGCTCGCGAGGATCAGGGCCGAGCCGAGCGCCACGCCCATGTCATCGGTGCGGTAGCCGACCGACAGGCAGATGCGGGCGGTCGCCGCCAGCTGCTGCGGCGCCATCCCGGACGAAAGCGCGAACGTCTGCACCTCGGTCATCACCTCGGACGCGGGCTTCAGCGACAGCGCCGCCACGTAGTCCCGGGTCGCCGGGCCGAAGCCTGCGCACTGCTCGGCGATCTGCTGGGGCGTGAAGCCCTGCACCTTGGCCGCCGCCTGCTCGCCCTCGGCGATCGCATAGGTGCGCGCGAGGCAGAACTGTTCGTCCAGCACCCGCACCGGGTCGGTCATGTTGGCCACGGTGACGAAGCCGCCCGAGGTCGAGGTCTGGAGGCTCACGCTGTTGCAGTGCGAAGCGAGCGAGACCGTCTGCGTGCTGTTGCCGATGAAGCTCGGCAGGCCCGGAGCCGCCGGAGCGGCGGGCGCGGCGGGTTCGGCCGCGAGCACCGGCAGGGCCGGTGCCTCGGGCGCGGCTTCGGGGGCCACCACCATGGTCGTGCCCGGTGCCGGCATCGCCGGCGCGGGCGGCATCGCCGTCGGCGCGTTCACCCCCATCGACTCGTCGCGGTACATCGCGACAAGGCCGCGCATGCCCAGCGGATTCTGCGCGGCCAGCTGGGCGGTCATCGGACCGCCGGCGACGGCGCGGTGGTAGGACGAGATCAGGAGCGACCGCTCGTAATCGGTGAGCTGGCCGGTCGGCGCATAGCCGAGCGTCGCCTGGTATTCGCCGATCGCCGCGCGCGACCGCGGGCCGAGCGCCCCGTCCGGGGTTCCGACCGGAAAGCCGAAGTAATTCAGCGCCACCTGCACCTCGCGGTTGGCTTCGCGCTGCGACGACGACACCGAGCTGCGCGGCACGTAGGTGCGCTTCTTCTGCTTGTTGCCCTCGTTGATGATGACGCCCGAGATGATTCCGCCGACGATCCCGCCGGCGACCGCATCGCCGAAATCGGCGCGGGCCGGTCCGGCCGCCTGGGTCGCCACCGCAGCGGCGACGAGCGTGGTCGCGATATGTTTCAATGCCATGGCCGTCACTCCCTGGAAATGCATGCGGGGGCAGCCCGGTGCCCCGGAGGAAACGTGCGGAATGGTCCGTGCATTCCCCCGCAAAATCAAGGAATATCCCGGTCGGGTACGGAAATCCCTGCCCGCTGCCGGGGACAATCATGGTCGAGTGGCGCGAGAATCGCGGTTTGGTTTCCTATCAGGAAGCAGTGGACTGGATGGAGGCCCGCGCCGCCGCCATCGCCGAGGGTCGCGCCGACGAGGCGGTCTGGCTGGTCGAGCACCCGCCCCTTTACACCGCGGGCACGTCGGCGCGCCCCACGGACCTCGTGGACCCGGACCGGTTTCCGGTGTTCGAGACCCGCCGCGGCGGTCAGTACACCTATCACGGGCCGGGCCAGCGCGTGGCCTATGTCCTGCTCGACCTAAACCGCCGCGGACGCGATGTGCGCGCCTTCGTCCGCGCGCTCGAGGACTGGGTGATCCGCACCCTGGCCGAGTTCGGCGTCCGCGGCGAGCGCCGCGAGGGCCGCGTCGGGGTCTGGGTCGTGCGCCCCGACCGCGCGCCCGGCCCCGACGGCGCCCCGCGCGAGGACAAGATCGCCGCGATCGGCGTGCGCCTGCGCCGCTGGGTCAGCTTTCACGGGATTTCGATCAACGTCGAGCCGGACCTGTCGCATTTCGACGGCATCGTGCCCTGCGGAATCCGCGGCCACGGGGTGACGAGCCTCGTCGATCTCGGCCTGCCGGTGACGATGGCCGACCTCGACGCCGCGCTGCGCCGGACCTTCGATGCGGTCTTCGCTGCGGAAGGCCCCCGGTGCGAGGCACTCCGCTATGGCAATTTGTCGCAGGACGATTTACGCACGGCCTGAAAGAATGCACCACCACTCTGGAGGAGTTCGGATGAAGACCAGCCTGATTGCCACTCTCGCCGCTCTGACCCTGGCAACCCCCGCGCTTGCCGCGGGCGACGCCGCCAAGGGCGAGAAGGAATTCAACAAGTGCAAGTCCTGCCACGAGATCGTCAAGCCCGACGGCACTGTGATCGTCAAGGGCGGCAAGGTCGGCCCCAACCTGTATGGCGTGGTCGGCATGAAGGTCGCGGAGGTGCCCGGCTTTGCCTTCGGCGATTCGATCAAGGCCGTGGGCGAAAAGGGTGTCGTCTGGGACGAGGCGATGATCGCCGAATACGTCAAGGATCCGACCGCCTGGCTCAAGGCGCAGACCGGCGATGCGGCGGCCAAGTCGAAGATGACCTTCAAGCTCGCCAAGGGCGGCGAGGATGTCGCGGCCTACCTGGCGTCGGTCGCGCAGTGACGGCGGGCGGAAGGGCGAACGCAGCCCTTCCATCCGGTGATTGCGATCCGCATTCACACAATCTACTATGACGATATGTCCCGATGGCGGCCCGGACGCCGCCATCGGGAGCCATAAGGGAGAAAAGCATGGCCGACGCAGCCATCCAGGGACACGGTGCCCATGACCACCGCGGGTTCTTCACCCGGTGGTTCATGTCCACCAACCACAAGGACATCGGGATCCTCTACCTGTTCACCGCGGGCCTCGTCGGCCTGATCTCGGTGGCCTTCACCGTCTACATGCGCATGGAGCTTATGAGCCCCGGCGTGCAGTACATGTGCGACGAGGGCGCGCGCCTGACGGCCGCGGCCGCCGGCGAATGCACCCCGAACGGGCACCTGTGGAACGTGATCGTCACCGCCCACGGCATCCTGATGATGTTCTTCGTGGTGATCCCCGCACTGTTCGGCGGCTTCGGCAACTACTTCATGCCGCTGATGATCGGCGCGCCGGACATGGCCTTCCCGCGCATGAACAACCTCAGCTACTGGATGTATGTCGCGGGCACCTCGCTCGCGGTGGCGTCGGTGTTCTCGCCCGGCGGCAACGACCAGATGGGTTCGGGCGTGGGCTGGGTGCTCTACCCGCCGCTCTCGGTCAAGGAAGCCGGCTACTCGATGGACCTCGCGATCTTCGCGGTGCACCTCTCGGGCGCCTCGTCGATCCTCGGCGCGATCAACATGATCACGACCTTCCTGAACATGCGCGCGCCCGGCATGACGCTGCACAAGGTGCCGCTCTTCGCCTGGTCGATCTTCGTCACCTCGTGGCTGATCCTGCTGTCACTGCCGGTTCTGGCCGGTGCGATCACCATGCTGCTGACCGACCGCAACTTCGGGACGACCTTCTTCGACCCGGCCGGCGGCGGCGACCCGATCCTCTACCAGCACATCCTGTGGTTCTTCGGCCACCCGGAAGTCTACATCATCATCCTGCCGGGCTTCGGGATCATCAGCCATGTCATCTCAACCTTCGCCAAGAAGCCGATCTTCGGCTACCTGCCGATGGTCTACGCGATGGTGGCGATCGGGGTTCTGGGCTTCGTCGTCTGGGCCCACCACATGTATACGGTCGGCCTGAGCCTGACCCAGCAGTCCTACTTCATGCTGGCCACGATGGTGATCGCGGTGCCCACCGGCATCAAGGTCTTCTCGTGGATTGCGACGATGTGGGGCGGTTCGGTCGAGTTCAAGACCCCGATGCTCTGGGCCTTCGGCTTCCTGTTCCTGTTCACCATCGGCGGCGTCACCGGCGTCGTGCTGAGCCAGGCCCCGGTGGATCGTGTCTATCACGAAACCTACTACGTGATCGCGCACTTCCACTACGTGATGAGCCTCGGCGCGGTCTTCGCCATCTTCGCCGGCATCTACTACTGGATCGGCAAGATGTCGGGCCACCAGTATCCGGAATGGGCGGGCAAGCTGCACTTCTGGATGATGTTCATCGGCGCGAACCTGACCTTCTTCCCGCAGCACTTCCTCGGGCGTCAGGGCATGGTGCGCCGCTACATCGACTATCCCGAGGCCTTCGCCTACTGGAACCACATCTCGAGCCTCGGCGCCTTCCTGTCCTTCGCCTCGTTCCTGTTCTTCATCGGCGTGGTGTTCTACACGCTCCTCTGGGGCAAGCGCGTCACCCAGAACAACTACTGGAACGAATACGCCGACACGCTGGAATGGACCCTGCCCTCGCCGCCGCCCGAGCACACGTTCGAGCAGCTGCCGAAGCGTGAGGACTGGGACCGGTCGTACGCCCACTGAGGCGCCCATGCCCTACGAATGGGTCACCGATCCGCAGGGGGCCCCGGAGCAATCCGGGGCCCCTTCGCCTGACACCGATCCGCCGGTGGCGGAACTGCACCTGTGGCCCTACCGGTCGCTGCCGCGCAAGGGGTTCGTGGCCTTCATCGCCGGCACGGCCTCCCTGCTGCTGCTGCCGCTGATGGCGGTGATCGGATCGGCGGTGCTCTGGGGGCTGCTGCCCTTCGCGGTGGCCGCGGTCTGGGCGATCTGGTGGGCACTCAACCGAAGCTACCGCGACGGCGAGATCCTCGAGCGCCTGCGCCTTTCGCGTGACCGCATCGACATCTGCCGCCACGTTCCCGGCCGCCCGGACCAGAGCTGGGAGGCCAACCCCTACTGGGTCCGGCTGGTTCTCCACCCGACGGGCGGCCCGGTGCCTCAGTATCTGACGCTGAAGGGCGGCAGCCGCGAGGTCGAGCTTGGGGCGTTTCTCACCCCCGACGAACGGGTTGCCCTCAAATCCGACATCGACGACCGGCTGCGCGCCCTGCGCTGAGGCGCGCGCGGCCCGGCCTCAGCCCAGCCGCGCCTTGATCAGCGCGCCGGCGGCGCCAAAGTCCATCTGACCCGCATGGCGCGCCTTGAGCGCGGCCATGACCTTGCCCATGTCACGGATGCCGGTGGCTCCGGTCTCGGCGATGGCGGCGGCGATGGCCGCCTCGACTTCCTCGGGTGAAAGCTGGCGCGGCAGGAACTCCTCGATCACGCCGATCTCGGCCAGTTCCTTCTCGGCCAGTTCCAGCCGACCGCCCTCCTCATAGGCGCGCGCGGATTCCTGGCGCTGCTTCACCATCCGCGCGAGGATCGCGAGGATCTCGGCCTCGCCGACGCCCGCCCCTTCGCCGGATCCGCGCAGGTCGATTTCCTTGTCCTTTATGGCGGCGTTGACAAGTCGGAGCGTGCTCAGCCTGTCGGCATCGCGCGCCTTCATCGCGTCCTTGAGAGCCGCGCCGATCCGGTCGCGTATGTCCATGACCCCATCCCCTCGGGTTCCAGTCTCCCACCTTAGCCCGAAGCCCCGTGGGACACAACCGCGGCATGGAAGGCCAACCCATTGAAAACGCGCCGGAAGCCGGATCAGCGCTCGGCTCTTGACCCCATCGGGTCGGGGGCATAGGTTCCGCGGGATTTGCCGAGGGGGAGTCGCGCCATGCCCGCCAGCCAGCCCAAAGACAGACCGACGGCCTGCATCGCGCTGGCGGATGGAAGCCTCTTCTACGGCACGGGTTTCGGCGCGACCGGCGAGACGGTGGCGGAGCTTGTCTTCAACACCGCGATGACCGGCTATCAGGAGATCCTGACCGACCCGTCCTACGCCGGACAGGTCGTCACCTTCACCTTCCCGCATGTCGGCAACGTCGGCACCAACCCCGAGGACGACGAATCGACCGAACCGGTCGCCGCCGGCATGGTGGTGAAATGGGATCCGACCGAACCGTCGAACTGGCGCGCGGCGGGCAGTCTGGACGACTGGCTGACGCGCAAGGGCCGCATCGGCGTCGGCGGCATCGACACCCGCCGGCTGACACGCGCCATCCGCCAGCAGGGCGCACCGCATGTCGCGCTGGCCCATGACCCCGAAGGCCGCTTCGACATAGCCGCGCTGGTGGCGAAGGCGCGGGCGTGGAAGGGGCTGGTCGGGCTCGATCTGGCCCGCGACGTCACCTGCGCGCAGAGCTACCGCTGGAACGAGACCCGCTGGGCCTGGCCCAAGGGCTTCGGCACGCGCGAAGGCGGCGGGCTGAAGGTGGTGGCCGTCGATTACGGTGCCAAGCGCAACATCCTGCGCTGCCTCGCTTCGGCCGGCTGCGATGTGACCGTCCTGCCTGCGACCGCCACCGCCGAGGACGTGCTCGCGCTGAACCCCGACGGGGTCTTCCTGTCGAACGGGCCGGGGGACCCGGCCGCGACCGGCGCCTACGCCGTGCCCATGATCCGGGGCGTGCTCGAACGCGACCTGCCGCTCTTCGGCATCTGCCTTGGCCACCAGATGCTGGCCCTGGCGCTTGGCGCGCGCACCATCAAGATGAACCACGGCCATCATGGCGCGAACCACCCGGTCAAGGATGTCGAGACCGGCAAGGTCGAGATCACCTCGATGAACCACGGCTTCACCGTGGACAGCCAGACCCTGCCCGAAGGCGTGATCGAGACGCATGTGAGCCTCTTCGACGGGTCGAACTGCGGCATCCGCATGGCCGACCGGCCGGTGTTCTCGGTGCAGTACCACCCCGAGGCCAGCCCCGGCCCGCAGGACAGCTACTATCTCTTCGAGCGCTTTGCGGACGCCATGAGGGCCCGGCGCGCGGGCTGAGCACCCGCAATTCTTCGCCGAAGAATTGCCCCGAATTTTCGCCGAAAATTCGGCCCTGCCTCAGGCGCGGCCGAGCCGTTCCAGACGCGCCGCACGCAGCCGGGCGAAGTCCTCCCCGGCGTGGTAGCTCGACCGGGTCAGCGGTGTGGCCGAGACCATGAGGAAGCCCTTGCCATAGGCGGCCTTCTCGTAGGCGGCAAACTCCTCGGGGGTGACGAAGCGGTCGACGCGATGGTGCTTCGGCGTCGGCTGCAGATACTGGCCGATGGTCAGGAAATCGACATCGGCCGCGCGCATGTCATCCATCACCTGCAGGACCGACTGCCGGTCTTCGCCCAGGCCGACCATGATGCCCGACTTGGTGAACAGGCCTGGGTCCAGTTCCTTGACCCGTTGCAGAAGCCGCAGCGAATGGAAGTAGCGCGCACCCGGGCGGACCGAGGGATAGAGGCCCGGCACGGTCTCGAGATTGTGGTTGAACACGTCGGGCCGGGCCTCGACCACGGTCTCCAGCGCCGAAGGGGCGCATTTCAGGAAATCCGGGGTCAGGACCTCGATCGTGGTGGCGGGGGCGCGATGCCGCACCGCGCGGATCGTCTGGGCAAAGTGCTCGGCGCCGCCGTCGGCCAGGTCGTCCCGGTCGACCGAGGTGATGACGACATGCTTCAGCCCCAGCGTCTCGACCGCATGGGCAACGCGCCCCGGCTCGAAGGCGTCGAGCGCATCCGGCCGGCCGGTGGCGATGTTGCAGAACGAGCAGCCCCGGGTGCAGATCTCGCCCATGATCATCATGGTCGCGTGGCCCTGGCTCCAGCATTCGCCGACGTTCGGGCAGCCCGCCTCCTCGCAGACGGTGACGAGCCGGTTGGTGCGCAGGATCTCGCGCGTGTCCTTGTAGCCCTGCGACGTCGGAGCCTTGACCCGGATCCAGGCGGGCTTCTTCGGCTGGTCCTGATCGGGGCGATGGGCCTTCTCGGGATGGCGCTCGCCGGGGATCCTGAGATCGCGCAAGGGAATTTCCCCCTTCTTCGGTGTCGTCTCTGCATTAGGCTCTTTCGCAGGCGTTGGCAACGCGGGCGCGGCAGGCGCTCCGGCCCGCCCGAGGGAGAATGTGATGAGCACGAAGCTGGCGGCCGAGTTCCTCGGCACCTTCATCCTGGTGTTCTTTGGCGTCGGCTCGGCGGTGCTGATGGGGGCGCAGATCGGCTTTCTCGGGATAGCTGTCGCCTTCGGCCTGTCGATCGTGGCGGCGGCCTACGGGCTTGGCGCCATCTCGGGCGCTCATCTCAATCCGGCCGTCAGCCTCGGCATGGTCACTGCCGGACGGATGGGCCTTGGCGACTTCCTCGGCTATGCGGCCGCCCAGATCCTCGGCGCGACGGTCGCCGCGGGCATCATCCTGGCGATCGCCTCGGGCGCGCCAGGCTACGACATCGCGACTGGCGGACTCGGGCAGAACGGCTGGGGCGAGGGCTACAACGGCGGCTATTCGGCGACTTCGGCGATGATCTTCGAGGTGGTCGCGACCTTTCTCTTCGTGACCGTGATCCTCGGCGCAACCGGCCGGTCGGCGCCGGGCGCGTTCGCCGGCCTTGCCATCGGCCTCACGCTGACCGGCATCCATCTCGTCGGCATCAACGTCACCGGCACCTCGGTCAATCCGGCCCGGTCGATCGGCCCGGCGGTCTTCGTCGGCGGCAAGGCCCTGGAACAGCTCTGGCTCTTCCTGCTCGCCCCCCTCGCCGGCGGGGCCGTGGCCGGGATCCTGCACGCCGCGGGCCTGACCCGCGCGGACTGAGCGACCCGATCGTCCGCAACCCGGGCAGCGCGCGGCGCCATGTCCGCTGCGCCCCCCGGGCCCGATCCGGCGCGCGGCCCGCTACCCGATCAGCGGGGCCCGTCCGCCGTAGGTCTCGTCGTAATGGCGCCGCAGCCGGGCGAGCGCGATGCGCAGGACGATCTTGCCCGACCGCGCCGACCAGCCCATGCGCTTTTCGGCGACCTCGAGGCCCTCGAGGTAGCAGCAGCAGCGCAGCGCGACATCGCCGAGACCCGGTCCAAGCTCGCGAAGCGCCGCCGCCACCCGTTCGCGGGCGCGGCCCGACCCGCCCTCGCCCGGCACGAGGCCGGGCCCGAACCCGCCCCGGTCGGCCCCGGTCAGGAACCGGTCCCAGTTCTGGGCGACCCGCGGCCCCATCTGCGCAAGCTCGAAGTCCTCGCGCAGGCGCTCGGCCGCGGCCACGAGTTCGGGCGACAGGAACGGGGTTCCGTCACCGTCCCGCCGCCTGGCAAGCACCGCGACCGGGCTTTCGGCCAGGTTCACCCGCAGCTTGCGCGGCCGATCCGCGCCGGTCTCCTGCGCGTCGCGGTTGCCCCAGACGCGGTGCTGGGCGGCAAAGGGCGACTGGGCTTCGGCGAAGCCCTCGACATGCTCGGGGGTCTCGGTCTCGATCATCCGCTTCAGCGCGGCGCGTCCCGCCGGGGTGATCGCATAGGTCACGATCTTGCCCGACTGCGCCACGGCGATCCAGTCCTTCAGGGCAAAGGCCTGCGCCACCGTCCGGTCGAGGACCGCGATGCGCAGCTCGCCCTTCAGCACCGCCGCCTTTTCGAGGTCCGGCGCGACCGCAAGCACCGCGCCCGGCTCGCACAGCCGGCGCAGGATGCGACGGGCCTCGCGCATCACGACACCGGCGTCGGCAATGGTCTGGGGCTTGCGAATGGTAACCGTCATCTGGGGTTGTCCTTCCTGTCTGGATTTGTCTGTCGCACCGGTGTCGCGGTCCGGCCGGCGCTCGGGCAGGCGGATCGGTGGCGGAATGCTTCGGCCGAGGTGGTCCAGAACCTCGTCCACGAGCGGGTCGTCCCGGCGGGTTTCCAGACGGCGCACCATCCGCAGCACCGTCGAGGGATGCATCCCCTCCTGCCGGGCGATCTCGCGCAGCGACACGCCCTGCTCGGTGTGGCGCAGGTAGAGCCGCGCGCAATCCGGCACCCATCCGGGGCACGGCGCCCCGTTCCTTGCCTGAGCTGTCATGGCAGTCCCCCGCACAAAGGGCCGGGAGCGGCCGGCCCTCTCCAATCGTTTGCAACCGTGGGTTGCATTGCTTACCTGTTCGTTAAATCCGGTCCTGGCAGCGAAATTTCTTTCCGGACTATAAATTTCCCTGAAAGACACGAACGCCGGACGGCCGCACGGCGCAACGCCGGCCACGGGCGATTCAACCTCCGGTCATCATTCGCCTTGGGGGCTTCCGATGACCGACATCGCCACGACCGTTGCGGGCCTGCGCCGGCCGCGCCTTCTCATGCAGGCAGCCCGGCACGGGCTGGGCGCCTATGACCGCGCCCGCCACCTGCCGCGCCTGATGCGCAGCCTGTCCCTGCCGTCGCCGGCTGCGGCGGTCCGGCAGCTGGCCGCCGAGGAGGACCGCATGGAGACCGCCCGCCGCGACGGCGAGGCCAACTACAGTGTTACCGGGCATGTGGATCTGCTGATCGCGCTTCTGGCCGAGGCGCGGCTGGCGACCGAACTGACCTGACGGCCGAAACGCCCTGTGCCCGGCTCAGCCTCTTGGCCAGACCGGGTGCAGCGCGTCGATCAGAACCGGGTGGGCATGCGACCCTGCCGCATGTTCCTGCAGGTGCGGATGCTCCAAGGGAAGGTCGGGATGATCGTGGGCCAACGGGCCATCGCCGCGCGGCGGCCAGAGAAAGGCGGCGGCCAGCAGGCCCGCACCCCCCAGCCCGGCGGCGAGCGCAAAAGCCGCATCAAGGCCAAGCGCCGCCCCGGCCCAACCGGTCAGCGGATAGGTGACCAGCCAGCACGCGTGAGACAGCGAGAATTGCGCCGCATAGAGACCGGGCCGGTCCGCAGGGAGGGCAGACCGGGCGATGAGCCGGCCGACCGGCGTCTGGGTCAATGCAAAGCCGAACCCTGCCACCGACCACAGAACCATCAGCGTACCGAGGCTGCCGGCCACCGCGCCGAGCCCGACCGCCACCACCATGAGCGTGCCGCCAGTCAGCATCACGACACGGTCCGACAGGCCTCCGAGCGCGCGTGGCAGGATGAGCGCCGCCACGATCGAGCCGCCGCCGAAAGCCGCCAGCGCCAGTGCCAGCGCGTCTTCGCCGAGCCCGAGCCTCTCGCGGAGGATGACCACGCTGTTCACAAACACCATCGCCCCGGCCGCGGCCGCCGTCGCCTCGAGCGCCAGCGCGCCAGCGAGTCGCGGCGTGGCCAGATAGCGACGCATTCCGACCATCGCATCGCCGAACACCGACCGCGAGGCTTCTGCAGTGGGTCGCGGCGGCAATGCGACCGTGGCGATCAGGGCCGCCGAAAGCAGGAACCCCGCGACAGTGCCGGCGAACAGCACGGGGAACGACACCACCGTCAGAAGGGCCGCTGCCAGCAGGGGCGCCAGCAATGTCTCCATGTCCTCTGCCAGCCGCGACAGTGACAGAGCGCGGGTGTAGTCGCGCTCTTCCGGCAGCACATCCGGGACGACTGCCTGAAAGGCGGGCGTGAAACCGGCCGAGGCCGCCTGGAACAGGAACACAAGCAGATAGACGTGCCAGACCTGGGTCGCCGTGATCAGCCCTGTCACTGCCAGTGCGCGTGAGAGGTCGAGCCCGATCAGGAACGCCCGCCTCGGCAGCCTGCGCGCGGCCACCTCGGCAAGGGGCGCGAGGGTCACGTAGGCGACCATCTTGATTGCCAGAGCGATGCCCAGCACCTCGCCCGCCCGCGGGCCGCCGATCCGCCACGCCAGCAGGCCAAGTGCGACCGTGGCAAGCCCGCTGCCCAGAAGCGCCGCCATCTGAGCCGCCAGCAAATGGCGGTAGGTGCGGTTGCGCAACAGCTTCATCATGGCCAAGCCTCCGAGCGGCGCGGATCCGCCGCCCCCGGTCAGCTAGCCCTCGCGCCGCGGCCTGCGCAAGCGGTCAGACGAAGGCGTCGGGCATCGCGGCCTTCTTCTGTGCGACATAGGCCCGCAGCGCCTCCTCGACGGCCGGGTCGATCGGCGGCTTCTGGTAGTCGCCCAGCATCTTCGCGACGCGCGCGCGGGCCAGCGCCACGGTGTCGCGCGCGCCCTCCTCGTCCCAGGTCTCGAACGGCTTGTAGTCGAAAAGGTCGCTACGCCAGAAGGCCGACTTGAAGTTCGCCTGGGTATGGGCACAGCCAAGGTAATGGCCGCCCGGCCCCACCTCGCGGATCGCGTCCATGCCCTGACCGTTCTCGCTCATGTCGACGCCGCGGGCGAGATGATGCAGCGCGCCGAGCTGGTCGGCGTCCATCACGAACTTCTCGAAGGACGACACCAGCCCGCCTTCCAGCCAGCCGCAGGCGTGCAGCATGAAGTTCACGCCGGACAGCAGGCCCATGTTCAGGCTGTTGGCGGATTCGTAGGCGGCCTGCGCGTCCGGCAGCTTGGACCCGCAGAAGGCGCCCGCGGAGCGGTAGGGAAGACCCAGACGCCGGGCGAGCTGGCCCGCGCCATAGGTGATGAGGCTGGCCTCGGGGGTGCCGAAGGTGGGCGCGCCCGAGTTCATGTCGATCGAGGTCACGAAGGCCCCGAAGATCACCGGGGCGCCCTTGCGGACGAGCTGGCTGTAGGCCACGCCCGCCAGAACCTCGGCCAGCACCTGGGTCAGCGTGCCGGCCACCGTCACCGGCGCCATGGCGCCGCCGACGATGAAGGGCGAGATGATGGCGGCCTGCCCGGCGCGCGCGTATTCCTCGAGCGCGCCCATCATGATGCCGTCGAAGGTCAGCGGCGAGTTGATGTTGATGAGCGAGGTCATCACCGTGTGGGTGTCGACGAAGTCGGCCCCGAACAGGATCTTCGACATCTCGACCGAATCCGCCGCCCGCTCCGGCGCGGTGACCGACCCCATGTAGGGCTTGTCGCTCAGCGTCATGTGGGCCAGCAGCATGTCGAGGTGACGCTTGTTCACCGGCACGTCGGTCGGCTCGCAGACGGTGCCGCCCGAATGGTGCAGCCATTTCGACATGTAGCCGAGCTTCACGAAGGTGTGGAAATCGGCAATCGTCGCATAGCGGCGGCCGCCGTCGGCATCGCGCACGAAGGGCGGGCCATAGACCGGGGCCAGCACCAGGTTGCGCCCGCCGATCTCGACGTTGCGTTCCGGGTTGCGCGCGTGCTGGGTGAACCGGGCCGGCGCGGTCTGGCAGAGCGCGCGCGCAAGACCGCGCGGGATGCGGACCCGCTCGCCCTGGACATCGGCGCCCGCCTCGCGCCAGAGCGCGAGTGCCCCGGGGTTCTCGACGAAGTTGACGCCGATCTCCTCGAGCACGGTTTCGGCGTTGTGCTCGATGATCGCCAGCGCCTCCTCGTTCAGCACCTCGAAATCCGGGATGTTGCGTTCGATGAAGCGCGCGGTCTCGAAATGCACCGCCGTGCGTTCGGCCCGCCGGGCCGCGCCGCCGCCGCCCCGTATCCGCCGGCCTTCCGTCGCTTCGCTCATCGGATCCCTCCATCGGTCGCGCGTTGATCCCTTCTAGCGCCCGCGCCGTCACGCCTTGGGCCGATTGCGTCATCTCGAACGCGAAAACGACATGCGCGCCCGGGACCGCCGGGCGGCGATCGGGCCGTCGCTCTTGCGATTCCCCCCTTCCTTGGCTACGCGGGCGTATGACCCACGAGCGCCTCCTCATCATCGACTTCGGCAGCCAGGTGACGCAGCTCATCGCGCGCCGCCTGCGCGAGCTGAACGTCTACTGCGAGATCCATCCCTATCAGAGCGTCACCCCCGCCTTCCTGCGCGACTTCGCGCCGAAGGCGGTGATCTTCTCGGGCGGACCGGCCTCGGTCTTTGCCGAGGGCGCGCCCTCGGTGCCGATGCAGGTCTTCGATCTGGGCGTGCCGATACTCGGCATCTGCTACGGCCAGCAGCTGATGATGCATCTTCTTGGCGGAAAGGTCGAAAGCGGGCACGGCACCGCCGAATTCGGCCGCGCCTATGTCACGCCGCAGAATGGCCCGCTGCCGCTCCTTGAGGGCTGGTTCGACGGCGCGGGGCCCGAGGCCGGTCGCGAGCAGGTCTGGATGAGCCACGGCGACCACGTCTCGAAGATCGCACCGGGTTTCGAGGTCTATGGCACCTCGCCCAACGCCCCCTTCGCCATCACCGCCGACCCCGCCCGGCGCTTCTACGCCGTGCAGTTCCACCCCGAGGTGCACCACACCCCGAAGGGCGCCCGGCTCTACGAGAATTTCGTCCGCATCGCCGGCTTCTCGCGCGACTGGACCATGGGCGCCTACCGCGAGGAGGCCATCGCCAAGATCCGCGCCGAGGTGGGCGACGCCAAGGTGATCTGCGGCCTGTCCGGCGGGGTGGACAGTTCGGTGGCGGCCGTGCTGATCCACGAGGCGATCGGCGACCAGCTCACCTGCGTCTTCGTGGACCACGGCCTATTGCGGCAGGGCGAGGCCGAGGAAGTGGTGTCGATGTTCCGCGACACCTACAACATCCCGCTGATCCATGCCGACGAAAGCGACCTGTTCCTCGGCGCGCTCGAGGGCGTCAGCGACCCAGAGGTCAAGCGCAAGACCATCGGGCGGCTCTTCATCGACGTGTTCCAGAAGCACGCGCACGCGGTCGGCGGCGCGACCTTCCTCGCCCAGGGCACGCTCTACCCCGACGTGATCGAAAGCGTCTCGTTCTCGGGCGGGCCCTCGGTCACGATCAAGAGCCACCACAACGTCGGCGGCCTGCCTGAAAAGATGGGGCTGAAGCTCGTGGAACCGCTGCGCGAGCTCTTCAAGGACGAGGTGCGCGCCCTCGGGCGCGAGCTCGGCCTGCCCGAGAAGTTCATCGGCCGCCACCCCTTCCCCGGCCCCGGACTTGCCATCCGGTGCCCCGGCGAGATCACCCGCGACAAGCTGGCGATCCTGCGGCAGGCCGATGCGGTCTACATCGACCAGATCCGCAGGCATGGCCTCTATGACCGGATCTGGCAGGCCTTCGCCGCCATCCTGCCGATGCGCACCGTGGGCGTGATGGGCGACGGTCGGACCTACGACTACGCGCTGGCCCTGCGCGCGGTGACCTCGGTCGACGGCATGACCGCGGACTACTACCCGTTCAGCCACGACTTCCTGTCGGAAACCGCGACCCGGATCATCAACGAGGTCAAGGGCGTGAACCGCGTGTTCTACGACGTGACCTCGAAGCCGCCGGGCACCATCGAACTGGAATAGCGGGGACAGGGCAATGGGCCGGGTGACGCTCACGGGGTTCCTGATCTGCCGCAGCCTTGACGAGGCCGACCGCGTGGCCGCGCTCCTGCCCGAGCACATCCGCCAGACCCGCGCCGAGCCCGGCTGTCTGGTCTTCGAGGTGATCCGGTCGATGTCCGATCCCACCCGCTTCGCCGTGCGCGAGGTCTTTGCCGACCGCGCCGCTTTCGACGCCCATCAGGCGCGCATCACCGACAGCGACTGGGGGCGCGCAACCCGCGGCATCGGCCGCGACTATGTGCTCACGCAACGCGGAACCGAGACGCAGGTGGTGCGCAACCTGCCCAAGGCCGACTGAGCACGCCCGCGCTCAGCCGCCGAGGATCGCCACCACGTAGTTGCGGGTCTCGTCGTAGGGCGGCACGCCGCCGTGCTTTTCCACCGCCTCGGGGCCGGCGTTGTAGGCCGCAAGCGCATGGCGCCAGTTGCCGAACCGGTCGTACATCATCCGCAGATAGCGGGCGCCGCCCTCGAGGTTCTCATGCGGATCGGTCTCGTCCACGCCGAGGCGCCGCGCCGTGGCGGGCATGAGCTGGGCCAGACCGGTCGCGCCCTTGTGCGACACCGCACCGGGATTCCAGCCCGATTCCTGCTGGACAAGGCGCAGGAACAGATCCTCGGGAACGCCGTGCCGGCGGGCCGCCGCCCGCGCCGCCTCGAGAAACTGGCCGCGGTACGAGCCGCGATAGGCGGGGATCACACCGGCATCGCCCGGCGTCTTGCCGTGCGGGGTGAGCCTGACCGAATTGGCGTACTGCTGCGACAGGCGGGTGTCGAGAAGCCGCGTCTGCGACTTGAACAGCGTCGCGCGGGACTTGCCCGAGACCGAGAACTTGAGACCCTCGGCCGCGGCCGGACCGGCCAGCGCAAGAACCGCCGCCCCGATCGCCATCAAACCCAGTGCCCGCCGCATCGGCTTCGCTCCGCCTGACCAACGCTGAGGTGTTAGCGAAGAATCGCCCGCCGCGCCAGAGTGTTGCTACTTGACCGGGACCGGTTCGGCGGCCACCCGCGCGCGGGGCACGGCCGCACCGTCCGGCGTCACCAGCGGCCCGCCGAGGAGTTCCTCGATCAGCAGGCTGACCAGCTGGCTGCGGCCGCTGACCCCCGCCTTGCGGTAGATCGCGTTGAGATGGGTCTTGACCGTGCCTTCGGCCGATCCCCGCAGCTGCGCGATCTCGCTGATGGAATAGCCCTTGATGGTGAAGCTCGCGACGTCGGCCTCCGAGGCCGTGAGCCCCCATTCGGCGAAATAGGCCTCGATCACCTCGTGAAGGGCGCCCGAGGCGGTGGACAGGGCGCGCTCGGCATGGGCCTGGCGGCGCAGGAGATCGATAAGGTAGCGCACCTCGAAGATGATCCCGGCGATCAGGCCCAGGTTGGCGAGCAGTTCGAGGATGATGTGGCTGTCGGTGATCGCCTCGCGGCCATGTTCGAGGATGTCGAAGATGACATCCACAAGGAAGAATGCGGCGCAGAAGCTCTGCAGCACGATCAGGATCACAAGGGCCAGGCCCCGTTTTTGCGCCGCAATCGCCTTCATTCACTCTTCCGCAACTCGGGCGCCACCGTTTCCGGCGGCAGGGTCTTGGTTCCGCTAATCATCGACGCCGGCAGATTGACATTCAAGCGCAGGCTTTCAAGAAACACTGCCGTGATGTGGAGGATGACCGAGAATTCCGCCCAATTTACGGCAAGTTCGTGCACCTCGCCCACCCACTTCACGCCCCAGTAAGTGTCCGTGGTCATCAGCCAGCCGGATCCGCAGACCACCAGCAGCGTCGCCAGAAGGTTGTAGATCATCAGCGCGCCCAGGGGCGAATGGCCGACATGGGCGTGGCGGCGGCCGGTCGCCATGTCGCGCAGCTGGCCCAGAGCGCCGGCCGCATCGGGCGGGAAGTCCGCGAAACGGGCGTGGCGTGAGCCCACGAAGCCCCAGATCAGGCGAAACACCACCAGCGCCAGAACCGCATAGCCGATCTGGCGGTGCAGCGCGGTCTCGGGGTCGTCGAGAAGGGCGTTCGTCAGGAAAAGGCCGGCGAGCGACCAGTGGAAGATCCGCACCAGCGGATCCCAGACCGTGATCTTCATGTCCTTGTCTCCCGTGCGGTGCCGGCGCCCCGGCGTGGGGCGCCGGCGTCCGGTTCAGTCCGCGGACTTGGTGGTGACGATCTGGCCCTTCTCGTCGAGATAGATCTCGAGCTTCTTGCCGTCCTTGAGCGCATAGACCTCGACCATGCCATCCTCCATCTGGATCTTGCGCACGTCGTAGCCCTGCGCGGTCAGGTCGGCGGTGATCTTGTCCTGGGTGGCCTTGTCCAGCATCCCGTCGGTCGAGGCGAAGGCCGGAGCGGCCAGGGAAAGGGCGGCAACGAGAACTGCGATACGCGTCATGTGTTTTCTCCAGTCAGACCCCGGGGCCCGATGCCCTGGGCGATGACCCAGACCTGAACCGGAATCGGCCGAAGGACCAGTCAACGCACGGTTGAGGGGCCCGTGCCGCCACCTGGGGGGCAGCGGCATCTGGCGCTGGTCATAGGCCCGGGCCGACCGCCTCAAACCCGGGTTGCAGACCGGGTTTATGCCGGCCGACGCGGCTTCGCGGGAATTTCCGGCCTGTTAACCATGCGCGCCGATGGTATGACACCGCAGGAACCCGGAATCGGCGGGGTTCACGACATCCAGGAAAGGACGCGGCATGGCGGGCTCGGTCAACAAGGTCATTCTGATCGGAAACCTCGGACGCGACCCGGAAGTGCGCGCGTTCCAGAACGGCGGCAAGGTCTGCAACCTGCGCCTCGCCACCACCGAGACCTGGCGCGACCGCAGCAGCGGCGAACGCAAGGAAAAGACCGAATGGCATTCGGTGGTGATCTTCAACGAGGGTCTGCTGCGCGTGGCCGAGCAGTATCTCCGCAAGGGTTCCAAGGTCTATGTCGAGGGGCAGCTCGAGACGCGCAAGTGGCAGGACCAGTCGGGGGCCGAACGGTATTCGACCGAGGTCGTGCTGCGCAACTTCAACTCGGCGCTGGTCATGCTCGATGGCCGCGGCGAAGGCGGCGGCGGGTCGGTCGGCTACGATGATCCCGGCTACGGCGCGGGCTCGGGGTCGGGCGGCGGCTTCGGCGGCGGACAGGGGATGCGCGGCGGGTCGGCCGGCGCGGCCCCGGCCGGCGGCGGGCGCGACTTCGACGACGAAATCCCGTTCTGACGGTCAGCGTCCGGACGGGCACGCGGCGCCGGCGCCCGATCAGTCCCGCGCCAGCGGGTGATGATCGAGCACGAGCGCGCGCAGCCTCTCGTCGAGGACATGGGTGTAGATCTCGGTCGTCCCGATGTCGGCGTGGCCCAGCAGTTCCTGGATCGCCCGCAGGTCGGCGCCCCCGGACAGGAGGTGCGTGGCGAACGCATGGCGCAGGACGTGGGGCGTGACCCGGCCCGGCGCGAACCCGGCCCGGCGCGCGATCTGTTCGAGAAGCGCGTGGAACCCCTGCCGGGTCAGATGCCCGGCGGCGCCGCCCGCGGGGAAGAGGAACCGCGAGGCCGGCGCCCGCGCGGCGATCCGCGCGGCCTCCTCGGCGGCGTCGCGCACCGCGAGCCAGTCGGCCAGCGCCGCCCGGGCGGGGCCGGAGAGCGGCACCATCCGCTCCTTCCCGCCCTTGCCGCGAACGAGGATCATCCGCGGATCCCCGCGCACGGCCGCGACCGGGAGCGAGACCAGTTCGCTCACACGAAGCCCGGTGGCGTAGAGAAGCTCCAGAAGACACACCGTTCGCACGCGCTCGTCCGCGGTGCGGCCGGTCTCGCGCGCCGCCGCCAGAAGCGTCTCGACCTCGGCCGGGCTCAGCACCTTGGGCAGCCGCCGGTCCTTGCCGGGCCCGGCGATCCTCAGGGCCGGATCGTCGGCGCGCCAGCCCTCTTCATGCGCAAAGCGGTAGAGCTGGTGCAGCGCCGACAGCCGCCGCGCCCGTGTGGCCCGCGACAGGCCCTGCGCCTCGCAGGCCACGAGGTAGTCCTCGAGGTCGGACCGCCCGGCCCGACCGAAATCCAGCCCGCGGCGCATGAGCCAGGATTCGGCGTCGCGCAGATCCCGTCCATAGGCGAGGAGCGTGTTGCGCGCCGCCCCGCGCTCGGCCGCCATCGCCTCGAGGAAGGTCGCGATCCAGTGCCCGCCGGCCGCCGTCATCCGCGCCGCTCCAGAAGCAGGAGTTCCAGCGCCGCCCGCCGCGCGGCATCCTCAAGCCCGGCCGCGCGCAGGGTCTGAAGACCGCGCGTCACCGCCGGCAGGCTGCCCTGCGCGCCCTGCGTCACGTCGTCGATGGCCCCCAGAAGCGCCTCGCCCATCCGCCGGCCCTTCATCAGTGCGGCGGCATCCTCGGGCGCCCCCTCCGCCGCGAAGGCCGCCTGGATCGCGGCGCCGAGTTCGCCGGGCGCCGGCAGACCCGCGACCTTGCCGCGCGCCAGCCCGATCAGGAACGCCTCGCCCCCCTCGACGACCTTGCGCCGCTGCGCGACGGTCTCGTATTCGGGCGCAAGAAGCCCCACCCGCAGCGCGATCGCACCCGCGGCCCCGTCCAGGTTCAGCCGCGACAGCGGCTCTCCGTAAAGCTCGGCGAACGGCACCTCGAGTTCGACCGACTGCATGGCCGACCAGGCCACCGGCAGCGTCCGCCGCACCGCCGTGATGTCGCCGGCCGCAAGGGCCGAATCGAAATCCTGGATGGCGCGAACCCGGTCCCAGATCCCGCCCGAGGCCGCCGGCTGGCGTTCGGTGTAAAGGCCAAGCAGCTGGTTCGGCGCGATCGCCCCGGTCCGCGCCAGCCGCTCGGCCGCCTCGAGCCGGGCCTTCCAGCCGCTGTTGACCCGCAGGTCGGACTGGGCGAAGGCGAGCGGCAGGGTGGCCGTGGACATCGGCTGGCCGATCGCCTCGCGGAGCCGGAAGACCAGCGGTGACGGCCGGACCGGCGCCGGCAGGTCGGGTTCGCCCTCGTAGAGATCGGGATCGAGGAAGCGCGACAGAAGCGCGGCCATGTCCGGCTCGATGAACCCCAGCGTCTCGCCGGTGCGCAGGCTGAGCGCCGCGGCGTTCCAATCGCCGCCCCGCGCCAGACAGAACACCCGCGCCGGAAAGGTCGGGGCGATCTGCGGATTGGCCCGCATCAGCTCGCAGGCGGCGTCCTCCTCGCCCAGAAGCAGCGCCACGTCGAAGCGGCGGCGGAAGGGTTCGGCCTGAAGCGTGGGCGGCATCTCGAGAAGCGCGAGCACCGGGTCGAGCTGGCCCATGTCCAGAAGCTTGTCCACACGGGCCAGAAACAGCCGACCGCTGCCGTCGCTGTCCATCGGCGGCGACAGTTCCGCCAGAAGGATCGTGGTCAGCAGCCGCTGCATCACCGGCAGCGTGTCCACGCGCTCGGCCGAGATCAGCCGCACCAGATCGTCGGTCGGCGTGAGGCCCCAGAGGTCGCGCGGCAGACCCGTCTTCGACACCGGCAGCAGCCCCAGCCCGTCGAGCCCCGCCCCGCCGATCGGCGCGACCGAGATCGGCCCCGGCGCCCGGACCTGCCCTGCGGGCACGCCGGGGCCCGGCAGGCCCGGCGGCTGCTGGACCGATTTCGACAGCCAGTCGATGGCCGACAGGGGCTCCTGCGCCGGCACCGTTCCCGGCGCGGCCAGTACGGCCATGATGACCAAGGCCGTCGCGATCGGCCGCCTACTTGCCAAGGTTCAGTTCCACGGGCTGGCGCACGTCGCTGCGCTCGGGCGAAAGGTCGCCGAGATAGGCATAGCCGACAAGAGCCACGAACCCAAGGAACAGCAAGATCACCAGAAGCTTGAAGATGCGCGCCATGCCACGTCCTGCCATCGTTTCTTGTTGTCTCGCCGGCTCGCCCGCGGCCGGGCACCGGCTCGCGGCCGGGGGATCGGCGCTCGCGGCGAATATATATGGCATTTCCGGCAAGTTCACGCCAAAGAGGAACAAACTTCCGCGCATGGGCGGGGGGGCGCCGTCGAGCGGTCCCTCGCGGGCGCGATCCAACGTGACCGGTTCGACAGGGTGCAAGGCGCAAGGTTGATGAAGACGGCCGTCCTGATCGGCATGATGGGGGCCGGCAAGACAGCGGTCGGCACCGCGCTCGCCCGGCTGCTCGGCGTGCCCTTCCTCGATTCCGACGCCGAACTGGAACGTGCGGCTGACCGGTCGATCGCCGAGATCTTCGAGCGCGACGGCGAGGCCTTCTTCCGGGCGCGCGAACACGAGGTGATCGCACGGCTCCTGTCCGGGCCGCCGGCGATCCTCTCGACGGGCGGCGGCGCCTGGATGCAGGAAATGAACCGGTCGGAGATCAGGCGCCGCGGCGTCTCGGTCTGGCTGCGCGCGGACCTCGACCTGCTCTGGCAGCGGGTCCGCCACAAGTCCACCCGACCGCTCCTGCGGACCGCCAACCCGCGCGAGACGCTCGCCACCCTGCTGGCCACCCGCGAGCCGATCTACGCGCTGGCCGATCTCACGGTCGATTCGCGCCCGGACGCCAGCGTGACCGAAACCGCCGAGGCGGTCCTTGCGGCGCTGGCCGCCCGGCCCGGCATCCTGGAGAAGACATGAGCCCGCCGTCCCGAACCGCCCCCGCCACCGAGTCCATTGCGGTCGATCTCGGCCCGCGCAGCTACGCGGTGCGGGTGGGCACGGGCCTGATCGCCCGCGCGGGCGCCGAGATCGCCCCCCTGCTCCACCGCCGGCGCGTTGCGGTCATCACCGACGAGACGGTGGCCCGCCATCACCTCGCAGCCCTGCGCGACGGCCTCGGCGACCTGGCCGTGGCGCACCTCGCCCTGCCTCCCGGCGAGGCGACCAAGGGCTGGGCCGGGCTCGAACGCGCGGTCGAGTGGATGATCGCCGAGAAGGTCGAGCGGCGCGATCTGGTCATCGCCTTCGGGGGCGGCGTGATCGGCGATCTCGCGGGGTTCGCCGCGGCGATCCTGCGCCGGGGCGTGCGCTTCGTGCAGATACCCACCACGCTGCTGGCGCAGGTGGACAGCTCGGTCGGCGGCAAGACCGGAATCAACAGTCCGCTGGGCAAGAACCTGATCGGCGCCTTCCATCAGCCCGCGCTGGTGCTGGCCGACATCGCCGTCCTTGACACCCTGCCCGCCCGCGACTTCCTTGCGGGCTATGGCGAGGTGGTGAAATACGGGCTTCTCGGCGACGCCGCCTTCTTCGACTGGCTGGAGCGCAACGGTCCGGCGATGGCGGGCGGCGACCGCGCGCTGCGCCACCACGCCGTCGCCCGGTCGGTGACGATGAAGGCCCGCATCGTCGAGCGCGACGAGACCGAGGAAGGGGAGCGCGCGCTCCTCAATCTCGGGCACACCTTCGGCCACGCGCTGGAGGCCGCGACCGGCTATTCCGACCGGCTCCTGCACGGCGAGGGCGTGGCGATCGGCTGCGCGCTCGCGTTCGAGCTGTCGGCCCGCCTCGGCCTGTGCGCGCAGGAAACACCGTCGCGGATCCGCGCGCATCTGCACGCGATGGGCATGAAGACCGATCTGGCCGACATCGCCGGTCCCCTGCCCGACGCGGACGCGCTCTTGGCGCTGATGGCGCAGGACAAGAAGGTGCGGGACGGACGCCTGCGCTTCATCCTGGCCCGCGGGATCGGCGAGGCCTTCGTCGCCCCCGACGTGCCGCCGCAGGCCGTGCGTCAGGTGCTGGCCGACGCGCTCGCCGCCCGCCGCTGACCGGCCCTGCGGTCAGCGCGACTTGAAGAGGCTACCGAGGATCCCGCGCACCAGCGCCTGGCCGGTGCGGGTGCCAAGCTGGCGGGCGAGGCTCTTGCCGAAGGTCTCCACCACGCTGTCCGACCGGCCGGACGAGGACTTGCGGGCCGCGGCCCCGTCGTAGCGGCGGGCCTGCCTGAGCACGCGCTCCTCCTCGGCCATGCGGCTCTGGCGCGCCTCCTCCTCGGCGGCGGCCTTGGCGGCCGCGTCCGCCCGCGCCGCCAGCATCTCGAAGGCGGAGTCGCGATCGACGGTCCGGTCGTATTTGGCCGAAAGGCCCGAGCCGGCGATGATCTGGCGCCGTTCCTCGGGCGTGATCGGGCCGAGCTGCCCCGACGGCGGCCGCACCAGCGTGCGCTCGACCATGCCCGGAACGCCCTTGGCCTCGAGGAACGAGGTCACCGCCTCGCCGGTTCCGACCTCGCGGATCGCGTCCTCGGTGCTGAACCGGGGGTTCGGCCGATAGTTCTGCGCCGCCCGGGCCAGATCCTTCTGGTCCTTAGCGGTAAAGGCCCGCAGCGCGTGCTGCACCCGGTTGCCCAGTTGGCCGAGAATGTCGTCGGGAACGTCGGCCGGGTTCTGGGTGATGAAGAAGACCCCCACGCCCTTCGACCGGATCAGGCGCGCGACCTGTTCGACCTTGTCCACCAGAGCCTTCGGGGCCCCGTCGAACAAGAGATGCGCCTCGTCGAAGAAGAAGACGAACTTCGGCTTGTCGGGATCGCCGACCTCGGGAAGCTCTTCGAAGAGCTCGCTCAGCAGCCACAGCAGGAAGGTCGCGTAGAGCCGCGGCGACGCCATCAGCTTGTCGGACGCAAGGACGTTCACCCGTCCGCGCCCGTCGGCCGCCAGCGTCATCATGTCGGCGAGATCGAGCGCCGGCTCGCCGAAGAGCCGGTCGCCCCCCTGGTTCTCCAGCACCAGAAGCTGGCGCTGGATGGCCCCGACCGTGGCCGGCGACACGTTCCCGTAGCGCAGCCCGATCTCGGCCGCGTGCTGCCCGACCCAGACCAGCATCGCCTGAAGATCCTTGAGATCGAGCAGCGGCAGGCCCTCTTCGTCGGCGATCCGGAACGCGATGTTCAGCACCCCCTCCTGGGGCTCGCTGAGCTCCATGAGCCGCGCCAGCAGCAGGGGGCCCATCTCCGAGACCGTGGTGCGGATCGGGTGGCCCTGCTCGCCGAACAGGTCCCAGAACACGACCGGATGGTCGGAGTATTTCAGGTCAAGCCCGATCGTCGCCGCCCGCTTCATGAAGGCGTCGTGCAGCTTGCCCTCGGGGCTTCCGGCCTTGGCGATGCCGGCGAGATCGCCCTTCACGTCGGCCATGAACACCGGCACGCCCGCGTCCGAGAAGCCCTCGGCCAGGATCTGAAGCGTCACGGTCTTGCCCGTACCGGTCGCCCCGGCAATCAGCCCGTGGCGGTTGCCGTATTTCAGCAGGAGTAGCTGCGGCACGCCGTAGCCCTCGCCGCCGCCGCCCACGAAGATCGCGTCCTGGTCCATGCCGCCCTACCCCTCAATACCCTCCGGTGCGGCCCGACAATACAGCCTTGGGCGCGCTTCGCCAGCCATGAAGCGGCGCGGCGGACGCCGCCCCGCAAGGCCGCCACTATGCCACGGCCGGGCCGTGCCCCAGGGCCGCGCCGGAAGGGTGCTGCACCGTGCCGCATTGTGCCGCAGCCCTCGGCCGGTTCGGGCAATTTCCGTTCAAATTCAGATTTCTGCACCTATCTTTTTTGGCAGTTGACGGACGCTGCGGAACTTACTAGCGTCCCCGGCAATGACAAAGTCGGCCAGTCCGACAGGGAGTTCTCGATACCGGAAGGGCCCCTCGCGGGGCCCTTTCTTCGTGCCGGCCGCCTCGATCGCGGCGCCGGCACCGGACCGGCCCAGGCTTTGCGCACGGCCCCCGGACCCGGCCCATCACAATGGGCGGAAAACCGCGGAACGGCGGGGGAATGCGCGCTGACACCGCCGGGCACGCGTGGTAAGGCAACGCCCGACGCAGGACCATCGGAAGGCGACCATGCTCGATATCACCAAGACCCTGACCCTCGTGCTGGCTCTGGGCGCGGCCGCGCCGGCGCTGGCACAGACCGCGCCGGCGCCCGCTCCGGCGGACGGCGCCGCGACCGAGACCCCGGCCGCGCCGGCCGCACCGGCCGATGCCACCCAGGCCGATCCAACCCTCTCGATGGGCGTGGATGCCAACGCCCCGCAGGACGGCCCCGGCTCGATGTATGTCAAGGCGACCTACGACGACTGGGAACTGCGCTGCATCCGCGCCCAGGACGGGTCGGACCCCTGCCAGCTCTACCAGCTCCTCAAGGACGAACAGGCGACCCCGGTGGCCGAGGTCAGCATGCTGACGCTGCCCAAGGGCGCGCAGGCGGCAGCCGGGGCGACGATCATCACCCCGCTCGAGACCCTGCTGCCCGACGGGCTGACGCTGGCGGTCGACGGCGGCCAGAACAAGCGCTACCCCTTCACCTTCTGCACGGCGATCGGCTGCGTGGCCCGCGTCGGCTTCACCGCCGACGAAGTCGCCAACTTCAAGAAGGGCTCGAAGGCCACGCTGACCATCGTGCCCGTCGGCGCGCCCGACAAGAAGGTGACGCTGAACCTGTCGCTCAAGGGCTTCACCGCCGGCTATGACGCCCTTGCGGCCGAGGCGCCCAAGCCCTGATCCCGGCCGGGCGGCGCGCGGCGCCGCCCACGCCCAAGCCCAGGCGCGTCCGCACCGAGACCCGCCCTTGCCTAGACCCGACGGAGCGCGATGACGGCGTTCAGCCCGCCGAAGGCGAAGGCGTTCGACAGCACCGCGTCCACCCGCGCCTCGCGCGCCACGTTCGGCACCACGTCCAGCGCGCATTCCGGGTCCGGCTCCTCGTAGCCGATGGTCGGCGCGATGATGCCGTCGCGCAGCGCCATGATGCAGGCCAGAAGCTCGACCGCGCCGGTCCCCCCGATCAGGTGGCCATGCATGGATTTGGTGGACGACAGCATCAGCCGGTCGGCATGCGCTCCGAAGGCATGGGCGACGGCCGCGCATTCGGTCTTGTCGTTGGCGGCCGTGCCCGTGCCATGGGCGTTGATGTAGCTCACGTCCTCGGGGTTGAGCCGCGCGTCGGCAAGCGCCCCCGAGATCGCGCGCTCGGCACCCTGCGCCGAGGGCATGACGATGTCGCCCGCGTCCGAGGACATGGCAAAGCCCGCCACCTCGGCCAGGATCTCGGCGCCGCGCGCGCGCGCGTGCTCGAACTCCTCGAAGACGAACACCCCGGCGCCCTCGCCCTGCACCATGCCGTTGCGATTCGCGCTGAACGGCCGGCAGGCGTCGCGCGACATGACCCGCAGGCCCTCCCACGCCTTGATGCCGCCGAAGCACAGCATGGATTCCGACCCGCCCGTCAGCATCACCCGCGCCATTCCGTAGCGGATCATGTTGAACGCCAGCCCCATCGCGTGGTTGGACGAGGCGCAGGCGGTGGCCACCGTGAACGACGGCCCGCGCAGCGACCATTCCATGCTGACATGGCTGGCCGCGGCGTTGTTCATCAGCTTGGGCACCACGAAGGGATGGACGCGGTTCTTGCCCTCCTCGTAGACCGCCCGGTAGTTTTCGTCCCAGGTGTTGACGCCCCCGCCCGCGGTGCCCAGGACCACGCCGGATTCGAGCCCGAGCTTGCCGCGGAAATCCAGCCCCGACTGCGCGACCGCCTCGCGCGCGGCCATGAGCGTGAACTGGGTGAACCGGTCGTAGAGCGCGATCTGCTGGCGGTTGAAATGCGCCTCGGGATCCCAGCCCCGGACCTGCGCGCCGATGCGGATCGCCAGACGGTCGGCGTCCTGCACCTCGAGCTCACCGATACCGCAGCGGCCTTCCCGGAACGCGCGCAGGGTCTCGGGAACCGACAGGCCGAGCGCGTTCACCGTGCCCGCCCCGGTGATGACCACACGTCTCATGCGGTCTTGGCCGCCACCAGATCCTCGACCGCCCGGATGATCGCGGCGACCGAGCTTATGTCGAAGCCGCTCTCGTGCGGGGCGTTCGCGTTGTAGGGCACCGACACGTCGAAGGTCTCCTCGATGGCGAAGATCGCCTCGACCAGCCCGAGGCTGTCGATGCCGAGATCGGCCGGCGTCATCTCGGGCGTGACTTCGGAAGGATCGAGAACCGCCTGCTCGGCGATGATGGCGATGACCCGTTCGGCGATGCTCATGCGTCCTTCCCCCCGTCCCCGGCCTTCTGACCGAGTCGTGTAACAGTTTCGCGCAGTTCGGCCACCTGATCATAAAGCCGCCGCAGCCGCCGCAGCCCCTTGTAGGTGTCGATGTGGCTCTGCATCTCGACCGCCGGATAGCCCATCATCGCCCGGCCCGCCGGCACGTTCGACAGCACCTTGGTCGCCGCACCCAGGATGACGTCGGCCCCGATGGTCAGGTTGTCGGCGATGCCCGACTGGCCGCCCATCACCAGCCGGTCGCCGACCCGGGTCGATCCCGCGATGCCCGAATGGCCCGCCATCAGGCAGTCGCGGCCCATCACCACGTTGTGGGCGATGTGGCACAGGTTGTCGAACTTGCAGCCCGACCCGATCTCGGTGTCGCGGATGGTGCCTCGGTCGATGCAGGTGTTGGCCCCGATCTCGACATCGTCGCCGATCACCACGGAGCCCAGCGAATGGATGCGGGTCCAGCTCTGCCCCCGCGCCTCACGGCGCTGGCCAAGGCTTTCGCGCACCTCCTCGACCGCGGATTTCTCGGGCGTCACGAAGGACAGCCCGTCCGACCCGATCACCGCACCGGGATGCCCGATGAACCGGTCGCCGATCCGGACCCGCGCGCCGATCCGCACCCCGGCGTGCAGAAGGGCATCGTCCCCGATCACCGCCTCTTCCGCGATGCTGGCATGGGGCGCGATCCGCGCACGCGCGCCGATCCGCACCCCGCGCCCGATCACGACGAAAGGCCCGATGGCCGCCCCAGGGCCGATCACCGCATCGGGCGCGACGATCGCCGAGGGATGCACACCCGGGGCGATCTCCGGCCCAGGGTCGAAGGCCGCCGTGATTGTCGCCATGGCGTAGCGGGGGCGCGGAACGAAGATCGCGGCCGAGAGCCCCAGCGCCCGCCAGTCCGCCCCGTCCCACAGAACCGCCGCCCGCGCCTGCCCGGCGGCAAGCCCCTCGGCGTATTTCGGGCTCATCGCCAGGGCCAGCTGGTCGGGCCCCGCCCCGGCGGGCTCGGCCGGACCGGTGACGCGCAGATCGCCATCCCCCTCGACCCGCGCGCCGAGGGCGGCGGCGATGGCGGCGACGGTCAGGCTGGCGCGGGTCATGGCGGACCTCCCGGGGGCTGAATCTGCCCCCGGATTAGCCGCGTTGCGCCGGCAATTCCACCCCGGCCGCCCTGAGCGCGTCGAAGATCCGCGCATCGCGCCCGTAGACATCCCGCCGGTATTCGATCCGCCCGCGCGCGTTCGGCCAGGCGGTGAAATAGACCAGATGCACCGGGACCGGATCCTTCAGCATCAGCGTCGATTCGCGGCCCGTGTCGAGGTGCCGTTGGAACTCGGCCTTGGGGTCGTCCACCTGCGGCGCCAGCAGCGCATAGGCGAAGTCGAAGGGCCGGCCCAACCGGATGCAGCCGTGGCTGAAGGCCCGCACGTCCTTCTTGAACAGCGACTTCGACGGAGTGTCGTGCAGATAGATGTTCCACGGGTTCGGGAACATGAACTTGACCAGCCCCAGCGCGTTGCCGTCCGATGGCGGCTGCGACATCGAGAAGGGGAAGTTGCGCTCGTTGAACTGGGTGAAGTCCACCGCGTCGCGCGGCACCAGCCGGCCGCGGCGATCGACGATACGCAGGTGCCCGGCCGCGTTCGGGTTGCGCTGGAGCATCGGCAGATACTCCTTCACCGTGATCGAGCGCGGGACGTTCCAGGTCGGGTTGATGACCATGAACTCCATCTGGTCCGAGAACTCGGGGCTGCGCCGGTCGGCCTGGTTCATGCCGACGACCGTCACCGTCTCGAACGTGACCTTGCCGTCATCGACGATCTTCGCGGTGAAGTCGGGCAGGTTCACCCAGACGTGGCGGCGCCCGAGGTCGAGCCCGTTCATCCAGCGCAGCCGCTCCATCGCGACCAGCACCGACGCGAGCCGCGCCTCGGGGCTGGTGTTGATGGCGTTGATCGTCTCGGGCCCGGCTTGGCCGTCCTCCTCGATCCCGTTGTCCATCTGGAAGGCCTGCACGGCCTTCTGCATTGTCCCGTCATACTCGGCCAGGGCCGTCGGCCGCATGTAGCCCAGCGCGACCAGCCGGTTGCGCAGCGCGACCACCTCCGGGCCGATGTCGCCGGGCGCCAGCGACCGGGCACCGACCTCGGGGCCCCAGCCGCCGGCGGCGATCGCGGCGATCAGGTCAAGCCGCGCGCGCGCCAGCCCGGTGTATTCCGGGGCATCGGGCACGAGGCCGCGCAGGTAGGACACCGGATCCGGCGCATCGGCCATGGCGCCGAGCATCGCCTTGCGGTCGCGCAGCGTCACCGTCCGCACCAGCCCGGCGTCGATGGATTTCGGATCGAGCATGCCGCTGGTCAGGTCGCGCGCGTAGGTCAGGAAGGCGCGCGACGCCGCGACCTCGAGCTGGCCGCGCTGCCGCTCGGATGCCACCGACCGGAACCGGGCCCGCAGGTCGTCGGCCCCGTAGCGCGACGGCGCAAGGCCCTGGTCGGCGGCATGGTCGAAGGCGGCGAAAAGCGCGGCCCGGCGCGCCGAGTCCCCGGCCGAGGTCCAGACCGGGCGGTAGTCGCGCGCCCGGTAGAAGGCCGCGAGGTCCGCATCCTCGGCCGCCGCGGCGGCCACGGCCTGCGCGAAAGGCGCGATCCGGCCCGCCGCCGGGGCCGACGCCAGCAGGGGAGCCCCCTGAGCCAGACCCGGCGACACCGCCCCCGGCCAGATTCCGCTTGACAGCGCAACGGAAACCGAAAGCGCGAAAGGACGCAGGGGCAGCGAGAAGGTCATCAAATCCTCGGGGTGGCAGCCGTTCCGAAATGCTGCACAGGTTCAAGGATTCGCCACGCCTTGTCCACCGGACTTACGGCCATGGGCTGCGGGGTGCGCCGGGCACAGTTGCCCCGAAGCCACAACCGATTCGGAAAAGCGTGCAGCACAACCACAGGCAAAGCCCGTGCGCAGATTTCTGCCGATGCGGAAGGGTTTTCGAGCCTGTGGACAATTCCCCGGTTGGCGGCTGAATCCGCCTGTGCAATAAACGGGGCGCACTTGGGGGAAACGAGTGCCAGATCAGCCGCGCGAACGCGGCGAGAAGCGACGGGACAGGCGCATCTGAAATGAACGACCAGGATACTCGGGGTATCTCCCGGAGAGGTCTCATCCGGGCTTTCGCTGTGACGGCCGTTGTTGCGGCCCCCACCTACTCCCAGGCCTTCGGCCTCCTGCGCGGCGCGGGCGACGTGCGTCGGATCCGCATGTATTCGGGGCGGACCGGCGAAAGCCTCGACACGATCTACTGGATCGAGGGCGAGTACATCCCCGAGGCCCTGAACGAGATCAATTACTTCATGCGCGACTGGCGCTCGGACGAAGTGACCAAGATCGACGCGCGCACTATCGACATTGCGGCCGCCTCGCACCGTCTCATGGACGTGAGCGAGCCCTACATGCTTCTGTCCGGCTACCGCACCGCGGCGACCAACGCGCTTTTGCGGTCCCGGTCGCGCGGCGTGGCCAAGCACTCGCTGCACATGGTCGGCCAGGCGGCCGACCTGCGGCTCAAGTCGCGCAGCGTCGGCCAGATCTACAAGGCTGCCATGGCCTGCAGCGCCGGCGGCGTCGGCAAATACTCGCGGTCGAACTTCGTGCACATGGACTGCGGCCCGGTTCGCACCTGGGGCCGCTGAGCCGCGCACAACCGCCGCGTCGGCACTGACGCGGCCTTGAACCGGACAAGGGCGTCGCGCAAGCGGCGCCTTTCCGTTTGCGCGCCCCGTCTCTTCCGCCCCGGCCGCCGGGCCCGCCCCGAAACGAAGGGGCCATCCCGAAGGATGGCCCCGCAAGAACCCGATCGCGCGGCAGGGCCGGGGTCACATCTCGTCGAGCGACTCCACGGCCTTCTGAAGCGCGTCCTTCGAGACCTCCTTCTCGGTCACCGTGGCCTTGCCGAAGATGAAGTCCACGACCTTGTCCTCGAAGATCGGCGCGCGCAGCTGCTGCTGCACCTGCGGATTCTTCTGCACATACTCGAAGAAGGCCCGCTCCTGCCCCGGATACTGGCGCGCCTGCGCCAGAACGGCCTGGGTCATCTCGGAATCGGTGATCTCGATGCTTTCCCGGCGCCCCATCTCGGCCAGAAGCAGGCCCAGACGGACCCGGCGTTCGGCAAGCTTGTTGTGCTCGTCGGTGGGCTCGATCGCGCCGTGGCCGTGGCCGTGCTCCTCGGGGTGCTCCTCGTGCCAGAGCTGGTGCGCGATCTGATGGGCCTCGGCCGCGACGAGGCTCGGCGGCAGCTCGAAGGACACCATCGCGTCAAGCTGGTCGAGAAGGGCGCGCTTCATCACCGCGCGCGCGGCGCCCGCGTATTCCGCCTCCAGACGCTCGGCCACCTGACCCTTGAGCGCCTCGAGGTTCTCGGCTCCGAAGCGCTTGGCCAGATCATCGTCGATCGCGGCCGGCTTCGGCTCGCGCACGGCCTTCACGGTGCAGTCGAACACCGCGGCCTTGCCGGCCAGATGCGCCGCCCCGTAGCTTTCCGGGAAGGTCACGTTCACGGCGACCGTGTCACCGGCCTTGGCGCCGATCAGCTGGTCCTCGAAGCCGGGGATGAACGACCCCGACCCGAGCACGAGCGGATAGTCGGTGCCCGCACCGCCCTCGAACGCCACGCCGTCGATCTTGCCGACGAAGTCGATCACCACCTGATCGCCCGACTTGGCCTTCGCGCCCTTCTTGCGGTCCTCGAAGGACTGCGCCGACCTGGCGAGGTTCTCGAGCGCCTCGGCCACCGAGGCCGCGTCGGCCTTGACGATCAGCTTCTCGAGCTTGACCGTGCCCACGTCCACCTCGGGGATCTCCGGCAGCGCCTCGTAGGTCATCGCGACCACGACATCGTCGCCTTCCTTCCAGGACTCCGAGCCCTCCATGGTGATGCGGGGCTGCGCGGCCGGACGGTCGCCCGTCTGGTCGAAATGCGCCTTCATCGCGCCGTCGATCGCGTCCTGCATCGCATCGCCCAGCAGACGCTGGCCGAACTGCTTGCGCAGGATCGCCAGCGGCACCTTGCCCTTGCGGAAGCCCTTGATCTCGACCTCGGGCTGCGCCTCGATCAGCTTCTCCTCGACTTTGCTGTCGAGTTCGGCCGCGCTCAGCGTGATCGTGTAGGCGCGCTTCAGTCCGTCTTTCAGGGTCTCGGTGACCTGCATTCCGTCGTCCTTTGTCCATCCATGGTGCGGGTGAAGGGACTTGAACCCCTACGCCTCGCGGCGCCGGAACCTAAATCCGGTGCGTCTGCCAATTCCGCCACACCCGCAAACCCGAAACACGCCCGGACGGTTCCCCGCCCGGTCCGCCCCCGGAAATCCGCGCCCTTCTAGCAAGAACCCCCGTGCGATGCGAGAGGAAAAAGCGCCCCGGAAATGGCCTGCACGGGACGCATTCTTGCCATATTCCTCCAGAATTTTTGAACCGGGGCAGAATGGATACCGCCATGCAGAATTCGACGACGGCGCTGAGTGTCGCGGGGACAGTGACCCCCGCCCGGTCCCCCGCCCGCCAGACGGTGGTCGGCATCGGTGCCGGCACGCTGGTCATGACGGCGGACGGCGCGCTTCCGGTCGAGTTCCTCAACCCCGGCGATCGCGTGGTCACGCGGTCGGGGCTGCGGGTCCTGCGCCGCATCCACATGCACCGCTATTCGGGCCGCGCGATCCGCGTGGCGCAGGGCGCCCTCGGCCACGACCGGCCCGACCGCGACCTGACCCTGCCGGAGGCCACGCAGATCCTGCTGCGCGACTGGCGCGCCGAGGCGCTGTTCGGAACCGCCCAGGCGCTGGTCCCGGTGTCGCGGATCGCCGACGGCGAGTTCGTCGCCAACGGCCGGGTGCGCGGGATGCACGTCTACGAGCTTCAGTTCGACACGCCCCAGGTGGTCTACGCCGAAGGCGTGGAACTGGCCGCCGGCGCCGTGAAGGCCCCCGCGCCGCCGCTCAAGGCGGTCTGACCGCCAGCCCCCAGATCGCGCAGCACGCCCGGCACCTGCTCCGGCAGGTCTTCGGCGATAAGCCCGGGTCCGAACCGGCGCGCGCATTCCGCATGCAGCCATGCGGCGGTCTCGGCCCCCGGCATCGGATCGAAGCCACGGGCGAGGAGCCCCGTGATGAAGCCCGCCAGCACATCTCCCGACCCGGCGGTCGCCAGCCAGGGCGCGGCCCGCTCGTAGCAGGCAGCGTGGACCGCGCAGCGTCCAGACGGGTCGGCAATCACGGTGTCGGGGCCCTTGAACAGGACCACGCAGCCCGCGCGCGCCGCCGCCGCGCGTGTGGCGTCCACCTTGGAATGGGCCGGGCCCCTCGGTGCCGGCGCGGCGAGCCGTTCCGCGATGTCGGGAAAGAGGCGCGCGAACTCTCCGGCATGGGGGGTGAGAACGCACCGGTCATGCAGGGCCGCGAACAGGGCGGGGTCGCGCGCCAGCAGCGTCAGCGCATCGGCGTCCAGGACCGTCGCGCGCGCTGACGCCAGGGCCGCCGCCACCAGCCCCGCCTCGCGCGCCCCGGTGCCCATCCCCGGCCCGAGGCAAAACGCGTTGATCCGCCGGTCCGCCAGCGCCGCGGCCAGGGCGTCGCCATCGGTCACCGCGCGCAGCATCACCGAATCGAGCCGCGCGGCGTTCTCCGGGATGGCCTCGGGCGGGCACCCCAGCGTCACCAGCCCCGCCCCGATCCTGAGCGCGCCGCGCGCGGCCAGGCGCCCTGCCCCGCCGCGGCCGGACGGGCCCGAGAGGATCAGCGCGTGGCCGTGACCGTATTTGTGGTCCGGGCGCTTCTGGGCGACGGTCCGGTCCGGCGCGGCCAGGGTCACGGCCGCGGGCGTCGCCGGCCGGGCTGCGCCCGGACCCAGCCCGATGTCCCGGAGGCGCACCCGATGCGCGTGTTCGGGGCCGGCGGCCAGGACATGGCCGAGTTTCAACGCGTGAAGGGTGACGGTGAGGTCGGCCATCACGCAATTCGCCGCATCGCCGATGACCCGCCCGCTGTCGCTGTCGATCCCGCTCGGCAGGTCGATCGCGACGACGCGGCGGCCCGCGCCCTCCTCCCGCGCCGGAGCCAGCGCGCCCAGCGGCAGGTCCACCGGTCGCGCGAGCCCGGTGCCGAACAGGGCGTCGATCACAAGATCGCAGCGCGCCGGAACCACCCGTTGCGCGAAGCTGCGACCGTCGAGCGGCGCGACCGCCCCCATCGCCCGCCACCGCTCATGGTTCGCCCGCGCATCCGGTGGCAGCCTTTCGGGGTCGCCGCAGAGGAAGACCTCCACCGCCCAGCCCCGTTCCTTCAGAAGCCGCGCCACCACGAACCCGTCGCCGCCGTTGTTGCCCGGCCCGCAGAGCACCACCGCCCGGCGCCGCTCCGGCGCTTCTTCTTCGTCCCAATACCCCGGGGTCCGGGGCAGCGCCCCGGCCGCGCCGAGGTCCGGCCACTCCGCGAGGATCGCCTCGACCACGCCGCGCCCGGCGCGCTCCATCAGCTCGAGGCCGCTGACCGCGCCACCGGCGATCGCCGTCCGTTCGATGGCGCGCATTTGGGCAGCGGTCAGCAGTTCGGTCATTTTCTCGCCGGTCCTGTTTCAAGACAGCCGTTTTTCATGGCTGATTGCCCGTTTTTTGGGCAGTCGCCGGCGATCCCGCCGATGGCGCCGGCCCTTGGCAGACTAGTGCATTGTCGCGCCCGCACGGAAGTGGTGAGACGAGGCAGACCAGTGACCGGGGGAGTCGACGGCCGATGAAGAAGATCGAGGCGATCATCAAGCCCTTCAAGCTCGACGAGGTGAAGGAGGCCCTTCAGGACGTGGGTGTCCAGGGGCTTTCGGTCATCGAGGTGAAGGGTTTCGGCCGCCAGAAGGGCCACACCGAACTCTACCGCGGCGCCGAATACGTGGTCGATTTCCTGCCCAAGGTGATGATCGTCGTGGTTCTGCCCGACGATCAGGTCGAGACCGCCATCGACGCCATCGTGGGCGCGGCCCGCACCGACAAGATCGGCGACGGCAAGATCTTCGTCAGCCCCGTCGAGCAGGTCATCCGCATCCGCACCGGAGAGACCGGCGAAGACGCCGTCTGAACCCATTTGCCGGATCGCTCCGGCCCAGGTTACGCCAACGAAAGGACCGCAAGGATGAGCAAGGTCAAGGACGCTCTCAAGCTGATGAAGGACAACGAGGTCGAATACGTCGACATCCGCTTCACCGACCCCAAGGGCAAGCTCCAGCACGTGACGCTGGTCGCCGATCTCGTGGACGAGGAGTTCTTCGAAGAAGGCTTCATGTTCGACGGCTCGTCGATTGCCGGCTGGAAGTCGATCGACCAGTCCGACATGAAGCTGATCCCGGACGCCGGCTCGGTCTATCTGGACCCGTTCTACGCCGAGAAGACCCTCTGCGTGCACTGCAACGTGGTCGAGCCTGACACCGGCGAGCCCTATTCGCGCGATCCGCGCGGCACCGCCGAAAAGGCCGAGGCCTATCTCAAGTCCTCGGGCATCGGCGATGCGGCCTATTTCGGCCCCGAGGCCGAATTCTTCATCTTCGACGACGTGCGCTATTCGGTGACGCCCTCGAAGGTGTCCTTCCAGATCGACGCGATCGACGCCGCCTGGAACACCGACACCGAATACGACATGGGCAACCAGGCGCACCGCGCCATGCACAAGGACGGCTATTTCCCGGTGAATCCGGTGGACGCCTCGCAGGACCTGCGCTCCGAGATGCTGTCGACCATGAAGCGCATGGGCATGCGCGTCGACAAGCACCACCACGAGGTGGCGACCGCGCAGCACGAACTCGGACTGATCTTCGGCGGGCTCGTCGAGCAGGCCGACAACATCCAGAAATACAAATACGTGATCCACAACGTGGCCCACGCCTACGGCAAGACCGTGACCTTCATGCCGAAGCCGATGAAGGGCGACAACGGGTCGGGCATGCACGTGAACATGTCGATCTGGAAGGGCGGCAAGCCGCTCTTTGCCGGCGACAAGTATGCCGACCTCAGCCAGGAGGCGCTCTACTTCATCGGCGGCATCCTCAAGCACGCCAAGGCGCTGAACGCGATCACCAACCCCTCGACCAACAGCTACAAGCGCCTGATCCCCGGCTTCGAGGCCCCGGTGCTGCGCGCCTACTCCGCCCGCAACCGGTCGGGCTGCGTCCGCATTCCGTGGACCGAGAGCCCGAAGGCCAAGCGCGTCGAAGCCCGCTTCCCCGACCCCTCGGCCAACCCCTATCTGGCCTTCGCCGCCCTGCTGATGGCCGGCCTCGACGGCATCAAGAACAAGATCGACCCGGGCCCGGCGTCGGACAAGGATCTCTACGACCTGCCGCCCGAGGAACTGGCCCAGATCCCGACGGTCTGCGGGTCGCTGCGCGAGGCGCTCGAGGAGCTGGAGAAGGACCACGATTTCCTGCTTGCGGGCGACGTGTTCACCAAGGACCAGCTCGAGGGCTACATGGCGCTCAAGTGGGAAGAGGTCTACGCCTTCGAACACACCCCGCACCCGGTCGAGTACCAGATGTACTACTCCTGCTGACCGGCGGCCGGAATCCGGCACGGCAGAGGGGCGCCCGCGGGCGCCCCTTTCGCTTTGGCCGTCCGTCGGGGGGCTGTCTGCCCCCCCGCACCCCCCGAGGGTATTGGGGCGAAGAAGAAGATCAGGGGGCGCGATGCGGGGTGTGTTCGGCCAGCGCGGCGGCCTGTTCGGGGCTGAGCGCCGCGAGCGGCACGAGGTAGGTGTGGATCGAGAACACCACCGCCCGGGTCTGCGGCAGGCGCAGCAGGCACTGGCGCTCGGACCGGATCCAGGGCATCTCGGATTCGGCCAGATCCTTGCCCTGCGCCTCGGAGAGCGGATTGAACAAGGGAGCGCGCGCGAAATGGGCGTTGGCGCGCCAGAGCGGCTGCTCGGGGCGGATCGCGTCGAAGAGCCGCTGCACCCGGCGCGCGACATCCGCGTCGTATTTCGCGACCGGGCGGTGGATGCGCACCATCGCCCGGCCGATCTTCTCGGAAAGCCGCCAGCCCGAGGGGAAACAGAGGATCGCGCCGGTCAGCACCGGCTCGTCCTCGCCCGCGCCCTGGTCCATGAGGCAGAAATCCTCCTGGCAGAGCCGGCCGAGCGTGCGCAGCGGCCGCGCCGGATCGAGCGGCACCGTCACCCCGTCCGGGCGGGTCGCCTGCCCGGCCTCGATCGTGAAGCCGAGATCGGGAAGCCGCGCCAGCACCGCCGCGTAGAGCTCGGCCGCCGCCGCCTCGCCGCGGGGCAGGAGCGCGTGCACCTCGGGCTCGCGTTCGGCGATCAGCCGGTCGCGCAGCCGCATCTGCTCGGCGTAGACCTCGTCCACCACCAGCCAGTCGGCCGGGTCGAGCGGGAGGATTCCCGGCAGGCGCCGGGTGCGCGGGTCGGCCCAGGGGGCGAAGGGCAGGCGGGGATGCAGCACGACGGTGTCCATGTCCGGGTGATAGGCCCCGGTTTTGCCGGAGGATAGCGGGAATCGGCCCCCCCGGCGTCGGTTTCGGGCAAGCCCGGCGGCCCGGGCGGGGGCGAAGCTGCGGGCAAAGGCCGGGAGGCGCCGATGGACCCCTACCGCGAACGCAGGAAGATCGACCCCGGCCGGGCCGACCGGCTGGGCGACGGCAGCCCCAACGACAACGACCGCGTCGCGATCGGGCCGACACAGCTGGCGTTCCGCGAATGGGAGGCGGCGGGGCTGGCCCTGCCCGATCTGGAACGGATGCGCGGTTTCCGCTGGCGCCGGCTGGTGGCCGGGCTGGTCGCGCGCGACATCGGCGGGCTTCTGATGTTCGATCCGCTGAACATCCGCTACGCGACCGACAGCACCAACATGCAGCTCTGGAACAGCCACAACCCGTTCCGCGCGGTCCTCCTCTGCGCCGACGGGTACATGGTGCTCTGGGACTACAGGCAGGCGCCGTTCCTGTCGGCCTTCAACCCGCTGGTGGCCGAGGTGCGGTCGGGTGCGTCCTTCTTCTACAACGTCTGCGGCGAGGCGACCGCCGCCGATGCGGCGTCCTTCGCGGGCCAGGTGGACGAGGTCATGCACGCCCATGCCGGGGCCAGCCGGCGCCTCGCGGTGGACAAGATCATGGTGCACGGGCTGCGGGCGCTCGAGCGCGCCGGGTTCGAGGTGCTCGAGGGCGAGGTGCTGACCGAGCGCGCCCGCGCCATCAAGGGGCCGGACGAGATCGCCGCGATGCGCTGCGCCCATCACGCCTGCGAGGCGGCGATTGCCGGCATGGAGGCCTTTGCGCGCGCCGAAATCCCGAAGGGTGGCGTCAGCGAGGATGCGGTCTGGGCCGAGCTGCACGCCGGCAACATCCGCCGCGGCGGCGAATGGATCGAGACCCGGCTTCTGGCCTCGGGGCCGCGCACCAACCCGTGGTTCCAGGAATGCGGGCCGCGGATCATCGGCACCGACGAGATCGTCGCCTTCGACACCGACCTGATCGGCTGCTACGGGATCTGCATCGACATCTCGCGCACCTGGTGGGTGGGCGACGGGCGTCCGACGAACGCGATGATCGCGGCCTTTGGGCACGCACGCGACCACCTGCGCGCGAACATGGCGATGCTGCGGCCCGGGGTGACGATCCGCGAGCTGACCTTCGGCGGCCACCGGCTGGATGCGCCATACGCGCGGCAGAAGTATTCCTGCAAGATGCACGGCGTCGGGCTCTGCGACGAATGGCCCCTGGTTCCCTACCCCGACGCCTGGGTCGAGGGCGCCTTCGACGTGGCGCTGGAGCCGGGCATGGTGCTCTGCGTCGAGGCGCTGGTCAGCCCCGAGGGCGGCGGTTTCTCGATCAAGCTCGAGGACCAGGTGCTGATCACCGAAACCGGGCACGAGAACCTGACAACCTACCCCTTCGATCCCCGACTGGCCGCCTGACCCCGGAAACCCCGCGATGAAGCCCGACCACCCCGAACACGCCCCGCCCCCGGACGCGGCCGCCCGCCGCGCCGTGGCCCCGGTGATCTGCTACCCGGTCGAGGGCCTCCCGCGCCCGGACCTCGCCGCCTATCGCGCCGCCCGCCCCGGTTGGGTCCGCACCGCCGAGGTCTTGGTGCCTCCGCGCGAGGCGCGCTGCTTCGCGGTTCCGGCCGGGCACTTCTTCCGCATCCGGTCGATCGGCGGTCCGCAGGTCGGCGACCTAAACCTGTGGAACGCGGGCGATCTGTCCGAGCGCTTCTACTCGGGCAAGACCCGCGCCCTGCACGGCACCCATCTTTCGACCGGCGACCGGCTCTGGTCGAACTTCCCGACGCTGCGGCCGTTGGCCACGATCACCGAGGACACGCTCGACTGGTACGGCTTCGACGCCTTCGGCGGGTCGGTCCACGATGTCATCGGCACGCGCTGCGATCCCTACACCCATTGCCTGCTCGGCGACGGCGGGCCCTATCACCACTGCTGCCATTCGAACCTGACGCGGGCACTGGCGGCCGAGCGGGGACTGGGCCTGTGGGAAGCCGAGCCGCTGGTCCACGACGTGCTCAACGTCTTCATGTGCACGGGTTTCACCCGCGACACCGGCCAGTATTTCATGAAGGCCTCGCCGGTGCGGCCAGGCGATTATCTCGAGTTCTTCGCCGAGATCGACCTTCTGGGCGCGCTTTCGGCCTGCCCCGGCGGCGATTGCGGCGCCGAACATTCGTCGGACGCGGCCGTCTGCCATCCGCTTCTGGTCGAGATCTTCGCACCCGCCGCGCCGCCCGCGGGCTGGCAGCCGCCCGCGCCCAGCGCCTACGACCGGTCGCACGGTCTCTGAGACACCGAGCGGTCTTGCGTGGCCGCCCAGCGACGTCTAAGGCCACGGGCGACAGCCGCACGGAGGGCCGCCCGATGATCCCGCGCTATTCCCGCCCCGAGATGGTGGCCATCTGGTCGCCCGAAACCCGGTTCCGCATCTGGTTCGAGATCGAGGCCCATGCCTGCGACGCGCAGGCCGCGCTGGGGGTGATCCCGAAGGCCAACGCCGAGGCGGTCTGGCGCGCGAAGGATGTCGAGTTCGACGTGGCCCGCATCGACGCGATCGAGGCGGTGACCAAGCATGACGTCATCGCCTTTCTCACCCATCTGGCCGAACACGTCGGCGCCGAGGAGGCGCGCTTCGTGCACCAGGGCATGACCTCGTCGGATGTGCTCGACACCTGCCTGAACGTGCAGCTGGTGCGGGCCGCCGACATCCTTCTGGCCGACATGGACCGGGTTCTGGCCGCGCTGAAGACCCGCGCCTACGAGCACAAGGATACGGTGCGCATCGGCCGCAGCCACGGCATCCACGCCGAGCCGACGACGATGGGGCTGACCTTCGCCCGCTTCTACGCCGAGATGGACCGCGGCCGCGCGCGTCTGGTCGCCGCGCGCGAGGAGGTGCGCACCGGGGCCATTTCCGGCGCGGTCGGCACCTTCGCCAACATCGACCCGGCCGTCGAGGCCCATGTCTGCAAGATGATGGGGCTGAAGCCCGAGCCGATCTCGACCCAGGTGATTCCCCGCGACCGGCACGCGATGTTCTTTGCCACCCTCGGCGTCATCGCGAGTTCGATCGAGAACATCGCCACCGAGATCCGCCACATGCAGCGCACCGAGGTGCTGGAGGCCGAGGAATACTTCGCGCCGGGCCAGAAGGGATCCTCGGCCATGCCGCACAAGCGCAACCCGGTCCTGACCGAGAACCTGACCGGGCTTGCGCGGCTGATCCGTTCGGCGGTCACTCCCGCGCTCGAGAACGTGGCGCTCTGGCACGAGCGCGATATCAGCCATTCGAGCGTCGAGCGTGGGATCGCGCCGGACGCGACGATCCATCTCGATTTCGCGCTGAACCGGCTGGCGGGCGTGATCGAGAAACTGGTGATCTATCCCGAGAACATGCTGAAGAACCTCAACAAGTTCAAGGGACTGGTCATGTCGCAGCGCGTGCTTCTGGCGCTGACCCAGGCCGGCGTCTCGCGCGAGGATGCCTATCGGCTGGTGCAGCGCAACGCGATGAAGGTCTGGGAAAAGGGCGCCGATTTCCAGACCGAACTTCTGGCCGACCCCGAGGTGACGGCGGCGCTGTCGCCGGCCGAGATCCGCGAGAAATTCGACCTCGGCTATCACACCAAGCACGTCGACACGATCTTTGCCCGCGTTTTCGGCGCCTAGGTCCGGCCGCCGCGCCGCAAGGGGCCGCTGCGCGCGCCCGGCGTCTCACGTTCGCGTGAAACGGCGCCCCGGCCGGACGGCGCGCTTGCCCGGCCGGCGGCCGTGCTGGCACTCTTTCCCCAGCGACACCTCGCAAGGGAGCCTTGAGATGAAGATTCTTATCGCCGCCTTCACCGCTGCCGCCGTCCTCGCCCCCGCCAGCGCCGCGCTGGCGATGTGTGACCGGGATCACGTCAAGTTCACCTGCGCCGACGGCCAGACCTGGGACAAGGACGCCAAACGCTGCGTGGTCGTGACCGGCTGAGCCGGCCGTAACCCGCACTTAAGGCCGTAGGCCTAGCCTCGGCTCCGTATCCTCCGGGACAGGAGTCGGGACATGACGGTCGCGCCTGCGCACGCCTCACCGCCGCTGCGGCTGACCGGCCGCCAGAAAGCCGCCATTCTGGTGCGGGTGCTGATGGCCCAGGGGGCGGACCTGCCGATCGCATCCCTGCCGGACGATCTGCAGGCCGCGCTGGCCGAGCAGATCGCCTCGATGCGCCTTGTCGATCGCGAGACGCTGCGCAGCGTGATTGCCGAATTCAGCGCGCTGCTCGATTCGGTCGGCGTGACCTTTCCCGCCGGCATCGACGACACGCTGTCCCTGCTTGAAGGCCGCATCACGCCGGGCGCGCGCGGCGTGCTGCGCCGGCGCGCGGGCGAACAGGCCGATCCCTGGCCGCGGCTGGCCGCGATCCCCGATGACCGCCTGCGGCCGGTCATCGCCGCGGAAAGCCTTGAGGTGGGGGCGATCATCCTGTCGAAGCTGCCGGTGGCCAAGGCGGCGGGCCTGCTCTCGTCCCTGCCCGGCGAACGGGCGCGGCGCATCGCGACCACCATGGCCCAGACCACCGCGGCGGCGCCCGCGCTGGTGCAGACGATCGGGCAGACCCTGCTCGACCAGCTCGACCTCGTGCCCGAGAAGGCCTTTGCGACCCCTCCCGAGGAACGGGTCGGCGCCATCCTGAACGCCACGACCGCCGCCATCCGCGACGAGATCCTCGCCGGGATCGAGACCGACGATGCGGAATTCGCCCGCCAGGTGCGCCGCGCGATCTTCACCTTCGCCGACATTCCCGCCCGCCTCGCCGGCCGCGACGTGGCCAAGGCGATCCGCGGCATCGACCAGGCGCGTCTGGTGACCGCGCTGGCGGGGGCGTCCGGACCCGACGCCGCGGCGGCCGAGTTCCTGCTGGCCAACCTGTCGCAGCGCATGGCGGCCGCGCTGCGCGAGGAAATGGCCGAACGCGGCCAGCCGCGGCCACGCGATGCCGAGGCGGCCCAGGCCGAACTGGTGTCGGCGATCCTCGCCCTGGCCGAGGCGAAGGAGATCACGCTCGTCCAGCCCGAGACCGCCGAGGACGCGGCCTGACCCGACGGCCCTGCCCGGCCGGCCCGGTCGCGCGCGGCGGCCGGTTCGGGCCCGGCTTGCCGGGCGCGGCCGCCGTCTCTATGTCTGGCGCGACACCGGACCCGGAACGGCATGGCCAGACGAGGCAAGAAGAAACCACGGCGCGCGACGCTTGCGGATCGGATCACCGACCTTGCGTTCCGCGCCATGATCGGCGCGGCGCTGGTCCTGCCCTACCGCTGGCGGGTTCCGCTGGCCGGCTGGCTGGTCGCGCACGTTCTGGCCCCGGTTGCCGGGTTCCGCCGCCGCATCCGCGACAACCTCGCGCTGGCGATGCCGGACCTGCCCGAATCCGATGTCCGCCGTCTGACGCGCAGCGTTCCCGACAACCTCGGCCGCACCATCGCCGAGATCTACTCGGGGCGCGCCTTCATCGACCGGGTGCGGGACGTGCCGCTGACCGGTCCGGGGGCCGCCGCGCTTGAGGCGGCCCGTGCCGCGGGACGCCCGGTCATCCTGGTCACCGGCCATTTCGGCAATTACGACGCCGCCCGCGCCGCGCTGATCGCGCGCGGCTATCCCCTGGGCGGGCTCTACCGGCCGATGAAGAACCCCGCCTTCAACGCCCATTACGTCCGGGCCATCGAGACCATCGGCAAGCCCCTGTTCCCGCGCGGTAAGAAGGGCCTGTCCGAGATGGTGCGCCACCTGCGCGCGGGCGGGATGCTCGGGATCGTCATGGACCAGCACATGGGCCGCGGCGAGGTGCTCAGCTTCTTCGGGGTTCCGGCCATGACCGCGACCTCGGCCGCGGACCTCGCGCTCAAGTATGGCGCCGAGCTGATCCCGATCTACGCGATCCGCCAGCCCGATGGGCTGGATTTCGAACTGCGGGTCGAGGCCCCGATCCCGCCCGGCGAGCCGCGCGCCATGACCCAGGCGCTGAACGACAGCCTCGAGGCGCTGGTGCGCGACCACATGGACCAGTGGCTCTGGATCCATCGCCGCTGGAAGCGCCGCTAGGCGGGCGTCGCCGGGAGAGCCCGGCTCAGGGGATGCGGCGCGCGGCGAGGATCGCGCCGGGGCCGGGTTCCTGAAGGATGACCACCGAGGGTTCGGTCCCGGTGACCGGCACCGACAGATCCAGCGGGCCGGTCCCGTCCCAGTCGCCCAGCAGCGTCCAGTCGGTCACGATGTTGCGGTAGTCGATGGACCGCCCGGCGTTCTCGCCGCGCTCGATCAGCACGGTCTCGCTTGGCCGGTAGCGCACCAGCTGCACCACCGCCCCTTCGGGCAGGGGCGACTGGGCAACGGCACGGATGCGCAGGCTGTCGCCCTCGCGCTCGGCCTCGATCGCCACCGGCGGAACGCCCTGCATCTCGCGCGCGATGCTTTCGACAAGCTCGCCGGGGCGGGCGCCGATCAGCTGTTCGCGGCCCTGCACGATCATCTGCGGCGTGTAGATCGTGTGCGCCCCCGCCGCCCGGGCATAGGCCTTCTGCCTCTTGGTGAAGCCGGGCTTGGCGAAGGTGTCGGGCCAGCCGATGTAGTCCCAGTAATCGACGTGCAGCGCCAGCGCGATCACATCCTCGCGGTCGGCCAGCGACGACAGGATCGCGTCCGCCGCCGGACAGGACGAGCAGCCCTGCGAGGTGTAGAGCTCGACCACCACCGGCGACTCCTCGGCATTGGCAGTGCTGATTCCCGCCGTGGCAAGGGTCATCCCCAGGGCCACGCACAACAGACGACGCATCGCGATCCGATCCCCTTGACTGCCTGTTTCCTAATCAATCTCGAGCGCGGCGGCCAATCAAGGTTTTGAGAGAGCCCCGCAACCGGCAGCCGGGGGTGCGGCATATTGTGCACAATGGTATACATTTTGCCGCGGGACCTCTTGATCGCTACCCTCCGATGGGTCATTGAGCGATCAGCGACAGCCCGAGCCAGGGGAGACCAGCCATGCCCATCGTCACCGGACAGGACACCGCCAGGACACGCCGCAGCCTGAAGGCCGGCGGCCAGGAGGTGGCCTATTACTCGATCCCGGCCGCCGAGGCCGCCGGTCTGGGGCGCTTCGCCCGCCTGCCCGCCAGCCTGAAGGTCGTGCTGGAAAACATGCTGCGCTTCGAGGATGGCGGCCACACCGTGTCGGTCGAGGACATCCGCGCCTTTTCGGAATGGGCCGAAAAGGGCGGCCAGAACCCGCGCGAGATCGCCTACCGCCCGGCGCGCGTGCTGATGCAGGACTTCACCGGCGTGCCCGCCGTGGTCGACCTCGCCGCCATGCGCGACGGGATCAAGGCGCTCGGCGGCGACGCGCAGAAGATCAACCCGCTGAACCCCGTCGATCTGGTCATCGACCACTCGGTCATGGTGGACGAATTCGGCAATCCGCGCGCCTTCCAGATGAACGTCGATCTGGAATACCAGCGCAACATCGAGCGCTACACCTTCCTGAAATGGGGGCAGAACGCCTTCCGCAACTTCCGCGTGGTGCCGCCCGGCACCGGCATCTGCCACCAGGTGAACCTCGAGTACCTCGCGCAGACCGTCTGGACCGACACCGACCAGACCGGGGCGACCGTCGCCTACCCCGACACGCTGGTCGGCACCGACAGCCACACCACGATGGTGAACGGCCTCGCGGTTCTCGGCTGGGGCGTCGGCGGGATCGAGGCCGAGGCCGCGATGCTCGGCCAGCCGGTCTCGATGCTGATCCCCGAGGTGGTCGGGTTCAAGCTGACCGGCAAGATGCGCGAAGGCACCACGGCGACCGACCTCGTGCTCAAGGTCGTGCAGATGCTGCGCAAGCATGGCGTGGTGAACAAGTTCGTCGAATTCTACGGCGAGGGGCTCGACCACCTGCCGCTGGCCGACCGCGCCACCATCGCCAACATGGCCCCGGAATACGGCGCCACCTGCGGCTTCTTCCCGGTGGACGCGGAAACCATCCGCTATCTGCGCAACACCGGCCGTGACGAGGCGCGCATCGCGCTGGTCGAGGCCTATGCCCGCGAGAACGGCATGTGGCGCGGGCCGGACTACGATCCGGTCTACACCTCGACCCTGCATCTCGACATGGCCGAGATCGTGCCGGCCATCTCCGGCCCGAAGCGCCCGCAGGACTACACGCCCCTGACCGAGGCCGCGCGCGGCTTCTACAAGGTGGTGGCCGACTACCGCGGCGTCGATGTGGGGACCGACGCGACCGAGATGCAGGACGAAGGCGGCGGCGTGATCGCCGCGCCGGTGGACGCCCGCCGCACCGCGAAGGTCGAAGGCAAGGACTACACCATCCGCGACGGCTCGGTGGTGATCGCCGCGATCACCTCCTGCACCAACACCTCGAACCCCTATGTGATGATCGGCGCGGGCCTCGTCGCGCGCAAGGCCCGGGCACTCGGCCTGACCGCCAAGCCCTGGGTCAAGACCTCGCTCGCACCCGGATCCCAGGTCGTGGCCGAGTATCTCGAGGCCGCCGGGCTTCAGGAGGATCTCGACGCGCTGGGCTTCAATCTCGTGGGCTTCGGCTGCACAACCTGCATCGGCAACTCGGGCCCGCTGGGCGATGCCGCGATCTCCCGCGCGATCGCCGAGAATGACCTCGTCGCCGCCGCCGTCCTGTCCGGCAACCGCAACTTCGAGGGCCGCATCTCGCCCGACGTGCGGGCGAACTACCTCGCCTCGCCGCCGCTCGTCGTGGCCTATGCCATCGCCGGGGACATGAACATCAACCTGACGACGGACCCGATCGGCCAGACGCCCGAGGGCAAGCCGGTTTTCCTGAAGGACATCTGGCCGACGAACCAGGAGATTGCCGAGCTCGTCCACCGGACGGTGACGCGCGAGGCGTTCCAGAAGAAATACGCCGACGTGTTCAAGGGCGACGCCAAGTGGCAGGCGGTCGAGACCACCGACAGCGAGACCTACGACTGGCCGCCGACCTCGACCTACATCCAGAACCCGCCCTATTTCCGCGGCATGGCGAAGGAACCGGGGGTGATCTCGGACATCGAGGGCGCGCGCATCCTCGCGATCCTCGGCGACATGATCACCACCGATCACATCAGCCCGGCCGGCTCGTTCAAGCCGACCACCCCCGCCGGCAAGTACCTGACCGAGCGTCAGGTGCCGCAGCGGGACTTCAACAGCTACGGCTCGCGCCGGGGCAACCACGAAGTGATGATGCGCGGCACCTTCGCCAACATCCGCATCCGCAACGAGATGCTCGACGGGGTCGAGGGCGGCTACACGCTCGGCCCCGACGGCCGCCAGACCTCGATCTTCGACGCGGCGATGGAATGGCAGGCCAGGGGCGTCCCGCTGGTCGTGTTCGGCGGCATCGAATACGGCGCCGGATCCAGCCGTGACTGGGCGGCCAAGGGCACCAGCCTTCTCGGCGTCAAGGCGGTGATCGCGGAAAGCTTCGAGCGCATCCACCGGTCGAACCTGGTCGGCATGGGCGTCATCCCCTTCGAGTTCACCGGCGGGCTCACGCGCAAGTCGCTCGACCTCACCGGCGACGAGCAGGTGACGATCCACGGGCTGGAGGGCGATCTGAAGCCCCTGTCGGTGGTGCCCTGCACGATCCGCTATGCGGACGGACGCGAGCGCACGATCGACCTGAAGTGCCGGATCGATACCGAGATCGAGATCGACTACGTGCGCCACGGCGGCGTTCTGCACTACGTGCTGCGCCATCTGGCCCGGGCCTGAGGGGCGTCATTCCCCGCCGACCTGTCCAAAAGTTGGCAACCCGATAAAAGTCGAAACACTGATTTCCCAGCCAAAGCCCGGTGTCGCGCCGGGCTTTGGTTTTCTTTTAGGACCCTGCGCGGTATCACGGATCCATGATGCGCTTTGGGAAACGTGTGTGGACCCTGCGTGTGAGTATGCCCTGGTTCGAGGCGATGGGGCTGGTCCTGCTGATCCTGGCGGCCGGCACCCCATGACAAGCACCACCGCGGCCTGTGCAGCGGCCGCGGTGGGGCACGATGGGACGGCGGCCGGTCGCGCAAACGGTCAGACCGTGCGGCCGCGCCCGTCGCCCCGTCTTTTCCGGGTTCAGTTCGTGGGCGCCGATGCGGGCGCCGCCGGTGCGGCGGCCTTCGCCTTTTCGATCGCCGGCAGGATGTCGGACTTCAGCACCCGTTCGGTGATCGGCCCGGCCCAGCGCAGCACCACCACGCCGTTGCCGTCGATGATGAAGGTCTCGGGCGCGCCATAGACACCCCAGTCGATCTTGGTCGCGGCGGTCCTCGCCTCGCCCAGCGTGGCGAAGGGGTTGCCCTCCTCGGCCAGGTATTTCAGCGCATTCGGCACCTTGTCGTCGAAGTTCACCCCGTGCAGCGGCACGTCGAGGTTGTCCTTCATCCACAGCAGCGTCGGATGCTCGGCCCGGCAGGCCACGCACCAGGTGCCCCAGAAGTTCACCATCTTGACCCCCGGCGCCTTCAGCACCGCATCGGTCAGAAGGGGCGTGTCACCGAGCGGCGCCAGATCGACCGCCGGCGCCGGCTTGCCCACCAGCTGCGACGGCAGGGTCTCGGCCCCTTCGCGCCCGGTGCCCCAGACAAAGACGGCGGCGAGGCCGGCGAACAGCGCCGGCGGAAGGAGTACGAAGGGCGAAAACCTAGCCATGATGCGAACGTGCCTCCCGTTCTTCGAGCGCGCGCTTGACCTTCCGTCCGCGCAGGATCGTCTGCGCGACGATCGCGGCGACCAGCAGGATCGTCACGCCATAGGCCGACAGCACGGTGACCGCGTATTTGCCAAGCTCGGGCATCAGGCCATCCTCTCGCGCGCGTCCAGCGCCTTGATGCGGCGCGCGCGGATCTCGGTGCGGGTGCGCAAGAGCACGAGCGTCACGAACAGCAGGATGAACCCCGCGATGCACAGCAGGAGCGGATACCAGTAGACATCCGAGACGTTCTCCTTGGCGTCCATCGACAGCGACGCGCCCTGGTGCAGGCCCTGGTTCCAGAAGTTCGCGGCGTAGCGGCTGAGCACGGCAAAGACCGACCCCACGAGGCACAGCACCGCCGTCAGGTCGGCCGCGGCATCGGGGTTCTCGATCGCCTCCCAGAGCGCGACATAGCCGAGGTAGAAGAGGAAGAGGATCAGGAACGACGTGAGCCGCGGATCCCAGGCCCACCAGGTGCCCCACATCGGCTGGCCCCAGATCGCCCCGGTGACCAGCGCGATCATGGTGAAGGTCATGCCGACCGGCGCCGCCGCCTTGGCGGCCAGCGCCGAGACGTGATGGCGCCGCACGAGCCAGATGAGCGAGGTGACCAGCATCATCACCCAGACGTTGATCGCCATCATCGCGGCGGGCACGTGGATGTAAATGACCTTGACGGTCGAGCCCTGCTTGTAGTCCTCGGGCGTGAAGAAGAAGCCCCAGATCAGCCCGGTGCCGAGACACAGCACCGTGGCGGCCGCGACCCAGGGCAAGGCCCAGGACGAGGTCTGCATGAACTTCTTCGGATTGGCGTATTCCCAGATCGACATGCGCCTTCCCTAGCGTTTCACCGGACCGCGCTCAACTCAAATGCGCGTAGGCTCTCAGCGCAGATTGACGCGGAGCGCCGCCGCCGCCGCAAAGGGCAGCACCGCCAGCGCCCCGGCGGTGATGCCGCCCAGCATCAGAAACGCCGCCCCGGTCGCCATGCCCTCGGCCCCGCGCGCCACCGCCTCGGCCCCGTAGATCAGCGTGGGCACGTAGAGCGGCAGCACGAGGAGCGACAGCAGCAGCCCGCCCCGCTTCAGGCCCACCGTCAGCGCGGCCCCGAAGGCGCCGATGACCGACAGCGCCGGCGTTCCGATGGCGAGCGAGGCGACCAGCCATGGAAAGGCGGGTCCGGGAAGGTTCAGAAGCAGCCCGAAGACCGGCGCGGCCAGCGTCAGCGGCAGCCCGGTCGTGAGCCAGTGCGCCGCGGCCTTGACCAGCACCGCCGCCTCGAGCGGGATCGGCGCGGTGGCGAGGAGGTCGAGCGAGCCATCCTCGTAGTCGAGCGCGAACAGGCGGTCGAGCGACAGAAGGCAGGCAAGCAGCGCCCCCACCCAGAGGATGCCCGGCGCGATCTTCGCGAGCGTGGCGCCCTCGGGGCCGACGCCGAAAGGCACGAGCACGGTGACGATCAGGAAGAACGCGACGCCAAGGCCGAAGCCGCCGCCGGCCCGGATCGCAAGGCGCAGGTCGCGGGCGAGGAGCGCCATCATCGGCCGGTCACCCGCCGCGCCCGGCGGCGGCCTCCGGCGGGGGTATTTCGGCGAAGAAGAAGCGGCCGCAGCGTCATGCGAAGGCCTCGTCGAAGGCCCGCGCCGGGCCGCTCGGGCCGCCGGCCTCGGGCCGGCGCGCCCGATGCGGCGCGAGATCGAGAACGCGCGTCTCGGGCAGGCCGAGGTCGATGTGCGTGGCGATGAGCGCGGCCCCGCCGCGCGCCCGATGCGCCGCCACCGCCTGCCCGAAGAGCGCGACCGAGGCGGCGTCGAGCGAGACGGTGGGCTCGTCCAGCATCCAGACCGGCCGGCCGGTGACGAGAAGCCGCGCGAGACCGAGGCGCCGCTTCTGCCCGGCCGAGAGATTCTGCGCCGGACGGTCGGCCAGCGCGGTCAGGTTCATCGCCTCGAGGACCTGGGCGATGGCGCCGGTGCCGAACACCGCCGCCCAGAACCGCAGGTTCTCGGAGACGGTCAGCGTGGCCTTGATCCCGTCGGCGTGCGCGCCGTAGGCGAGCGCCTCGGGCTGGGCGTCGATGCGGCCGGCGAGCGGGGGCTGCAGGCCGGCGAGCGTGCGCAGGAGCGTGGTCTTGCCGATGCCGTTCGGGCCGCGCAGCACCAGCACCTCGCCGGGGACAAGGGTGAAGGTCACGCCTTCGAGCACCGGCACGCCGCCGCGGGTGACGGCCAGGTCCTGCGCGGCGACAAGCGCGGTCATGGCCGCGCCCCGACCGGCAGGAGCGCGGCCGCCACGCGCCGTCCCTCGGCAAGGAGGAGGTTGTAGAGCCGGGCCGCCGTCGCGCTGTCGGTGACCTCGAGCCCGATGCCCGCGTCCTCGAACGCGGCCCTGAAGGGCGCCGGTGGATGGGCGATGGTGCCGCCGGTGCCGAGGATCAGCACGTCGATGTCGAGCGCCAGAAGCGGCGCCGTCGCGTCGTAGCCGCCCCAGGGCTCGGCGCCCGCAGCCGAGACCAGGACCGCCCCCTCGATCACCGCGCCGCCCACCCGGAAGAACCCCGGACCGTAGCCGTCGACCGGGCGGGCCGTGCCGAAGGCGATCTCGGTCAGGCGCGGCACCTCACTTGCCCGCGAACTGGGTGCCGGCCGGGCCGCCGTCGGCGGGCTTCGACCAGTCGCGCTTGACCCCGAGGTAGAGCACGATGTTCTTGGCCACATAGACCGAGGAATAGGTGCCGATCAGGATCCCGAAGGTCATCGCGAAGACGAAGCCGCGGATCACGTCGCCGCCCAGCACCAGCAGCGACACCAGCGCGACGAGCGTCGTGCCCGAGGTCATCACCGTGCGCGACAGCGTCTCGTTGACCGAAAGGTTCATCAGGTCGCGCAGGGGCCGGGTCTTGTATTTCATCAGGTTCTCGCGCAGCCGGTCGAAGACCACCACGGTGTCGTTGATCGAATAGCCGAGGATGGTGAGGAGCGCGGCCACGATGGTCAGGTCAAACCGGATCTGGAAGAGCGCGAACACCCCCACCGTGATGAGCACGTCATGGACGAGCGAGACGGCCGCGCCGATCGCGAACTGCCATTCGAAGCGCAGCCAGATGTAGACCATGATGCCGACGATGGCGGCGAGCACCGACCAGATCGCGGTCTGGATCAGCTCGCCCGACACCTTGGGGCCGACGGATTCGACCGAGGTGAACTTGACCGACGGATCCACCGCCTTCAGCGCGCCCTCGATCGCGGCGATGTCCTGCGGCAGGATGCTCTCGGCCCCGTCGCGGGCGCCGACCCGCACCATCGCCACGTGCTTGTCCGGGCCGAAGGTCGGGTCGAAGACCTCGGTCAGCGACACGTCGCCCAGCCCGAGCCCGCTCAGCGCCGAGCGGTAGGTGCCGATGTCGATCGGCTGGGCGGCCTCGGTGCGGATGGTGGTGCCGCCCCGGAAGTCGATGCCGAAATTGAGACCCATCACCGCGATCAGGATCACCGAGACGATGGCCGCAACGGTCGAGAGGCCGAAGGTCAGCCATTGCCAGCGGAAGAAGTCCCAGGTGGTGTTGTCGGGGACGAGTTTCAGACGGAATGCCATGATCGGTCCCTATACCTCGATGGTCTTCGGCCGGCGCCAGTCGAACCAGGCGGTCAGCATCAGCCGCGTGACATAGATCGCGGTGAAGACCGAGGTCACGATGCCGACGGTCAGCGTCACGGCGAACCCCTTCACCGGCCCCGAGCCGAGGAAGAAGAGGATCGCGGCGGTGATCAGCGTGGTCAGGTTCGAGTCGACGATGGCCGACATCGCGTGCTGGTAGCCCGCCTCGATCGCCCGCGCCGGACCCTTGCCGGCGCGCAGCTCCTCGCGGATCCGCTCGAACACCAGCACGTTGGCGTCCACCGCCATGCCCATGGTCAGCACGATCCCGGCGATGCCCGGCAGCGTGAGCGTGGCCCCGATCGCCGACAGGATCCCGAAGATCATCGCGACGTTGAACGCGAGCGCCACCGAGGCCATCAGCCCGAAAAGTCCGTAGGTGGCGATCATCAGCGCGATCACCAGCCCGTAGCCGACGATGGCCGCGATGCGCCCGGCGTCGATGCTGTCCTGCCCGAGTTCGGGGCCGATGGTGCGCTCTTCCAGGAAGGTGAGCTTGGCCGGCAGGGCCCCCGCGCGCAGCAGCACCGCGAGCCGCGTGGATTCGTCCGGCGTGAAGGTGCCGGTGATGATCCCCGATCCGCCGCCTATGTGGCTCTGGATGATCGGGGCCGAGATCACCTGCTTGTCGAGCACGATGGCGAAGGGCTGTCCGATGTTGGCGGCGGTGAAGTCGCCGAAGGCCCGCGCGCCGGTCGGGTTGAAGCGGAACGACACCGCCGGGCGGCCGTTCTGGTCGAAGTCGGGCCGGGCATCGGTCAGGTCCTGCCCGCTGACCACCGGGGTCGCGTTGAGCAGGTAGTAGGTGCCCTTCTCGTCCATCGACGGCAGCAGCTCCTCGCCCGGTCCGGCGATGGTGTTGGCGTCGGCGGTGCGCGAGATGACCGCGTGGAAGGTCAGCTGCGCCGTGGTGCCGATCAGCGCCTTCAGCTCTTCGGCACTGCCAAGGCCGGGCACCTGGATCAGGATGCGCCCCTGGCCCTCGCGCTGGATCGTGGGCTCGCGCGTGCCCACTTCGTCCACCCGGCGGCGGACGATCTCGAGGCTCTGCTGTACCGCGCGATCGGCGGCGGCGCTGCGCTCGGCCTCCGAGAGCTTCACGGTCACGGTGTTGCCCGAGCCGGTCACGTCAAGATCGGTCTGCCCGGCCCCGGCGAAGGACATCACCGGCGTCGCCAGCGCCCGGACCGCCGCCACCGCCTCGGCCAGCGCCTCCGGCTTCTCGATCTGCACATGCAGCTCGTCGGGCGGGCCGGGCACGCGGCGGATGCCGCCCACGGTCGCCCGCTGGTCGCTCAGCACCTTGCGCACCTCGGGCCAGAGCGCATCCATCCGGGCCTTGTAGACATCGGCCATCTGGACCTCGGCCAGAAGATGCGCGCCCCCGCGCAGGTCGAGCCCCAGATTGACCAGCCCCGAGGGCAGCCAGTCCGGCCAGGCGGCCTTCTGCGCGGCCAGCTCCGGCGTCTCGGCCCCCGTCCGCGCGATCTGGGTCACGGCGTCGTTGTGGGTCTCGACGCGGCTGTAGAAGACGTTCGGCATCGCGTAGAGCAGGCCGGCGGCCACGAGGGCCCAGACCAGCACCCGCTTCCAGAGGGGGAACTGCAGCATGGATGCGCCTCAGTTGGCGTTGGCGGCGGGCGCGGGTTCAGTTTTCGACACGACCTGCGCGATCGTGCTCTTCACGATGCGCACCTTGACGCCGTCGGCGATCTCGACCTCGACCTCGCCGTCCTCCTTCACCTTGGAGACCTTGCCGATGATGCCGCCCTGCGTGACGACCGTGTCGCCGCGGCGCAGGGCCTCGACCATCGCGCGGTGCTCCTTGAGCTTCTTCTGCTGCGGGCGGATCAGCAGGAAATACATGATCGCGAAGATCAGGACCAGCGGCAGGAACTGCGCGAAGGCGGCACCGGCACCAGCCGATCCGGCAGCCTGCGCGTAGGCGGGAGAGATGAACATCGGTCAGACCCCTTGAGGAGGCGGGCCGCCCGGGCGCCCCGCGATTGCGGCGCAACCTAATGTCGGGGGCAGGCGAAGGCAAGGCGCGCGGCTGGAAGACGCGCGCGTTCCGGGCTAGGATCGCGATCGACGGTTGCGGAGGGGGCGGGCGCATGACCACGGCCCGGGCAGTGCTTCTCGCGCTCGGCCTCGCGACGGGCGCCGGGGCCGAGCCGATGGCGGTCGGCCGGCTGAGCTACAGCACGGGGCCCGCCTCCGCCGCCACGGCCTGCACCGGCACGCTCGTCGCCCCCGACCTCGTCCTGACCGCGCTCCATTGCCTTCTCGACCGGACCGGTGCGCCGCGCGATCCGGCCTCGGTCCTCTTCGCGCCCGGCTGGGCCGCGGGCGAGGCCGCCGCCGTTCTCGCCGGCGCCGAGATCATCCCCGCCCGGCCCCGCGGTCTCGCGCCCGCGCTCGAGCTTGCGCTCCTGCGTCTCGCGGCGCCGGCGCCGGTCGCGCCCATCGGCCTTGCGCCGCCCGCGGACGGACCCTTCCTGACCCTCGGCTACGACCGCCGGGGACCGCCGCAGCTCGCCCGGCACGAGGGATGCCACCTCATTGGCCGGCCCGCGGCGATGCTGGCCCTCGACTGCCCCGCGGTCAGCGGCCATTCGGGCGGACCCGTCTTGCAGGACGGGGCGCTCGTCGCGGTGATGGTGGGCCGCGGCACCGGGACCGACCCGGTGGGCACCTACGCCGCGCTCGCGCCCGCCGATCTGGTCGCCCGGCTTTCCAGCCCCTGAGCGGCCCCTTTCCCCGTCGCCGCCGATCGGGCATATGGGGCGCACGCCGCCCGAGGACAGAGACCATGCACGACATCCGAGCCATTCGCGACAACCCGGCCGCCTTCGACGCGGGCCTCGCCCGCCGCGGCCTGCCGCCGCAATCGGCCGAGATCCTCGCGCTCGACGAATCCCGGCGCGCGGCGATCCTCGCCGCCGAGACGGCGCAGGCCGGGCAGAACGCGGCGGCGAAGGACGTGGGCGCGGCCAAGGCCCGCGGCGACGAGGCCGCCTTCGAGCGGCTGCGGGCGCTGGTGGCCGAGAAGAAGGCCGAGGTCGCGGCCATGCAGGCCGAGGCCGCGCGGCTCGACGCGGCGCTGCGCGATCGGCTCCTGACCCTGCCGAACACGCCGCTTCCGGACGTGCCCGATGGCCCCGACGAGACGGCGAATGTCGAGCTTCGCCGCTGGGGAACGCCGCGCGCCTTCGACTTCGCCCCGCGCGAACACTTCGACATCGCGGGCGCGAAGCCCGGGCTCGACTTCGAGACCGCGGCGAAACTCTCGGGCTCGCGCTTCGTGGTCCTGCGCGGCGCGCTCACCCGCATCCACCGCGCGCTCGCACAGCTCATGCTCGACATGCATGTGGACGAACACGGGCTCTCCGAGACCTGGACCCCGGTCCTCGTCAAGGAGGACGCGATGTACGGCACCAACCAGCTGCCGAAGTTCGCCGAGGACAGCTACCAGACCACCAACGGCTGGTGGCTGATCCCGACCTCCGAGGTGACGCTCACCAACACCGTCGCGGGCGCGATCCTCGACGGCGCCACGCTGCCGATTCGGCTCACCGCCCACAGCCAGTGCTTCCGCTCCGAGGCGGGTTCGGCCGGCAAGGACACCACCGGCATGCTGCGCCAGCACCAGTTCGAGAAGGTCGAGATGGTGTCGATCACCCGCCCCGAGGACAGCCGGTCCGAGCACGAACGCATGACCGCCTGCGCCGAGGCGGTGCTGCGACGCCTCGACCTGCCCTACCGCGTGGTCGTGCTCTGCGCCGGCGACATGGGCTTCGGCGCGACCCGGACCCACGATCTCGAGGTCTGGCTGCCCGGCCAGAACACCTACCGCGAGATCAGCTCGGTCTCGGTCTGCGGCGATTTCCAGGCCCGCCGTATGAACGCCCGCTTCCGCGACGCCGGCGGCAGGCCCGACTTCGTCCACACGCTGAACGGCTCGGGGCTCGCGGTCGGCCGCACCCTGATCGCGGTCCTCGAAAACGGCCAGCAGGCGGATGGCTCGGTCGATCTGCCCGCCGCGCTCCATCCCTATCTCGGCGGCCGCACCCGGCTCACGGCCGAGGGGACGCTCGCCTGAGCCCCCTCTCACTGGCCAAATATCCTCGGGGGTGAAGGGCCCGGCACGGGCCCGAGGGGGCGGACAGCCCCCTCACGTAGGCACCGACAAGGGGGCGGACAGCCCCCTGCCCTCACTCCCGCTCGCGCTTGGTCTCGCCTTTCTCGACGTGCTTGCGCAGCCGCGAGGGCGTGGACCTGCGCCGGTCCTTGTAGGGGTTCGTCGCCCCCTGGTCGCGCAGCATCAGCCGGATCGGCGTGCCCGGCATGTCGAAATCCTGCCGGAGCCCGTTGACCAGATAGCGCAGATAGGATTCGGGCACCTGATCGGCGTGGGTGGTCTTGATGACGAAGCCCGGCGGCCGGGTCTTGGCCTGGGTCATGTAGCGCAGCCGGATCCGGCGCCCGCCCGGCGCGGGCGGCGGGTGCGCCTCGGTCATCGCCGCCAGCCACTGGTTCAGGCGCGCCGTCGGCACCCGCCGGTTCCAGACGTCATGCGCCTTCAGGATTGCGTCGTGCAGCCGGTCGAGCCCCTTGCCGGTCTTGGCCGAGACCGTCACCAGCGGCGCGCCGCGCAGCTGCGGCAGAAGCCGCTCGAAGGCCTCGCGGAGCGCGTTGAGCTTCTGCGGCTTGTCCTCCTCGAGATCCCACTTGTTGGCCGCGACGACCACCGCGCGGCCCTCGGTCTCGGCGAAATCGGCGATGCGCAGGTCCTGCTGCTCGAAGGGGATGTTCACGTCGAGGAGCACCACCACCACCTCGGCGAAGCGCACCGCCCGCAGCCCGTCGGCGACCGACAGCTTCTCGAGCTTGCCGGTCACCTTGGCCTTCTTGCGCATCCCAGCGGTGTCCCAGATCCGCACCGGCGTGCCCATCCAGCGCGCCGAGACCGAGATCGCGTCGCGGGTGATCCCGGCCTCGGGGCCGGTCAGCAGCCGGTCCTCGCCGAGGATCCTGTTGATGAGCGTCGATTTGCCCGCGTTCGGCCGGCCGATCACCGCGATCTGCAGCGGCCGCGCCTCGGTGGGCGCGAAACTCTCGCCCTCGCCCGCCTCGGCCTCGGTCTCGGTCAGCTCCACATCCGTGGCCGGGGCGTCGCGCCGGGCGCGTTCCTCGAAGCCCTCGGCGATCGGGCGGAGGATCCGGTAGAGATCGTCCATCCCCTCGCCGTGTTCGGCCGAGATCGCCACCGGCTCGCCGAGGCCCAGTTCCCAGGCCTCGAGCATCCCCTGCTCGCCCGCGCGCCCCTCGGCCTTGTTGGCCGCAAGGATCACATGCGCGTTGCGCTTGCGCAGGATGTCGGCAAAGACCCGGTCGGTGGCCGTGACCCCGGCCCGCGCGTCGATCACGAACAGGCAGACATCGGCCATGTCGACCGCCCGCTCGGTCAGCCGGCGCATCCGGCCCTGAAGGCTGTCGTCGGTCACGTCCTCGAGCCCGGCCGTGTCGATGACCGTGAACCGCAGGTCCGCGAGCTTCGCCGGGCCCTCGCGCAGGTCGCGCGTGACGCCCGGCGTGTCGTCGACCAGCGCCAGCTTGCGCCCGACCAGACGGTTGAACAGCGTGGACTTGCCGACATTCGGCCGCCCGACGATGGCGAGGGTGAAGCTCATGGCCCGCTCCGGAACTGCGAAGGCGCCCGCTTACACCGGAACGCGCTCAGCGGAAAGCCTGAAGCTGTCCGTTGCGGCCCAGGACGAACAGCGTGCCGCCCGCCACCGCGGCATTGGCCGCAGCCCCGCCGGCCAGCGCCGTCTGGTGCACCAGCGCGCCCGAGGCCGGATCGAAGCTGCGCAGCACCCCGTCCGAGGACGCGACCACCAGCCGCCCGCCGGCCAGGATCGGCCCGAAATGGGCAAAGATGTCGCGGCGCTTCTTCAGCCGGTCACGGGTGAAATAGGGCAGGTCCACCCGCCAGATCAGCGCGCCCGAACCCGCGTCCAGGCGGATGAGCTGGTTCTCGTCGTTGACGGCAAAGACCGATCCGCCGGCGACGACCACCGGCGACTGCGCCCCCTCGCGCGCCGTCCAGAGCGGCGCACCGGTCAGAAGGTCCAGCGCCGCGATGCGCCCGGCGGCGGTGCCCACATAGACCGTCTGGCCCTGGATCACCGGATCGGCGGTGAAGTCCGGCACGCTCGCGAAGGCGCGGCCGGCGCGGTTGCCTTCGATGAAGGCCTGCCAGACCACCCCGCCCGTCTCGGCGTCGGCCGCGATCAGGTGGCCCGAGGCAAAGGGGAAGACGACGAACTTGCCGGATACGGCCGGGGCGGACACGCCGGCCACCCCGCCCACCTTCGGCAGAGCCGGCAACTGCCACAGGAGCTTGCCGTTCGCCGCGCTCACTGCGGTCGCGGTGCCATTGCGGGCGGCCACATACACCTTGCCGCCGGCGACCGTGGGCGCACCGCCCAGGGGCGAGTCGAAGCGCTGGCGCCAGCGCACCGCGCCACTGGCCGGGTCGAGCGCCACCAGCTCGCCATAGCCGGTGGTCGCGAAGACCATCCCCTCGCCATAGGCCAGCCCGCCGCCTCCCGCGTCGCCGCCGCGCTCCGAGGCCGGCACGAGGCTCTGGCGCCAGACGATCCCGCCGCCGGTCGAGGTCGCCGTCACCGCCGAGTCCGCGTCCAGCGTGAAGACCCGACCGCCGGCCACCACCGGATCGGCGGTGATGCGCAGCTTGCGGCTGTCGCCGGCCCCGACATTCGCCGCCCAGATCCGCACCGGCGCGGCGCCCAGCGCCGGCTGCGGCGCGTCATGGCTGGCCGACCCGGCGCGCTGCGGCCAGTCGGCGTTGGCGACCGATCCGCCGACGGCGATCGGGCGCGGGGCGCCCATCGACATCGCGGGGTTCGCGGCTTCCGGGGCCTCGGCCGTGGCGCCGTCGCCGGCCATGGCCAGCGCCAGCGCCTCCTCCGGCGCGACGCGCTCGCCGGGCAGGCGCGTGTCCTTGCGGTTGCAGGCCGACACGCCGGCCAGCGCCGCGCAGACCAGGACGACACGGGGAAGCGCGTTGCGGGAAATGCTCACGACTCGGGACCTTTCCATGTCCATGCGGGCGCTCAGGCCGCCCCCGGATCGGCGCCCAGCGCCACCATCAACTGCGCGACGCGCGCGCGCAAGGCCTGCGTCGCCTCGGCATCCTGCATCAGCGACCGGAAGAGGGCGAGCGCCTCGTCGCGCTTGCCGGCATCGACCAGCACCAGGGCCTGCTGCTCCACCGCCAGCACCCGGAACGGTGCCCCCGGGGCGGCGAGCGCCGCCAGCGCGGCGTCGCGCGCGGCCGGGTCCATCGCCCGCCCCTGAAGGATCACCGACTTGAGCTGGGCAAGCTGGCGCAGGAGCGCCGGATAGCCCTCGTTGGACGCCACGGCATCGAGCGCCGCGATCGCCGCGGCCCGGTCGCCCGCCGCCAGTTGCTCGGCCGCCAGGATCTGGCCCAGCACCGCGCCCTCGGGGCCACGCACCGGCACCGCGGCCAGCGCCTTGGCCCGCGCCGCCGCGTCCGCCCCGGTCGAGGCCGCGACCACCGCATCGCCGAAGGCCTCGGCCTGCGACCGGGTGACATGCTTGCGCCATTCGATCCAGGCCGTGCCGCCCACGACCAGCGCCACCAGCGCCATCCCGGCCCAGGCGTATTTCCTCAGGAAGGCAAAGAGCTTGTCGCGGCGGACCTCTTCGGTCACCTCGTCGATGAAACTGTCGCTCTCGCTCACCCGCCGCCCCCGGTCTCGCCCGACCCCGTCAGAGTCTGCCCGCCCACCTCATACACGCAGGCGCGCGCGCTTGCCAAGCCCGCCGGGTCCCCCCGGGGCCGGAGCACCGGCCGGCGCCCCCTGCCCCGGGCGTTCCCGCAGCACCATGCCGCCCCGGTCCCCGGAGCGGCGGCGGGATCCGGCGCCTCAGGCTTTGCCGTAGTGCTGGTACTCGTTGTAGAAGGGCCGCGCGCGGTCGGCCTCGGCGTCCTCGCCGGGGATGTCGGTGCGCGCGGTCGAGGACTCCTCGGCCGACTGGCGCGCCCACATCGCGGCGTAGCGCCCGCCCATCGCCAGAAGCGTCTCGTGTCGGCCTTCCTCGACGATCTCCCCGGCCTCGAGCACGATGATCCGGTCCGCATCGGCGATCGTGGACAGCCGGTGCGCGATCGCGATCACGCTGCGCCCCTCGCCCATCCGGGCGAGCGATTCCTGGATGTCGCGCTCGGTCTGGGTGTCGAGCGCGCTCGTCGCCTCGTCCAGAAGCAGGATCGGCGGGTTCTTGAGGAAGGTGCGCGCGATGCCGACGCGCTGCTTCTCGCCGCCCGACAGCTTCAGCCCGCGCTCGCCCACCCGGGTCTCGTAGCCCTCGGGCAGCGAGACGATGAAGTCGTGGATCCTCGCCGCCTTGGCCGCGGCCACGATCTCGTCCTCGGTGGCGCCGTCGCGGCCATAGGCGATGTTGTAGCGCACCGTGTCGTTGAAGAGCACCGTGTCCTGCGGCACCACGCCCACCGCCGCGTGGAGGCTGGCCTGAGTCACGTCGCGGATGTCCTGCCCGTCGATGCGGATCGCGCCGCCGGTCACGTCGTAGAAGCGGAAGATCAGCCGCGCGATCGTGGACTTGCCCGACCCCGAGGGCCCGACGATCGCCAGCTTCTGCCCGGGGGCCACGCGCAGCGACACGCCCTTGAGGATCGGTCGCGACGGCTCGTAGCCGAAGCGCACATCGTCGAACACGATCTCGCCGCCGGTCACGCGCAGCGGCCGGGCTCCGGGCGCGTCCACGATCTCGGCCGGCTGCCCGAGCAGGTGGAACATCTCGCCCATGTCGACCAGCGCCTGCCGGATCTCGCGGTAGACGGTGCCGAGGAAGCCGAGCGGCATGGTGATCTGCATCATGTAGGCGTTGACCATGACGAAATCGCCCACCGTCAGCGTGCTCCGCTGCACCCCCAGCGCCGCCATCGCCATGACGATGACAAGGCCGGTGGTGATGATGACCGTCTGCCCGACGTTCAGGAACCCCAGCGACTGGCCGGTCCGCACCGCCGCCTGTTCGTAGCCCGCCATCGCCGCGTCGTAGCGCCGGGCCTCGCGGTCCTCGGCGCCGAAATACTTGACCGTCTCGAAGTTCAGCAGGCTGTCGATCGCCTTCTGGTTGGCCTCGGTGTCCTGCTCGTTCATCTGGCGGCGCAGCTTCACCCGCCATTCGGTGACCTTGAAGGTGAAGGTGACGTAGAGCGCGATGGTCACGACGACCACGACCGAGTACCAGATGCCGAAGACCACGGCGAAGATGACCGACACCAGCACCAGTTCCAGCGCCAGCGGCCCTATCGAGAACAGGAGGAACCGCAAGAGGAAATCGACGCCCTTCACCCCGCGCTCGATCACGCGGCTGAGGCCCCCGGTCTTGCGGGTGATGTGGTAGCGCAGGGACAGGGCATGGATGTGCCGGAAGGTCTCGAGCGCGAGCTGGCGCAGCGCGCGCTGGCCCACGCGGACGAAGACCACGTCGCGCAGTTCGGAAAAGCCCACGTTGAACAGCCGCGCCAGCCCGTAGGCCACCGTCAGCCCGACCGCGCCCAGCACCAGAAACCCGCCGTCGCCCGTCGCCTGCTTGTCGAGGGCATCGACCGCCGCCTTGTAGAAGAACGGCGTGGTGATCGAGAAGACCTTGGCCGCCAGAAGCGCCGCAAGCGCCAGCACGACCCGACGCTTCACCCAAGGGTGATCGGCCGGCCAGAGATAGGGCGCCACCCGCCGGATGGTGTCCCAGCCGCTCGTGCGTCCGTCCGACATCGTTGCCTCCGATTCCATGACGGCGCTTGATCGCAGAGCGGCGCGCCGCTATCAAGGACAAAATTCAACTCTAGTTGAAGTGTTGAAATGACGTCGGCTCTGCCCCCCGCGACGCCTCCGCTCGACCAGACCGCCGCGCTGACCGCGCTCTCGGCGCTGTCCCATCCGTTGCGTCTGTCGCTGGTGCGGCTGCTCGTCGGCTCGGCCGAGGGCATGGCGGCGGGCGCGATCGCCCAGGCCCTGGCGGTTTCGGCCTCGGCGCTGTCGTTCCACCTCGCGAACCTCGAACAGGCGGGCCTGCTGCGCTCGGAACGGCGGGCACGGCAGATCATCTACAGCGCCGACCGCACCGCGCTCGGTGGGCTCATCCGCTATCTGCTCGACGACTGCTGCTGCGCCGACCCGGTGGTGCACGCCTGCTGCCGCGACAGCCGCACCGCCGGCTGACGCCGGTCACTTGTCGGGGACGGTGAACACCTGCCCCGGATAGATCAGGTCGGGATCGCGGATCTGGTCCCTGTTGGCCTGGAACACCTTCACGTAGAGAAGCCCGTTGCCGTAGTTCTCGCGCGCGATGCGCCAGAGCGTGAAGCCCGGCTGGACCGTGACCACCGTGGCCTCGGTCACCACCGGCGCCGGTCCCTGCGGCAGGGCCGGCAGGGTGATCGGCGTTGCCTCGGCCGTGGTCATCGCCGGGGGCGCCGAGGGCAGCACCGGCATCGGCAGGCCGCCGCCGGCCGGAATCGGCGCGGCCGGCGCCATCGCCGCGGCCAGGGTCTCGGGGGCCTCGCGCTGGAAGGGCGTCTCGAAGCGCGAGACCACCTTGCCATCGGCCCCGATCTCGTCGGCGCGCAGCCGGTAGAGGCCCGGGGCGACATCGGCCAGCCGCGCCTCCCAGGTCCCCTCGACGGGACGGGCCTCGGCGACCAGAGCGTCGTCAAGATAGAGCCGGACGAGGCCCGGCGCGCGGCCGACCAGCAGCACATCGCCGTTCGACGCGTAGCTGATCGTGTCGATGACCACGCCGCCGGCCGGCGCCGGGGCCATCTTGCGCACGCCCGAGCTGTCGGCGATCAGCACCTCGGGCGCGGCCGGGGCCACGGCGGCCGGGTCCGCCGCGGGCGACGGCGCCTCCGGGCCGGCGGGCGCGGACGGCGGGGCGCCCGGTGCCTCGGGCGCGGCGGCCGTGACCTGCGCCGGCGGCTCGACCGGGGCGAGGATCACCGACTGCTCCGACGCGGCCGCGCCGCTGCGCAGCGTCAGCACCCGGGCCGAGGTCGAGGGAACAAGCTGGGCAAAGGCCACGAACTGGCCCCGGTCGTCGGCGGTCGCCCGCGTCACCTCGGCCCCGTCCGCGAGGACCGCGACCTCGGCGCCGGGGCCGGCGCGTCCGGCGATCAGCACCGATCCATCGGCCTCGGCGCGCACGGTGTCGAAGGCCGGCGCGGCGGCCGCGGGAGCCGCCGCGGGGGGCGCGGCATCCGGCGCGGGCGGCGCGGCGGCCGTCGCCTCGGGCCGGACCTCGGAGGGCTGGACCCCGGCCGGCTGCACCTCGGCCGGCGGGGTCGCGCCTTGCGCGGGTGCGGCCGGCGGTGTTTCGGCCGGCGGCGTCTCGGTCGGCACGGGTGTGGCCGTCGCCTCCGCCACGGGCGGGACGACCGGCTCGGCGGAGGGCGCCGCGGAAGCGGCCGGCTCAGCCGGAGTCGTGGCCGGGGTCGTGGCCGGCGTCGTGGCCGCGGCCGTCGCGGCCGGTGGCTCGGACGGCGCCGGGGTGGGCGCCGCGCCCGCCGGGGCGCTGGCGGTCGCCGCGGGCGGCTGCGCCTCGGTCCCGGGCGGCGTGCGCAGGGCCAGGGACCAGACCGCGGCGCCCGCGGCAAGGCCCGCCGCCGCTCCGCCAACCCAGAGCCATGCCCTGCCACCCCCCGCCGCCGTCCCTGCCCCGGCCGCTGCCTTCTCGTCGGTCATTCCCAGCTTCCCCCAGCGCCCTGTGCCGGGCGTTCTTGAGCGACCATAGCAATGCCACTATCAGGGGTCAAAGAAACCCTTGCCCCCGACGCGAGTGCCGCCATGACCCTGCCCCGTTCCGTCTGTGTCTTCTGCGGGTCGCGCATCGGCGCGCGCACCGCCTACGCCGCTGCGGCCGAGGAAACGGGGCGGATGCTCGCCGCCTCGGGCTTCCGGCTGGTCTATGGCGCGGGCGATGTCGGGCTGATGGGCATCGTCGCGCGGGCCGCACAGGCCGGGGGCGGCGCGACCTTCGGCGTGATCCCGTCGCATCTTCTGGCGCGCGAGGTGGGCAAGCGCGACCTCTCGACCTTCGTCGTCACCGAGACCATGCACGAACGCAAGAAGGTCATGTACATGAACTCGGACGCGATCGTGGTGCTGCCGGGCGGCGCGGGCACGCTGGACGAGCTCTTCGAGGTGCTGACCTGGCGCCAGCTCGGCCTGCACGCCAAGCCCGTGTTCCTGCTCAACACCGAAGGCTACTGGAACCGCCTCGTCGCGATGATCGAAGGCATGGTGTCCGAGGTCTTTGCCGGCTCGGACATCCTCGAATTCTACCGCGTGGTGCCCGACGTGCCGACGCTCGAGGCACGGCTGCGCGACGCCCTTTCCTGACGGAACGACGCCAGCCCCCGGATCACCGCCGCCGCCGGCATGGCGCGTACGCCCTTGGCCCCGTCATGCATCACGCGCCGCGCCTCGCCGGTCCTGCGAACGAAAAACCGCCGCGTCCGAAGACGCGGCGGCCCCACAATGACAGCCCCCGGCCGATGCCGGCAAGGGGGGGGTCGCGGCGGTCACATCCGCGAGGCGACGTTTTCCCAGTTCACGAGCTTGTTGAGGAAATTCGCAAGGTAGGCCGGACGCCGGTTGCGGAAGTCGATGTAGTAGCTGTGCTCCCACACGTCGCAGCCCAGAAGTGCGGTCTGCCCGAAGCAGAGCGGGTTCACCCCGTTCTCGGTCTTGGTGACCTTCAGGCTGCCGTCCTTGTCGCGCACGAGCCAGGCCCAGCCCGACCCGAACTGGCCCGCACCGGCCGCGGCGAAATCTTCCTTGAACTTCTCGACACTTCCGAAGGATTCCTTGAGTGCCTTCTCAAGTTTGCCGGGCATGCCCTTCGTGGAGTCGGGGGTCATCATCTCCCAGAACTGGCAGTGGTTCCAGTGCTGGCTCGCGTTGTTGAAGATGCCGCTCTGGGCGACGGCGCCGGGCTGGTAGGTGCCGCGAACGATGTCCTCGACCGACTTGTTTTCCCACTCGGTCCCGGCGATCAGCTTGTTGCCGTTGTCCACATAGGCCTTGTGGTGCATGTCGTGGTGGAACTCCATCGTCTCCATCGACATGCCCAGCAGTTCGAGCGCGTTGTACTTGTAGGGAAGGTCGGGAAGGGTGAAGGCCATGGTCGTCTCCTTTCGCGCGGAATTTCCGTCCTGGACGGGACAACGCGACTAAGGCCCCGGGGGTTCCGAAACGTCAAGGGGAAACGGCCCGCCGACGGGGGCGCCGTGGCCCGGCGTGGCTCCGGCCGGACGGGCGCGCAGGTTCGGGCTTTCCGTCGCGCCCGCTTGGCTCTATCGGAGGATCAGTTCCCGCGCCGTCCGAGGAGTTGCGCCATGATCCCCGCGTCGTTTCCGCCCAAGGAGGAAATCGCCCGCCTGACCGCCCGGATGCTTCTGGAGATCCGGGCGGTGCATTTCAACGCCCAGACCCCGTTCACGCTGGCCTCGGGCCTGCCCTCGCCCACCTACATCGACTGCCGCAAGCTCATCTCGTTTCCGCGCATCCGCTCGGTGCTGATGGATTTCCTTGCCGTCACCGTGATGCGCGAGGCCGGGCTCGAGGCCTTCACCAACATCGCCGGCGGCGAGACCGCGGGCATCCCCTTCGCCGCGCTCATGGCCGAACGGCTGGCGCTGCCGATGACCTATGTCCGCAAGAAGCCCAAGGGCTACGGCCGCAACGCCCGCATCGAGGGCGTGATGGGCGAGGGCGACCGGGTGCTGCTGGTCGAGGACCTGACCACCGACGGCGGATCGAAACTGTCCTTCGTCGAGGCGATCCGCGAGACCGGGGCCGAATGCGCCCACACCGCGGTCATCTTCTACTACGGCATCTTCCCCGAGACCGTGCCGAATCTCGCCGCCCGCGGTGTCGCGCTGCATGCGCTGTGCACCTGGTGGGACGTGCTCGAGGCGGCGCGGGAGTCGGGCGCCTTCGATGCGGCCACGCTGCGCGAGGTGCAGGCCTTCCTCACCGACCCGCGCCCCTGGCAGGAGGCGCGCAAGGGCGGCTGAGGCCCTGAAAGCCATAGGCGGCTTCTGGCCACAACCTGCGATCTCTTTGCCTACAGGTTGACGGAGGCGCGGGCATCGACACAATATCCGGTGATTGCTGCCTGTCCACAGGCCCGTCCACAGGCTTATCCCGATTGCATCGGACGCGCGCGTCGCGCATAGACTGCGGGCTCAGACGGGGGTCAGCATGACGAACATCACCATCATCGGCGGCGGCATGACGGCGCGGGTGCCCGGCGAAGTCGATCCGCTTCCGCACAACATCGAGGCCGAGCAGCAGCTCCTCGGGGCGATTCTCACCAACAACGACATCTACGACCGAATCGCCGCCATCGTGCGGGCCGAGCATTTCCACGAGCCGGTCCACCGCCGCATCTTCGAGATCGCGGTGGCGCGCATCCAGAAGAACGCGCTCGCCTCGCCGGTGACGCTGAAGGCCTATCTCGAGGACGACGAGGCGCTGAAGGCGCTGGGGGGGCCGGCCTATCTGGCCCGCCTCGCCGGGGCCGCGATCTCGGCCTATGCCGCGCGCGACTACGCGCAGATGATCTACGACATGGCGGTGCGGCGCGAGCTGATCCAGCTCGGCCAGGACATCGCCGACCGGGCGCGGGCCGTCGAGATCGGGAGCGAGCCGCACGAACAGATCGTCGAGGCCGAACAGCGGCTCTACACCCTGGCCGAGCAGGGTCAGGCCGAACGCGGATTCGTCAGCTTTCTCAAGGCGGTGACCGAGGCCGTGAATGCGGCGAACGCCGCCTATCAGCGCGACGGCGGCTTGTCGGGCGTCTCCACCGGCCTCATCGACCTCGACAAGAAGCTCGGCGGGCTGCACCGCTCGGACCTCCTGATCCTCGCCGGGCGGCCGTCGATGGGCAAGACCTCGCTGGCCACCAACATCGCCTTCAACATCGCCCGCGCCTACCGGCGCGGCCGGCTGCCCGACGGCACCGAGGGCGCGGTCGAGGGCGGCGTCGTCGGCTTCTTCAGCCTCGAGATGAGCGCGGAACAGCTTGCCGCGCGCATCCTGTCCGAGGCCTCCGAGGTCGCCTCCGAGCAGATCCGGCGCGGCGACATGACCGAGGGCGAGTTCCGCCGCTTCGTCGAGGCCGCCAAGGCGCTCGAATCCTGCCCGCTCTACATCGACGACACCCCCGCCCTGCCGATCAGCCAGCTGGCCGCCCGGGCGCGCCGCCTCAAGCGGACCCACGGGCTGGACGTGCTGATCGTGGACTATCTCCAGCTCCTGCGCGGCTCGTCGCGCGACAACCGCGTGCAGGAGGTGAGCGAGATCACCCAGGGGCTGAAGGCCATCGCCAAGGAGCTCGACATTCCGGTGATCGCGCTGAGCCAGCTGTCGCGCCAGGTCGAGAGCCGCGACGACAAGCGCCCGCAGCTCTCCGACCTGCGCGAATCGGGCTCGATCGAGCAGGACGCCGACGTGGTGATGTTCGTCTTCCGCGAGGAATACTACCGCGAACGGGAAAAGCCCTCGGACCACGACCTCGAGGCGATGCTCAAGTGGCAGCAGATGATGGAGCAGGTCCACGGCAAGGCCGAGGTCATCATCGGCAAGCAGCGCCACGGCCCGATCGGCACCGTCGAGCTGAGCTTCGAGGGCCGCTTCACCCGCTTCGGCAACCTCGAGAAGCACTGGTCCCCCCGCGGCGACGAAGGGTTCTGAGCCGCCCGCCCGCCCCGGCGTGCCGTTGGGGCTTGACCTCCGGCGTCCCTCTGTCAAAACCCCGGCCATGACCCGTGCGACGCTCTCGATCGACCTCGACGCCATCGTCGCCAACTGGCGTGCGCTGGCGCGGCTGTCGGGCGGGGCCGAGACGGCGGCCGTCGTCAAGGCCGACGCCTATGGCCTCGGCGCCGCCCCGGTGGCGACGGCGCTGGCCCGCGCCGGCGCCCGCAGCTTCTTCGTGGCCCAGGCCGAGGAGGGCGCCGCGCTGCGCGCCTGTCTCGGGCCCGGCCCGGCCATCCTGGTCCTGTCCGGCCACATGGCGGGCGACACCGGTCTTATCCGCGACGCCGGCCTTGTGCCGATGCTGAATTCGCCCGAACAGGCGGCGCGGCACCTCGAGGCGGGCGAGCTGCCCTTCGGCGTGCAGCTCGACACCGGGATGAACCGGCTGGGGGTCGAGGCGGCCGACTGGCTTGCGCTGGCGCCGGTCCTGCTGCCCCGCCGCCCCGCGCTGGTGATGAGCCACCTGGCCTGCGCCGACGAGCCGGACCACCCCGCGAACGCGCGGCAGCTCGACGAGTTCCGCCGCATGACCGGCGACATCGCCGCCCCGCGGTCGCTGGCGGCGACCGGCGGCATCCTGCTGGGGCCGGCCTACCATTTCGACCTGACCCGGCCGGGCATCGGTCTTTATGGGGGCGCGCCCTACGCCGACGCGCGCCCGGTCCTGCGCCTTTCGCTGCCGGTGATCCAGGTGCGCGACCTCGCGCCGGGCGAAGGCGTGGGCTACGGCCTGAGCTGGACCGCCGGCGGCCCCGCCCGCATCGCCACCGTGGCCGCGGGCTATGCCGACGGCCTGCCGCGGGCGCTGTCGGGCAAGGGTCTGCGGCTCTGGGCGGGCGATGCGCCCTGCCCCGTCGTCGGCCGCGTGTCGATGGACATGATCACCGTCGATGTGACCCACCTGCCCGAGACCCCCGACGCGCTCGACATCCTCGGGCCGCATCAGGGCATCGAGGATCTGGCCGCGCTGGCCGGGACCATCGGCTACGAGATCCTGACCGCGCTTGGCCCCCGCTATGCGCGCACCGTTCTCGAGGGCGGGCCATGACCCGTTTCGCCACCGCGCCCCTCGCGTGGATCGGCCGGATGGCGCTCGGGATGCTGGCCGCCACCGGCCGCGTCGCCCTCTTCGCCTCGGCGGCGGTGGCCCACCTCTTCCGGCCGCCCTTCTACCTGCGCGAGTTCGGCCACGCGCTTCTTCAGATCGGCTGGCTGTCGCTGCCGGTGGTGGGCATGACCGCGCTCTTCACCGGGGGCGCGCTCGCGCTGCAGATCTACGCGGGCGGCGCCCGGTTTTCCGCGGAATCCGTGGTGCCCTCGATCGTCGCGATCGGCATGACCCGGGAACTGGGCCCGGTTCTCGGCGGGCTGATGGTGGCCGCGCGCGTGGCCTCGTCGATCGCGGCCGAGATCGGCACCATGAAGGTGACCGAGCAGATCGACGCCCTGACCACGCTCTCCACCAACCCGGTGAAATACCTGGTGGTGCCCCGGGTGCTGGCGGCCACGCTTGCGATGCCGGCGCTGGTCGCGGTGGGCGATGCCATCGGGATCCTCGGCGGCTATCTCGTGGGCGTGAACCGGCTGGGCTTCAATCCGGCGACCTACCTCAAGAACACGGCCGACTATCTCGAGGTCTGGGACGTCGGCTCGGGCCTGGTCAAGGGCGCGGTCTTCGGCTTCATCGTCGCGGTGATGGGCTGCTACTACGGCATGCACTCGGGCCGCGGCGCGCAGGGCGTCGGTCGGGCGACCAAGGGCGCGGTCGTCGCGGCCTCGGTGCTCATCCTGGCCGCCAACTACCTGCTGACCGAGGTGTTCTTCTCCGCATGATCGAGATCCGCGGCCTTGAGAAGTCCTTCGGCGGCAAGCCCGTGCTGCGCGGCGTCGATCTGGACGTGGCGCGCGGCCAGAGCCTCGTCGTCATCGGCGGGTCCGGCACCGGCAAGTCGGTGCTGCTGAAATGCATCCTCGGGCTCGTGACCCCCGACGCCGGCCGCATCCGCATCGACGGCCATCCCGCCGACGAGGGCAGGCGCGACACCTTCCTGGCGCGCTTCGGCATGCTCTTTCAGGGCGGAGCGCTCTTCGACAGCCTGCCGGTCTGGCAGAACGTCGCCTTCCGCCTGCTGCGCGGCAGCCTGAAGCGTCCCCGGGCCGAGGCGCGCGCCATTGCCCTCGACAAGCTGCGCCGCGTGGGCCTTGGCCCCGAGGTCGCCGACCTCTATCCGGCCGAGCTCTCCGGCGGCATGCAGAAGCGTGTGGGCCTCGCGCGCGCCATCGCCGCCGAGCCCGCGATCATCTTCTTCGACGAGCCCACCACCGGTCTCGACCCGATCATGGCCGGCGTCATCAACGGGCTCATTCGCGCGATCGTGACCGAGATGGGCGCGACCGCGATCACCATCACCCATGACATGTCCTCGGTCCGCGCCATCGCCGATCGCGTGGCCATGCTGCACGGGGGCAAGATCCGCTGGACCGGACAGATCACGGAAATGGACGCCACACCAGACCCTTACGTCCAGCAGTTCATCCACGGCCGCGCCGAGGGCCCGATCGAAAGCCTGCGCTGAGCCGCCGCTTGCGCAGCGGATGCGCCGCAGCCTGCAAGGCAAGGATCCGCCTGAGGCTTTTTTGACAGGGGCGCCGCCGTCCGCTACCTTTCCCCGACGGGAGGGCCAGGAGGTCGTCATGACATCTGCGCCGGGCACGCTGCCCGCCCTGTTCATCGTCGTGGCCCTGCTGGTGTTGCCACCGGTCCTGCTGGTTTCAGGGGCCACCCGCCGGCTCGTCCGGTTGCGCCGCCGCGGGCGCGGCTCGCCGGGCCTCACGCTCGCGCTCGTCGGCGGAGTCCTCGGCCTCGCGTTCAACCTCCTCGTCGTGGCCGCCAGCGCCCCGGCCATCCTTCAGGCCGACATCATCTGGAACCGGGTGCACGGCGCGGCCGCGATCGTGTCCTGGGTTGCGTTCTGGGTCTGGCTCGTCCTCAGCCTGCGCCGCAACCCGCGCAGCCGCGCCTATTGACGATTGGCGGCCCGGCGGCGGGCGTGTAGGAACGCCGCATGACGCTGCGCGTGCTCAACCTCGCCCTGCTGGTCCTGCTGCCGCTGTCCTGGTTCGCGCCGCTGCTGCGGGCGGGGCTGATGCCGCTCTTCGGGCTGAACGAGATATCGGTGGTGACCGGGCTTCAGGCGCTCTGGCAGACGGACATTCCTCTGGCGCTCCTCGTGACCTTCCTTGCGATCTTCGCCCCCTTCGCCAAGGCGCTCGGCCTCGCGCTGGTGCAGTTTGACCTGGCCTCGCCGCTCCTCCTGCCGGCGCTGCACCTTCTGGGGCGGCTGGCGATGGCGGACGTGTTCCTGATCGCGCTCTACATCGTCGTGCTCAAGGGGATCGGCGTCGGCCGGGTCGAGACCGCCTGGGGGCTCTACCTCTTCACGGGCTGCATCCTCGCCGGGATCGCGGTGTCGCATCGGGTGGGGCGGCGCGCCTGACGCCCGACCGTCACGGGCGCGGCTGGCCGACGTGGCGGCCGGCTCCCTCGGGCCGGGGCAGCGCCGTCTGCGCCTCGGCCAGCGGCCGGAGCCGGGACAGGATCGCCTCGGGCGCGGGGCAGGCCCGCCCGGCCGTCCTGTCGACATGCAGGAGCATCTGCTCGGCCGTCGCCAGAAGCGTCTCGCCCCGGCGGATCCGCGTGAAGAGATGCAGCCGCTTCGGATCGGCCCCGAGGATCTGGACCGTCCCGGTCAGCACCTCGCCGACCCGCGCCTCGGCCAGATGGCGCAGATGGGTTTCGGCGGTGTAATAGCTGAACCCGGCCGCCACATAGTCAAGATCGGCGCCGATCCCGCGCAGGAAGGCGTCGGTGGTTTCGGACACCGCGAAAAGGTAGCGGCTTTCGGTCATGTGGCCGTTGTAGTCGATCCAGTCGGGCGCGACCGTCATCCGCACCGGGGCCAGAGGATCGGCAGCGTGCGGCATGGGCGGGGCTGCGGGAACGGGCCGCCAGCCGGGGAAGAGCCGGTCGGCGGTCGCGGCGTCGTAGCGGCCAAGCCGGACATCCTCGGCCACCGCCTCCGGGTCGCGGCCGGCCGGGTCGCCGTAGCCGCCGCCCCCGGGCGTGCGCACCCGCACCCGGTCGCCGGTGCAGAGCGCGATGTCCTGCGCCTTCGAAAGATGCGGCGGCACCCAGACCTCGGCCCCGCGGATCACCTCGACCCGGTTCACCGCCCCGTCTCCCCCGCCGAGCACGCCCTGCGGGCCGACCCGGCCGTGATCCATCACGAAGGAGGCCCGCGCGGTGCCGCGCAAAAGCTCGATCTCGTAGTCGAGCCCGAAGCCGCCCCGGTGCCTTCCCGCGCCCCCGGATCCCTCGTGCAGCGCGTAGCGCCGGTAGAGCACGGGGTATTTCTGCTCCATGATCTCGACCGGCGGCGCCTTGGAAATGCCGATGGTCGAACAGCCGTTCGACAGCCCGTCATGGTCGGCGTTGCCGCCGTAGCCGCCGCCCGAGATCTGGTACATCACGTAGCCCGCCCCGGTCTCGGGGTCGTCGCCGCCCAGTCCGAAATTGCCCGAGGTGCCGGCCGGCGCGGCGGTCACCCGGTCGGGAAGCGCCTGCACCAGCGCGGCAAAGACCGCCTCGGCGATGCGCTGGCTCACTTCGGCCGCGCAGCCCGACACCGGGCGCGGATAGGCGGCGTCGAGGAAGGTGCCCTCGATCCCGCTCACGTGCAAAGGGTCGAAGGCGCCGGCGCTGATCGGCACCTCGGGGAAGATGTGGCGCATCGCCAGATAGACCGACGACAGGGTCGTCGCCCGGACCGAGTTCATCGGCCCGGCGCAGGGCGCGGACGATCCGGCAAAGTCGAAGATGAGCCTGTCGCCCTTCCGCGTCACCTCGAGCGCGATGGTCAGGGGCTCGTTCACCACGCCGTCGCTGTCGACGATGGCGCGGGCACTGTAACGGCCTTCCGGGATCAGCCCGATCAGGGCGCGCATCTCGGCCGCGGCCCGGGCCCGCATCTCGGCGATGGCCGCGCGGACCGTGGGTTCGCCGTAGCGGTCGAGAAGCGCCGCCAGACGTTCGGCGCCGACCAGAAGCGCCGCCGCCTGCGCCTTGACGTCGCCGATGCGCTGGTCCGAGACGCGGATGTTCGAGGCGATCACCTGCCAGAGGTCGCGGTCAAGGACGCCGCGCCGGAAGAGCTTGACCGGCGGCAGCCGCAGCCCCTCCTGCTCGGCCGAGATCGCGCTGGCCGAGAACCCGCCCGGCACCATGCCGCCGGTGTCGGGCCAGTGGCCGGTGTTCGACAGCCAGCACCAGATGCGGCCGTGGCGCCAGAAGGGCATGGCGAAGCGCACGTCCATCAGATGGGTGCCGCCGAGGTAGGGGTCGTTGACGATGTAGATGTCGCCGTCCTCCGGCGCCGCCGTCTCGCCCGCGGCGATGCGCTCGATGATCCGGCGGGTCGAGAACTGCATGACGCCCACGAACACCGGCAGGCCCTTCGACCCCTGCGCGATCAGGCTGCCGTCCTCGGCCGAATAGATGCCGTCCGACCGGTCGTCGGCCTCGGCGATCACCGGGCTGAAGGCCGCGCGCGAGAAGGTCAGGTCCATCTCGTCGCAGACCTGCTGAAGCCCGGCCTGGATGACGGCGAGGGTGACGGGATCAAGGCTCATGGCGCCGCCCCCACGCTGACGATCAGATTGCCCATCGCGTCGGTCGCCACCCGGTCGCCGGGGGGCACGACCAGCGTGGTGTCCATCTGCTCGACGATCGCCGGACCGTCGAAGGCGGCATCGGCGGGCAGATGGTCGCGCCAGTAGACCGGCGTCTCGTGCCAGCCGCCCGCGAACCAGACCGGGCGCATCCCGGTCAGCGCCTCGGCCACCGATGCGCGGCGCCCGGCCGGATCGATCAGCCGCGACAGGTCCAGCGCCGGCCGCCGACCGATCACCGAGAGGTTGAGGTTCATCAGGTTGGCGCGGATGTCCGGCAGATCGACCCGGAACCGCGCGTTGTAGGCCGCGTCAAACAGCGCCTTCATCTGGTCGCGCGCGGGCGCGGTGCCCGGCAGGGGAACGCGCAGGAGATGCGTCTGGCCGAGGAACTGCATGTCGGCCGACACCTCGATCTCGACGCCCTCGAGCGCGATGCGTTCCGCCCCGATCAGACGGCGGCCCTCGGCCTCCTGCGCCGCGAGGATCGCGTGCACCTCCTCCATGTCCACCGTATCAAGCGGACGGTTGAGGGTGCGCACGAAGTCGTGGCGCAGGTCCGCGACCACGCAGCCCAGCGCGTTGGTGATGCCGGGGCGCGCCGGCACCAGGACGCGCGGCACCGACAGTTCCCGCGCCAGATCGCAGGCATGAAGCGGCCCCGCGCCCCCGAAAGCGAAAAGCGCGAAGTCGCGGGGATCGGCCCCCATCGAGATCGACACCATCCGGATCGCGCCGGCCATGTGGGTGTTGGCGATGCGCAGCACCGCCTCGGCCGCCGCCTCGACCGACAGACCGAGGGGAAGCGCGATCTGGTCGGCCATGGCCGCCCGCGCCGCCTCGGCCGCCTGCCCGAAGCGCGCCGCCGGAAGCCGCCCCAGCAGGAGGTTCGCGTCCGAGATGGTCACCCGGGTGCCGCCCCGCCCGTAGCAGACCGGCCCCGGCGTCGATCCCGCGCTTTCGGGGCCGACGCGCAGCATCCCGCCGCGATCCACCCGCGCGATCGAGCCGCCGCCGGCACCGACCGTGCGCACATCGACCATCGGCACATGGATCGGCATCGCGTATTCGACCTCGATCTCGTTCGACACCGGCGGCCGCGCCTCGCGGATCATGGCGACATCGGTCGAGGTGCCGCCCATGTCGTAGGTCAGAAGGTTGGGCATGCCCGCCACGCGCCCGGTCTGGGCGGCGGCCATCACGCCCGAGGCCGGCCCCGACATCACCGTCTTGACCGCCTCGCGCGCGACGGCGCGGGCCGAGACCATGCCGCCGTTGCCGTTCATCACCAGAAGCTCGCGCGGATAGCCGCGCGCGGCCAGGTCCGAGGCCAGCCGCGCGATGTAGCGTTCGAGGATCGGCTGCACCGCGGCGTTGACCGCCGCCGTCACGCCGCGCTCGTATTCGCGGCTTTCCGACAGGAGCGCGTGGCCCAAGGTGATGTCGTCGTTCGGCCAGAGGCCGCGCGCGATCGCGGCCGCGCGCAGTTCGTGCGCCGGATTGGCGTAGGCGTGCAGGAAGTGGATGACGAGGCTTTCGCAGCCGGCCTCGCGCAGGGCCATGACCTCGCGCGCCACCGCGTCTTCGTCGAGCGCCGTCACCACCCGGCCGCGCGCGTCCATCCGTTCGGGCACCTCGCGGCGCAGGTCGCGCGGGATCACCGGGGTGAAGCGGCCGGTCATGCCATAGGCCTGCGGGCGGGTGCGCCGGCCGAGTTCGAGCACGTCGCGGAACCCCTCGGTGGTGATGAGCCCGGTCCTCGCAAGCTGCCGCTCCAGCACCGCGTTCGTCGTGGTGGTGGTGCCGTGCACGATGAGATCGACCCGCGCCAGATCGGTGTCGGCGGCGTCGAAGGCGGCGATCACCCCCGGCGCCTGGTTGGGCAGGGTCGTGGGCACCTTGGCCAGCTGCACCGCCCCCGTGGCCGGATCGAGCACCACGAGATCGGTGAAGGTGCCGCCCACATCGACCCCGGCGACCAGTCCGGACCGCACACCGGAACCGCCCATCTCAGACCCCCACATAGGCCGCGACCTCGGCCGAGGCGGGCGTGAGCCGGGCCGCCTCGACCAGCGCCGCGATGCGCCCGCCCTGCACGAAGCCCACCCGGTCGGCCAGACGGATCGCCGCATCCACGCGCTGCTCGACCAGCACCACCGCCACCCCCATCCCGCGCAAGGCCCGCACGGTGTCGCCGATGAGCGCGATCATCGACGGCTGCAACCCCTCGGTCGGTTCGTCGAGGAGAAGCACCCGCGGCTCGAGGCAGAGCGCGCGGCCGATCGCCAGCATCTGCTGCTCGCCCCCCGACAGCGTGCGCGCCGGCTGGTCGAGCCGTTCGCGCAGCCGCGGGAAAAGCCCCAGAACGCGCTCGCGCACCACATCGCCGCGCCCCCGCGCCATCAGGCCCACGGCCAGGTTTTCCGCCACCGTCAGCCCGCCCCAGAGCCGCCGCCCCTGCGGCACATAGCCCACGCCCTGTCCCGCGATCCGGTGCGCGGGCAGCCCGTCGAGCCTCTGGCCCGCCAGCCGGATCTGGCCGGCGCCGACCCGAACCTGCCCCATGATCGCGCGCAGCGTGGTGGTCTTGCCCGCCCCGTTGCGCCCCATGAGGCAGATCACCTCGCCGGAGGCGACGGCAAAGCTCATGCCGGTCAGCACCTCGACCGCGCCATAGCCCGCCCGGACCTCCGCAAGCTCAAGCATGGGCATCCCCCAGATAGGCCGCCTGCACCTCGGGGTTCGACCGGATCTCGGCCGGGGTGCCGGTGGCGAGCCTCTGCCCGAAGTTCAGGACCGTGATCCGGTCGGCCAGATCCATGACCACATCCATGTTGTGCTCGATGAGCAGGACGCTCACCTCGGGCACGAGGCTTTTCACCAGCGCCTTGAAGGCCCCGATCTCGCTGGCGGCCAGACCCTGCGTCGGCTCGTCGAGGATGAGGAGCCTCGGCGAAAGCGCGATCCCCATCGCCACCTCCAGAAGCCGCTGGTGGCCATAGGACAGCGTGCCCGCCTCGCGCCCCGCCTCGGGGCCGAGCCCGACCCGGTCGAGCGCCCGCGCGGCGCGCCCGGCGTCGCCATGGGCCGCGATCAGCGCGTTGTCGCGGACCGGCAGGCGCGGATAGATCGCGGTGATCTGGAAGGTGTAGGTGATCCCGCGCCGGACCCGGACATGGGCGGGCATCCGGGTGATGTCGGCCCCGTCGAAGGTGATCGTGCCCGACTGCACCGGGATGCGCCCCGACAGAAGCCCGACGAAGGTGGTTTTGCCGGCCCCGTTCGGGCCGATCAGCGCATGGATCTCGCCACGGGCGAGGTCGAAATCGACCCCGTCCACGGCCCTGAGCCCGCCGAAATGGCGGGTCAGACCGCGCGCGGACAAAAGCGTCACGGCAGCCACGGCGCGGCCCTTTCCCGGATCGTGCCCAGGATCCCCTTCGGCGCGAAGGTCACGAGGATCACCAGGGCGAGGCCGACGAGGAAGAGGTAGGCGGTGGTCACGCCCGAGGCCCAGTCGATGAGGTAGAACATGAGCGCCACGCCGAGGAACGGGCCGAGCGTCGTCCCCGCCCCGCCCAGAAGCACCCAGAGCAGCGGCAGGATCGAATAGGGGATGGCGGCGAAACTTGCCCCCACATAGCCGAAGAGCGCCGCATAGGCCGCCCCCGACGCCCCCGCGAAAAACCCCGACAGCACCAGCGCCGCCAACCGCAGCCGCACCGGGTCGTAGCCGAGCATCCGCGTGCGTTCGGGGTTCTCGCGCACCGCGACCAGCACCCGGCCGAAGCGGCTGCGCGCCAGCACCAGCGACGCCAGCAGCGCCGCCGCATAAAGCGCGAAGGCCACCGCATAGCGCGGCCCGTCCTGCGAGAGGTCGAGGGGGCCGAGCGTCCGCGTGGCCTGCGCCAGCACGATGCCCTCGTCGCCGCGGGTCCAGGGCGTGAAGTAGAGGATCGTCAGATAGCCCGCCTGCGCGAACATCATCGTCACGATCATGAAGGACACGCCCGTGGTGCGCAGCGCGAGCATCCCGATGAGCGCCGCGGCCAGCCCCCCGGCCAGGGCGCCCGCAAGGATCCCGGCCCCGGCGCCGAGGCCCAGCGCCGCGGTGCCCATCCCCAGCGCATACATCCCGGCGGCGAAGAAGAGCGCGTGGCCGAGGCTCAGAAGCCCGGTGTAGCCGAAGGCCAGGTTGTAGCCGGTCGCATAGACGGCCAGCACCAGGATCCGGGCAAGGTTGCCCTGCGTGTAGGGTCCGGCGATCAGCGGCGCGACCGCCAGCGCCGCCAGCACGAGGCCATGCAGCGCCCAGACCCGGCCGGTCTGGCGTCCGGCGACGGCGACCGCATCGCTCATGCCGCCCCCCGCTGCCCGAAAAGCCCCTGCGGGCGGAAGACCAGCACCAGCGCGACGAAGAGCGTGGCCACGATCTTGGCCAGCGTCGGCGAGAACATCATCGAGATGACGCCGTCCGACAGCCCGATCACCAGCGCCGCGACCAGGGTGCCGCGCAGGCTGCCGAGCCCGCCGATGATGACCACGACGAAGGACAGAAGCAGCGGATCGCCCCCCATCAGGTAATGCGCCTGGCTCACCGGCACCACCAGCACGCCTGCCGCCGCCGCGAGCCCCGCCCCCAGCGCGAAGACACCGGCATAGACCCGGTCCACGTTGATGCCAAAGGCGCGGGCGGTGTCGCGGTCTTCCTGCGTCGCGCGCATCACCAGCCCCGCGCGCGACCGGGTCATCACCAGCCAGACCGCGACCAGCAGCACCAGCGCCGCCGCGATCACCGCAAGCTTGTAGCCCGAATAGCCGAACCAGGGCAGTTGCAGGCGGATGGAAAACGGCGGCTCGACCGGCCGCGCGTCCGGCCCGAAGAACGAGAGCGCCGCCTGCTCGATCATGTAGAGGACGCCGATGGTCGCGACGATCGTCGCCTCGGGCTCGTAGCCGAGGCGACGCAGGATGGTGACATCCACGAGCGCCGCCAGCGCCGCGACCAGCACCGGCGCGATGACCAGCGCCGCGAGGAACGCCGCCCAGGACGGCAGGGCGAGATGCGCCGCGACCGCCCAGGCCAGCACCGCCCCCAGCATGAAGAAGGCGCCATGCGCGACGTTGACGACGCGCATGACCCCGAAGACGAGGCTCAGCCCCAGCGCGGTGAGCGCCAGGACCGAGGCCGTGACCAGCCCCTCCATCAGGGCCAGCAGCAGGTAGGGGCCAAAGGCCATGACGCCTCAGAAGGACATCGTGGTGTAGTCCACCTCGTCGGGATACATCCCGTCCTCGATCGAGGTCGTGTGCACGACCTTGAGCTTGCCGCCCTCGACCTTCGAGATCGACTGGTGGCCGAAGACCTGGTGGGTCTTGCCGTTGAACACCTTGTCGCCCTGCGGATGCTCGATGCCCGCGGGCATGGTGGTCATCGCCTCGAGCGCCTCGATGAACTTCTGGCGGTCGGCCGGGCCCTGATAGCCGGCGGCCTCCATGCCGGCCTTGATGACCATCAGCGTCTCCCAGACCGAGAACATGTGCGCATAGGTCGCGATGTCCTTGGGATCGGCCAGCGAGGCGCCGTTGTCATCCACGCCCACGGCGGCGCGATACACCGCCTCGTAGTCGGGCGCGCCCTCCTGGCGGAAGCGCGGCATGCCCTCCCAGAAATGCGTGCCTTCCAGGAATTCGAGCCCCGGGCTGGCGGTGTCCACCGCCTCGAGACTGTCGATGAAGCCGAAGATGTTCGGACGCGGGCCCGATCCGTAGAAGTCGCCGAGCTCCTTCACGAAGGTCAGGACCGCCGGGCCGACCATCACGTGATAGAGCACCTCGGTCTCGCCCGGGATCTGCGGGAAGTAGCGGGTGAACGAGGTCTCGGTCGGCGGGATCGGGATCTGGGCGATCACCTCGCCGCCCTGCGCGGCCATCGCCGCCGTGAAGAAGTCTCGGTGATCGTGGCCGAAGGCGTAGTCGGGGAAGATCATCGTGACCTTCTTGCCGAGATTGCTGCTCACCCAGGGCGCCATCGCCTGCACCTGGCTTTTCACGTCGGTGATGCCGGGCTGCACGGTCCAGCGGTTCAGCGCCCCCGAGGCGACGTGATGGCCCTCGGAACACACCAGATAGGGGATCTTCAGCTCGCCCGCGCGCGGGGCCGAGCCCATGACGACATGGCTGAAGAGCGTGCCGAAGATCAGGTCGCACCCGGCCTGGTTCGTCAGCTTTTCAACGACTTCCGCGCCGCGCTTCGGGTCGGTGCCGTCGTCCTCGAAGACGATCTCGACCGGGCGGCCGCCGATGCCGCCCATGTCGTTCACCACCTTCAGCGCGGCGTTCGCGCTGCGCTCGTACCAGCGACCGTAGGCCGCCCCGATGCCCGTGCGGTGCAACTGGAAGCCGAGCTTGATCGGCGCCCCCTGGGCCCGGGCGATGTGGGGCAGCATCAGCGCCCCGGCGCCGGCGGCCATGCCCCCGAGCACCGCGCGGCGCGAGGGATGAAAGACGGGTCGGATCAGTCCTTTGGTCATGGTGTCGTCTCCGCTGCTGGGTTGGTGGCGCGCGGCTTTGGAACGCCCGCGCCTTGAAGCTGTCCCTGGGGAAAGATTGTGCGCACACATACGGAAAGTCCAAACATTTTCGCGTCCGCTCAGGCCCCCGTCGGTGTCGAGAGCAGCCAGAGGCCAAGCGCCGTGTAGCCGACCATCAGCAGGGTGACCGGAAGATGGGCGATCCGACCCTCGACGCCCGCCCGGCGCGCGGCCAGCAGCCCCAGAATCACCGCCAGAAGATGCGCGCCGAGGATCAGGACGAACTGCGCGATCCAGATCGTCCATACCGCCTGCCGATCCATCAGGAACCCGAAGCCCACCCAGTGCTCGGGAAGGCCCAGAAGCCGCCATTCGCGGTGCAGCGGATCGTTCAGCGCCGCCAGCACATACTGGCCCTGCGTGAGCCCCGCGACGAGATAATGCGCCAGGTGGTAGGCCGCGGCGATGGGCAGGAAGGCCAGCATCATCGTCGCCTTCGCCGCGCGCAGCCGGTCGCCGGTCAGGCCCTCGGCCCGCAGTCCCAGAAGGACGGCCGCCGCGATGGTGCCCCCGATCACCGCCCAGGCCGCCAGCAGGCCGAGCGTGTTGACACCCATGACCGCCGATCGCCCTTCGTATTCAAGGGGATTGAGGCCGATCTTCGCAATCCACCAGAAGGTCTCGTGCAGGCCGTCGAAGGTCACCGACGACAGGACCAGCATCAGGAAGGCGATGCCCGAAAGCGGCAGCGGCCTCATCCGCAGGATGCGCGTGCCCGGCCAGCCGGCCATGACCTGCCGCCGCCCGTCGGCGCGCGACTCGGCCCAGACGGGCGCGATCCGCCCCATCAGATCGAAGAAGGCCGAGAAGGTCTCGCCCTGCCGCAGCCAGTCCTCGCCCTCGAGGATGGTCAGGATCAGGATCCCGACGAGATAGGCGAGGACGATCCGGGCCAGCCCCTGCGGATCGTCGGGCGCCAGCGAGACGATCTCGAGCCAGGCGAAGCCGAGGAACCCCATGATTGCCGGCAGATAGCCGAGCGTCTTCAACCCGATTCCGCCGGTCAGGCCCAGCCTTCGGCGCAGGAAGGCGGCCGGCCCGGTCCAGGGGTTCAGCGCGGCCCACCAGTCGCCGGTCAGCGCGACCGCCCAGACGAGGAAGACCCAGAGCCCGGTCCAGACGGCGAGCGGAAGCGGGTTCTCGAACGGGTCATGCGTGCCCAGGAACCCGACCGCGACGAGCGCGAGCCAGAGCAGGAAGGACAGCCAGCTCGGCCAGTTGCCGGCCGAGAACCGGGGCCGGACGAAGAGAGGGCGGGCTTCGAAGGACGGGAGCCGGCGCGCGACGAGCGCGGCCGCCGCGGTGATCGCCACCGCGAGCGCCGCCCCCCAGATGAAGGCGCCGGTCGGCAGGGTCAGGATCACCGCGCGTTCCGAGGCATGGGCGAACGCCAGGCCCGGCACAAGGGCGAGAGCCGCCGTGAGAGCCGCCCCGGACCGTCTCGCCGCCCTTGGCCTCACCGCAGCCCGTCCTCGCCCTTGACCTGCCACACCTCAAGCCCGCCCATCCGGCTGTGCACCCGCCCGCCCCGCGCCATCGCCAGCGCGAAGAGCACCTCGCCCGCGCGCGGCCCGTCGGCGCAGGCGATGGTGATGACGTCGAACCGCGACCGGACATAGGCCGCGTTGAGATGTCCGAGCGGCACGTCGAGTGTCGCCCCCATCCCGCCCACCTTCATCGCCGAGGGCACGATCGCCCGGCAGTCGCCGAGCCGCTCGCGCATCCCGTAGCCGCCCGCGACATGCCAGATCGCCCCGTGTTCGCTTTCCCCCGCCTCGCCGACGATCGCACCCTTGCCGTAGGCGTCGATCCCCTCGCGCCCGCCCAGCGCCGCGACCAGCCGGTCGGTGAGCATGAGCGCGAGCGGCTTCAGCGTTTCCATGGCCGGTTGCAGGTCCGGCTCGAACCGGCCGGCGAAGGGGTTGGCGCAGAGCGCACAGATCGCGCCCCGGACGGGCGGCGGGGTGACCGGCGGGCCGCCCTCGTGGTGGATCTCCTCGATCTGGGTGACGATCTTGCGGATGGCGAAGTCAGGCATGGTCGGGCTCCGGCAGGGTGACGAGACCGGGCGCGGTCATCCGCATCCGGCCCCGCAGGAAAAGTGCCGCGCCCTCGATCAGGCCGCGCGCGCGGAAGGAGCGGGCAACGGCGAGGCCCGCGTCGAGCGCGGCCTCGATGTCGGCCCCGGCGAGGGGCCCCACCGCGACGGTGACAGGACGCCGGCCGAGGTCGGTATCGGCCTGCAGGTCGGCCGCGGGCCGGCGGCCGATCGCCGGATGGCCCGGCAGATCGACGGCGTTGGCGATCAGGGTGGCGGCGGCATCGGCCTCGGCGGCGGTCCGGGCCAGCACAGTCACGGCGTCCGCGATCCCGAGGGAGAAGCTGCGCCCCCGCCAGCCCGAGGTGGCGATCCCGCGCACCGGGTCGGCCTCGCCGACGCGCACCCGGGCGGGCAGGCCCCGCAGGTCGCAGACCGCTGCGGTCAGGCTCTGCCCCGGCGCAAGGTGAAGCGCGATGTCGCCGCCGTTGTTGACGTAGGCCCGGTCGAGCCCCGCGCCGCGCATCGCGCCGAGCACGGCATCCGCGACGGCCCCGGCCACGGCGGCCATCGGCGTGACGAAGGCCGGGCGGAACGGCGCGACCGCGGCCGCCATGGCGCGGGCGACGGGGCCGGAGACCGCCCGGCCATCCGAGGCGCGCAGCGCCGGCAGTTCCGCCACGAGTTCGGCCAGAAGCCCGTCGAAGCGGGCCTGCGCCCGGGCAAGGGCGTCCCCGGCCCCCGGCCCCTCGGCCCCGATCACCAGGTCGATCGGCCCGTGGTTCAGATGCAGCCGCCCCCCCGGCAGCCAGGCGGCCTGCGGGCCGGTCACCGCCGCTCCTCCGCCGGCGGGTTCGCGACGCGGGCGCCGGTCGCGTATTCGCCGCCCTCGGCCACGGTGTCGGCCAGGCTGCGGATCGCGTCCTCGTGCCCGCCCATCGCCAGATAGTCCGCCCGGGAAAGGGTGAATTCCAGCGGCGCCACCAGCGCGGGTGTCGGCACGTAGCCGAAGGCGCCCGGCGGCAGGCGGGTCACATCGACCATGAAGGTGATGCCGCCCCCCGGCCAGACATAGCATTCCGCCCCCCCGGAGGTGAGCCGGGTGAGCCCGCCCTGCACCGACCGCGTGAGCCGGACCGGGTTGCGGGTCACGCCCGCGCGCAGGGATCCGCCGGCGCCGGCCATGAAAAGGACGGTGCAGAGCGAGGGCTCGCAGTTCTCGTCGATGAGCGCGACCGTGGGCAGGAGCGCCTCGGGCAGCGGCTGCGCGACCGGGACCAGCGCCTCGTCAAGGACGTAGTAGCCGTACTGCTCGCCGGTGGTGGACACCATCAGGAGCCGCAGTCCCGGCCGCGCGCCGCGCTTGGCGTCCCAGGGGCCGAGGATGTCGAGCGGATCGGTCAGCTTCGTTCCGCCCCAGCCAAGCCCCGGCTCCGAGACGCGGAAGTAGCGCCCGGGCGTCGAGCGGTGGCCCTTGATGCGGATGCCGGTCGGCTCCCAGCCCAGCACCTTTCCGGCCTGGTGTTCCGACACCACGCCGGTGATGTGGTCGTCCACCACCACGACCTCGTCGACAAGGCCACGCCACTGGGCCGCGAACATGCCGATGGTGGCCGAGCCGCAGCCGACGCGCATCCGGCGCTCGGGGATGCCGTCCACGACGGGCGGCCGGCCCGCCTGCACGGTGACGCGCGCGCCGCCGTCGATGCCGAGTTCGACCGCCTGCCCGTCGCAGAGCGCCAGAAGCGTGGCGCAGGTCACGCGGCCCTCGGATTTCGAGCCGCCGGTCAGGTGGTGGACGCCGCCCAGCGACAGCATCTGCGAGCCGTATTCGGCCGTGGTCACATGGCCCACCGGCTCGCCCTCGGCGCGCACGGTCGCGCCTTCGGGGCCGAGGAAGCGGTCGGTGTCGATCTTCACCTTGACGCCGCAGTAGGAGAAGATCGCCTCGGTCACCACCGTCACCATGTCAGCGCCCGCGACCCGGCTTGCGACGATGAACGGGGCGGGCTTGTAGTCGGGATAGGTGGTGCCGGCGCCGATCCCGGTGACGCGGGTGTCGGCCGGAAGCGGATCGCCGTCCCAGTCGCGCAGCGCGAAGGGCACGATCCGCCCGCCGGCCTCGACGGCGTGGCTGAGCATGACGACGGGATCGGTGCGCACGATCCGGCCGTCCGCGTTGGCGTAGCGGTCGCAGGCCCCGGTCTGGCCCGGGGCGATGTAGCACATCACCGGGCAGGCGTCGCAGCGGATCTTCTCGGGATTGCGGGTCATGGCCGGTCTCCGCCGGCCCGCGGCGCGTGGCGCCGCCCCCCCGGTTTCCCGCAGGCCGGGGGGCGCCGCACCCCCGGTTTCCCGCAGGACGGGGGGCGCCGCCCCCCCGGTTTCCCGCAGGACGGGGGGCGCCGCCCCCCGGACCCCCCGGGGTGTATGGGCGAAGAAGAAGCCAGGCGCGCGATCATGGCCGCACCCGCCCGAGCGCGTCGAGAAGCCGGTGCGGCAGCGCCGGCACCCGGTCGAGCTCGGCACCGGTCGCGTCGCGGATCGCGTTCAGGATCGCCGGGGCGGTGGGGATCAGCACGTGCTCGCCCAGCCCCCGGGCGCCGAACGGGCCCTCGGGATCGGCGACCTCGACCAGGATGGGCGTGACCGGGGGCACGTCGCCGGTGGTGGGGATGAGATAGTCGTGCAGGTTCTCGGTGCGGTGGGGCACGTATTCCTCCATCAGCGCAAGCCCGATCCCCTGGGCGATCCCGCCCTCGATCTGGCCCTCGCAGAGCGCGGGGTTGATGGCGCGTCCGACATCATGAGCGGCGGTGACGTGGAGGAGCCGGACGGTGCCGAGATCGGTGTCGACCGCGAGCTCGACCATCTGCGCGCCCCAGCCGTAGACCGCGTAGGGGGTGCCCTGGCCGTCGGCATCGAGCGCCGAGGTCGGCGGGTCGTAGCTTTCCTCGGCCAGAAGCACGCAGCCCTGCGCGACCTCGGGCAGCGCGCCGAGATCGAGGCTCCGGCTCCGGCCGCCGTCGGTGACGGTCAGCGCGCCCGACCCGGTCGCGATCTGCGCCCCGTCGCCGGCGTTCGCCTGCCGCAGGATCGCCGCGCGCAGCGCCGACCCGGCCGCCTGGGCGGCGCGGCCGGTGACATAGGTCTGGCGCGAGGCCGAGGTCTTGCCCGCATCCGGGGTCAGCGCCGTGTCGGGGCCGACGAGGACGAGGTCGCAGGCCCTGACCCCGAGCGCCGCCGCAAAGATCTGGGCAATCACCGTGCTCGAGCCCTGGCCGATGTCGGTCGCGCCCTGGTGCAGGACGATCCGACCCTCCCGGGTGACGCCCGCGCGGATGGTCGAGGGGTTGGGCAGGCCGGTGTTGCCGCAGCCATACCAGCAGGAGGCGACCCCCACCCCGCGGCGGAGGGGCGTGTCCGTCGCGTGTGCGTTTGCGGCCGCCGCCGCGTCACGCGCGCGCCGCCAGTGCGGAACGAGCGCATCGAGGCAGGCGCTGATGCCGGCGGTGCGCAGCACCTGGCCCGTCGCCGTCGCATCCCCGTCGCGAAGCGCGTTGCGGCGCCGGAACTCGAGACGGTCGAGCCCCGCCGCATCCGCGAGGCGGTCGAGCGCCGTCTCGAGCGCGAGTGCCGCCTGCGGCACCCCGAAGCCCCGGAAGGCCCCGGAGACGGGATTGTGGGTGTGGATGGCGCGGGCGCGGGCGGCAACGGCGGGGATGCGATAGGGGCCGGTGGCGTGGACCGGCACGCGGTTCGCGACCGTCGGCCCCCAGCTCGCGTAGGCCCCGGTGTCGAAGCGGCCCTCGAATTCGAGCGCGGTGAGCCGCCCGGTCGCGTCGCAGCCGATCGACAGCGCCAGTTCCGAGGGGTGGCGCTTGGTGGTCGCCACCATCGATTCCCATCGCGTGAAGGTCATGCGCACCGGCCGCCCGGTCGTCAGCGCAGCCAGACCGAGGAGCGGCTGCAGGCTCAAATCGAGCTTCGTGCCGAAGCCTCCGCCGACCGCCGAGGGGATGATCCGCACCCGGTCGGGCGGCAGGCCCAGCACCTTCGCGGTGTCCTCGCGGTCCATGCCCGGCGCCTGGGTGCAGGCCCGGATGACGAGCGTGTCGCCCTCCATCCAGGCGGCGCCGGCCTCGGGCTCGATCGGGGCGTGTTCGACGAAGCCGGTGGCGATGCCGGCCTCGACGACATGGCGGCTCGCGACCAGCGCCGCGCGCGCGTCGCCCCGCCGCACGACCCCTTCGATCAGGCGGTTGGCCGGCCGGCCGGCATGCACCAGCGGCGCGCCCTCGGCCTCGGCCGCGGCGGTCGCGGTCAGCGCCGGCAGCGCCTCCCAGGTCACGGGAAAGGCGGAGAGGTCCGGATCGGCCCAGGGCTCGAAGGCCACGAGCGCCACGGCCTCGCCGCGATGGCGGGTCTCGGACAGGGCCAGCGCCGGCTGATCCGCGAAGGCCGGGATGACGCCGTAGCGGTTGACGCCCGGGATGTCGGCGGCGGTCCAGACCCGGGCGACGCCCGGGCGGGCGGCAAACCCCGCGAGGTCGCCGAAGGCGAAGCGCGCGTGGTCATGAGGCGATCGCACCGCCCGCAAGACCAGCGCGCCCTCCGGCCAGAGATCGGCGCCGAACCGGTCGGTGCCGTCCACCTTGGGCGCCCCATCGAGGCGGGCGCCGCGGTCGCCGACCGTGCCGGGCGCTTCGGGCGGCGCGTCCCGCCAGGCGTCGCAGACGGCGGCGATGATCCGTCCGTAGCCGGTGCAACGGCAGAGGACGCCGCCCAGCGCCTCGCGGACCTCGGCCTCGGTCGGGCGCGGGGTCTCCGCCAGAAGCGCCGCGGCCGCCATCAGCATGCCGGGCGTGCAGATCCCGCATTGCGCCGCGTTGTGGCGCAGGAAGGCGGCCTGCAGGCGGGCGTGGGACGCGGCCAGCCCCTCGACCGTGGTGACGGCCCGCCCCTCGACCTGCGCGACCGGGGTCAGGCAGGCGCAGACCGGCCGGCCGTCGAGGTGGACGGTGCAGGCGCCGCAATCGCCCGCATCGCAGCCGACCTTGGTCCCGGTCAGGCCGAGGTCCTCGCGCAGCACGTCCGAGAGCCGGCGGCCGGGCGCGGTGTCGACCGTGGCGGGCCGTCCGTTCAGCCGAAAGCCGATGGCGCTCATGGTGCCTCCGGGGGAACGGCCAGGGCCCGGCGCACGAGGTCCAGCGCGGCCCTGCGGCGGTAGTCGGCGGTGGCGCGGATGTCGTCGATGGGCGCAAGGCCCGCCAGATGCTCGGGACCGAGCGCCCGGGCGGCGTCGGACGGCGTGCGGCCGAGGGCCGCCGCCTCGGCCGCCGGCAGGCGACAGGCGACCGGTCCGCAGGCGCCCACGGCAAGCGCCGCGGCCCGGATGCGGCCCTGATGGTCGAGGACCACCCGCGCGGCGACCATGGCGATCGAGATGACGAGATGCGCCCGCGCGCCCAGCTTGAGAAACACCGACCGGCCGGAAAGGGCGGCCGCGGGGATCAGGATCGCCGTCACCAGTTCGTCCGGGGCGCGGGCGGTGCGACGCGGGCCGAGGATGAAGTCAGCCAGGGCGAGGCGCCGTGTCCCCCGCTGCGAGGCGAGCTCGACCGCGGCGTCGAGCACCAGAAGCGGCGGCACCCCGTCGGCGGCGGGCGAGGCGTTGCAGAGGTTGCCCCCGACGGTCCCCGCCTCCTGCACCTGCCGGCCGCCCACCTGCCGCGCGGCCGCCTGCAACGCGGCGCAGCCCTCGGGCAGGTCGGCGCGGGCGAGCGCGGCCCAGGAGGTGGCGGCGCCGATGCGCAGACCCTCGGGCGTGGCCGTGATCCCGCGCAGGTCGGGGATCGCGGTCAGGTCGAGGATCGCCCCGCGCAACCCGCCCGCCCCGTTCGCGGGATAGAGGTCGGTGCCGCCGCCGAGCGGGCGCCACCCGCCCCGGCCGAGCAGCGCGAGCGCCCCGGCAAGCGTCGGCGGCCGTTCGTAGGCATCATGGGCGCGGTCGTGCGGCGCAAGACCCTGGTCGGCCATCGCTCTCCCCGGCGGCTGATGGCAAATCGTATGCGTGCAAACAGACTGGCCCTGCCCGCCCCGGCTGTCAACGCTGTTGCGGGGCCGAAGCGCTGCGCTACAGTCGGGCCATGAACGGGCGCGACGGCGAGTATGTCCTGGACGACCAGGTGGGCTATGTGCTGCGGCGGGCGACGCAACGGCATCTGGCGATCTTTGCCGCCGCGATCGCGGAGGTGACGACGACGCAGTTCGCGGTACTGGCCCGGCTGGCCGAGCGGGGTCCGATGTCGCAAAACCACCTCGGGCGCAGCACCGCGATGGACGCGGCCACGATCAAGGGCGTGGTCGGACGGCTGGCCCGGCAGGGTCTGGTCGTGACCGAGCCGGACACGGGCGACCGGCGCCGGCTGACCGTCGCGCTGACGGCCGAGGGCCGCCGGCTCTTCGAGCGGACGCGCGACGCCGCGCTCGAGGTCAGCCGGGCGACGCTCGCGCCCCTGAGCACGGCCGAGCGTCGGCAGTTCATGGATCTGCTGTCGCGCCTTGCCTGAGGTGCCGGGCGCCGGAGGCCCCGAGGGCGGCGCCTAATGCGCGGCGCGTGCAAGCGACGGTGCGGCCGGTTCCGCCCGTGGCGGGGCGAGGCTCAGCACCCGGCCCTCGCGCACCGTGAGGCAAGGGCGCGCGATCAGCGCATCCTCCACCGACCAGTCGGCGGAGTCAGGGAACAGGGTCTCGATCTCGCGGCGCAGCGACGGCTCCATCCGGGTCAGACTCGCGCGGCTGACGAGCAGGCTTTCGGCCGAGGCGCCCTCGGCGAACACGATCTCGTGCCGGTCGAAGACCAGGTGGAAGTAGGCGATCATGCCCCCCGGCCGGCGGGTGACCCGCACCCCGTCCACCAGTGCAACGGCCGGCACCAGAACCTCGGGTTCGCCGAAGAGCATCTCGGCCTCGGCGCCGACGACCAGCACCCGGTGCTGCGGCGACAGGACCAGCTCCCGCCCGTTGCCGATCGCACCGGGCGCGAAGACCACCGGGGCGAAATCCTCGGTCGCCTCGACCCGGCGCATGGCGATCAGGCGCAGCGTCTGGAAACCGCTGTCGCGGGTAAGCACCCTGTCGCCGATCTCCAGCCGCTCGACCGGAATCTCGCCGCGGCGGGTGATGATGTGGGTGCCGGCGGCAAAGCAGAGAAGATCGACCGCGGCCCGGTTGTAGGCCAGGCCCGACGAGGTCGCCGTGACCAGCGACGTGATCGCGATGCTCTGGATCGGGCCGGCGCCGAGCGCGGTGGCGGTGGCTCCGGTCGTGGTCGGCGGCATCAGGAAGAGCCGCCCCAGGTCATCCTGGGCGATCACCACGTTGATTTTGGTCGCCGGAGGCAGGCCGGTGTTCGGCCCGTAGGTGATGGTCACCAGATAGGCTTGGGTCGAGTCGAGCTTGACCGTTTGGACGCCGCCGCCGATGTTGTAGGTGATCGTCTCGGCCGAGGCCGGCGGATCCTCGGTCACGGTGCCGTTGTTGTTGGTGTCGTTGATGGTGACGTTGACCAGATCGTTCCAGAGCTGGTTGGGTTTGCCGACGCCCCCGAAGGTCAGGCCGACCAGGGCGCTGGCGTTTTCCGACACCGTGTTGCCCGCCCCCTCGGTGGGGTCGAGCGAGGCGAACGTGCCCAGGTAGATCGTCTCGTAGGTCCGCGATGCCATGATACCAAACTCACTCGTCCGATGCACGCGGCAGCCACTCCGCGAAGATCCGAAATCCTGACCGATCATAATGGCCAAAGACTAAGGCGAAATTAGGCTCCAGACTCATTGATTGTCAAAGCCAGAACAGGACGGTAGCGGCGAGGGTGACGGCAGAGAGGAAAACCCTGGGGCACCTGTCGTAGCGGGTGGCGATGCGGCGCCAGTCCTTGAGCCTGC
>JBMOOG010000014.1:0-110078 GCA_049324535.1 Pseudomonadota bacterium | reverse complement strand
CTTGGGTTCGGGTTTCGGCTTGGGTTCGGGTTTCGGCTTGGGTTCGGGTTTCGGCTCGGGCGCGGGTGGCGGCGCCGACGGCTGCGGCGGCTGCTCGACAGCCGCGGTGGGCTTGCGCGCCGTCAGGGCGGCGAACTCCTGCGCCGAGATCAGCGAGACCTCGGTGGTCGCCACGGCGGGCGGCATGTCATGCGACGAGAACAGGCCGCCGACAAGCAGCCAGAGGATCAGGCCCCCGTGGCCCGCCCCCGACACCATCAGCCCGATGCGCTGTTCGCGATCCACCGCCGCGCCCTAGTTGCCGCCGGTCATCCGCGGACCGCCGGCGTCCGTCACCAGCGTGATCGCATGGAAGCCGGCGGCGTTGAGCGCCCCCATCACCTGGACGACCTTCTCGTAGGGGATCGCCCCGTCGGCGCGCAGGAACAGCTTGTCGTCCTGCCGCTCGGCGGCGATGGCGCGCAGCTTGTCGATCAGCTCGGTCTCGCTCACCGGCGTGTTCTGGATCGACAGCGCCCCGTCCGCCTGGAGCGAGATGGTCAGCGGCTCTTCCTGCTCGGTCGGCACCGCCTGCGCCGCCGTCTTCGGCAGTTCCAGCGGCACGCCCACGGTCAGCAGCGGCGCCGCCACCATGAAGATGATGAGCAGCACCAGCATCACGTCCACGAAGGGCGTGACGTTGATCTCGCTCATCACGCCGGGCTTGCCGCGCGATCCCCGACGGCGGCGCCCGCCGCCCCCGCCCCGCTTGATGACCCCCGCACCCATGGCTCAGGCGTCCAGCTGGCGCGACAGGATGGTCGAGAACTCGTCGGCAAAGGCCTCGTAGCCCGAGATGATCCGGTCGCTGTCCGACGAGAGCTTGTTGTAGAAGATCACCGCCGGGATCGCGGCCAGCAGCCCGAGCGCCGTGGCCACCAGCGCCTCGGCGATGCCGGGGGCGACCACGGCCAGCGAGGTGTTCTGGCTGATCGCGATCTGCTCGAAGGCGACCTTGATCCCCCAGACGGTGCCGAAGAGCCCGATGAAGGGCGCGGTCGAGCCGACGGTGGCGAGGAACGGCAGCCCGCCCGACAGATGCTCGGTCTCCTTCGCGATCGCCACATCCATCGAGCGGTCGATGCGCGCCTGGGCGCCGGCGATCAGCCCGCCGTCCTTGCGATGGCTGCGCCGCCATTCGATCATCGCGCTGGCGAAGATCTTCTCGCTCGCGCCCTGCGGCTGGGTTCCGATCTTGTCGAACAGCTCGTCCAGCGGCTCGCCCGACCAGAAATCGGCGTCGAAGGCCGCCGCCTCGCGCCGGGCGGCCCGGTAGGCGATGAACTTCTGCACGATGATGGCCCAGGACCAGACCGAGGCGACGGTCAGGATGATCATCACCAGCTTGACGATGAAGGAGGCGCGCCAGAAGAGCGCCAGCAGGGAAAAGTCGATATCCTGCGCAACGGCCAGGGTCTGGGTGTCCATGTGTCTGCTCGCCGGTCGTGGGGCCGCGATTGTCGGTGCGGCATCTCTTTGACGCCTGTTTACCCGCAATCCTTGGCGAATGCCAACACATCCGCGTCAGCGTTTCTGCGGCGCAGCGCCGTTCAGCGCCGGTTTGTTTCAACCGCGCGGCGAAATTCCGCCGGAATGCGCACCGCCCGGCCGTCCGCGCCCAGCGCGACCAGCGTCACCACCGACGCGAAAAGCCGGGCCTCGCCGCGGCGGATGTCCTGCGCAAGCACGATGCGCGCGCCCGAGAGCTCGCGCAGCTCGGTGCGCACCTCGAGCACATCGTCAAAGCGCGCCGGCGCCAGATAGTCCGCCTCGATCCGGCGCACGGCGAAGACGATCCCGGTCTCGGCCCGCAGCCGGCCCTGGTCGATCCCGAGATCGCGCACCCATTCGCTGCGCGCCCGTTCGATGAACTTCAGGTAGTTCGCGTAATAGACGATCCCGGCAAGGTCGGTGTCCTCGTAATAGACGCGGATCGTCAGGCGGTGGGTCATGGCGGGCCTCGTCGGGTGCGGCCCCGGGATGGGGGCCTGCGCCGCTTGTCTCAGCAACCGCCCGCCGGTGCAACCGCCCGGGCTTGCGCCGCGGCGGCCGCGGGCCGAACATGACGACCGTCAGCCGAACGAGGTCCCCCATGCGAGTCGCCCCCCTGCTAGCCGTCCTTGCCCTGTCCCAGCCGCTGCGCGCCGAGGAGGTCGGGCAGGTCGGGGTGGACTGGGTCGGAAACGACATCATCATCGAGGCGATCGCCGACCCGAAGGTCGAAGGCGTCACCTGCCACCTCGCCTATTTCGAGCGCTCGCTCTTCGACCGGCTCCAGCAGGGCAACTGGTTCGAGGACCCCTCCTACTCGGCGGTGGACTGCACCCAGACCGGGCCGATCCGGCTGGGCGCCATCGACACCGGCAAGGACGGCGAAACCGTGTTCAGCGAACGCCAGTCCCTGATCCTGAAGTCGCTGCGGGTGACACGGGTCCTCGACCGCAGGAACCGGACGCTGATCTATCTGGCCCACGCCAACCAGGTCACGCAGGGGTCCGGCAAGATGTCGATCTCGGCGATCCCGCTGCCCGCCGAGGTGGCGCTGCCCGACTAGCCGGCGGCCGGGAGCCGCGCCGCGATCCGCAGGGCAAGGCTCGGATCGGTGCCGGCATCGGGAAGCGACCGGTCGTAGGCGGCCCGGATCAGGGCGGACACGCCGGGGCCCGGGACGGCCCGGCCGCCGGCCAGCACGACGCCGGGCACCCCGTCGAAGGCCGCGGGCGACCAGGTCAGCGACAGCCGCACCGCCTCGTCCAGCGCGAGGCTCTCTGCCTCGATCCCGTCGAGGTCGCGGTCCAGACGCACCAGGCTCACGCCGGCCCGGATCGCCCCGCCCGCGTCGAAGCGGAACCGCCGGTAGCGCCGCGCACCCGACCGCGCCAGATCCTCCGGCAGGGGGACGTTCCCGCCCAGAAGCGCGCCGAAGTCGGGGATGGCGGCCATCTCCGCCCAGTCGCGCAGGAAGAAGATCATCAGGTTGGCGCCGGATTCGGGATCGGTCTCGGCAAGCGGCCGCTCTGCGATCCGCGCCACCGTGGCCAGCGCCGCGCGCAGCGTCGCAAGCGTCGCGTCATCGGTTCCGAAGACTACGGGCGCCATCGGACGGCCCCAGCGCGCAAAGCGGAAACCGCCGTCCGGCCCGGTGAACATCCGCGCGATCACGGCGCTGTCCGGCCGATCGGCGCGCACCCCGCCGGTCCCGTCGCCGCCCCCGGTCGATCCCGTCGCATCCGCCGCCGCGCTCATGCCTTCACCTTCGTCCCAATACCCCGGGGGTTCCGGGGGCAGCGCCCCCGGCCTCCGCCCGGCTCACTTGCCGAAGAGATCGCCCGGCCCGACGGCCTTCGGCGGCTCGATCCCCAGATGCCGCCAGGCCCGGTGCGCCAGCATGCGCCCGCGCGGGGTACGCTGGATCAGCCCCTGCTGCAAGAGATAGGGCTCAATCACCTCCTCGATCGCATCGCGGCTTTCCGACAGCGCCGCCGACAGCGTCTCGACCCCGACCGGGCCGCCCATGTAATGCTCGGCGATCAGCGACAGATAGCGCCGGTCCGCGCCATCGAGACCCAGCGCATCGACGCCAAGCCGCGTCAGCGCCGCATCGGCGAGCGCGCGCGTCAGCCGCCCGTCGCCCTCGACCAGCGCGAAATCCGCCACCCGGCGCAGGAGACGTCCGGCGATGCGCGGCGTTCCGCGCGCCCGCGCCGCGATCTCGCGCGTGCCGTCCGGCTCGGCCTCGATCCCCATGAGCCGCGCGCCCCGCGCGACGATGTGGTCGAGCTCGTCCACCGAGTAGAACTGGAGCCGGGTCGGGATCCCGAAACGGTCGCGCAGCGGCGTGGTCAGAAGCCCGAGCCGGGTGGTCGCGCCGACCAGCGTGAAGGGCTGCAGCTCGATGCGCACGGTGCGCGCGGCCGGGCCCTCGCCGATCACCAGATCCAGCTCGAAGTCCTCCATGGCGGGATAGAGAACCTCCTCGACCGCGGGATTGAGCCGGTGGATCTCGTCGATGAAGAGGACGTCGCGCGCCTCGAGATTGGTCAGGATCGCAGCCAGATCGCCGGCGCGCGCCAGCACCGGCCCCGAGGTCATGCGGAAGCCCACACCGAGCTCGCGCGCCATGATCTGCGCAAGCGTGGTCTTGCCCAGACCCGGCGGGCCATGAAAGAGCGTGTGGTCCATGGCCTCGCCCCGGCGGCGGGCGCTCTCGATGAAGACGCGCAGGTTCGCGCGCGCCTCGGCCTGGCCCACGAAGTCGTCGAGCACCTGCGGCCGGAGGCTGCGGTCCGCATCCTCGGGAAGGGGCGCCGGGCGAAGGGTGGGGTCCGGGGTCATGCGAGGGTCCTCGCGGCGGGATGACGGGTCTGGATCATGACTTGGGCGCCAGCCGTTTCAGGGCGGCGCGGATCAGCGCCGCGGTGGTCTGGCCCGGCTCGGACCCGGCCAGCGCGACGGCGGCCGCGGCCTCGCCCTGGGCATAGCCGAGATTGACCAGAGCCGACAGCGCCTCGGCGATGGCCGCGCTGTCAGAGGGCGGGGCGGGCGCGGCCACGGGGTCCGGCACGGCCCCGGATACGTCGGCCCCGGACACTCCCGCACCGGACCCGGCCGGCGCGGGCGCGGCGGCCGCCCCCGCCCCCATCGCCATGACGACCGGGGCCTTGTCCTTCAGCTCCAGCACCACCCGCTGCGCAAGCTTGGGCCCGACCCCCGGCGCCGCCCGGATCGCCGTCGCGTCTCCGAGCGCCAGCGCGCGCGCCAGCGCCCCCGGCGCAAGCGTTCCGAGGATCGCCATCGCCGCCTTGGCCCCCACGCCCTGCACGGTGATCAGCAGCCGGTACCACTCCTTTTCCTGAAGCGTCTCGAAGCCCATGAGCTGCAGCAGATCCTCGCGCACCAGGAGTTCGGTCCAGAGCGAGACCGCCTGCCCGACCGGCGGCAGGCCCGCGGCCGTGCGCGCCGAGACCTGCACCACATAGCCCACGCCGCGCACGTCGATGAGCACGCTGTCCTCGCCCCGGTGGGCGAGGATGCCGCTGAGCCGCCCGATCATGCCGCCCCCCGGATCGCCGCGGCCAGCCGCCCGGCGCTTTGCAGATGGTGGGCGTGGCAGATCGCCACCGCAAGCGCGTCCGCCGCATCCGGGCCGGCAAGCGCGACGCCGGGCAGGTGCAGCCGCACCATGTGGGCGATCTGGTCCTTGGCGGCATGGCCCACGCCGACGACCGCCTTCTTGATGGCGTTCGGGGCGTATTCGCCGACCGCAAGCCCGGCCTGCGCGGGAACCAGCAGGGCGATCCCCCGCGCCTGGCCGAGTTTCAGGGTCGCCGCACCGTCCTTGTTGACGAAGGTCTGCTCGACCGCGGCCGCCTCGGGGGCGAACTTGGCCAGAACCGCGCTGAGACCCCGGTAAAGCGACAGCAGCCGCTCGGCCAGCGTCTCCCCCTCCGAGTGCAGGACGCCATTGCCCAGATGCGCGATTCGCGGCCCGTCAACCGCGATCACCCCCCAGCCGAGGTTCCTCAGACCCGGGTCGATCCCCAGAACGCGCATGCCCGATCCTGCCCGATGATGGCTGTTGTTGCTTTTCGGACACGACTAGCACGAAAAGCGAACATCGCAAAGGGCAAGCGCCGGGCCGCGGTCCGGACCGGCCGGGTTTCGGCCGGCGCGACAACGCCCGCCGGAATCGCCGCTTTGCGACCGGAACGCGACATTTTCTGCACCCGCAGCACCGGATTGTGCAAACGCCGTGACAAGGCCGGGTATTCCGCCTCAAGCCATGCATTTTTCGCATGGCGGGCCTGATCCCGCGTCGCTTGTGCAGCATTTCCGCCGGGCCTATCTGCCGCTCCGTGATCGAGATGCACTCGATTTCAGCAGTTTTGAAAAGGAACGCACCATGTCCGTCTATGAGACGCATCGCACCGCCGGCGCGGGCACCCTGTCGGGGTGGATTGCCGGTCTCGGGGCCGCTGTCGTCGCGTGGAACGACGCGCGTGTCACCCGCAAGGCCCTGTCCCGCCTCTCGGACCGGGAACTGGACGATATCGGCCTGACCCGCAGCGACATCGACACGATCGTCTGGCGCGGCTGAGCCCGCGCCGGCGTCCACGCAGCCACGGCTGCCAAAGGCCGTGCCGGATCTCCGGCACGGCCTTTCCGTTTCGCGCGCCGCGCCGGGCGACCGGCTCAGCGGGTGTAGGCCGTCAGCAGCGCCGCAACCTGCACGGTCAGCGGATCGGCCTGAAGCACGTAGGCGCCGACGCGATCGGCGGTATCGCCGGCGGCCAGCACGGCCACCCGCTGCGCGTAGGCCTCCGCGCCGATCCGCGCCAGCACGACGGCCTTGACCGCCACGATGCTCGCCATCACCAGAACCAGGGGGAAGAGCCAGTTCCGGTGCCGGCGCGAACGCCGCTGGCGGGTGTAGTGGGACAGGCCGAGGGTGCCGGCGGCCTCGAAGCCGCCGCCCGCCTCATGGATCTTCTCGATGCGGTCGATACGGCCGTAAAAGTCGCGCAACTGGGGGTCCAACGCCGCTCTCCTTCCGTTCAGGGTCCACAACAGCCCAGACTATGGCCCCGATTGTGGCAGGATGGCGGCGGCGTCAAATCGCGGCCGTCATTGGCGACGGCGCAGAACCAGTGTCGACCAGTCGCCGAAATCTTTGCGGGAAACGGCGACGAAGCCCCCGGCCTCATAGGCACCGCGCACCGCGTCGGCCTGGTCGGTCAGGATGCCCGACAGGATCGCGATTCCCCCCGGCGCGATCTGCCGCGCCATGGAGGGAACAAGGGCCAGCAGCGGGCCCTTGAGGATGTTCGCGAAGACGAGGCCGAAGGGCGCCGCGGCCGCGATCGCCGGGTGGTCGAACCCGGCGGCCTCGACGACCGCGATCCGCCCCGAAAGCCCGTTCGCCGCGACATTCGCCCCGGCCACCTCGACAGCGACCGGATCGATGTCCGAGGCGATCACCGGGACGTCGGGCCAGACCCGCGCCGCCGCCATGGCCAGCACGGCCGTGCCGCATCCGATGTCCGCGACCGCGCCCGGCGCCGGCCCGTCGGCCAGCGCGTCGAGCGCGTCGAGACAGCCGTAGGTGGTGCCATGGTGGCCGGTGCCGAAGGCCATCGCCGCCTCGATCAGAAGCGCGACGCGCCCCTCGGTCTCCCGGTCGGCGTCATGGCTGCCATGAACGAAGAAGCGCCCGGCCTCGACCGGGGCCAGTTCGCGCTTCACATGGGCGACCCAGTCGGTTTCCGGGACTTCCGACACCGCGAAGGGCCGCGCTCCATGCGCCGCCGCCAGAAGCGCCAGCGCCACCGCATCGGGCGGCGCCTCGAAATAGGCGCCCACCTCGTGGCGGCCCGACCCGTCCTCGATCTCGAACACGCCGACGCCCGAAGGCTCGGGGTCCAGGGCCTCGAGCGCCGCGGCGAGTGTTTCGGCGGCCTCGAGGGTGTCGAGCGTCGTCAGGGCGGAAAAGGTGGTCATCGGCGCCTCCATCAGCCCCGGCCGGATAGGCCCGCGCCCCCCGGCGGTCAAGCCGCCCGTGACGCCGAAGTGATCGCCCTCGGCTTCTCCTCGGCGAAATACCCGCAGGGGTGAGGGGCCGGCCCGGCCCCGAGGGGGCGGCAGCCCCCTGACCGGTCAGGCGCCGAGACCGACCGGGCAGGTCACGCCCGTGCCGCCGATCCCGCAATAGCCCGCCGGATTCTTGGCGAGATACTGCTGGTGGTAATCCTCGGCGAAATAGAACCGCGGCGCGTCGAGGATCTCGGTCGTCACCGCACCGAAACCGGCGCTGCGCAGCCGCCCGGCGTAGGCGTCGCGGCTGGCCTCGGCCTCGGCGCGCTGGGCCGGCGTGAAGGCATAGATCCCCGACCGGTACTGCGTGCCGCGGTCATTGCCCTGGCGCATGCCCTGGGTCGGGTCGTGGTTCTCCCAGAACACCTTCAGAAGATCGCCGTAGCTGACCCGCGCGGGGTCATAGATCACCCGCACCACCTCGTTGTGGCCGGTCAGTCCGGTGCAGACCTCCTGATAGGTGGGGTTGGGCGTCAACCCGCCCGCGTAGCCCACCATCGTCAGCCACACGCCCGGCTCTTGCCAGAACAGCCGCTCGACCCCCCAGAAGCAGCCCATGCCGAACATCGCCTCGGCGAATCCCTCCGGAACCGGCGACGCGAGCGGCAGGCCCGACAGGAAATGCCGCTCGGCGGTGGGGATGGGGTCGGGCCGTCCGGGCAGGGCCTCGGCCGCGGTCGGAAGGGTCATCTTCTTGCCGGCAAACAGGGTCATGGCGCGTCCTCCTGCCGGCAAGATAGCGACCTTGCCGGCAGACCGCGAGTCCGGGTCACGCGCATCTGATCTGGATCAAGATGCAAAAGCGCCGATTCGCGTATGAAACGGGGGCGAACGGACAGGGCCCGGCAACGGGAGGAGCGGAGCGTCAATGGACATCCTGAGCATCGTGGAACGCATCGGCGAGGGCCCGACGGCGGCGCTTTTCGGCGTCATCACCGGGGCGATCTTCGGCGTGGCCGCGCAGCGGTCGAACTTCTGCCTGCGTGCGGCGACGGTCGAGTTCGCCCGCGGCCAGATGAACGACAAGGTCGCGGTCTGGCTGCTGACCTTCTCGACGGCGGTGGTCTGGGTGCAGGCGGCGGCGCTCCTGGGCTATTTCGACCCGTCGCAGGCCCGGATCATGGCGGTGACGGGATCGTGGTCGGGCGCCATCATCGGCGGGCTGATGTTCGGCGTCGGCATGGTCCTGGCCCGCGGCTGCTCGGGGCGCCTTCTGGTGCTGGCCTCCACGGGCAACCTGCGCTCGGTCGTGGCCGGGCTGATCTTCGCCGTCGTCGCACAGATGAGCCTCAAGGGCTGGCTCGCGCCGGTGCGCGACTACCTGGCCGGGCTCTGGATCACCGAGGGCGGCCACAACCTGAATCTTCTCGAGGCGCTGCACCTGCCCGAGTGGTCGGGGCTGGCCTTCGGGGTCGCGGTCGCGGCCCTGGCGCTCTACCTGTCCTGGAAGAACCGCATCGGCGCGCGGCGGCTGATCTTTGCGTCGGGCGTGGGTTTCGCGGTGGCGGTCGGCTATGCGCTCACCTACGGGCTTGCGCAGGTGAGCTTCGAGCCGATGGCCGTCTCCTCGGCCACCTTCACCGGTCCCTCGGCCAACACGCTGATGTATTTCCTCGACCGCAACGCGGTGCTGGAATTCGACGTGGGCCTCGTGCCCGGTGTCTTCCTCGGCGCCTTCATGGCGGCTTTCGTGACGCGCGAGCTGCGCTTCCAGGGCTTCGAGGGCGAGCGCCACATGCGCCGCTCGATGTTCGGGGCGGTGCTGATGGGCTTCGGCGGCATGCTCGCCGGCGGCTGCGCGATCGGCGCGGGCGTCTCGGGCGGGTCGATCTTCGCCGGCACCGCCTGGCTCACGCTCTTCTGCATGTGGATCGGTGCGATGGTGACGGACTTTCTGGTGGACCAGCGCCACGCGGTGCCGGCGGCGGCAGTCTGATCCCGGTGTCACGTTCTCGTGAGGGCACGCCCGGGCCGGGATGAAACCGGCCCGCCGCGCGTCTTTCCCTTCAGGCAGCACCATCACGGCCTGCCCCAGAAGGGAGTTCCACGATGACACGCATCCTTGCCCGCGCCGCCCTGAGCGCCGCGCTTCTGTCCGGCTTCGGCGCCCTGTCGGCGCAGGCGGACACCGGCATCATGACCCAGGACACCGCGGCAGGCGCGGTGCTCACCGACGCCAGGGGCATGACGCTCTACACCTTCGACGCCGACAAGGGCGGCCAGTCGGCCTGCTACGACGCCTGCGCCCAGAACTGGCCGCCGCTGATGGCCGCGGCCGGTGCCAAGGCCGAGGGCGACTTCGGGCTGGCCGAGCGCAAGGACGGCGGCATGCAGTGGACGCACAAGGGGATGCCGCTCTACACTTGGATCAAGGATGCCAAGCCGGGCGACACCACCGGCGACGGCGTCAAGGGTGTCTGGCACGTCGCCCGACCCTGAGCGAGCGCGATGGACATCCTGCACGAGATCGAGACCGCCATACCCGCCCTGCGCCGGCACGCGCGGGGGATGCTGCGCGACGCCGCGGCGGCCGACGATCTCGTGCAGGACTGTCTGGAGCGCGCCGTGGCGCGCCGGGCCGGCTTTCGCGGCGAGGGGACGGTCACGGCCTGGCTCTACCGCATTCTGGTCAACTGCCTGCGCGACCGGCTGCGGCGCCAGCGGGACGCCGGGCATCTGGTCGATGTCGCGACCCTGCCCGCCGAACCGTCCGCGCCCGACGGAGCGGCGCCCCATCCCGCGCTGGCCGAGGTGGCCCGGGCGCTCGCCCGGCTGCCGTTCGACCAGCGGCAGGCGCTGCTGCTTCTGGCGGTGGACGGGCTGAGCGTGGCCGAGGCCGCCCAGGCGCTGGGCCTGCCGCCGGGTACGGTGATGTCACGCGTGGCCCGCGCCCGCGCCGCCCTGCGCGACATGACCGGGCATGACGGGGGCGCGGCACGAAAGGGAACCCGCCGATGAACGACGCGCAGCCTCTCACGGACGAAGACCTCGTGGCGCTGATGGCGGATCCCGCCCGGACGGACATCGCCGAGCGCCTGCGGGACGACCCCGATGCAGCCCGGCGCCTCGCGGACTGGCGGGCCCAGGATGCGGCCCTGCGGGCGCTGCTCGATCCCGTGCTGGAGGCGCCGGTTCCCGAACGGCTGACGGCGGCGCTTGCCAGACCGCGGCCGCTGCGGCACGGGCGCGGGCGCGAAATCGCGCGGCGCGCCGCCGCCATGGCCGCCCTCCTCCTCGTCGGCGCGGCCGGTGGCTGGACGCTGGCCCGACTTGACCCGCCCGCGGGCTCCTCTCCCGCCGTGGCCGAGGCCGCGCTCGACGCGCACCGCACCTTCGTCGTCGAGGTCGCGCACCCGGTCGAGGTGACGGCCGCCGAGACCGCCCATCTGACCGGATGGCTCTCGAAGCGGCTTGGCCATCCGATCACCGCGCCCGATTTCGCCGCCCTCGGATTCCGCCTGATGGGCGGCCGGATCCTGCCCGCGGGCGCCGCGACCGCCGCGCTCCTGATGTATGAGGACGACCTCGGGCACCGGGTGACGCTCTATGTCACGCCCGAGGCCGGCAGCGCCGAGACGGCGTTCCGCTTTGCCGAGCGCGGGTCGGAGCAGAGCTTCTGGTGGATCGACGGCGACTTCGGCTACGCGGTCACCGGCGACATCCCGCGCGACCGGCTGCGGGCGCTGGCGCTCGCCGCCTACGACCAGCTTGTCTAGAGAAAACTCTGCGGATCGATGTCGATCGCAAGGCGCAGGTTAGCCGGCCGGCGGACCTGCGCCACCCAGGCGGCCAGCGCGGGCTGGATCGCGGCCCCCTTCGGCGCCTTCACCAGAAGGCGCACGCGATGCCGCCCCCGGATGCGGGCGATGGGCGCGGGGGCCGGGCCGAAGACCTGCGCGCCCACCGCGGCGAGCGGCCCGGTCCGCGCCGCGAGCGCCGCCCCGAAGTCGAAGACCTCCTGCACGTCGGGCGAGGACAGGATGATGGCGGCCATGCGCCCGTAGGGCGGCACCGCCAGCGCCTCGCGCTCGCGCGCCTCGGCCCGCCAGAAGCTTTCCTCGTCGCCCGACAGGATCGCGCGGATCACCGGATGGGCGGGCTGCGCGGTCTGGATCAGGGCAAGGCCCGGCCTCTCGCCGCGCCCCGCGCGCCCCGAGACCTGCCGCATGAGCTGGAAGGTCCGCTCCGCCGCGCGCAGGTCGGATCCCTGCAACCCGAGGTCCGCGTCGATCACGCCCACCAGGGTCAGCAGCGGGAAGTTGTGGCCCTTGGCGACGATCTGCGTGCCGATGATGATGTCGGTCGCGCCCGCCGCAATGCCGGCGATCGCTTCCTTGAGCGCGCGCGCCGAGCCGAAGAGATCGGACGACAGGACCGCGACCCGGGCCTCGGGAAACCGCGCCGCGACCTCCTCGGCCAGCCGCTCGACCCCCGGGCCGACCGGCGCCAGCCGACCGGCCACCCCGCAGGACGGGCAGGCCTCGGGCATCGGTTTCGTCGCGCCGCACTGGTGGCAGACGAGCCGCCCCTGGAACCGGTGCTCGACCATGCGCGCGTCGCAATGGTCGCAGCCGATCTGATGGCCGCAGGCCCGGCAGACCGTGACCGGTGCGTAGCCGCGCCGGTTCAGGAACAGGAGCGCCTGCTCCCCCCGTTCGATCCGCTCGACCACCGCCGCCGCCAGGGTCGGGCTGATCCAGCGCCCCGGCTCCATCGTCTCGGCGCGCAGGTCGATCGCCCGCATCTCGGGCAGGTCGGCCGCGCCGAACCGCCCCGGCAGGTCAAGCCGCGCATACTTGCCGGCCTCGGCGTTGGCCCAGGTCTCGAGCGAGGGCGTGGCCGAGGCCAGAACCACCTGCGCCTCCTCGATCGACGCGCGCAGCACCGCCATGTCCCGCGCGTTGTAGAGAACGCCGTCCTCCTGCTTGTAGGAGGTGTCGTGCTCTTCATCGACGACGATCAGCCCGAGGTCGCGGAACGGCAGGAACAGCGCCGAGCGCGCGCCGACGACGAGCTGCACGCCCCCTTCGCCGCACATCTTCCAGACCCGGCGGCGTTCGGTCTGGGTGACGCCAGAGTGCCATTCGCCGGGCAGCGCCCCGAACCGCGCCTCGACCCGTGCCAGGAATTCGGCCGTCAGCGCGATCTCGGGCAGAAGGACGAGCGCCTGCCGTCCCCGCGCCAGACAGGCCGCGACCGCCTCGAGATAGACCTCGGTCTTGCCCGACCCGGTCACCCCTTTCAGAAGCGTCGTGCCATACCGCCCCCCGGCCACCCCCGCGACCAGCCGCGCCGCGGCCTCGGCCTGCGCCGCCGAGAGGACCGGCCCCGGCCGCGCCGGGTCCAGCCGGGGAAAGGGCGCGTCGCGCGGGGCTTCCTGCTCGAGGACCGCGCCCGCGCCGACAAGCCCCTTGACCACGCCCGGCGATACCCCCGCCGCCGCGGACAGCTCGCCCAGCGTCAGCCCGGCTCCGCCCATCGCCGCCAGCGCATCGAGAACCCGCCGCCGCGCGTCGGTCATCCGGCCGGGATCACTCCCCGCGGACCGATAGACCCGGCGCGACCCCGGCGCCTCGCCGAGGCCGGGGACGCGGGTCGCCAGACGCAGCATCGCCGGCAGCGGGGTCAGCGTGTAGTCCGAGGCCCGCGCGAGGAACTGCCGCAGCCGCGGCGCAAGGGGCGCCGCGTCCAGAACCCGCACCACCGGCCGCAGCCGGTCGCGCGCCATGCCGCCCTCGCCCGGCCCCCAGACCACCCCGAGCACCCGCCGCGGCCCGAGCGGCACCTCGACGAAGGATCCGGCCGCGCAGCCCCCTTCCGGCGCCCGATAGTCGAGCGCGTGGCCAAGCGGCGCGTCGGTCAGGACGGCGACCGGCTCGCCCTCGGCGAACCAGTCACCCGCCATGCGCCGGCCCCTTCCCCCGGACGGAACCGTCCCCGGCCGGTGCGGCCGCGGGCCGCGAGGGGGCAGGCGGCCCCCCGCGCCCTGCGACAAATCGCGCGCCCGGGGGTTTCTGCGAACGCACGTTTGCGCTATCTGCGGATCGAAAGCCCAGGAGGTGCCCCATGAAATTCTTCGTCGATACCGCCGACGTTGCCGCAATCAAGGAACTCAACGACCTCGGCATGGTCGATGGCGTGACCACCAATCCCTCGCTGATCCTGAAGTCGGGCCGCAACATCGTCGAGGTCACGAAAGAGATCTGCGACATGGTCTCGGGGCCCGTCTCTGCCGAAGTGGTGGCCACCGAGGCCAAGGCCATGATCGCCGAAGGGCTGAAGCTTGCCAAGATCGCCCCGAACATCGCGATCAAGGTGCCGCTGACCTGGGACGGGCTCGCCGCCTGCCGTGCCTTCGCCTCCGAAGGCCACATGGTCAACGTCACCCTCTGCTTCTCGGCCGCGCAGGCGATCCTCGCCGCCAAGGCCGGCGCCACCTTCATCTCGCCCTTCGTGGGCCGCATCGACGACATGCACGCCGACGGCATCGAGCTGATCGCCGACATCCGCACCATCTACGACAACTACGACTACCCGACCCAGATCCTCGCCGCCTCGATTCGCTCGGTCAACCACGTCATCGACTGCGCCCGCATCGGCGCCGATGTGATCACCGCCCCGCCCTCGGTCATCAAGGCGATGGTCAGCCATCCTCTGACCGACCGGGGCCTCGACCAGTTCCTCAAGGACTGGGCCAAGACCGGCCAGACCATCGCCTGAGGCGCCGGAGCGAGTCCGCCGCGCAACGGTCGGCGCCCGACTCGCGCGGGCAGCGAAAAAATCGCGGCGGCCTCGCGCGAACCTTGCTAGTGTCCCGTCCGAACGGCGACAACGGACGGGGCGGACGATGACCGATCGGGCGATTGCAGGCGAGGTGCGCGAGAAACTGATCGCGGAACCCGAGATGATCCTCGAGGACCGCGACCTGATGCGCGCGCTCATCGCCGCGAACGAACGCGCCATGGGGTCGAACATCGTCGACCTGCGCGGCATCGCGATGGAGCGGCTGGAAGCCCGGCTGGACCGGCTGGAGGACACCCACCGGTCGGTGATCGCCGCCGCCTACGAGAACCTCGCCGGGACCAACCAGATCCACCGCGCCGTGCTGTCGATGCTGGAGCCGACCCGGTTCGAGGACTTCCTGCACAACCTCGGCACCGAGGTCGCCCAGGTCCTGCGGGTCGAGCGCGTGCGGCTCGTGCTGGAGACCACGCAGGATGCCGACGATCCGGTCCTGCACCGGCTGAACGACATTCTCACCCTGGCCGGCCCGGGCTTCATCGACGCCTACATGCGGGCCGGTCGCAACGGCGCCGCGCGGCCCGTGGTCCTGCGCCAGGCGACGCCCGACGCGGCGGGCATCTACGGCGACGACGGCGCCTGGGTGCGCTCCGAGGCGCTGCTGCGCGTCGATCTCGGGCCGGGCCGGCTGCCCGGCATGGTGGCCTTCGGGGCCGAGGATCCGCACCAGTTCCGGCCCAATCAGGGCACCGATCTGCTCACCTTCTTCGGCGCCGTGTTCGAGCGCGCGATGCGCCGCTGGCTCGACTGAGGCCGGCTCCGTGTCGGCGGCCCTTTCCGCGGCGGCGCGCGACGCGCTCGAACGCTGGCTCGACCACCTGACCGGCATCGAGGGCGCCGCGTCGAACACCCGAACCGCCTATGCCGCCGACGTGGGCGCCTTTCTGGCCTTTCTGGCCGTCCATCATGGCGAGGGCCTCGGCATCGCGCGTCTGGCGGCGATCACGCAATCCGACACGCGGGCCTTCCTCGCCCACGAGCGCGGCCGGGGCCTGTCGCCGCGCTCGGCCGCGCGACGCCTGTCCTCGGTCAAGTCCTTCATCCGCTGGCTCTCGGACCGCGAGGGCTTCGACGCGACGCCGGTTCTCGCCGCCCGCGCGCCCAGGTATCGGCGCCGCCTGCCCCGGCCGCTGAGCGAGACCGGCGCGCGGCGCATGATCGAGACCGTGGCCCTTCAGGCGGCGGAACCGTGGATCGCGGCCCGCGACGCGGCGGTGCTGACGCTCCTCTACGGCTGCGGCCTGCGGATTTCCGAGGCGCTCGGCCTGACCGGCGCGCAGGCGGTGCTGCCCGAGACCCTGCGCATCCGCGGCAAGGGCGGCAAGGAACGGGTCGTTCCGGTCCTGCCGGTGGCGCGCGCGGCGGTCGCCGACTATGTGCGGCTGGTCCCGTTCCCCGTCGCCTCCGACCCGGCCGGGGCGCTCTTCCGGGGCGCGCGCGGCGGACCGCTCAACCCGAGGCTCGTGGCGCAGGCGATGGCCCGGGCCCGCAACGGGCTGGGACTGCCGTCCAGCGCGACCCCGCACGCGCTGCGCCACAGCTTCGCCACGCATCTCCTTGCGGCCGGGGGGGACCTGCGCGCGATCCAGGAGCTTCTCGGCCACGCCTCGCTTTCCACCACCCAGGCCTATACGGCGGTGGACACCGCGCGGCTCTTGGACATATACGAACGGGCACACCCGCGCGCCTGACGCCTGGCGACGCCGGTGCCGCCACGGGAAAGAGCCAATGACCCCTCGCCTCAAGGCCCTGTCGGTGCACCTCTTCACCGCAACCGGCGCGATCCTGTCGATCCTTGCGCTTCTGGCGGCGGCCGAAGGAAACTGGGACCTGATGTTCCTGTGGCTGGTGGTCGCGCTGATCGTGGACGGGCTCGACGGCCCCCTGGCGCGGCGCTACGACGTCAAGTCCAACTGGCCCACCTACGACGGGGTGCTGATGGACCTGATCGTGGACTATCTCACCTATGTCTTCATCCCGGCCTTCGCGCTCTTCAAGTCGGGGCTGCTGCCGGGCTGGACGGGCTGGATCGCGATCATCGTCATCGTCTACGCCAGCGTGGTCTATTTCGCCGACACCCGCATGAAGACCAAGGACAATTCCTTCGCCGGCTTCCCGGCCTGCTGGAACATGGTCGTCCTCGTGCTTTTCGCGCTTAAGCCCGACTTCTGGATCATCCTCGCGATCGTCGTGGCGCTGGCCGTGGCGATGTTCACAAACATCAAGTTCATCCATCCGGTGCGGACCGAGCGCTGGCGCGCGGTGTCGCTGCCGGTCGCCCTCGCGTGGGTGGGCTTTGCCGCCTGGGCGGCGCGGGTCGATTTCCACCCGCAGAGCTGGGCGCATGCCGGGCTTGTGCTGAGCTCGCTCTACCTTCTTCTGGCGGGTGCCGCCCAGCAGCTTCTGCCCGACCGCAGCCATTCCTGACCGGTCCGGCGTTGCCGCGGTCGTCCGCGGCGCTAGATGCCAGGGGCGCCGGGCTGGCGCAGGCATGGGGAGACTGCCATGGGCATCGGAGGTCTGATCATCTTCCTCGTCGTCGGCGCGATCGCCGGCTGGCTGGCGGGCGTGATCGTCAAGGGCGGAGGCTTCGGCCTGCTGGGCGACATCGTGGTCGGCATCGTCGGCGCGGTGATCGCGGGGTATCTCTTCCCGGCGATGGGCTTCGGCCTTGGCGGCGGCATGATCGGCTGGATCATCAGCGCCACCATCGGCGCCGTGATCCTTCTGGTGATCCTGCGGATCGTCAAGCGCGTCTGATCCGCCCGGCCGCGCGACGCGGTCCGGTCATCCGGCCTGCGCCTTCAGCACCCGCCTCAGGATCTTGCCCGAGGCCGACTTCGGGATCGCCTCCACGAAGCGGAAGTCGCGCGGGTGCTTGTAATGCGCAAGACAGCCCTCGCAATGGGCGCGCAGGTCGTCGGCCGAGACCGTGGACCCCGGCGCGCGGACCACGAAGGCGACCGGCGCCTCGCCCGCCTCGGGGTCGGCGACGCCGACAACCGCGGCATCGGCCACCGAGGGCAGCGCCAGCAGGGCCGCCTCGACCTCGGCGGGCGGCACCTGGAACCCCTTGACCTTGATGAGCTCCTTCACCCGGTCGCGCACGAAGAGATAGCCGTCGGCGTCGATCACGCCCAGATCGCCCGTGCGCAGCCATCCGTCCGGGGTGATCGTCGCCGCGGTGGCGGCCGGGTTGCGGTGATAGCCGAGCATCACCTGCGGGCCCCGCACCCAGAGTTCCCCTTCCTGCCCCGGTTCGCGGTCGATCCCCGTCTCGGGATCGACGATCCGGCAGTCCGTCATCGGCACGGCCAGCCCCGCCGCCCCCGGCCGGCCTCGGCCCGAGGGGTTCACATGCGACACCGGGCTGAGTTCGGTCATGCCATAGGCCTGCATCGCCTCGACGCCCAGCCGGGCCGACACCGCATCGGTCAGCGCGGCATCCGCGGGGGCGGCGGCGGTGTAGACCGTGCGCAGGGCGGAAAGGTCGGCCGCGGCCACCATCGGGTGCTTGGCCAGCGCCAGCGCCACCGGCGGCACCGACCAGATGCGCGGCGTCCGATGCTCGGCCACCAGCCGCAGGAACGTCTCGAGATCGAACCGCGGCATCGTCACCGGCACGCCGCCGGCGGCAAGATAGAGGTTCAGGAACACCGTCTGTCCGTAGATGTGGAAGAAGGGCAGGAAGGCGACCGTGCGCTCGCCCCTGGGGATCTCGAGAACCGCCATGGCCTGAAGGACATTCATCACCAGATTGCGGTGCGACAGCATCACCCCCTTGGGCAGGCCGGTCGTGCCCGAGGAATAGGGCAGCACCACGACATGGCCGGAGAGATCGACCGGCGCCTGGGCGGTCATCGGCTCGCCCATCAGCGAGGCGAGCGGCAGCGCGCCCTCGGCCTGCCCGATCACCGCGATCTCGCGCACGGCGGTGTCCTGCACCGCCGCGCGGGCGGTCTCGAGGAACGGCGCGACGGTGATGAGCAGCGTCGCACCGCTGTCCTTGAGTTGATGCTGGACCTCGCTTGCGGTGTAGGTCGGATTGACCGTGGTCAGCGTGCCACCCGCCCAGGCCACGGCGTGGAAGACGAGCGCGTATTCGGGCAGGTTGGGCGCCATGATCGCGACCGTCGCGCCCGAGGCAAAGCCGCGCGCCGACAGGCCCCCTGCCAGCCGCTGCACCCCGCGGAAAAGCTCGCCCCGGCTCAGCACGCGGCCCGTGGGCCCGTCGATCAGCGCCGGGTCGGCATCGTGTCCGGCGTCGTCGCGGAACACCAGTTCGCTTATGCTCAGCCCGGGGTCCGCCACCGGTGGAAACCGGCTCTCGTAGATGTGCATGCTGTCCTCCCTGTCCCCGGTTCCGGTCTCTTCCGCCGGTTCGGGCTGATCGGCAGGCTACCAGAAATCCGGGATTCGTGCGGGATCCTTCGCGGGGTCAGATCAGCAGGCCCGCCGCCCCCTCGTGGCGCAGAAGCGCCACCTTGGTCTCGATCCCGCCCGGCGCCGAGAACCCGCCGAGCCGGCCGCCCGCGGCCAGCACCCGATGGCAGGGGATGAGGACCGGCATCGGATTGGCGCCGCAAGCCTGGCCGATGGCCTGGGGGCTTGCGCCGAGATCGGCCGCAAGTTCGCCATAGGTCCGCGTCTCGCCGAAGGGAATCGCGGCCAGCGCGCGCAGGAAGCTGCCCTGGAACCCCTCGCCGAACCGCAGCGGCAGATCGAAGGCGCGGCGGGTGCCGGCGAAATACGCGCCAAGCTGCGCCACCGCCCGGTCGAGCGCCGGCGTCCGGTCACGCGCGCCCGCCCGCCAGGACAGGCGGGTGATCTGCCCGTCCTCCTCGGTCAGGGTCAGCGGGCCGAACGGGCTTTGGGTCGAGGCCTCGGGCATGGGCCAAGCGTCGCGCGAAAGGCGCGGCGCCGCAACCCGGAAGCTGCGGCCCCTTCGCGCGGCGTCAGCCGAGCGCCGCGTCGCAGCGGGCGCAGGTGCCGGGATGGCGGTGCGTGCCGACATCCGGCAGGATCTTCCAGCAGCGTTCGCATTTCGCGCCCTCGGCCCTCTCGAAGACCACGCCGACGCCCGGCACCTCGGGCAGGCGGAAGGCCTCCTGCGGGGCCGGATCGCCGCTGAGCCCCAGACCCGAGGTGATGCAGAGATCGGCGAAATCGACCGACTTCAGCGCGGCGAGCATCGCGGGATCCTCGACATGCACCACGGGCGCCGCTTCCAGCGAGGCGCCGATGACCTTGGCGGTCCGCTGCACCTCGAGCGCGGCCGTCACCGCCCGCCGCGCGCGGCGCACCATGTCCCAGCGCGCGGCCAGCGGCTCGTCCAGCCAGTCGGCCGGGGTTTCGGGAATGTCCTGAAGATGGACCGAGCTGTCCTCGCCCGGGAAGCGTTCCAGCCAGACCTCCTCCATGGTGAAGACGAGGATCGGGGCGAGCCAGGTCACGAGCCGGTGGAAGAGGATGTCCATCACCGTCCGGCAGGACCGCCGCCGCAGGCTGTCCGGCGCGTCGCAGTAGAGCGTGTCCTTGCGCACGTCGAAGTAGAAGGACGACAGATCGACGGTGCAAAAGGTGAAGAGCGACTGGAACACGCCCTGGAAGTCATAGGCCGTGTAGCCCGTCCGCACCTCGTGGTTGAGAGCGGCCAGCCGGTGCAGCACCCAGCGTTCCAGTTCCGGCATGTCCGCGGGCGCCACCCGTTCCGACTCGGTGAAGCCCGAAAGGCTGCCGAGCAGGTAGCGCAGCGTGTTGCGCAGCCGCCGGTAGGCGTCGGCGGTGCCTTTCAGGATCTCGGGGCCGATGCGCAGATCGACCGTGTAGTCGGACTGCGCCACCCAGAGCCGCAGGATGTCGGCGCCGTACTGGTCGATCACCTCCTGCGGGGCCACCGTGTTGCCCAGCGACTTCGACATCTTCATGCCCTTCTCGTCGAGCGTGAAGCCGTGGGTCAGCACGCCCCGGTAGGGCGCGCGGCCCTTGGTCGCGCAGGCCTGGAGCATCGAGGAATGGAACCAGCCGCGGTGCTGGTCGGTGCCTTCGAGGTAGAGATCGGCGATGCCGTCCGTGGTGCCGTCGGCGCGGTCGCGCAGCACGAAGGCATGGGTCGAGCCGGAGTCGAACCACACGTCAAGCACGTCCGTCACCTGGTCATAGGCCTCCGGGTCGGCCCGCCCCGCAAGCACATGCACCTTGAAGCCGGGCTTGTACCAGGCATCGGCGCCCTCGGCCTCGAAGGCGGCCCTGATGCGGGCGTTCACCTCCGCGTCGCGCAGAAGGAAGTCGGGATCGTCGGGCCTTGCCCCCTTCTTCACGAAGCAGGTCAGCGGCACGCCCCAGGCGCGCTGGCGCGACAGCACCCAGTCCGGCCGCGCCTCGATCATCGAATAGAGCCGGTTGCGTCCCGACACCGGCGTCCATTGCACGAGATCGGTGATCGAGCGCAGCGCGCGGGCGCGGATGGTGTCGCCGTATTCGCCGAGGCCGTCCTCGAGCGGACGGTCGATCGACGCGAACCACTGCGGCGTGTTGCGGTAGATCAGCGGCGCCTTCGACCGCCAGGAATGCGGGTAGCTGTGCTTGAGCTTGCCCTTGGCGAAAAGCGCGCCGGCATAGGCCAGCTGCTTGATGACCGACACGTTCGCCGGCCCTTCCTTGCCGTCGGGCAGGATGATGGACTGGCCGCCGAAAAGCGGCAGGTCGGCGCGGAAACTGCCGTCCTCCATGACGTTGTAGGTCATCGGCAGGCCGAATTTCTGGCCCAGCTGATAGTCGTCGTCACCGTGGCTGGGCGCGGTATGGACAAAGCCCGTGCCGGCGTCGTCGGTGACGTGATCGCCCGGCAGCATCGGCACGTCGTAGTCCCATTCGCCGCCCGCGCCCTCGACCCCCCGGAAGGGGTGGGCGAGGGTAAGCGACGCCAGCTCGTCCGCGCCGACGTCGCGGAGCCGGGTCCAGCCTTCGACCTTCGCGGCCGCCTTGACGCCCTCGGCCAGCTTGTCGGCCAGAACCAGCGTCTCGCCCACCGTCGCGGCCGCCCCGTCCGCCACCGCATCGACACGGAACAGGCCGTAGGCGATCTCGGGGTTGAAGGCGACAGCCCGGTTCTGCGGGATCGTCCAGGGGGTGGTGGTCCAGATCACCACGCTCGCGCCGTCAAGGCCGTTCTGCGGCCGGAACCGCACCCAGACCTGATGGCTGGTGTGGTCGTGGTATTCCACCTCGGCCTCGGCCAGTGCGGTCTTTTCCACCGGCGACCACATCACCGGTTTTGAGCCCTGATAGAGCGTGCCGTTCATCAGAAACTTCATGAACTCGTCGGCGATCACCGCCTCGGCGTGGTAGGCCATGGTCAGGTAGGGGTCGGCCCAGTTTCCGGTAACGCCGAGGCGCTTGAACTCCTCGCGCTGGATCGCCACCCAGCCTTCGGCGAACTTGCGGCATTCCTGCCGGAAGGCGACGATGTCGACCTCGTCCTTGTTCTGGCCCCGCGCGCGGTACTGTTCCTCGATCTTCCATTCGATCGGCAGGCCGTGGCAGTCCCAGCCCGGCACATAGCGGCTGTCGTGGCCCATCATCTGGCGCGACCGCACCACCATGTCCTTCAGGATCTTGTTCAGCGCATGGCCGATATGCAGATGGCCGTTTGCATAGGGCGGGCCGTCGTGCAGCACGAAATCGGGGCGCGGGCGCCCCTCGGCCGCGGCCTTCGCCGCCTTCGCGCGCAGCCGGTCATAGATGCCGATCCGTTCCCAGCGCGCCAGCCAGTCGGGCTCGCGCTGGGGAAGCCCCGCGCGCATCGGGAAGTCGGTCTGCGGCAGGAACACGGTGTCGCGGTAGTCGGGCGTATCGGCGCACATCGGAGGCGGTCCTCGGGCGAAAGGTCGGGCAAAGCGGTCGGGCTTGTCTTGGAGAGGGCGGCGCGACGGGTCAAGCGCCTTTTCCCGGCGTCTCTGGGATCAGAGCGCCGGGCGGCTAATTCGGGCGATGATCGCGAACGGCCGGGACATGCGGCGGCTTATAGGCCGCGCGGCGCGGGGCGTCAAATGCGCCCGTCTCCGGGGGGCTGCGGCGCGCTGCCCCCTTGGCAAGCCGGCCGAGCGGGCGCATCTGTGGAGCCATGAGCGAGCCCTCTGCCCTGCCCCCGCGCTTTGCCGTCACCGAGGCCGAGATCGACCGCGTGGTCGCGGCCTTCTACGACGCGGTGCGCCGCCATCCGGGCCTCGGGCCCGTCTTCGCCGTCCACGTGCACGACTGGCCCGAACACGAGGCCAAGGTGGCCCGGTTCTGGCGGAACGCGATCTTCGGCAGCCGCACCTACGACGGCAACCCCGCCGCCGTCCATCGCGATGCGGGCGACGTGCGGCCCGGGATGTTCGGCCCGTGGCTTGCGCTCTTCGACGCGACGCTGGCCCGCGAACTGCCGCCCGAGACCGCCGCCGCCTGGTCCGCGCTCGCCCACCGGATCGGCCGCACCCTGCGCGCGGCCGTGGTCGAGCGCGCAACCCTGGACGGCGGCGTGCCGAAGCTGCGCTAGGCGGTCTCGGCGTCGTCGCCCTGCCGCCCCGCCGCCCAGCGGTTCAGCCAGGCAAGCGCGGCGAGAGACAGGCCGAGCGCGAGGAACGAGAACACCCGGGTCAGCCCCGACAGGCCCGAGGCGTCGATCAGGAACACCTTGGCGATGGCCAGCGCGATGACCGCCATCGCGATGCGCCGCAGCCCCCGCGACCGCTTGGCGATCGCCTGCCACAGAAGCGCCGCGCCCACCACCAGAAGGGCCACCGTGTAGGTGTAGAGCTCGGGCTGGGTGACGCCCGGCACCGACAGGTCGTCGCCGCGCCAGAACCGCCGGATTTCCAGCGTGGCATAGAGACCCGCAAGCATCGCGCCGGCGATCCCCAGAAGGCCCCGCAGCCAGCGCCGCAGATGCGCCAGCCGCGGCAGCGCGACGAGCAGCATCAATCCCGGAACCAGATAGGCCAGCGCGAGCGTGTCGAGGATCAGCGGGCCGCGGACCCAGTTGTCCGACGCGCTCCGGATCGCGGCCGGGCTGCCGGGTCCGGCCGCCAGCGCAAGGCCCGCAAGAGCGATCAGCCCGGCCACGGTCGCGATGATGCCGCGCAGCCAGCGCATCCCGGCCGGCATCCGGTAGAGCTGCACCAGAAGCGTGATGAGCCAGGGCAGCGCGTTGAGCGTGAGCCCCCAGTGGGTGAAGAGCCGGTCCTCGGCCCCGTCGACGATCAGCCACCGGGTCACAAGCACGTTCGCCAGAAGCGCCGCCCAGGCCGCAGCCCCGGATTCGAGCGCCGCACGGGTCGCGCGCGACATGCCCGGCCAAAGCGCCAGCGCCGCCACCGCGGCCGCCGCGGCCCCGCCATAGGCCGCCCAGACCTCCCAGAGCCCGGCGCTTTCCACGGCCCAGGGCACACCCGGATCGACGATGAGCCGCCAGCCGATGACGGCCATCCCGGCCTGCATGAACCGGCCCATCTCGGGCAGGCGGAAGCGCCGGCCAAGGGCCGCCGCGCCGAGGATCAGGACCGCCAGAGCCAGCGTCAGCGCCGCCTTGGTCAGCACCGCGAAGAGCGCAAAGGCCATGAGCGCAAGCGCGGCCAGCGTCGCATGGGCCGTGCGGCGTCCGGCGCCGCCATCGGCGCGGGCGAAGGCCGCCGCCAGCGCGGTCATCACCGCCGCCAGCGCGATCGAATGCAGCGCCCAGGGATAGGCGCCGACGACCAGGGCGGGCTGCCAGAGGACCTCCAGCGCAAGCACCGAAAGCGGCGCGAAGAGCGCCGCCCCGGCCGACCAGACGGCCGGATGGTCACGCCCCGCCAGGCTGCGCCGGGCCGCGGCGAGGCTGCCCAGCGTGGCAAGCCCGACGAGAAGGCTCGAGGTGACCGGGGCCGCGGTCTCGGGCGGCCGGAGGTGGATCGCGCGCGCGGCGAACTCCGACCAGAGCGGGCCGCCGTCCGTCGCCTCGAGAACGAGGCGGCCGAGGAAGGCGAGCGCCGGCAGAGCGGCCAGATCGGCGATGCCCGGGGCGCGGCCCGCCCAGAGCGCCACGCCGACGAACCGCAAAGGCCGCAAGCGACCCCGCCGCCGTCTCGGCCGGAACCCAGGCGGTGAGGATCGCCGCCGCGAGCATCGCCCCCGCGACGAGCCGGACCGGGAACACCGGCCATCCGGCCCTGCCCCGTGCCAGCACCGCTTCGATGACCGCCGGGGCCGGATGATCGGGCGCGAGGCTGCGCACCGGCACCGCGATGGCCGCCAGCGCAAGAACGCCCGCAAGCGCGGCAAATCCGCCGGCGCCGCCGCCGCCCGCCGCGATCAGAAGACCGCCCGCGAAGGCGAGGACCAGCGCCAGCACCGAAACCCAGGCCCAGCGCCGCAGCGTGTCGACCATCAGACCGGTCACGCCGACCAGCGCGTAATAGCCGTAGAGCCAGGTCACCTCGGAAATGTCGCCGCCTGTCAGGAACGGCGCCGCCGCCGCGCCCAGAAGCCCGATCGCCGCCAGAAGCGGGCCGTGCAGCCAGCCCAGAAGGATCGCCGCGCCCGAGGTCGCCACCAGTCCCGCGAAGGCCGGGACCGGACCGATCAGGCCATAGAGCATCCGGGCCGCGACGATGCCCGCGAAGACCGACACGAGGCCCGCGCCCGAGAACACCGAGGGCAGATGCGCGGTCGGCCCCCGGCTGTCGCCCCAGCGCCGCCGGATCGTCTCGCCCCCCGCGATGAGCGCAAGACCGAACAGGATCGCCAGCGCCACCCGCGCGGCGGGCGGCAGGAGCCCGCGCTCGACCCCGTATTGCACGAAGAACACACCGGCGAGCGCCAGCGACAGCGCCGAGACCGCATAGACCCAGTTGTCGCGCAGCCAGCGCCCCAGGGCGGCAAGGCGCTCGGGGGAGAAGACCACGGGATGGTCCTGCCGCGGGACGGCTTCGTCCGCCACGGCCGGGGCGGCGGGGACACCGGCGGCAGCGGTGGCGACGGGTGGCGCCTCGGTGGCGTGGACGGCCTCCTGCCAGGGACCTGAGGCCGCGGCGGGGGGCGGCTCGGCGGAGCCGGCCGGCAGCCCCTCCGCCACAGCGCCCGAGGGCTGCGGCGCCGCCGCACGCAGCCGCGCCTCGAGATCCTTGACCCGACGCGCCAGGTTCCGGTGGCTGAACCCCAGCCACAGGATCGCCAGAACGAAGATGACTTCCACGCACCGTCCCCGTGTTTTCCGCCATCGTTACGCGACGGAAGGGGATTTGGCAAAGTCAGGCTTTCCCGTCCTCGGCGGCCTCCGCCTTGCCGAAGAGCCCCGCAAGCGCGCGGCCGACGAGGTTCGACACCCTCGGGCGCGGAAGGGCCGCGAAGGGCAAGGGGCGGCAGACCTCCATCGCGGCGATGCCGACGCGGGCGGTGAGCGCGCCGTTGACCACGCCCTCGCCGAAGCGGCGCGAGAGTTTCGACAGAAGCCCGCCGCCGGCCATGGTCTCGATCAGGTCGTCGCCCGCGGCCACAGCCCCGGTCGCCACCAGATGGGTGAGCACGGTCCGCGTCAGCCGCCAGGCCCCGAAGCTTCCGGCCCGGCCGCCGTAGATCTCGGCGATGCGGCGGATCATGCGGACGTTCGCGGTCAGCGCCGCCACCACATCGGCCAGCGCCAGCGGCACCAGCGCCGTCACCGTCGCGACCTGCCGGGCGGCGGCCTCGACCTCGCGCCGCGCCGCCTGATCGAGCGGCGCCAGTAGTTCGGCCTCGGTCAGCCGCAAGAGCGCGTCGGCGTCGAACTGGTCGTCCCGGCGCTCGGCGAGGCGCGCCCGGCCCCAGTCGGTGTCGGGCCGGTCGGCATAAAGCGCCACGATCCGGTCGGCCACGGCCCGCGCGGCCTTCAGGTCCTGATCCGCCAGCGCGACGGCCGCGGCCTTGTGGATGTGGTCAAGCCGGGCGAGCCGGCCGTAGGCGGCCAGCTCGCGCAGCGTGACGAGCAGGAGCGCCAGCACGAAGGCGCCGACCAGCACCGCCGCCACCCAGCCCAGGACCGGGTTCGACGCGAGAAGCCCCTCGACGAAGCGCCAGGCCATGACCGAGGCGACGAAGGTGGTCAGCGCCCCCGCCGCCCACCAGAAGAACCGCCAGAGCGCAGAGCGCGGCCGCGCGGCGAGAACCGCCACGGTCTGCATCGCGCGCCCGGTCGGCCGGTCCGCGCTGTCGGGCACCGGCGGCGCTGCGGCCGGATCCACCGGCGCACCGTCCTCGATCTCGATCAGGACAGGCCCTTGCGGTCGTGTCATGGCGTCCCCCTCAGAGCCGGTCACCGATCAGGAATTCCGCGGCCCGGTCGAGCCGGATGTGCGGCGGTCCCTCGCCGGGCCGCAGCGTCAGCCGGGCCGGCTGGAACTCCATCCGCGCGTAATCGGCGTCAAGCCAGCGCTCGGCGCCCGACCGCGCGGGGTTCAGGAGATGCGCGGGATCCTCGGGCAGATCGCCCGGATAGAAGGCCGCAAGCCGCCCGTCCGCAAGCCGGCCCCGCACCATGTCCAGCGCCCGCCCGTCATGGGTGACCGTCTCTTCCGTGGTGGCCCTGAGCGCCGCGATGGCCATGGCGCCGGTTCGCGCGCCGGCGTAGTCCGCCCGGTCCTTCGCCTCGCGCAGCAGAGCCGCCATGATCGCGGTCAGCCGCGCATGCTGGCTGTGGTGGATGTGGTCGGCCTTGGTCGCGGCGAAGAGGATCCGCTCGACCCGGCGCGCGCCCAAAAGCCGCCCGAGCCAGGAGGCGCGCCCCGGCCGGAAGGCGGCGAGGATGTCGGCCATCGACTGGCGCAGGTCCTCGACCGCGGGCGGTCCGGCGTGGATCGCGCCCAGCGCATCGACAAGCACGACCTGACGGTCGATCCGCGCGAAATGGTCGCGGAAGAAGGGTCGGACCACCTGCGCTCGATAGGCGTCGAAGCGCCGCTCCATCTCGCGCCAGAGACTGCCGCGCGGGGTCTGGTCGGGGCGCGGCAGCGGCGCAAAGGTCAGCACCGGCGATCCGGCCAGCTCTCCGGGAAGAAGGAAGCGGCCCGGCGTGCAATCCGACAGGCCCGCCGCCCGCGCGGCGCGCAGCCAGTCGGTGAAGGCGGCCGCCAGAAGCCGCGCGCGGGACTCGTCGAAACCCGCATCCGCAGCCTCGGCGCGCGCGAGGGCGAGGTAATCCGCCGCCTGCGGGCGCGGGGCCATGCGCGCCAGCGTGCGCTCCGACCAGCCCGAATAGCTCTGATCCATGAGCGCGAGGTCGAGAAGCCATTCACCGGGGTAATCCACGATGTCGAGATGCACCGTCCGCTCGCCGCGCACCGGGCCGAGCAGGCCGCCGGGCCGGATGCGAAGCGACAGCCGCAACTCGCTGACCGCGCGCGTTCCCTCGGGCCAGCGCGGGTCCGGGCCGGTGAGTTCCGCGAGGTGCCTCTCGTAGTCGAAGCGCGGCACCGTGTCGTCGGGCTGCGGCTGCAGGTAGACCATGCGGATCGACCCGTCCGCCGCCGCCACCAGACCCGGCATCCGGCCACGGTCCAGAAGGTTCGCCACCAGCGAGGTGATGAACACCGTCTTGCCGGCGCGGCTCAGGCCGGTCACGCCGAGGCGGATCACCGGCTCGAAGAGCGCCTCGGAAAGACCCGAACCCACAGACCCGAGCCCTCTCGCCAGGCCGTCCGCTATGTCACCGATGCCCAAACGCCACCTCTCTTTCGCGGCAAACATAAGGGCGCGGGACGGGAATGCGAAAGGGCCGGTGCGCGGCGGACCGGAAATTCCCCCTTCGCGCGCCAGGACGGACACGCGGGCGACCGACGTGGCTTGCATCGCCCGACCGCACGGCGCTATGCGGGGTCATGCCCAGATACGCGCTTCTCATCGAATACGACGGCGGCCCCTTTGCCGGCTGGCAGCGGCAGGCCGGCCAGCCTTCGGTGCAGGCCGCGGTCGAGGCGGCGCTGCGCCGGCTCGATCCCGAGGCGCCGGGCATCGCGGCCGCCGGGCGCACCGATGCGGGTGTCCACGCCACGGGCCAGGTGGCGCATTGCGACCTCGCGCGCGACTGGGAGCCGTTCCGCCTGATGGAGGCCCTGAACTGGCACCTGAAGCCGGCCCCGGTCGCGGTGCTGGGGGTCGCGCGGGTGGCGGACGACTTTCACGCCCGCTTCTCGGCGATCGAGCGGCGCTATCTCTTCCGGCTGCTGGTGCGCCGCGCGCCCGCCACGCTGGAGGCGGGGCGGGTCTGGCAGGTGCGCCAGAGCCTCGATGTGGCGGCGATGCGCGACGGCGCGGCCCATCTGGTCGGACGCCACGACTTCACCACCTTCCGCTCGGCGATGTGCCAGTCCGACAGCCCGGTCAAGACCCTCGACGCGATCGCCATCGACGCGATCCCGGTCCCCGGAGGCACCGAGATCCGGTTCCGTCTGCGGGCGCGCAGCTTCCTGCACAACCAGGTGCGCTCGATCGTGGGCACGCTCGAACGGGTCGGCGCCGGCGCCTGGGCGCCCGAGGACGTGGCGCGCGCGCTGGCCGCCCGCGACCGCGCCGCCTGCGGGCCGGTCTGCCCGCCGCAGGGTCTCTATCTGACCGGCGTCGGCTATCCGCAGGATCCCTTTGGCGGCGGCCCCGCCCGGCCCGAGCCCGCCGCGGCGCCGGCCTAGCCGTTCAGGTCCTTGAGCAGACGGCCGTGCTTGCGCACTTCGGCCAGCACGTCGCCGAAGCTGCGCAGGCCCTTGGCCTTCAGCATCGGCAGAAGGCGCAGGAAGGCGTCCGCCGTCGCCACCGCGTCTCCGATCGCGGTGTGGCGGGCCTCTTCCGGAATGGTGATCCCGAGCCGGTGGGCCAGCGCGTCCAGACTGTGGGCCTCGCCCTGTCCGAACACCACCGCCGACAGCAGCACGGTGTCGAGGATCGGATGGTCGAAGACCACACCGATCGCGTCCTCGTGGCGGCGCAGGAACTGCATGTCGAAGGGAGCGTTGTGCGCGATGAGCACCGAGCCGGCGGCAAAGGCATGGAAGCTGCGCCCCACCTCGGCAATGGTCGGGGCCTCGGCCACCATCGCATCGGTGATGCCGTGAACCTCGGTTGATGCGGGGGGGATCGGGCGCTGGGGATTGACCAGAGTCTCGAAGACTTCGCCCTCGACCCGGCGGGCGTTCACGATGCGCAGGGCGGCAATCTGGACGATCTCGTCGCCCTGCTGCGGCATGAGGCCGGTGGTTTCGGTGTCGAAGACCACATAGGTCAGATCCTCGAGCGCCGTATCGGCCACGCCGGCGCTGCGCGCCTTGGCCAGCAGATCGAAGTCGTAGACGACGGCGCGGGCAAGCGGACGGGGCCGCCGGTGGACGCGGCGGGCCTCGCGCAGCGGCAGCCGCAGCGCCGCCGCGCCGGACCCGCGCGGCTCCGGCCAGCATTCGGTGGCATGGACGGCCAGGACGGAGCGGCCGGTCACGTCGGCCACGCCCACGTCCATAGGCTGGGCGAGCCACCCCTCGAGCTCGCCCACCGTCAGGGGCGCCCCGCTCCAGTCCAGATCGAGCACCGCGCCCGCGCCCTCTTCGCGCAGCGACAGCGCGAGCCTCTCCCCCCGCCCGGACTTCGCCAGAGAGCGCGCGAGATGGCCGGCCAGCGCCGAGATCTCGAAGCCGTTGCAGCGCACGAGCACCGGGTCGGCGGTCACCGGCAGCGCGAGGCCGGCGCGTTCGGTGGCGGCGCGGATCGAGTCGACAAGGTCCGAGGCGCGCACGAAAGAGAGCGGCCAGCCGTCGCTGCGCACCTCGTCGTAGCGCGCGCCCAGTTCGGTGACGGCCCGGGCCAGCCTCTGGGCCTCGTCAAGGACCACAGCCGTCAGCTCGGGGGGCGCGGCCGCGCCGTCTTCGGCCAGGACCCCCACCGCCGCCCGAAGGTTGGCCGCCGGCCGGCGCACGCGATCGAAGATCTCGGCCAGCAGGCCCTCGCGCGCGGCCAGCGTGGCCAGATCGCCGGTGACGTCGCGCAGGGTGAGCACGTAGCCCGGCCGCTCGTGGCCCTGTTCGAGTATGCGCATCCGGCCCGCGAACACCCGGCTGCCCCCGACGGTCGCGCACAGCAGCTCCGATGTGGCGTCGGGGTCGTCGGCCTCGATGAGGCGCGCGTAGGCATGGACGATCGGGGCCTCGCGCAGATAGTCGAACACGCGGCGATCGAGGCCGGGAACCGCCTCGGCCCCGAGAAGCTCGACGGCAGGGCCGTTGTAGAACGCGAGCTGATGATCGCCCGAGCAGAGCAGCACGCCCACGCCCACGTCGGCCAGCAGCGCCTCGAGCCGTTCCTTCTCGGTCGCGAGCCGCGAGGTTTCGCGGGCGACGGCCTCGGCCAGGGCGTTGCGGGTCTCGGCCAGGGTAAGCGTCACCGCCGCCGCCGCCGGCGCGAGATCGCCGAGGTAGCGCCCGGGAGTGCGGTCGATCGCGTCCGCCACATCGGCATGGGCCCGGACACGCAGCCCGCTGGCCAGCCGCTCGATGGCGCGCGCCACGTGTTCGTCAAAGAGGTACCAGACGCCGGCGTTCAGCCCAAGGATGACAAAGCCCGCCAGAACCCCGGCCGTCACGAAGCCGGGCGCCGAGGCGGCATCGCCCGTGTGCCGGTAGCCGAGCACGAGACCGGCCGTCACCGCCGCGACGCTGCCGATGGCGAGGGCCGCGAAGAACAGCAGAATCCGCAGCCTCAGCCCGAGACGCGCGATCATGACCCCGCCTCCCCGCCGCCTCCCTCCGGATCGCCCTCGACAAGGCGGCGCACCTCGGCCCGCAGCTCGCGCAGTCCGAACGGCTTCGAGATGAAGCCGTCGGCACCCAGCGCCAGACCCTTGCGCCGCTCGACCGCCGCGCCGCGCGCCGTCATCATCAGGATCTTGATGTCCGAGAGAGACGGATCCATCCGCACGCCCTGGCAGATCTCGTAGCCCGAGACCTCGGGCAGCATCACATCGAGCAGCACCAGGTCCGGATGCATGGACCGGATCTTTCCCAGCGCCTCGGCACCGTTGGCGACCCGCTCGTGGGTGTAGCCCTCGCGGGTCATCACCAGGTCGAGGGCAAGGGCGATGTTGTCCTCGTCCTCGACCACCAGAACCTTCGGCCTCCTCCCTGACGCGATCATCGCTCACCCTCCCCGGCAAGCCGCCGCCAGCACGGGATCGTCCGGCGGCATGGCGATCCATTGCCCCCCGATCAGCGTTCCCGCCGGATCCAGCGCCGCCCCCTCGACAAGGTCGGCGCGGCGGCCGGCGGCACAGTCGAACACCATCGGCACCCGCGCCGTCGGCTGCCAGCGCGTCACCACCAGCGCCTCGGCGCGGCGGAGCCCGCCCGGCGCCGGCGGCCCGGGCGGGGCGGTGTCGAGCGCAAGGAAGCGGCCGGTGACCGGCCAGAGATAGCTCCACGGCCGCCAGGGCGCAGATTCGGCGACGGGCAGCACCACCTCGACCGTGGGCGGCAGCTGCGCCTTGACCCGCGCGAACCAGGTGTATTCGTTCCAGATCGAGAAGGAGATCATGGCGGCGCCGGCCGCGGCGGGCAGGAGCCATCGGGGCAGCCGGCGGCCGGTCGTGACCCGCAGCAGGTGGCCGGCGGCGAACACGCAGGCGGCCGCCCCGACGCCGGTCGCAAACATCGCGATGAGTTCCATCACCATCCCGGCACCCTCACATCACCGCGCCCTTGCCATGGCCCAGGGCCGATTGCATCGTCCGCACCACCACGAAGGCGTCGCGCAGGTGCGACCGCTCGAAATCCGACAGATCGGACGGCGCCAGGAAGTTGTCGGGCCGGCGCCCGGAGCGGACCAGTTTCGCCTGGCTTTCGAGACGCATGGTCGCGATCAGATCGTAGGCCGAGATCAGATCGCGCGCGCCCGACGGCGACAGCACCCCGGCCGCTTCGGCCGCAAGCAGCCGGGCGCGGGTGTTCACCTCGGTCAGCCGTCCCTGCAGCGCATAGACGCGCGCCAGATCGGTCACCGGGACCACGCCGTTGTGCTTCATGTCGATGTGGTTGCGGTGTTCGCCCGAGCGTATCGTCGCAAAGCCCCGGATCAGGCCCAGGGGCGGCGTGTGCTTGAGCGAATTCGCGATCATGTGCGCCACGAAGATCGAGTTGCGCGACGCGTGGTCAAGCGTGGAGGTCTGGAGTTCCTGATAGAGATGCCCGCCGTTGCCGCCGATCGGCCGCAGGTCGAACATGACCGAGGCCAGCATCTGGGCCTCGGGACTGGGAGTCGCGATCCAGTGGGCGAAGTAGTCCCGCCAGACCCGCAGCGGCTGGCACCAGCGCTCGGCGGTGGCCATCATGTCGCCCGGACAGTAGACGTAGCCGCAGGCGTTCAGCCCGTCCGAGACGATCCGCGCCAGCCGCCGGAAGTAGCCGGCATCGTCTGGGGTGGCCGCGTCGTCATGGATGAGGCAGTTGTCCTGGTCGCTGACCCCGGTCTGCTCCTGCCGGCCCTGGCTTCCGCAGGCGAGCCAGAGGTAGGGCACGGGCGGCGGGCCGAGCTCGGCCTCGGCCATGGCCAGCAGCCGCCGGGTCACGGCATCGGCGATGTCGGTGATGAGCCGGGTGACGTTCTCGTGGCTGTGGTGGCCGCCGACAAGCTGCACCAGCAGCTGCGGGATCCGCGCCGTCACCGCCGCCATGTCGGCGACACTTGTCGAGGCGGCCAGGTCGCGGATCAGCACGGCCGAGCTGATGGCCTGAAACCGCGTCAGGTCGGTCTGGGTGATCATGCCCACGAACCGGCCGCGATCGACGATCGGCAGATGCCCGATGCGGCGTTCGAGCATGGTGTGCAGGATGTCCGACCCGAGCGCCGAGGGCGGAAGCGCGACCGGATCCGGCGTCATGACCTGCGACACCGGCGTCCGGGGCGGCAGGTCGCCGGCCAGAACCTTGTTCGACAGGTCGCGGACGGTCACGATGCCGACCAGCCGGCCGTCGTCCACGGTGACGCCCAGCGACGAGACGTGACCGTCGCGCATGATCCGGGCCGCCTCGGCAACCGGTGTGTCGGGGCCGCAGCCGACCGGCTTGCGCGCCAGCAGATCCTCGACCCGGATCATCGCGATGTCCGTGCTGCGCGTCTCGATCGCGCGGCCGCGGCTGAAGAAGCGGGTGAAGGGCGGCGCGTTCTCGAGAAGGAAGCGGAACTCGGCTGCGGGAAGCATCAGAAGCGTGCTGTCCTGCGTCACGCGCGCCGAGGTGGCCGCCTTGCCGTCGCGCATCAGCCCGCGCTCGCCGAAGCTGTTGCGGGGGCCGAGCAGCGAGACCAGCGCGCCGACCCCATCGGTGATCTCGACGCTCCCCCGCTGGATCAGGAAAAGCCCGTCGAGGGTGTCTCCGTAGCGATAGACGCTGCTGCCGGCCGGATAGGCGCTGCAGCGGAAGGAACCGGCGACCCGCACCAGCTCGTCACGCGGCAGATTGTCGTAGGGATGCACGCTTTCCAGAAAGGCGATGATGGAAGGAAGATCCGCATCCATGTCCGTCTCCAGGCGGCGGGAAGGAGACGCCCCGACGGGGCGTCTCCGGTCGCGCCGGGCGGGCCTGGGACCCGCCCGGACACCGGTCAGTGATGCGTGGCCGCTCCGGCCCCTTTCGGGATGCGGATCGATTCCACCAGCGCCTGCACCTCGCGCGGCGGCTCGGTCGACATAGCCGAGACCACATAGGCCACGACGAAGTTGAGGATGGCGCCCACCGTGCCGATCGACAGCGGCGAGATGCCGAACCAGTAGTTGGCCGCGGTGTTCTCGTAGACGTTCGTGCCGGGGATGAAGAACCAGCCGAGGTAGAGGAAGATGTAGACCGAGGTGAACACCAGCCCCACCAGCATCCCGAGGATCGCGCCCTGCTTGTTCACGCGCTTCGAGAAGATGCCCATCATCAGCGCCGGGAAGATCGTCGCCGCCGCAAGGCCGAAGGCCAGCGCCACCACCTGCGCGGCGAAGCCGGGCGGGTTGAGGCCGAGCCAGGTCGCCACGACGATCGCGAAGGTCATCGCGATGCGCGCCGCCAGAAGCTCGCCCTTCTCGGTGATGTTGGGGTTGATCGAGCCCTTGATGAGGTCGTGCGAGATCGCCGACGAGATGGCGAGCAGCAGACCCGCCGCCGTCGAGAGCGCCGCGGCGAGAGCCCCGGCCGCGACCAGCGCGATGACCCAGCCCGGAAGGTTGGCGATCTCGGGGTTGGCGAGCACCATGATGTCGTTGTCGACCTTGGTCAGCTCGTTGCCCACGAAGCCCCAGTCCTTCAGCGACTTGCCACCGAGCATGGATTCGCCCAGCACCTTGTCGACCGCGGCCTGGGCCTCGGTCACCTTGGCTTCGAGCGCGGTCTTGTCGGCATCCGCCGCGGCATCCGCCAGCGCCTTCTTGGCCGTCGCCAGCGCCTTGTTGGCGGCGGTGAGAGCGGCCGGCTCGTTGAAGTACTGGATCATGCCGTCGCCGTTGAGATCCGACATGGCCAGAAGGCCGGTCTTCTCCCAGTTGGCGATCCAGCCCAGCTTGGGATCGGTCTTGATCGCCTCGAGCGAGACGGCCGGTCCCTCCAGGGGCTGCCCGGTCACGGCGTTCGGCCAGAACGCCGTGGTGAGGTTGAGGCGCGCCATCGCACCGACCGCCGGGGCGACGGTGTAGAGCAGCGCGATGAACACCAGCGCCCAGCCGGCCGAGGACCGCGCGTCGGCGACCTTCGGCACGGTGAAGAAGCGGATGATCACGTGTGGCAGGCCCGCGGTGCCGATCATCAGCGACATGGTGAACAGGAACATGTTCAGCATGCTGCTGGTTTGCGACGTGTAGGCCTTGAAGCCGAGATCCGTCACCACCTGGTCGAGCTTGGTGAGGAACGCCTCGCTGCCGCCACCCGGTGCGTAGTCGCCGATCAGGCCGAGCTGCGGCAGGATGTTGCCGGTCAGCGCGAGCGAGATGAAGAGCGCCGGGATGGTGTAGGCGATGATCAGCACGATATACTGCGCCACCTGCGTGTAGGTGATGCCCTTCATGCCGCCGAACACCGCGTAGGCGAAGACGATCGCCGCCCCGATGTAGAGCCCGGTGTCGGTGGACACCTCGAGGAAGCGCGAGAAGGTCACGCCGACGCCGCGCATCTGCCCGATCACGTAGGTCACCGAGATGACGATGAGGCAGATGACGGCAAGAAGGCGCGCGCCGCCCGAGTAGAAGCGGTCACCGATGAACTCCGGCACCGTGAACTTGCCGAACTTGCGCAGGTAGGGCGCGAGCAGCAGCGCGAGCAGCACGTAGCCGCCGGTCCAGCCCATGAGGAAGGCCGACTGGGTGTAGCCGCCCGCCGGGGCCAGCGCGATGATGCCGGCCATCGAGATGAAGGAGGCGGCCGACATCCAGTCGGCGCCGGTGGCCATGCCGTTCAGCACCGGGTGGACACCCTGGCCGGCGGCATAGAACTCTGCGGTCGAGCCCGCACGGGCCCAGATCGCGATCCCGACGTAGATGGCAAAGGTGATGCCGACTACGATCAGGTTGAGGGTGAACTGATCCATCTGTCCCCTGTCCCCTTATTCCTGAACGCCGTATTCGCGGTCGAGCTTGTTCATCCGCCACGCGTAGGCGAAGATCAGCACGAGGAACACGTAGATCGACCCGTTCTGGGCCATCCAGAACCCGAGATCGGCGCCGCCGATCTTGATGCCCATCAGAGCCGGGCGGAAGAGAATCCCCATCCCGAACGACGCGATGAACCAGATCACCAGCGAAATGATGATGATGCGGACGTTCGCGCTCCAATAGGACGTTGCCGAAGTCTTGTCCGACATTGTCACAACTCCCTGTCTTGGTCCCACTCCGTGCCACCCCGCCCGGATCCGGGCGGGAGGGCCCTCCCTCAGGCCGATACGCGCGCCACGATCGCCCCGAGCGTCCCGGCGATCCCCGCGATGTCTCCCATCGCGTCGATCCGCTCGAGAACGCCGAGCCGCTCGTAATGCGCGATCAGCGGTGCCGTCTGGGCGTGGTAGGCCTCAAGCCTGGCCCGCGCCGTTTCGGCCGTGTCGTCGGCGCGACGCTTGAACGCCGTGCCGCCGCATTGGTCGCAGACCCCGCTCACCCGGGGCTGCTTGAACTGGTTGTGATAGCCCTCGCCGCATTCGGCGCAGGTGTAGCGTCCGGCGACGCGGGCGATCATCGCGTCATCGTCAACCTCGAGGCTGACCGCCGCGGTCACCCGTCCGCCGGCCTGCGCGAGCAGGCTGTCGAGCGCCGCCGCCTGCGCGTCGGTGCGCGGGAAACCGTCGAGGATCACCCCCCGCGCCACGTCGGGCTGCGCCATCCGGTCCTTGAGGATCGCCAGCACGATCGCGTCGCTGACCAGACCCCCGGCCTCCATCACTGCCTTGGCGGCAAGGCCGGCGGGCGTCCCCGCCGCCACCGCCGCGCGCAGAAGGTCGCCGGTCGAAAGCTGGATGAGGCCGAAGCGCTCTTCCAGCATCCGGGCCTGCGTGCCCTTGCCCGCACCAGGCGGACCCAGCAGGATCAGGACGGGTCCGATCATCCGCGGTTCATGCGGTTGTTGATGAGATCGTCAACGACCGAGGGATCCGCGAGCGTCGAGGTGTCGCCCAGCGCACCGAAGTCGTTCTCGGCGATCTTCCGCAGGATCCGGCGCATGATCTTGCCGGACCGGGTCTTCGGCAGGCCCGGAGCCCACTGGATGAGGTCGGGGGATGCGATCGGCCCGATCTCGGTGCGGACCCATTTGACCAGCTCCTTGCGCAGCTCCTCGGACGGGGTCTCGCCCGACATCAGGGTGACATAGGCGTAGATGCCCTGCCCCTTGATGTCGTGGGGATAGCCGACGACGGCGGCTTCGGCGACCTTCGGATGGGCGACCAGCGCCGATTCCACCTCGGCCGTGCCCATACGGTGCCCCGAGACGTTGATCACGTCATCGACCCGGCCGGTGATCCAGTAATAGCCGTCCGAGTCCCGCCGGCAGCCGTCCCCGGTGAAGTAGTAGCCGCGATACTGGCTGAAGTAGGTTTCCTGGAACCGCTCGTGGTCGCCCCAGACCGTGCGCATCTGCCCCGGCCAGCTGTCCGCGATGCAGAGCACCCCCTCGCATTCCACCTCGGTGATCCGGCGGCCGGTCTGCGGATCGAGCACGACGGGCTTCACCCCGAAGAAGGGGTTGGTGGCCGAGCCGGGCTTGGTCTCGGTCGCGCCCGGCAGGGGCGTGATCATGTGGCCGCCGGTTTCGGTCTGCCAGAAGGTGTCGACGATCGGGCACCGGCCCTTGCCCACGTATTTGTCATACCAGACCCAGGCCTCGGGGTTGATCGGCTCGCCGACCGAGCCGAGCACCCGCAGCGACGAGAGGTCGTATTTCTCGACCCATTCCGGCCCCTGCCCCATCAGCGCCCGGATCGCGGTCGGAGCGGTGTAGAACTGCGTGACCTTGTGCTTCTCGCAGACCTCCCAGAACCGGCCGGGATCGGGGAAGGTCGGCACGCCCTCGAACATGATCGTGGTCGCGCCGTTCGCCAGCGGGCCGTAGACGATGTAGCTGTGGCCGGTCACCCAGCCCACGTCCGCGGTGCACCAGAAGATGTCGCCGTCCTTGTAGTCGAAGGTGTACTGGTGGGTCATCGCGGCGTAGACGAGATAGCCGCCCGTGGTGTGGACGGCGCCCTTCGGCTTGCCGGTCGAGCCCGAGGTGTAGAGGATGAACAGCGGATCCTCGGCGTTCATCGGCCGCGGCGGGCATTCGGGGCTGACCATGTCCATCATGGCCAGCACATCGACATCACGCCCCTCGACCCAGGAAATCTGGTCGCCGGTGTGCTTGACGACGAGGCAGCGCACCTTGTCCGAACAGTGCAGCAGCGCTGCGTCGGTGTTGGCCTTCAGCGGCGTCTTGCGGCCGCCGCGCGGCGCATGGTCGGCGGTGATCACGAGCTTGGCGCCGCAGTCGTTGATGCGGTTGGCCAGGGCATCAGGCGAGAAGCCGGCAAAGACGACCGAATGGATCGCGCCGATGCGCGCGCAGGCCAGCATTGCATAGGCGGCCTCGGGGATCATCGGCATGTAGATGACGACCCGGTCTCCGCGCATCACGCCCTGGCTGAGCAGGACGTTGGCCATCTGGTTCACCTTCCGCGACAGCTCGCGGTAGGTGATGTGCCGGGCCGGCGTTGCCGGATCATCGGGTTCCCAGATGATCGCGGTCTGCAGCGCGCGGTCCTTCAGGTGCCGGTCGATGCAGTTGACCGACGCGTTCAGCACCCCATCCTCGAACCACTTGATCGAGACCTTGCCGAAGGTGAAGTCGGTGTCCTTGACCCGGGTGAACGGCTTGATCCAGTCCAGCCGCTGCGCCTCGCGCGCCCAGAAGGTGTCCGGGTCGTTCACCGACTCGGCATACATCGCGCGATACTTCGCAGGATCGGCCCAGGCCTTCTCGAACCCCGGCGGAATGGGATGAAGGGCGACGGAATCGCCCGCTGAGTGCTGTGCTTCGGCCAATGCCTTCTCCTCCTGCAAAAGTCCGCCCCTCCGCGGACCTTCACGGCGCCGGACCAGAATCCGGCCGCCCCCTCCATCTCAATGTAAATCAGAAGTTCACAAAATTGTAACCTGTCTTTTTAAAAGGATTTTACTGTAAATTCATTTACCGGTTATGCGTCAGAGACGATAACATTTCCGGCACTGTGCCGCGCAACGCCATGAAGAACATGGAAATTTGTGAAAACGCCGGCGCGGCTGCGCCGGGATCGGCGCCGATCAGGCCGTGGACGGCACGGAGGGCCGACGCGAATCGTGACCTCGGCCCGCGCGCGCCACGGCGGCCTCAGGCCAGCGCGGCGTGGGCATCGCGCAGGGCGTCCTCGATGTCGGACCTGTAGTGGACCGAAGGCTCGCGCAGCCCGAGCGACAGGAGCGTGCGGCGGACGTCGGCGTTGGCCGCGGTCAGGTAGAGCCTGCCGCCCTTGCCGGCGAACCGTCGCGCCAGCAACTCGATCGAATGCGCCCCGGAACTGTCGAGAAAGGGCACATCGGCGAAGTCGAGGACCAGCGCCTGCGGACGGTCGGCGATCCGGTCCAGAACGGCCCCCACGGTCGCGGCCGCACCGAAGAAGAAGGCCCCTTTCAGTCGGTAGACCACCACGGCGCTGTCGGTCGCCTCGGCAGGGTCGTAGCGCCCGCCCCGGTCGGGCTCGTCCTCGGGCACCAGACGCGCCCCGCGCTCTTCCAGATGCGCGGCGTCGGACATGCGGCGGATGAAGAGGATCGCGCCTAGACCGAAGCCCACCACGATCCCGGTCGAGAGATCGCGGAAGATCACCAGAAGGAAGGTCGAAAGCAGCACCAGCGCATCGCCCTTCGAACTGCGGACCAGCATCCAGAACTCTTCCTTCTCGGCCATGTGCCAGGCGACGATGACCAGCACCCCGGCCAGCGCGGCAAGGGGGATGTAGCTGGCAAGGGGGGCCGCCACGACCATGAAGGCCAGCACGAACAGCGCGTGCAGCATCCCCGACATCGGCCCGTGCGACCCGGCGCGGACGTTGGTCGCCGTCCGGGCGATGGTGCCGGTCACGGGAATGCCGCCCATGACCGCCGAGGCGATGTTGGCGATGCCCTGCGCCACAAGCTCCGCGTTCGACCGGTGATGGCGACCGGTCATGCCGTCGGCCACCACCGCGGACAGAAGCGACTCGATCGCGCCCAGAAGCGTGAAGCTGACCGCGTAGGGCAAGGCCGCCGAAAGCGCCGCGGGCGACAGGTCGGGCAGCGCCGGTGCGGGCAGGCCGCGCGGCAGCTCGCCGAAACGGGTGCCGATGGTCTCGACCGGCAGCCCGAGCCCCCAGGCCGCCAGCGCGGCCAGTCCGACCGCGATCAGCATCCCCGGCCAGTGCGGACGCCAGCGCCGCAGGCCGAGGATCGCGAGGATGGTGCCCGCCGACACCAACACCGCCTCCGGCGTCACCGAGGCCCGCGCCGCCCAGAGCGCCGCGAGCTTCTGGGCGAGCTCGCCGGGCTCGTGCGGCACCGTCATGCCGAAGAGATCCTTGATCTGGCTTGCGAAGATGATGACGGCAATGCCCGCCGTGAACCCCACGGTCACCGGGTAGGGAATGAACTTCACGTAGCCGCCCAGCCGCAGGAACCCGACCGCCATCAGCATCAGCCCGGAGAGGAGCGTGGCGGTGAGCAGCCCCGGCAGCCCGAGGTCGGCCACGCAGGCCGCGACGAGGACGATGAAGGCGCCCGCCGGGCCGCCGATCTGGAACCGCGACCCGCCGAGTGCCGAGACCAGGAACCCGCCGACGATGGCCGTGTAGAGCCCGCGCTCCGGTCCCACCCCGGAGGCGATCGCGATCGCCATCGACAAAGGTAGCGCGACGATGGCAACCGTGAGCCCGGCCATCACATCGGCCCTGAGGTCCGGCAGGCGGTATCCCTCGCGCAGCACCGTCACCAGTTTGGGAAGGAACTGCTCCACGAATGTCGGCGCGGCCGCATGTCGCGGACGGTTCATCATTGCCTCCCTGGCCGGTGTTGCGCGACAGTGCGCCCCGTGCAACCCGCCTGTCAAGGCCGGAAGATCGCCGGAAACCATTGAAATGTCGGAAAAACGTGACCCGATTCAGCCCACCGACGACGCGGCGCGCGCCCTGGCGAGGGACCTCGTGCGCGGCGCCACGACGGCCGCGCTGGGCGTGATCCACCCCGACAGCGGCGCCCCGCACGTCACCCGGGTGGCCTTCGGGCTGTCCGCCCGGGGCGAGATGCTCACGCTGGTCTCGGCGCTGTCGCTGCACACCCGCGCGATGCGGTCCGATCCGCGGGTCTCGCTCCTGCTGGGCGAGGTCGGGGCGAAGGGCGACCCGCTGACCCATCCGCGGATCAGCATCGCGGCGCGGGCGGCGTTCGTTCCCGCCGACGATCCCGACCGCGCGCGCCTGCGCGCCGACTGGCTGGGCCATCACCCGAAGGCGCAGCTTTACATCGACTTCGCCGATTTCGCCTTCGTGCGCTTCGACCCGGACGGTGCATCCCTGAATGGCGGCTTCGCGAGGGCCTATCAACTTCTGCGGGAAGACCTTACACTGACGTGACCAAAGGGAAGCCGGCGGGATCCTTCGCCGCCGCACCAGCGAGAGCGCCAGTCGAATGACGCCTGACGACCGGTCCGGCCTGCTGCCGGCCTCCGAGGTTGCCGAGATCGGCCGGCAGCATGCGCGGCTGACCGCCGATCTGCCGTCGCGCCAGATCGGCGTGGCGCTGACCTGCCTGATCTTCGCCTTCTTCCTGCCCCTGCCGCTCGTCGCCGGGGTCTATGCCGTCTGCGTCGCCGCCGAGATCCTCCAGCATCGGCTTGCGCGGCGGTTCCTGCGCTGGCCGACCCGCGGCCGCTACCGGGCGATGATCGGGTTCTCGTCGCTGGGGATGACCGCGTTCGTCCTTCTGCCTCTGGCGGCCTTCTATCACGACGATCCGATCATCCGTTTCGCCGGCGTGCTGGCGCTGATGGGTGCGCTGCTGAACGTGTCGATCATGCGCGCGACGCATCTGATGACCGGCCTTCTGAACGGCCTGCCTCCGGCCGCCGTGCTGCTCTGGTATCCGGGGCTCGACATGCTGGGTGACGCCGGGGGGCTCGATGCCCCCTTCGCCTTCGCGGGCGTCCTGCTGCTTCTGGGCTATTTCCTCTCGGCCCTGATCCAGAACCACCGCCAGGAAGCCCAGCTTGCCCTGGCACTCGACCGCGCCCATGCGGCGAGCGAAGCGAAATCGCGGTTCCTGTCGGCCATGAGCCACGAGATGCGCACCCCGCTGAACGCGATCCTGGGCCTGAGCCAGGTGCTGCGCGGGGCGGGCACATCGCCGGCGGTCCAGGCCGACGCGGCCGAGATCGAGCGGTCGGCCCGGCATCTGCAATCGCTTGTCGAGGATGTGCTCGACCTGGCCCATTCCGCCGAAACCGCCATCGTCCACCGGCCCGTCACCGGGGCGCTGCGCGACGAGCTCGAGGTGGCGATGCGCGCCGCCGTGGCGCGCCATTGCGGGGACCTGCGGGCGGCGCAGGTCGATTGCAGCGCCGATCTGCCCGAGCTTGCCCGCTTCGATCCCCTGATCCTGCGCAAGATCGTGGACCATCTGACCGGCTTCCTCTGCGCCGCGCGAGGCGGCGGCCCCGACGTGACCCTGCGGCTCGACTGCCGTTGCAGCGGCCCGGACGGCCGTTCGCTCGCCCTGCGCCTGTCCTGCGCGGGCGATCCCGTGATCGTCGATACGGCGCCGGAGGACGGCGCCGGCGGTGTAGCCCTGGCCCTGGCCCAGAGGCTTGCCGCGGCGACCGGCGGGCGCGCCGGCCTTGCCGAGGTCGGAGGCGGCGGCGGGCTTGCGGTCCAGGCCGAAATCCCGGTGGCCCCGCTTCCCGAGCCGCCGCCGGCGGGAAAGGCGCCCGAGACCGGCCTGCGGGCGCTGGTGGTCGACGACATCGCGACCAACCGCTTCGTCGTTCTCCAGATCCTGCGCACGCTGGGCATCGCGGCGCAGGAAGCCGCGAGCGGACGCGAGGCGCTGGCGCGGCTCATGTCGGGCCGCTTCGACCTCATTCTTCTGGACATGGCGATGCCCGACATGGATGGCGAGGCGACGCTTCGGGCGATCCGGGCGGCGGATGCCGGCTGGAACCGGCTTCCGGTCGTTGCGCTGACCGCCGACGCCTCACCCGAGCGGCGCGAAGCCTACCTCGCGCTCGGCCTTGACGGCTACGTCGCGAAGCCCGTGGACCGGAGGGTGCTCTGGTCGGAGATCCAGGGCGCGATCGCGGCGACCGCGCCCTGAGCGGCGCGTCAGTTCGGATTGTCCACGCGCAGCGTGACGTGGACGCGACCCTTCGCCGGCTGCGCCCAGTTCAGCGCCACATGCTGCTTGCCGGCCCCCTGCTCGACACTCACGAAGGGCATGTCGGTCCGTGTCTCGCCCGCCGGGCCGGTGATCGCGCCCTCGGCGACAAGCGCCTGCACGTTGCGGGCCCGGCCCCCGAAGGGCAGATAGGCCGCGCCGCCCGTCACCGCCCAGACGCTGGCCGCCGTCGCTTGGTCGTGCGCGATCATGACCGGGCTGGCGGTCGGCTGCGCCACCTGGGTGAAGGAATTGCCTTCGAACACCACGTTGCGCATCCGCGCGAAGTCGAGCGGCGCGTAGGTCGAATCCACCTTCTCGATCCGGTCGATCGAGCCGTTGAGCACCTTGAAGACGTTTCCCGTGACCGACAGCCCCTGCACGAAGTGGCCCGCACCGTAGGGCTTGACCACAAGCCAGGAGAACCACGGAGCCACGTCGCTGGCGGTGAAGACATTGCCGGTCAGGCTGAGACCGCCGAACGAGAACTGGTTCGCGAAATCCGGCTGTGCCTCGTATTCGTTGGTCAGCTCGATGGAACAGTTGTCGATGTAGTTGCCGGTGATCGCCGATTTCACAGTGGTGCCGGACAGCACGAGCCCCGCGAGGCGCAGCCCCTGCGCCTCGTCGTCGCCCTGGAACCAGTGGTTTCCGACCAGCAGGTTGCCGCTGCCACCGAGGATCATCGTGTGGCGGAACCGCACGAAGCGGCTGTCGCGGATCTTGACGTCGTTGGCGTTGGCGTTGAGCGCGATCGAGGTCCGGTCCTGCGCGCGGACCGATTGCTCGTTCGACAGGAAGGTGCAGCGGTTCACCTCCAGCCCCTGGCAGCCGGTGCCTGACGACGTGATGCCCCGGTCGCGCGGCTGGCTGACGAAGCAGTCGCGGATCTGGAAGTTCTTCCCCGACGGCGCCAGAAGAATGCCAGAGGCCAGCCCGTTGCACTGGATCTCGATGTCGTCGAGCTGGAACTTGTCGAGCTGGGCAAAGCCGCCGAAGTCGAGCACGTAGCGAAAGCGCGTGAAGGTGTAGGTCTGTGTCCCCGCCGGCCCGTGAAGCGGCTGGCTCAGGGTGAGCGTTCCCGCGCCCACATTGACCGACGTCACGTAGACCTCGCGCCCGACGCCCGCGCCCGTGACCAGCGACCCCACCGGCACGTTGGCGATATTGACGACGTTCGACAGCTGTGTGGCCGCGCCGGTCGCGTAGCTGGCCTGCGACGTGACGGTGACCGGCGCCCAGTCCGGCCCGTCCAGCACGTTGAACTGGCCGTTGCGGATCACCCGGCGGCTCGAGAACACGGTCTTGTTGGCCACCGCCGCCTGAACGTCGATCGGGGCCGTGACCTCGATGCGCCGCCCCCGGAGATCGAGGCTTTCGTGATCGGAAAAGTTCAGCAGCGCCTGAACCGCCTTCCGGAAACCCAGCTCCTCGGACCCGAAGGCCGCCGCATAGCTTGGCAGGTCGAAGGTCCGGGTCAGGGAGAGGCGCTTGTCGGCCGGCATCGTCACCGTGCCCTCGAAGCGCACGGGCGCCTCCATCGTCACGTCCGCGCCGAGACGGTAGGTGCCGGCCGAGACGAGGACCGTCCGGCCGGACGCCGCCGCCGCCGCATCCGCTGCCTCGAAGGCAGCCGCGTCGTCGGTGACCCCGTCGCCCCTTGCGCCGTAGTCGCGCACGTCGACCCAGTCCATCATCGTGCGCAGGAAGACCGAGGTGACATCCTCGATGACGAGGTCGTCGATGCGCACCACGCCCCCGTTGGCGCCGGTCAGGTCCAGCCCGAAATGGCCATAGATCGCCTGCGTGCCCCAGGCCATGTCCACGCCCGTCCGCCAGCCGGTGCCCACGATCGCCTGCACGGTTTCGACGCGCCCGTAGGCGGTCAGCGGCACCGCCGGCGCGGTCTCGGTCAGGCCCGCTACATGCACGCCACCCGCCCCGCCCGCCCATCCGGCAATGCGCACCGAGGGCAGGTTGCCGCTCATCGCCTTCACGCGCGCTGTCACCCGCAGGTAGCATCCGGGCAGCAGCGGCGTGTCGGCAAAGGCCCGAAGCTTCGTCGTGTCGGCCTGCTTGGTCAGTTCGAGGCAGCCGCCGAAGTCCTGATCGGCGGGCACCAGCGCGGCGTTGACGGCGCCGGCATAGCTGGCCGATCCGGGCGTGCCGTCCTCGCTCGACCACAGGTCGAGGCCGAGATCGAAAGCGGGCGGCATCAGCACCAGCCCGTCGGTAATCGCCTTGTTCATCCGCATCCCCATCTGTGAGACGGGCTCGGGCCTAGCAGCGCAGTCCTGTGCGGCGCCTTACCGGGGCGTTCGCTGATCCGCCCGCCCGGAAACGCCTTGGTCAAGGCCCTTCCGGTCCGGGGCGCCGGTGTGCGATAGTCGGCCCGTCGCTTCGCGAGCCACGGGTGTCGCATGGCTTTCTGCTTTTCCAGCGGCCGGCGGTCGATGGGCAAGTCGCTTCGGTCGCTCGCCCTGAACCGGCTGGATGCATCGCTGGCGCTGCTCGATGCGCAGGCCGTTCCATCGCCGGAAGCGATCCACGAGTTGCGCAAGAACATCAAGAAGTTGCGCGGGCTTTTGCGCCTTTACCGAGGAAGCTTCCCCGGTTTCGCCGTCGAGAACGTCGCGCTGCGCGATGCCGGGCGCCAGTTGTCCGCCCTGCGCGAGGGCTCGGTGCTTCTGGCCACCTTCGACACGCTCGGATGCCCCGACCCCGACCTGCGCGCCCGGCTGGCCGCCACCGTCGCCGGCCACGATGCCAACGCGCCCGCGGCCCTCGCCGCCTACCGGGCGTCGGTCGAGTCCGTGCGCGACCGCGTTCCGAGCTGGCGCTGCGAGGACAAGGGGTTCGATGCGATCGCGCCGGGCCTGTCCCGGACCTGGTCGGACGCCCGCCGCGGCATGCGTCGCGCACTGGCCCACCCGCGCGGAGAAGTGCTGCACGACTGGCGCAAGCGGGTGAAGGATCACGGCTACCACGCGCAGCTGCTGCGGCCGATATGGCCGGCGATGATGGAGACCCACGCCGCCGTCGCCGACCGGCTGGGCGACATTCTGGGCGAGGCGCGCGACCTTGCCCTGCTGGCCGAGGCTGTGCAGGCGCTCGGCGGCGGCGCGGTCCTCGTTCCGGCCCGGGAGGCCGAGGAGCAGCGCCTGGCCGAGGCAAGGCGGATCGCGCTTCGGCTTTTCGCCGAATCGGCCGACGCTCTTGCCGACCGCTGGCGGTCGTGGTGGACGGTCTGGCGATCGGACCGGTCCGCGACCTGAACGCCGCGGTCCGGCAGCGCCGGATGGCGGAGGGGACGGACTGCCCCCTCCGCCGTCATCGGTTACTGGCCGAGCTTCTTGATGCGGCCCTCGACCGCGCTCGTCACCTTGCCCATCTTCTCGACATAGGCGATCACGTCGTTGGCCATGAGGTTGCCGTTGCCGCCGTTGATCAGCACCTCGCCGCCGCCCAGCGCCGCATAGCCGTCACCGCCGCCGAGAACATAGTCGTTGGTCGCCAGCTTGTAGGTCTTGTTCAGATCGAGCGGCTGGCCGCCGACCATCACCTCGGAAACGCGCGACCCGGCCGGCGCGCTCGGGTCATAGACGAAGGTCATCCCAGAGACCTGCGGGAAGCGCCCCGCCCCCTTCTCGACCTGGCTCACGCCGTTCTCCAGCGCCGCCAGAACCTGCGACCCCGGCAGCACGGTCAGCACCGTCTTGTTGCCGAAGGGAAGCTCGGTCAGGATGTCGCGGCGGGTCAGCTTGGTGCCCGGGTCGTAGGTGCGGTCCGCGCGGATGCCGCCGCCGTTCATGATGGCGATGTCGGCGCCGGTGGTTTCGCGGATCGCATCGGCGATCAGGTTGCCCATCGCCGATTCCTCGCCCCGCACCACGTTGCGCCGCGAATCCAGCGCCGTCTCGGCCACGCCGATCTCGACGTTCAGCTCGTCGTCGAGCTGCTTCTGGAACTTGTCGACCATCGCCTGGCTTTCCGGGTCCGGCGTCACGCTCGCCGTGTCGATGAAGCGGAACTCGGGCTTCCACTTCACCACCCGCTTGCCGTCCTTCTCGGAGACGTTGACGATGAGATCGACCGGCGAGATCACCCGGCCGTCGATCGAGGTCTCGACATAGGCCGTTACCCCGTCATAGGCCGTGGCATAGGAATGGTCGTCGCCCGACAGGATGACGTCGAAGGCGTGGCTCTTGATCAGTTTCTGGTCGTTGGTCATGTCGGTCTGCACGACGCCCACCACCAGATCGGCCCCGTCCTTGCGCGCGGCCTTGGCTGCGTCGATGGCGGTGTCGACCGTCGGCAGGAACTTCAGGTCACCGGGGCTCGACACCTCCGGCGTGGTGTCCTGCGCGACCGGGATCAGCGCGATCTTCAGACCCGCCACCTCCTTGACCGTCACGCCGCCCAGTCCCTCGACCGGCGAGCCGTCGGCCTTGGTGATGTTGATGGCGGCCCAGGGGTATTTCGACGCCTTCATCTTCTCCATGAAGTTCTCGGGCCCGAAATCGAACTCGTGGTTGCCCGGCACGGCCAGATCGAAGGGCACGAGGTTGGTCAGGTCGATGGTGTTCTGGCCCTTGTCGAAGCCCGACAGGATCGAAGGGGAGAGCATGTCGCCATCGAAGAGATAGAGCGTGTTCGGGTTCGCGGCCTTCTCGGCCTTGGCCACGGCGTTGAGCCGCGCAAAACCGCCCTGATCGCCGTCGCCCGCGAACTCGTAGATGTCCCCGATGCCCAGAAGCGTGATCTTGACGGACTCGGCCGCCGCCGGAAGCGCGGCGAGCGCGCTGGCGCTGGCAAGCAGCACGGCAAGGCTGCGGGTGAGACGTGTCATGGCTGGAACTCCCTGAAAGACTGTTCTTGGAATGCAGGTGCGCGCGACCGGCGGCGGCGCCGGACGGGGCGTGCGAACTCTGGACCGGCAATGTAACAGAGTCAAAGCCCCGCGGATCACGACCATTGACCGACCGTCTCGAAAGCGGCAAGAGGCGGGCATGATGATCTTCAAGATCTTCCGCCGGCCGGAGTGGGATGCCTTCCGAGCCGCCGGCTGGACCGCCGGGGCCCCGGTGGACCAGTCGGACGGCTTCATCCATTTCTCGACCGCCGGCCAGGTCGCCGAGACCGCCGCCCGCCATTTCGCATCCGAAAGCGACCTCGTGCTCGTGGCCTTCGATCCCGACCGGCTCGGGCCCGAACTCCGCTGGGAGCCGTCGCGCGGCGGACAGCTCTTCCCGCACCTCTACCGCACGCTGCGGCTCGAGGAGGTGGTCTGGGACAAGTCCCTGCCGCTCGGCGCGACCGGACACATCTTCCCCGAGGGCGTGCTGTGAGCGCAGCCGAGCGGGCGGGCCTTGCGGTCCTGCACCGGCTCGATCCCGAAAGGGCGCACGGCCTGTCGATTCGCGCCCTGCGGCTGGGGATCGCTCCCCTGCCCGCACCCTTCGCCGCGCCGCGCCTGCGTGTCCGGCTTGCCGGGCTGGACCTCGCCAATCCCCTGGGCCTCGCCGCCGGCTACGACAAGAACGCCGAGGCGGTGGGTCCGCTGACCCGCGCCGGCTTCGGTTTCGTCGAGGTGGGCGCGGCCACCCCCCGCCCGCAGCCCGGCAATCCCCGCCCGCGCCTCTTCCGCCTGCCGCAGGACCGGGCCGTCATCAACCGCTTCGGTTTCAACAACGACGGCGCCGCCGCGATCGCCGCGCGTCTCGCCGCCGCCCGGCGCGCGCCGGGTGTCCCGGTCGGCCTGAACCTCGGGGCCAACAAGGACAGCGCCGACCGCGCGGGCGATTTCGCGCAGGTGCTGGCCACCTGCGGGACGCACATCGACTTCGCCACGGTCAACGTCTCGTCGCCGAACACCGAGGGGCTGCGCGCGCTCCAGGCGCAGTCGGCCCTGCGCGACATCCTCGGTCGCGTGCACGAGGCCCGCGACCGCCTGCCCCGCCGCATTCCGGTCTTCCTGAAGATCGCGCCCGATCTCGACGCCGAGGCGCTGGCCGCCATCGCCGAGCTTGCGCTCGAGATGCGACTCGACGCGATCATCGCCACCAACACGACGCTCGCGCGCGACGGTCTGCACGGGCCCCATGCCGCCGAGGCCGGCGGGCTCTCGGGCGCGCCGCTCTTCGAGCGCTCGACGCGCATCCTCGCCCGGTTGTCGCACCTGACCGAAGGCCGGATCCCGCTCATCGGCGTCGGCGGCATCGGATCGGGCGCCGACGCCTTCGCCAAGATCAGCGCCGGGGCCACGGCGCTCCAGATCTATACAGCGCTCGTCTGGCGCGGCCTCTCGCTGGTGCCGCAGATCCTCGCCGACCTCGACGACCGGCTGGCGCGCGCCGGCCACGGCTCGATCGCCGAGGCCGTGGGCAAGGGCCGCAACGCCTGGCTCTGACCCCCGCCGGGCGCCCCGCGCTCAGCCCAGCCGGCGCTCGATGCGTGGATAGAGGACCGCCATGGACAGGCCGCGCGTGGCGTTCAGAACCATCAGCGCGGCCCAGAGACCGTGGTTGCCGAAGGCGGGAACGAGCACCGCCAGGGCGGCGATGTAGACCAGCACCGACAGCGCCATCGCGTCGCGCATCTCGCGCGTCTGGGTCGCGCCGATGAAGATGCCGTCGAACATCCAGCTGGCGATGCCGATCAGCGGCGCCGCCACCAGCCAGGGCAGGTAATGGCGGGCGGTCTCGCGCACCTCCGGCGCGGTGGCCATCAGGTCGATGATCCGCGGACCCGCGGCCCAGAACGCAAGGCCCAGGAGAACCGCGCCGCCGACACCCCATTGCGAGGTCAGCACCGACGCCGCGCGCACCTGCCTGCGATCGCGCGCGCCCACCCCCTGCCCGACCAGCGCCTCGGCCGCAAAGGCGAAGCCGTCCAGCGCATAGGCGGTGATCTCGAGGAACTGCATGAGCACCTGGTTGGCGGCAAGCGTCACATCGCCGAACCGCGCGCCAAGAAAGACGAAGGCCGTGAAGCTTGCCTGGAGGGACACCGAGCGCAGCATGATGTCCCGGTTCACCCGGAACATCCGCCCGAGCTCCGAGCGCGCGCCAAGCCGCGCCCGTCCCCGCCACGCGCTCAGCGCCGGCCCGCACATCCGCAGGCCCAGCGCAAGACCGGTCCATTCCGCGATCAGCGTCGCGACCGCCACCCCCTCGACACCCCAGCCGAGGCCGACCACGAACCACAGGTCGAGTCCGATGTTCAGACCGTTCATCCAGAGCTGGAGCACCAGCACGCCGCGCGTGCGCTCCTGCGCAATGAGCCAGCCGGTGACGGCGTAGAGCGCGATGGTCGCGGGTGCCCCCCAGATGCGGATCGCGAGGTAGCGCGAGGCCAGCGCCTCGACCTCGGGCGATGCCGGCGCAATGGCGAAGGCGCCCGCGACCAGCGGCCATTGCAGCAGGATGAACCCGGCCCCCGCCGCGGCGCCCACGATCAGCGCCCGCGCCAGGATGGCGCTCTCCTCGGCCCGGTCGCCCGCCCCGCGCGCCTGCGCCACCAGCCCCGAGGTGCCCATGCGCAGGAACCCGAACACCCAGTAGAGCGTCGCGAGGATGATCGCGCCCACGCCGACCGCACCGATCGGGGCGGCCAGGCCCATCTGGCCCACGACCGCGGTATCGACCGCGCCCAGAAGCGGCACCGTGGCGTTCGACAGAACGATCGGCGCGGCGATCCTCAGCACGCGGGCATGCCCGAGGGGCGCCGTCGCGGTGGTGCTCACGGTCGGGCCGGATCGGACGGGCCCGGCATCAGGAAATGCGCCGTGGCCTGCGCGAAGGGACGCGCCCGGTTGTCCTGCCAGGCCTCGACCTGGACGCTGGCGTAGCGCCGCCCCGACCGGTTCACCTGCGCCCGTGCGTAGGCGTCGCGCGGCAGGCCCGACCTGAGATAGTCGACGGTGAAGTCGATGGTCTTCGGCAGACGCGGCAGGTGCAGCGGATCCAGCGATGCGGCGTCGAGCCGGCCGCTTTCCATGTCCTCCCAGATCAGCGCCCAGCTCAGCTCGATGATCGCCGTTACCTCGAGAAGCGCCGCCGTGACGCCCCCGTGCAGCGCCGGCAGCAGGGGATTTCCGATCAGCTTCTCGTCAAAGGGCAGGATCGCGGTCAGTTCGTCGCCCCGCCGCTCGAAGGACACGCCGAGAAACTGGATGTAGGGCACTCCCGACACCAGCGCCCTGAGCGCGGCGTCGCGGCGCTGCTTGACCACCTGCACCGGTTCGGGCCGCGGCCTCATTGCGCCCCCCGCTCGATCGTGAAGGCGCCGGTGGCGGCCGCGACCGGGCGGTCGTCGTCGTCGTCATGCGCCGTGGCCCGCAGGAACGCGACCGACCGGGTCACATGGTAGCATTCCGCCCGCGCCCGGATCTTCTGACCCGGTGTCGCCGGCCGCATGTAATCGATGCGCAGGTCCAGCGTCGCGGTCCCCGATGGCGCGCTCGGGTGGCTCATGACCGCCGCACCGCAGCAGGTGTCCATCAGCGCCGAGACGGCGCCGCCGTGGATCACCCCGGTCGCCGGGTCGCCGACGAGCCGGAGGTCATAGGGCATCGCGATGACCGCGCGGCCCGGGGCAAGCTCTTCGAGGACCATTCCGAGCGCCCGCGAATGCGGAATCGCCTCGATGAACTGGCGGGCGATGGTCAGCTTGGCTTCGCTCATGGCGGCTCCTCCCCGGACTGGGGTCCATGATTGGCGTGCCCGGCCCGGGGCCGCAAGCCGGATTGCGACCGCTCAGGACAGTTGCCCGCGGGGCCGGTGCGTCTTACCCTCCGTGGTCAGGGAGACCAGGCGATGAATGAACAGCGGCTGAGCTTCAAGGAGATGTGCGCGCGCTTCGACGTGACGCCGAGGACGCTGCGCTACTACGAATACATCGAGCTTCTCAGCCCGATCCGGGAGGGACGGTCGCGTTTCTACGGACCGCGCGAGGTGGCGCGGATGACGCTGATCCTGCGCGGGCGCCGCTTCGGCTTCTCGCTCGAGGAGATCCGGCAGTGGCTGCTGCTCTACGACCAGCGCGGAACGGCGGAACAGCTGCGTGTCTGGCAGGAGCTCGCCGACCGGCAGATCGCCGAACTCGAACGCCAGCGCGACGAGCTCGAGGCGTCGATCGCCGACCTGCGCACGCTGCGCAACGCCGGAATGCCCACGCAGTCGAGCTGACGTCCCGGTCAGGGAATTGCGCGGCCGGGCCGCGGAATGTCATGACATTGCGTAAGATTTTCCGTGACGTGACGTTACAGTGACGTGCACGTCAACTTCCCTTGTAAGATCCGAGTCGCCGACCAGATAGCCCTCTCATGACCCCCAGGTTCTGTGAGAGGATACCGTCATGAGTGAGACCCTGATGACCATCCGCGAGATGTGCGAGACCTTCGACGTGACGCCCCGGGCGCTGCGGTTCTACGAATCGAAGGAACTCCTGCGTCCGCTTCGCGAAGGACAGAAACGCCTCTACACGCGCCGCGACCGCGGACGGCTCAAGCTGATCCTGCGCGGCAAGCGCTTCGGCTTCAGCCTTGAAAGCATCCGCGAGATGCTCGATCTCTACGACATCGCCGAGACCCGCGACAGCCAGCTGACCCGCGTCGTCGAGGCCGCCGAGTCGCGTCTGGCCGAGCTCACCGCGCAACGCGACGAGTTGAACACCACCATCGCCGAGCTCTCGGCCCAGATCGCCTGGGCGCGCGACCTCGTCACCCAACAGGACCGCCAGCCCGCCGCCTGACCGGCCGCGGGCGACCGACAGAAGACAAGGGAGAGAACCGCCGTGACCCGCTACACAGCCCCCGTGAGCGACATGCAATTCCTGCTGCACGACGTCCTGCGCGTGGGCGATTCGGACGTGGCGGGGTACCGCGATCTCGAACCCGACTTCACCGCGGCCATCCTCGACGAGGCGGGCAAGCTCGCATCGGACGTGCTCGAGCCGCTGAACGCCAGCGGCGACCGCGAGGGCTGCCGCCTCGAGAACGGCGTCGTCACCACGCCCGCGGGCTTCAAGGCCGCGTTCGAGACCATGAAGGAAGGCGGCTGGAACGGTCTCGACCTTCCCGAGGCCTACGGCGGGCAGGGCCTGCCCTATCTCATGGGAACGGCTGTGGGCGAGATCTTCGTCTCCGCCAACATGGCCTTCAACATGTACCAGGGCCTGACCCACGGGGCGATCAGCGCGATCCTTGCGCACGGCACGGACCAGCAGAAGGCCACCTGGCTGCCGAAGATGGTGTCGCTCGAATGGACCGGGACCATGAACCTGACCGAGCCGCACGCCGGCACCGATCTGGGCATGATCCGCACGCGGGCCGAGCCGCAGGCCGACGGAAGCTACCGCATCACCGGCCAGAAGATCTTCATCTCGGCGGGTGACCACGACCTTTCGTCGAACGTCGTGCACCTCGTGCTGGCCAAGGCCCCGGGCGGCGGCGAGGGCACCAAGGGCATCAGCCTCTTCATCGTGCCGAAGTTTCTCGTCAACGACGACGGCGGCCTGGGCGCCCGCAACAGTCTCTCGGTCGGCAAGATCGAGGAGAAGATGGGGATCCACGGCAACGCGACCTGCGTGATGAACTACGATGGCGCGACCGGCTACCTGCTGGGCGAGCTGCACAAGGGCATGCGCAACATGTTCACCATGATGAACGAGGCGCGGCTGGGCGTCGGGCTGCAGGGCTATGCGGTGGCCGAGGCCGCCTACCAGAACGCGCTCGCCTACGCGAAGGACCGCCTCCAGGGCCGGGCCGTCACCGGTGCCGCCAATCCCGGCGGTCCGGCCGATCCGCTCATCGTCCATCCCGACATCCGCCGCAACCTCATGGATCAGAAAAGCTTTGTCGAAGGGGCGCGCGCCTTCACCTTCTGGGGGGCGACACTGATCGACGCGGCGCATCGCATGGGCGACAAGCAGGCCGACGGGATGATTTCGCTCCTCACCCCGGTCATCAAGGGCTTCCTGACCGACAAGGGATTCGAAAGCGCCGTCGCCGCCCAGCAGATCTACGGGGGCCACGGCTACATCGAGGAATGGGGCATGTCGCAGTTCGTCCGCGACGCCCGGATCGCGATGATCTACGAAGGCGCGAACGGTGTTCAGGCGCTCGATCTGGTGGGCCGCAAGCTCGCGGCCGATGGCGGCAAGCCGGTGATGGCCTTTTTCGAGATGGTGAAGGCGTTCGTGAAGGACAACGAGGGCGACGCAAGCCTCAAGGCGGACTTTCTCGACCCGTTGAAGGCCGCATCGAAGGATCTGCAGGCCGCGGGCATGTATTTCATGCAGAATGGCATGAAGAACCCCGACGCCGCGCTCGCGGGCTCCTACGACTTCATGCACCTCTTCGGCCATGTCTGCCTCGGCCTGATGTGGGCGCGCATGGCAAAGGCCGCGGCGGCGGCGCTGGCCGCGGGGACCGGCGACAGGGCGTTCTACGAGACCAAGATCGCGACCGGGCGCTACTACATGGCGCGGCAGCTTCCCGCGACCGCCCTGCATCTGGCCCGGATCACCTCGGGTGCCGGACCGGTCATGGCCCTGCCCGCCGACGCGTTCTAGGCCGGACGGAACCCATGCCGAAGCGGCTGAGACTGACCCGACGGTTTCCGGTGGCGATGACCAACGACGCCCACCGCAGACTGGCGCAGTTCGCACAGGAGGCCGGTCTCAGCGCCGACGAGGCGCTGACCTTCGTGTTCGAGCATTTCGGCTCGATCACCAACGCCGAGAATCTCGGCCACAGGCTGCGGCTCTTCAAGGCCGAGCTCGACGACCGCAAGGCCTGAACGGGAGGAGAGACAGGAATGGGTATTTGCACGAAGAAGAAGAGCGCCGGCAGGGCGCGCCCCGGCCCCCTTGCCGACCCGAGCGATCCGGGCGCTTCGCGAGGGAACCGGGACGACTTCTCCTTCGGCGGTCATCGGCTCCCCAGCCTGTACCGCAAGGGCGACACTGGCGGATCAGGGTTAACAATCCGTTCTTCTGCTTCGGGAAAATACCCCACGGGGGCGTGGGGGTGTGAAACCCCCACGGGGCAGATACGGGTGTGGGGGCGTGAAACCCCCACGGGACAGATGCGGGTGTGGGGGCGTGAAACCCCCACGGGTCGGGATCGGGTGGCGGCATGACGGCGCAGCTCTACTGTTTCGGGGAATCCGGCAACGCCTACAAGGCGGCGCTGACCATGGAACTCTCCGGTTACGACTGGGAACCGGTCTTCGTCGACTTCTTCCACGGCGAGACCCGAACCCCTGCCTTCCGGGCCATCAACCCGATGGGCGAGGCGCCGGTTCTGGTGGAGGACGGACGGGCGATCGCCCAGTCGGCGGTGATCCAGCTGCATGTGGCCGAAAGGACGGGCGCGTTCCTCGGCACGCCGGACCAGCGGGAGGAGGTCCTGCGCTGGCTCTTCTGGGACAACCACAAGGGATCGGCGCAGATCGGCTCGCTGCGCTTCATGATGAACTTCCTCGCCGCCGAGAAACGCTCCCGCGAGACCATCGCCTTCTTCCACAACCGCGTGCAGGCGGCGCTGCACACGCTCGAACACCATCTGGACGAGCGCGACTGGGTCGTGGGCGCGGCGCCGACCATCGCCGATTTCGCCTGCTGCAGCTATCTCTACTATCCCGAACCCTTCGGCTTCGACCGCTCGGATTTCCCGGCGATCGACGCCTGGCTCGGCCGGATCGCGGCCCTGCCCGGCTGGAAACACCCCTATGACCTGATGCCCGGCCGCCCGTCGGACCGCGCCTGAGGAGGACCCCATGAGCGACGCCTTCATCTACGACGCCATCCGCAGCCCGCGCGGCAAGGGGCGCCCGGACGGCAGCCTGCACGAGGTGACATCGGTCGCGCTGTCGGCGCGGATCCTGAACGCCATCGCCCATCGCAATGGCCTGCACGGCCATGCGGTGGAGGATGTGATCTGGGGCAACGCCACGCAGGTCGGCGAACAGGGCGGCTGCCTCGCCCGATCGGCGGTGCTGATGTCGGACCTCGACGAGCGCATTCCCGGCCTTTCCATCAACCGCTTCTGCGCCTCAGGGCTCGAGGCGGTGAACCTGGCCGCGAACCAGGTCAAGGCCGGTGCCGGCCAGGGCTACATCGCCGGCGGCGTCGAGATGATGGGCCGGGTGGCGATGGGCTCGGACGGCGCGGCCATTGCGGTCGATCCGACGCTGGCGATGAAGACCTACTTCGTGCCGCAGGGGATCTCCGCCGACATCATCGCGACCGAGTTCGGCTTCTCGCGCGACGACGCCGATGCGCTGGCCGTCGAAAGCCAGCGCCGGGCCGCCGAGGCCTGGGCCGACAACCGGTTTGCGAAGTCGGTGGTGCCGATCCGCGACCAGAACGGTCTCGTGATCCTCGACCGCGACGAATACATGCGGCCGGGCACCGACATGCAGACGCTCGGCGCGCTCAAGCCCTCGTTCAAGGACATGGGCGAGGTGATGCCCGGCTTCGACAAGGTGGCGCTGATGAAGTATCCGCATCTCGAGCGGATCGAACACATCCACCACGCCGGCAACTCGAGCGGGATCGTGGATGGCGCCGCGGCCGTGCTGATCGGCTCGGCCGAATTCGGCAAGATGCACGGGCTGAGACCGCGCGCCCGCATCCGTGCCACCGCCAAGATCGGCACCGACCCGACCATCATGCTGACCGGGCCGGTCCCGGTCACCGAGCGCGCGCTGGCGGCCGCGGGCATGGCGATCTCCGACATCGACCTCTTCGAGGTGAACGAGGCCTTCGCCGCGGTCGTGCTGCGCTTCATGCAGGCCTTCGACGTGGCGCCGGACAAGGTGAACGTGAACGGCGGCGCCATCGCCATGGGCCATCCGCTGGGGGCCACGGGCGCCATCATCCTCGGCACCCTCCTCGACGAACTCGAACGGACCGGCAAGGGCACGGGGCTTGCGACACTCTGTGTCGCCTCCGGCATGGGCGCGGCCACGATCATCGAAAGGATCTGACGATGCCGGTCATCAAGCTCGACACGGTCCCGGTCCGGACAGGCTCGATCTACCCGGCGCCATACGCCGAGATGATGAAGGGGCGCTCGTCCCTGCGCCTCGGCGACGCGGGCGGGCTGACCCAGTTCGGCGCCAACCTCGTGACCCTCGAACCCGGTGCGCTCTCCTCGCTGCGGCACTGGCACGAGAACGAGGACGAGTTCGTCATGGTGACCGAGGGCGAATGCACGCTGATCCAGGACGAGGGCGAGACGGTCATGCGGCCGGGCGACTGCGCGGCCTTCCCGGCCGGCGACCGCAACGGGCACCACTTCATCAACCGCTCGGACCGGGTGGCGCGATTCCTCGTCGTCGGGACCCGCGCCCCGCGCGAGGTCGCGCACTATTCGGACGTGGACATGTGCCTTCGGCTCGAGGGCGGAAAGGCCGAGATCACCTATCGCGACGGCACGCCGTGGAACGGGCCGCGATGACACCGCTGGCGATCTACCAGAGGGCGCTCGACACGGTCTCCGCCGCGGTCCTGGCCGGGGACTTCGCGGCCTATGTCGCGATGATCGAGCTGCCCTATCTGCTGCGCCTGAGCGATGCCGACCTCGTGCTGACCTCGGCGGATGAGGCGGAAGCGAGCTTCCGGACGCTTTCGCAGGGGCTCGCGCAGCGGGGGGTCACGCATTATGAACGGCTGGCGCGCGAGGCGCAGTTCCAGCGATCGGACCGCATCGTCGGCTGGCACTTCACCCACATGATCGCGGGCGGCGAGAGGATCCAGCCGCCGCATGCCGCCTCCGCGGCGCTGGTGCGCCGGGAGAGCGGAGCCTGGCGCTTCACCGAGGCGAGCTATCCGTTTTCCTCCGCGGCCTGGCCGCTCGACCCTTCGGTGATCTTCGGCCACGCGCTCACCCGCGGCCCGGAGATGAGGCGCCCCGCATGATCGTCGATCCGGCCGCCGCACCGCGTCATCGCGCCGCCGACGGCGCCGAGACCCTGCATCTGTCGGATGCCGGCGGCCTGACCCAGTTCGGGGCCCATCTTGAAACCCTGCCGCCGGGGGCGCGGTCCTCGCAGCGGCACTGGCATTCCGCCGAGGACGAATTCCTGTTCGTCATCGAAGGCCACCCGGTGCTGGTCGATGATGACGGCGACCACGGGCTTGGCCCCGGCGATGCCCTTTGCTGGCGTCACGGCGATCCGAATGCGCATCAGATCGTCAATCGGGGCGATGCGCCGGTGCGCTACCTGATCGCGGGCAGCCGGGTCGCCGGGGACGTCTGCACCTACCCCGACAGCGGGCGCCGGCAGGTGAACGGGCTGACCGACTGGCGCCTTCTCGGGCCGGACGGCGACGTCCTGCGGCAGGGCGAGCTGCCCGAATGGCTTCGCGGGCTGGCCCCGGTCTGGGGCCGTCCCTTCGACCCCTCGACCCCGGCCGAACGCATCCAGCGCGCGGCCGACCGGACCTGGGTGGCCGAGCCGCCCTTCGTCCATCCGGTGCTCGGCCTCACGCTGGGCGGCTACAGCCATGCCGTGCTGGGCGAACGGGGCGGCCTCAGCCAGTTCGGCGTGCATCTCGAACGCCTGCCGCCGGGCAGCGCCTCGTCGTTCCGCCACTGGCACGAGGCCGAGGACGAGATGATCTATGTCCTCGACGGCCATCCGACGCTGGTCGAGGACGTCGAGACGACGCTCGGCCCCGGCGACATGGTCTGCTGGCCCGCGGGACGCGCCATCGGCCATTGCCTCGAGAACCGCACCGGCCGGCCGGCCGACTATCTCACCCTCGGCACCCGGCTTGAGCGGGATGCCGTCCATTACCCCGACCACGACCTCATCAGCGTGAAGGACGGCGCCGCGCGCCGGTATCGGCACGCCGACGGCCGCCCCCGCGCGACAGGAGAACGATCATGACCGAATTCCACTACGCCACCGACGCCGACGGCATCGCGACGATCACCTGGGATCTGCCCGGCAAGTCGATGAACGTGATGACCCGCGAGGGCTTCGCCGAATTCAACGCTCTTGTCGACCGCGCGCTCGGCGATGCGTCGGTCAAGGGGATCATCGTGACCTCGGGCAAGGAGAGCTTCGCCGGGGGGATGGACCTGAACGTGCTGGCGCGCATCCGCGACGAGGCGGGCGACAATCCGGCTCAGGCGCTTTTCGACTTCACCATGTCGGGCCACCACATCCTGCGCAAGCTGGAACGGGCGGGCATGGACCCCAAGACGCTGAAGGGCGCCAAGCCCGTGGTCTGCGCCATTCCCGGCACCTCGGCCGGCATCGGCACCGAGATCGCGCTGGCCTGCCACCGCCGGATCATGGCCGACAGCCCGAAGGCAAGGATCGGCCTGCCGGAGATCCTCGTGGGCCTCTTCCCCGGCGGCGGCGGCACCACCCGCTATTCGCGCATGGTCGGCGCGATGGCGGCGGCGCCGGTGCTTCTGGAAGGCAAGATGCTGGACCCGAAGGCGGCCAAGGGTGCGGGGCTGATCGACGAGGTCGTGGCCCCCGACCAGTTGCTGTCGCGGGCGAAGGAATGGATCCTCGGCGCCACCGATGCCGATTGCGTGCGCCCCTGGGACCAGAAGGGCTGGAAGATGCCGGGGGGTGCGCCCTACAACCCGGCCGGCTACATGACCTTCGTTGGCGCGAACGCGATGGTGCTGGGCAAGACGCAGGGCGTCTATCCGGCGGCGAAGGCGCTTCTGGCCGCGGTCTATGAAGGCGCGCTCGTGCCCTTCGACACCGCGCTGAAGATCGAGGCGCGCTGGTTCACCTCGGTGCTGATGAACCCCTCGTCCTCGGCGATGATCCGGTCGCTCTTCCTCAACAAGGAGGCGCTGGAAAAGGGCGCGAACCGGCCGAAGGTCGCTGACCAGAAGGTGCGAAAACTCGGCGTCCTCGGCGCCGGCATGATGGGTGCGGGCATCGCCTATGTCAGCGCCAACGCCGGCATCGAGGTGGTGCTGATCGACGCGACGCAGGAGGCCGCCGACCGCGGCAAGGCGCATTCCGCCGACCTGCTCGACAAGGGGATGAAGCGCGGCAAGGTGACGGCCGAAAGGAAGGCCGAGGTCCTGTCGCGGATCACCGCCACCACCGACTATGCCGCACTGGCCGGGGCCGATCTGGTCGTCGAGGCCGTCTTCGAGGATCCGAGCGTCAAGGCCGGAGTGACCCGGTCGGCCGAGGCGGTGATCGGCACGGACGCGGTCTTTGCCACCAACACCTCGACGCTTCCGATCAGCGACCTGGCGAAGGCCAGCATCCGGCCCGACCGCTTCATCGGCATCCACTTCTTCAGCCCCGTGGACAAGATGATGCTGGTCGAGATCATCCGGGGCCGTCAGACCGGCGACATCGCGGTGGCCAAGGCGCTCGATTTCGTGCGCCAGATCCGCAAGACGCCGATCGTCGTGAATGATGCGCGCTTCTTCTACGCCAACCGCTGCATCATCCCCTACATCAACGAAGGCATCCGCATGGTGGCCGAAGGCGTCACCCCGGCCCTGGTCGAGAACGCCGCCAAACTGGTCGGAATGCCGCTTGGCCCGCTGCAACTGGTGGACGAGACCTCGATCGACCTCGGGGTGAAGATCGCCAAGGCGACGAAGGCCGCGATGGGCGATGCCTATCCGGACGGCGCGGTGGACGCGGTCCTGTTCCGCATGGCCGACATGGGCCGGCTTGGCCGCAAGTCGAACGCGGGCTTCTACGCTTACGACGCGAAGGGCGGCCGTCTCGGTCTGTGGGACGGGCTGGCGAAGGAATGGCCCGAGGCCGCGATCCAGCCCGATCTGGCCGAGGTGCAGCATCGCCTTCTCTTCGCGCAGGTGCTCGAGGCGGTGCGCGCGCTCGAGGCCGGTGTGCTTACCGACATCCGCGAAGGCGACGTGGGCGCAATCCTCGGCTGGGGGTTCGCCCCCTGGTCGGGCGGGCCCTTCGGCTGGCTCGACATCCTCGGCGCGGCACGGGCGGTCGAGCTCTCGGAGGACCTCGCGCGCCGCTTCGGTCCGCGGTTCGAGCCGCCGCGCCTGCTGCGCGAGATGGCCGAGCGCGGCGAGACCTTCTACGGGCGCTTCGGACAGCCGGCCAAGGCCGCCTGACGGCCCAGGGGCCACGGTTGCCGGCCGCTCAGGGGTCGAAGCGATAGCCGAAGCGCCGGATGTCGTCGGCGCAGAGGCGCGCAACGATCTCGCGGCCCTCGTCATCATAGGCCGTCCGCCAGTCGCGCGGACGGTCCGAGGCGTTGGCCCGGGGCAGCGGTCCTAGCGCAAAGCCGAGATGGTCCTCGACCGGGGCGACATCCTCGGCGAAATGCTCGAGGCGCACGAAGGCGTCGCAGCGTTCACGACCGGAGGCATCGGTCACGTAGGCCGCCACAGGGGCGGCCATCACGCGCGCCTGAAGGTCGGGGTCGCGCAGGAACCCCGTGAAATCGGCCGACTGCGCAAGCGCGACCACCGGATGCCGGAACCTTTGCGCCCGTGACCAGGCGTAAAGGCTGAGCATCCGGTCCCAGGGATTGCGCACCAGCGTGAAGACGAACATCCGCGCAAGGTCGTCGGCCCCGAGCCACCCATCGAGATCGGCAAGCGTCGAATGCTTCCAGAGCCGGCCCCGCACCGGAAGGGCGGCCAGCCGCCCGCGCCGGAGCCGGGCCTTGGGCGTGTCCCCGATCAGAATGTCGTCGGCCTGCGCCCGCGCCTCGAGCGCCAGCGCCAGCGCGGTGCCGCCGGTCTTCGGCACATGCACGAAGACGAAGTTCCGCCCGGGGGACACGATCATCCGCGACGGCCCTCGGCGCGGATCACGATCATCGCCCCGGCCGCGATGATGAGACCGATCCCCAGCCACGCCTGCCGGTCCAGCGTCTCGCCCCAGAGAGCCCAGCTCCAGAAGGCCGAGGCCGGCAGGATGACGTATTCGAAGATCGCGACGCGGCTTGCGTCCGCGATCTGGTAGGCGCGCACCATCATCGCCACGCCCACCAGCGACCCCAGTGCCTGCACGAAGGTCCAGAAGAGAAAGGTGCCCGAGGGCCAGACGAACCCCCGCAGGACGAAGCCGGCGGCTCCGTCGGGCACCGCCGGCGCCCAGAGCGCAAGTCCCGCCATGCCGAAAAGGCCGAACACGCCCAGCAAGAGAAAGAAGCCCAGCGTCAGCGTCTCGGCGCTTTCCTGCGGGCACCATTCGCGGGTCGCGACGTTGCCCAGCGCGTAGAGCGCCCCGGCGACCACCGGCGCGGCGGCCGCCACCCCTCCGGTATCGCGGGCCGGACCCAGCACGAGGATCACGCCCAGAAAGCCGACCGCCACGGCCAGGATGCGGACGGGACCGATCGGCCGCGCATAGGCGTAGCGCGCGATGAGAAGCACGAAGATCGGCGCCGTGAAGAGACCCGCCGCGACCACCGCCACCGGCAGGAAGGCGAGGCAGCCGAAATAGACCACCATCGCGCAGGCGTGGATGACGCTGCGCGCAAGGACCGCGCGCGGATTGACCGGACGCAGCCTCAGGCCGAGCGGAACCGCCACAAGCCCCGCGATCGCCAGCGCCATCGCGGTGCGCGTCGCGTGGAACTGCCACAGCCCGCCCTCGGCCGCGATGACCCGCACATAATTGTCGGTAAAGGCGATGATGACCGCATAGCCGAGGATCAGCCCCGCCGCCGCCAGTGTCGCATTGGCCGCCCTTGCCGTCATTGCATGCATCCCCGCCTCAATTCCTGCCTTCCAACAAGCGTGGCGCTCGCCGATAATCGCGCCCGATTGCGACACGCATCGTCGGGGAGGACGGGAATGGGCTGGCTTGCGGATGAGACCGGACTGGAGAAATGCGCCGCGAACCATGCGCCGCTTACCCCCCTGTCGCATCTGGCCCGCGCGGCCGACGTCTTTGCCGACCGGACCGCGCTGGTCTGGAAATCGACTCGTCTGACCTATGCCGAGTATGCCGCCGAGGTCAGCCGGCTTGCCTCGGCCCTGGCTCTGCGGGGCATCCGGCCCGGCGATGTGGTCGCGACTCTCCTGCCCAACATCCCGCAGCAGGTCATCGCGCATTTCGGGGTGCCCGCCGCGGGCGCGGTGCTCAACACCATCAACACCCGGCTCGACGTGGACACCGTGGTCTACATTCTCGAACACGCGGGGGCGAGGATCGTTCTGGTCGACTCGACGCTTGTGCCCCTTGCCGAGTCCGCGCTGCGGCAGATGACCGGACCCCGGCCCGAGATCGTCGAGGTGGTGGACGAGGGCCAGACCGCCTCGGGCCATCACGCGACCTGGGACGAACTGATGGCGGGCGGCGATCCCGCCGCGCCCTGGATCTTCCCCGAGGACGAATGGGAATCGATCGCGATCAACTACACCTCGGGCACCACCGGGCGGCCCAAGGGGGTGGTCTATCACCATCGGGGCGCCGCGCTGGCGGCGACGGCCAACATCATCGGCTGGCGGATGCAGCTCTTCCCGGTCTACCTGACGATCGTGCCCCTCTTCCACTGCAACGGCTGGTGCCACGCCTGGACGCTGCCCCTGGTGGGCGGCACCCTCGTCTGCTGCCGCGACATCACCGCGCGGGCGATCTACGACGCCATCGCCGATGAAGGTGTCACCCATTTCGGCGGCGCGCCGATCGTCCTCAACATGCTCATCAACGCCCCGGCTGGCGAGCGGCGGCCCTTCGGTCATGTCGTCGAGGTCTTCACCGCCGGCGCCCCGCCGCCGGCGGCGACGCTGGCCGCGATCGAGCCGCTCGGGTTCAACGTCACGCAGGTCTACGGGCTGACCGAGACCTACGGGCCCGCGGTCGAATGTCTGTGGCAACCGGCCTGGGACGGGATAGGGGGCGATGAACGCGCGGCCCTGAAGGCGCGCACCGGTGTCCGCATGGCGACGCTCGAGGGCGCCGAAGTCCACGACATCAAGGGCCGGCCGGTCCCGCGCGATGGCCAGCACCTGGGCGAGATCGCCCTGCGCGGCAACCTGGTGATGAAGGGCTACTACCGCAATCCCGAGGCGACCCGCGAGGCGTTCAAGGGCGGCTGGTTCCGGTCGGGCGACATCGCCTTCCAGCACCCGGACGGCTATCTGAAGATCACCGACCGCGCCAAGGACATCATCATCTCGGGCGGCGAGAACGTGAGCTCCGTCGAGGTCGAGGGGGCGCTCATGCATCACCCGGCGGTCAGCCTCTGCGCCGTCGTCGCCAAGCCGGACGAGAAATGGGGCGAGGTGCCCTGCGCCTTCGTCGAACTGAAGCCCGGAATGCAGGCGACCGAGGCCGAACTCATCGCCCATTGCCGGGCGCGGCTGGCGGGGTTCAAGACCCCCAAGCACGTGATCTTCGCCGATCTTCCCAAGACCTCGACCGGCAAGATCCAGAAATTCGAGCTGCGGGCCGTGGCCAAGCTTGTCTGATCGCGGCGGGTTCCGGCACGAGGGGCTCGGGCTCGGACGGATTGCCCGCCCCCGGTCCTTGGCCTAGACTGTCAGCCCGAGGCAGACCGAGCGTATCCGGCGTATGACCGCGCTTCCCGAATACCAGCGGCTGGAATGCGCCGGCCTGTGGCGCCCGGCGCCCAAGGAACAACGGCGCGAGGTGATCGTCTCCTTCGGCGACGCCACGCTGATGCTGAGCGATCCGCGCAGCCAGCAGCCCCTTGCCCACTGGTCGCTGCCCGCGGTCGAACTGCGCAACCCCGGCCGGATGCCCGCGCTCTACCGGCCGGGCGCCGACGCCACCGAGGAGCTCGAGATCGCCGACGAGGCCATGGTCGCGGCGATTGCAAAGGTCCACCGGCTTCTGGATGCGCGGCGTCCGCATCGGGGGCGCCTGCGTGGCGTGATGGCCGCCGCCATCGCTGCGGCCCTGTCGTTCGGCGTGGTGGTCTGGCTGCCGGGGGCGATGGTCGCCCACACCGTGCGGGTTCTGCCCGACGCCAAGCGGAGCGAGATCGGTCGGCGGGCCCTCGACGACCTGACGCGGGTCGCCGGGGCGCCCTGCGCCTCGCCCGAGGGAAGCGCGGCCCTGCGCGCTCTGGAGGCGCGGCTCGGCGGATCGCCCATCGCGGTTCTGCACGACGCCCCGGCCCGCGCCCTTGCGCTGCCCGGCGGGCTGGTGGCCGTGGGCCGGCCGCTCATCGCCGAATACAACAGCGCCGACGTGGTCGCCGGGGCCATTCTGGCCGCCCGCACCGCCTCGGAAACGCAGGATCCCCTGGCCGATCTTCTGCGCTGGACCGGGCCGCGCGCGGTGTTTCATCTGCTGACCACCGGGCGCCTCCCGCAGGAGGCGCTCGCCGGCTACGGGGCGCAACTGCTGGCTTCGCCGCCGCCGCCGGTGGACCCGCCCCGCCTGAGGGCCGCCCTGGACGCGGCAGCCATCGCCTCGGGCCCCTATGCCGCGACCCTTCCGCCCGAATCCCCGGCCCGGGCCGCGCTCACCGAAGAGCCGGTCGCCGGCTCCCCGGCGCTCGACGATGACAGCTGGGTGGCTCTGCAGGGAATCTGCGACGGCTAACGGACGAAGGCCCCGTCGAAGCCGGCGGCACGCAGGCGCGCGCGGGCGGCCCGGGCCTCGCGGACACCGGGGAACGGCCCGGCAAGGATCGCCGTCAGCCCCCCCTGCCTCTCGGACGCCGCGGACCACCCCAGAGCCTCGATCCGCGACTGCGCGGCCCGCGCGTTGTCCGGCGACCGGAAGGCGCCGACCTGCACATAGAGACCGCGCGGCGGGGCGCCGGGCTGGACGGTCTGCCCCGCGGCATCCACCGCCGGCGGCGGGCGGTCGGGCCTCTGCCGGGACAGGGCGGTGGCCACGGCCTGACCGCGCGGCACCACCGCCCGATAGCCCGGGGGAAGTGCAGGCGGGCGCGGCGCGGCCGGAGTGACGGTTGCGACCGCGGCCGTCGGGGCGGGACGGGTCGGTGCGGGACGGGCCGAAACGGCGGGGGCCGAAACTTCAGGGGCCGGGGTGAGCGCGGTCGCGGGGGGCGGGTCCGGCTCGGTCCGCGCGATCGGAGCCGGAGCGGCCACCGCCGCCGGTGCCGGCGGCGCGGCCGCCTCGGGCTGTTGTCCCGCGAAGGTCGGACGAAAGCCGCAGACGACCGTACGGTCGGGCTTGACCCGCGGGATCCAGCGCACCTGACCGCCGAACCCCGCGCGCACGAAGACGCAGCCCTCGCTGTCCACGAACTGGGTTCCGGCAAAGTCCGCCGGCGGCAATTCGGCCGGCCCGCTCACCTCGGCGAGCGTGCGCGCCCCGGCCGGTCCCACCGGGACCGCGCAGAGCAGCGCGACGAGAAGCTGTGCGTACCGATCCATCCCTCGCCCTCCGGCTGTGCCACAGGATGCCCCAGCACCGTCAGGCCGGCAAGCGCCGAGACGGCTACTTGGTGCCGAACATCCGGTCGCCCGCATCGCCGAGCCCCGGCACGATGTAGCCGTGATCGTTCAGCTTTTCGTCGACGGCGGCGGTCACGATCGGAACATCCGGGTGCGCCTCCTTCATCCGCGCGATCCCTTCGGGCGCCGCCAGAAGGCACATGAAGCGGATGTTCTTCGCCCCGGACTTCTTCAGAAGGTCGATCGCCGCCGCCGAGGAGTTGCCCGTCGCCAGCATCGGGTCCAGCGCGATGACCAGGCGGTTTTCCAGGTCCGAGGGCACCTTGTAGTAGTATTGCACCGGCTGAAGGGTCTGCGGGTCGCGGTAGAGCCCGATGAACCCCACACGCGCCGCCGGAATGAGTTCCAGAACCCCGTCCAGCAGCCCGTTGCCCGCCCGCAGGATCGAGATGAGAGCCAGCTTCTTGCCGTCGATGACCGGTGCATCCATCGCGCAGAGCGGCGTCTCGATGCGCTTCGTCGTCATCTCCATCTCGCGGGTGATCTCATAGGCCAGAAGCTGGCTGATCTCGCGCAGGAGGCGGCGGAAGGAATTGGTCGAGGTGTCCTTTTCCCGCATCAGCGTCAGCTTGTGCTGCACGAGCGGGTGGCGCACGACGGTCAGGTAATCGAGCATCTTCAGTCCTCCAGCCGTTTCAGAATCGCGTCCCGCGTCGCGCTATCACAGAACGCCGCCTCTGCCGAGGTGCGCTCGATCGCGCGGAACACGCCCGCGTCCCAGTCGAAGGCCTCGGCCAGCCGGTCGTATTCGTTCACCATCGAGGTGCGGAAGAACGGCGGATCATCGGTCGAGACGGTGATCTTCACGCCGCGCTCGTGGAGCCGCGAAATCGGGTGCGCCCGGAAGGTCGGGTAAAGCCCCAGCGCCACGTTCGACCCCGGGCAGACCTCAAGCACGATGCCCGCCTCGGCGATCGCGGCCACCAGCGCCGGATCCTCGATCGCGCGCACCCCGTGCCCGATGCGCTCGACGCGCAGGTCGCGGATCGCCTCGCGCACCGACTGCGGCCCGCCCCATTCGCCGGCGTGGGCGGTCAGACGCAGCCCCGCCTCGCGCGCCGCGTCGAAGGCCCAGGCGAAATCGCGCGGCGCCCCCGCCTTTTCGTCCCCGGCCAGACCGAAGCCGGTCAGGAAATCCCCCGCCGTCTCCGCGGCACAGATCGCCGTCCGCCGCGCCCTGTCCGGGCCGAAATGGCGCACCGCCGTCACGATTGCGCGCAGGACGATGCCGTCCTGCCGTTCGGCCTCCTCGGCCGCCTCGCGGATGGCGTGCAGATATTCGCGCCAGGCGGCCAGGTCCCCGCCCCCGCAGAAGTCGGGCGAGAGGAAGGTCTCGGAGTAGATGACCCCGTTCGCTGCACTGTCCCCAAGCACCGCGCGGGTCAGCCGCCGGTAGTCCTCGGGCGATTGCAACGTGCCGGTCGCCGCCTCGTAGACCTTGAGGAAATGCCAGAAGTCGCCGAAGGCATACCCGCCCTGCGCATCGAAGATGCCCCCGATGTCCATGCGCTTCTCGGCCGCCAGCCCGCGGATGAAGGCAGGCGGCGCGGCGCCCTCGAGATGCAGGTGCAGCTCGATCTTGGGGCGGCGCGCAAGGCTCACAGGAAACTCCGTCCCGGCCCCTGAGCGGGCACGCCGAGATGCGCGGCGACCGAGGCCGCCACATCGACGAAGGCCACCTGCCCCGCCGGCCTTGCACCGACGCCCCATCCCACCACCGGCACCCGTTCCCGGGTGTGGTCGGTACCGGTCCAGGTCGGGTCGTTGCCATGGTCGGCGGTGAAGAGCGCAAGATCGCCGGGCCGCAGCCGGTCAAGAAACCCCGGCACGCCCGCATCGAACCATTCCAGCGCCCGGGCATAGCCCGAAACGTCCCGGCGGTGGCCGAAGAGGCTGTCGAACTCGACGAAGTTCGCAAACGTCAGCGATCCGTCCTCCGCCTCGGCCGCGAGGTCCAGCAGGTGATCGAAAAGCCGGGCGTCCGTGCCCTTGCGCACCTCGTCGATGCCCCGCATCGAGAAGATGTCGCCGATCTTGCCGATGGCATGGACCCTCCGGCCCGCGCCCTGCACCCAGTCGCACAGCGTCGGCGCCGGTGGCGCGATCGCGTAGTCGTGGCGGTTGGCGGTCCGGCGGAAGTTGCCGGGCTCGCCGGTGAAGGGGCGCGCGATGACCCGTCCGACGCGCATCGCATGAAGCCGCGGCGCAATCGCCGCGCAGAGCGCGAGCAGACGATCCAGACCGAAGGTGTCCTCATGGGCGGCGATCTGGAAGACCGAGTCCGCCGAGGTGTAGCAGATGGGCCAGCCGGTCCGCATGTGTTCGGCCCCGAAGGCCTCGATCACCGGCACGCCCGAGGCGTGGACATTGGCGAGCGTTCCGCCCGTCCCGGCCAGTCGTGCGACCTCGGCCATCAGCTCGGTCGGGAAGGCCGGATCGGTCTTCGGAAAGTAGGTCCAGTCCCAGGGAACCGGCACGCCGGCCAGTTCCCAGTGCCCCGAGGGCGTGTCCTTGCCCCTCGACACCTCGGTGGCCGCGCCCCAGAGACCCTCGGGCACCGCATCGAGACCCGGCGTCGCGGCCCCCGAGGCCAGCCGGACCGCGGCGCCAAGACCCAGCCGGTCGAGATTGGGCATCCGCAACGGTCCGCTGCGCCCGGTTTCGGCGCGGCCCTCGGCGCAGGCCCGGGCGATATGCCCAAGCGTGTTCGCCCCGCTGTCGGGCACCCCGTCGTTGAAGTAGGACTGAGCATCAGGCGCCCCGCCGCAGCCCACGGAGTCCATGACGATGAGAAAGGCGCGCGCCATCAGGATATCCTCTTGAGCACCAGGGGCAGCTCGTCCGGGATCTCTTCCGCCAGCGAGTAAGCCGCCTGCACCGCCGCGACCGCCCGCTCGGCATCGTCGGCCGTCGCGGCATGGACGCGCGCGATGGCGTCGCCGCGGGCCACCGCCTCGCCCAGCGGCAGAAGCTCGGACAGGCCCACCGAGGGATTGATCCGGTCGCCGCCCTTCAGGCGCCCCCCGCCCAGATGCACGACCGCGTGCCCCAGCGCCTCGCCGTCGATCATGGCCACGAACCCCGCGCGGGGCGCCGGCACGTCGCGCACCACCGGCGCGGCCGCAAGCCGGTCCGGGTAGCGCTCGACAAAGTCATGCGGACCGCCGAGGGCCGCCACCATCTCGCCGAAGATCTCGGCCGCCCGACCGTTCTCGAGCGCCTCCTCGATCTTCTCCTCGCCCGAGTCGCTGTCCGCCACCAGCCCGCCCAGCGCCAGCGCCTCGCCGCCGAGCGCCACGGTCAGATCCCACAGCGCATGGTTGACGGAGGATCCGGTCAGCGTGTCGAGCACCTCCATCACCTCGAGCGCGTTGCCCGCCGTCGAGGCGAGCGGCTGGCTCATGTCGGTGATTAGCGCCGAGGTCATGCAGCCTGCACCCTGCGCGGTCCTGACCAGCGACCGGGCCAGCGCCTCGGCGTCCTCCATCCGCTTCATGAAGGCGCCCGATCCCATCTTGACGTCCAGCACCAGACCCTCGAGCCCGGCGGCCAGTTTCTTCGACAGGATCGAGGCCGTGATGAGGTCGATGCTCTCGACCGTCCCTGTCACGTCGCGGATGGCGTAGAGACGCCGGTCGGCCGGCGCGATGTCGGCGGTCGCCGCGACGATGGCGCAGCCGATGTCGGCGACCAGACCGCGCAGCTCGTCGATGGCCACGTCGGTCCGGTAGCCGGGGATCGCCTCAAGCTTGTCGACGGTCCCGCCGGTATGGCCCAGCCCACGGCCCGAGATCATCGGCACATAGGCGCCGCAGGCCGCGAGCGCGGGCGCCAGCAGCAGCGACACGCTGTCGCCGATGCCCCCGGTCGAATGCTTGTCGAGCACCGGCCCCGGCAGATCCCAGGTCAGCACCTTGCCGGAATCGCGCATCGCCCGGGTCAGCGCGACGCGGCCCTCGTCCCCCAGACCGTTCAGGAGGACGGCCATCGCAAAGGCTCCGGCCTGCGCGTCGGTCACATCGCCCGAGGCCAGCCCCTGCGCGAACCAGGTCGCCGCCTCGGGCGACAGTCCCTTGCGGTCGCGCACCGAGACGATGATGCCGCGCGCGTCGAAGCCGGAGGCCATGTCAGGTCCGCTCCATGTGCGCGGCGGTGAAACTGCCCGGCAGCAGGTCGCCGACCGTGGTGGTCAGCGTCGCGCCGTCCACCGTGGCCAGCGTCACGGTCACGTCGTGGCGCCCGAATTCGGCAAGCTTCTGCCGGCATCCGCCGCAGGGCGGCACCGGTGCGGGGCTGTCGGCGATCACCGCCACCTCGACCAGCTCGGTCTCACCCGCCGCGACCATCGCCGCGATTGCCCCCGCCTCGGCGCAGGTTCCCTCGGGATAGGCGACGTTCTCGACGTTGCAGCCCCGGTAGATCCGCCCCGAGGCCCCGCGCACCGCGGCCCCCACCTTGAAACGGGAATAGGGCGCGTAGGCGTTTTCGCGCACCTGGCGCGCGGCGTCGAGCAAGGACATGGCCTTCTCCTTCATCTTGCGGTCGCGACTCTGGCGCCGGCGGCCCGGCGATGCAAGGCGGCTCGCCGCGCTCAGCCGATCCGCTCGGTCGCGAAGCGGCCCGGCAGCGAGACCTCGAGGATCTCGAGGTCGGGGGACGGGTCGCGATAGCGCGTGGCGAAGGCCGGCGGGATCACGAAGGCATCGCCCGCCGTCAGATCCTTCGGCGGTTGCCCCTCGCCCTCGAGCGTCATCCGGCCCGCCATCACGAAGCTGAACAGGATGTCGGCGTCGTGGCGGGTCCAGACCGGATCGCCCTCGCCCCGGCGCACGACCTGCACGCCGGCAACGCCGCGGGTGTTGTCGGCAATGGTGGTGTCGCGGCAGAGGAACCCCGGCAGACGGAACGGGCCCCAGACCGCACCCTCGGCGCGGTTGTGCACGAAGCGCTGGCCCTGCCATTCGCGGTCCGGCCGCAGATCGGCGGTGGGCAGCGTGATGCTGTGCTCGATCTCGGTGACATGCTCGGCCGGCACGCCGATCTCGATCACCTCGATCCCGTCGCTGGCCTCGAGAACGCGGTGCCGGATCTCGGGCGGCTGGATGAAGCAGTCTCCGGCGGTCAGGCGCCGCGGGCCGCCCTGATCCTCGTAGACGACATCGACCCAGCCCCTGATGCAGAAGATCAGCTGAAAGCCGACCTTGTGGAAATGCACCATGTCCGGCACCGGCCCGCCGTCCGGGATGCGGATGTGGCTTGCGATCATCGCGCCGCCCAGCCGCGAGGGCACCAGATCGCGGTACTGCATGCCCGCGCGGCCGACGATCCAGGGCGCCTTGTCGGCCAGCCGTCGCACGACGAATTCGTGCCGGGTCGGCGGCAGGACCACCGGCGGATCGAGCGGCTCGATCACGATCTCGGTGCCGCCCGGCGCGGTCAGATGCGTAGCACCCCCGGCGATCAGGACCGGATCGTCGGCCAGGATGGCCAGGCATCCCGGCGCGGCGTCCCCGGTCTCAAGCCGCAGGCGCAGGCCGTGACCCGAAAAGGTGGCGACGCGCGGATTGTCGGCCGGCCAGATGCTGTCCATCCGCATCCCGAGCCTGCGGGTGAAGAATCCGATGTCCTCGGTCAGAGCCCGCGTCGGAAGCCGCACCTCGGCCCGGATGTTCTGCATCGCGTCGTCTCCCACGGAAGTCTGGCTTTGGTCTATCGGCTGCCGGGCCACACCGCAATTTCAATCCGGCGCCCCCGCGCCGGCCGCGCGCCGGCGGAAACCGGGCCGGGCCTTCGCGGATTTGCAACTTGCCCTTGAAACTCTTGCGGCGAACGGGGCATTCTGCGCGCGAGAGAAATGGTTTAGCGTTAAACCAATTCGAGGGAGGGACCGATGGACGAAGCGCGCAGCGACAGCGCCCGGCAGGCGGCGCTGGACTACCACGAGTTCCCGAAGCCCGGAAAGCTCGAGGTCCGCGCCACCAAGCCGCTCGCCAATGGCCGCGACCTCGCCCGCGCCTACTCGCCGGGCGTGGCCGAGGCCTGCCTCGAGATCAAGGCCGACCCCGCCGCCGCCAGCCGCTACACCGCCCGCGGCAACCTTGTCGCGGTCGTCTCGAACGGCACCGCGGTCCTTGGCCTTGGCAACATCGGCCCGGCGGCCGCCAAGCCGGTGATGGAGGGCAAGGCGGTGCTCTTCAAGAAATTCGCAAGCATCGACTGCTTCGACATCGAACTGAACGAGCCCGATCCCGTCCGGCTGGCCGAGATCGTCTGCGCGCTCGAGCCCACCTTCGGCGCGATCAACCTCGAGGACATCAAGGCCCCCGACTGCTTCGTGGTCGAGGAATACTGCCGCAAGCGGATGAAGATCCCGGTCTTCCACGACGACCAGCACGGCACCGCGATCGTGGTCGGCGCCGCCGCAACCAACGCGCTTGCGGTTGCCGGAAAGCGGTTCGAGGACATCAAGGTGGTCTCGACCGGCGGAGGCGCTGCCGGAATCGCCTGCCTGAACATGCTGCTGAAGCTGGGGGTGCGCCGGGAGAACGTCTGGCTCTGCGACATCGCGGGACTGGTCTACCATGGCCGGACCGAGCAGATGACCCCGCAGAAGCAGGCCTATGCCCAGGGCACCACACCCGGCACGCTCGACGACGTTATCGGCGGGGCGGACCTGTTTCTCGGCCTGTCCGGCCCCGGCGTTCTCACCCCGCAGATGGTCGCGAGGATGGCGCCCCGTCCCATTGTCTTCGCGCTGGCCAACCCCACGCCCGAGATCCTGCCCGACGACGTGCGCTCGGTCGCCCCCGATGCGATCATCGCCACCGGCCGGTCGGACTACCCCAACCAGGTCAACAACGTCCTGTGCTTTCCGTTCATCTTCCGCGGCGCCCTCGACGTCGGCGCGACCGAGATCAACGACGCGATGCAGATCGCCTGCATCGAGGGCATTGCCGGCCTCGCCCGCGCCACCACCAGCGCCGAGGCCGCCGCCGCCTACCGGGGCGAGACGATGACCTTCGGCGCGGACTACCTGATCCCAAAGCCCTTCGACCCGCGGCTCATCGGCGTCGTGGCCAGTGCGGTGGCCCGCGCGGCGATGGACACCGGCGTCGCGACCCGCCCGATTGCCGACCTCGACGCCTACAAGCGCCGGCTGGACGGGTCGGTGTTCCGCTCGGCGCTGCTGATGCGCCCGGTGTTCGAGGCCGCGCGCCAGGCGACGCGCCGCATCGTCTTTGCCGAGGGCGAGGACGAACGGGTGCTGCGCGCCGCCAACGCCATGCTCGAGGAAACCACCGACGTCCCGATCCTGATCGGACGCCCCGAGGTGGTCGAAAGCCGCTGCGAGCGCTACGGCCTGCCGATCCGGCCGGGCCGCGACTTTCACCTGGTGAACCCGGAGAACGACCCGCGCTACCGCGACTACTGGGAAACCTATCACACGCTGATGGCGCGGCGCGGCGTCACCCCGGACATCGCCCGTGCGGTCATGCGCACCAACACCACCGCCATCGGCGCGGTGATGGTCCACCGGGGCGAGGCCGACAGCCTGATCTGCGGCACCTTCGGCCAGTACCTCTGGCATCTGGGCTACGTGCGCCAGATCCTCGCGCGCGGCGGCCTGCACCCGGTGGCGGCGCTGTCGCTGATGATCCTCGAGGACGGCCCGCTCTTCATCGCCGACACCCATGTGCACCCCGAGCCGACCCCTGCGCAGATTGCCGACACCGTGATCGGCGCCGCCCGCCACGTGCGCCGGTTCGGGCTCGCCCCGAAGATCGCGCTCTGCACACAGAGCCAGTTCGGCAACATGGACAACGGCGCGGCCCTGCGGATGCGCACCGCGCTCGAGATCCTCGACTCGCGCGAGCCGGACTTCGCCTACGAGGGCGAGATGAATGTCGATGCGGCGCTCGACCAGACGCTGCGCGACCGCCTGCTTCCCGGCGCGCGCTACGAGGGCGCCGCCAACGTGCTGGTCTTCGCTTCGGCCGACGCGGCATCGGGCGTGCGCAACATCCTGAAGATGAAGGCCGGCGGGCTGGAGGTCGGGCCGATCCTGATCGGCATGGGCAACCGCGCCCATGTCGTGACCCCGGCCATCACCGCGCGCGGCCTTCTGAACATGTCGGCCATCGCCGGCACGCCGGTCGCAAGCTACGGCTGAGTCGGCACGGCCGGGTCGCCGCCGCCGTCCGCCAACCGCTGCTCGGCCGCGTCGAGGGCCGCCGTGAACAGCTCCGGCTTGCGCCAGTTCAGCTTGTGCACGGGCGAGGCCGAGAGCAGACGCTTCACTTCATATGGGTCGGGGTGTCCGCCGGCCTTGACGCAGGCCCGCTTGAGCAGACCGGCCCTCTCGGCCGGAAGCGCCGGCACCGCCCGCCACCGAGCCGCGGCCTCGGGATCGGTCGCGACAAGGTGGCCGAAATGGTAGTGCAGGATCTGATAGGGGTAATAGCGGGTACGTGCCGCCACATCGGGGCGGGCGAAGGACGCCGCGTCTCGATGGGTCCGCCAAGCCTGGGCAAGCCGGATGAAGGGCGGTGCCTGCTTTGCGCTGCGGCGCGGAGTGCGGAAATAGGCGACGACCGAATCGCGCCAGCGCGCCACCAGACGGTTCCCGGGCTCGGCCGCAAGGAACCAGCTAGAAAGCAAGCGGTCGCGGTTGGCGTTCGAGAAGGCGAAAAAACCGGTCGCCCCCAGCCGGCCCGGCAGCCAGGCATCGAGCGGCATCACCGGCATCACCGTGGCGTCCGCCCAGATCCCGCCCGTTTGTCCCAGAAGGATCATCCGGATCAGATCGGACAGGATCTGGGTGCTCAACCCCGAGGGGTCGATCCCTTCGGCACGCACGAGGGACTGGACCTCCGCCCCCTCGATGACGCGGATCTGAAGGCCCGGATTGTAGCGCGCCCAGAGGGCGTGCACCCGCCGAACCAGAACTGGGGCCTGATCCAGGCCCTGAGCCCACATGATGTAGAGCGGCCCCCGCATACCCTTACCCGCGGCAATGCACGGCAGTCCTGTATCCCGGTGCCGGATCGACCACAAGCCGGTGGCCTCGGATCGGTCAGATCCCGCCGGTCTGCCCCCCGACCGTGACGGTCGCGCTCGCCGATTCCACGAGTTTGGCGGCAGCTCGGGAACGCAGGCGGCGGCGCAATATACTTGCGTGCATGTCGCCAAGTTTGTAACGGAATTTTGCACCGCAGGAGGAGACCCGGAATGACCTACAAGGACGTCTATGCGCGCTGGCTGGCGGACCCCGAGGCGTTCTGGATGGAGGCGGCCGCGGCCATCGACTGGGACCGCAAGCCCTCGCGGGCGCTCTGGGCCGACAAGGCGCCGATCTACGAATGGTTCAAGGACGGGCTGGTCAACACCTGCTGGAACGCGGTGGACCGCCACGTCGAGGCCGGACGCGGCAACCAGATCGCCATCATCCACGACAGCCCGATCACGCATTCGACCAAGGGCATCACCTACCGCGAGCTGCAGACGCGGGTGGCCTCGCTGGCCGGGGCGCTGCGCGCCAAGGGCATCGGCAAGGGCGACCGGGTGATCCTCTACATGCCGATGATCCCCGAGGCGCTCGAGGCGATGCTGGCCTGCGCGCGCCTCGGCGCCATCCATTCCGTGGTGTTCGGGGGCTTTGCGGCCCACGAGCTGGCCGTGCGCATCGACGACGCCAAGCCGAAGGCCATCATCGCCGCCTCCTGCGGGCTCGAGCCCGGCCGGGTCGTGCATTACAAGCCGCTGCTCGATGCCGCCATCGACCAGGCGACCCACAAGCCCGACTTCTGCGTGATCTTCCAGCGCGAGCAGGAAGTGGCGAAACTGACCGAGGGGCGGGACTACGCCTGGCACAGTTTCCATTACGGGGTGGAACCGGCCGACTGCGTGCCGGTCGAAGGCGATCACCCGGTCTACATCCTCTACACCTCCGGCACCACCGGTGCGCCGAAGGGCGTGGTGCGCCCGACGGCCGGCCATCTGGTCGCGCTGCAATGGTCCATGCGCAACATCTACAACGTCGGCACCGGCGATGTGTTCTGGGCCGCGTCCGACGTGGGCTGGGTCGTCGGCCACAGCTACATCTGCTACGGCCCACTGATCGCCGGCTGCACGACCATCGTCTTCGAGGGCAAGCCCGTCGGCACCCCCGACGCGGGCACCTTCTGGCGTGTCATCCAGAACCACAAGGTCAAGTCCTTCTTCACCGCGCCGACCGCCCTGCGGGCGATCAAGCGCGAGGATCCCGAAGGCAGGCTGGTCGGCGACTACAACCTGCGCTCGCTCGAGGCACTCTATCTTGCCGGCGAGCGCGCCGATCCCGACACGGTGAAGTGGGCCCAGCGGCACCTGAACGTGCCGGTGGTCGACCACTGGTGGCAGACCGAGACCGGCTGGGCGATCGCCGCAAACCCACTGGGCATCGAGGAACTGCCGGTCAAGATCGGGTCGCCGTCGGTGCCGATGCCGGGCTACGACGTGCAGGTGCTGGACGAGGGCGGCCATCCCGTGCCCCCCGGCACGCTCGGCGCGATCGCCATCCGGCTGCCGCTGCCCCCCGGCACGCTTCCGACGCTGTGGAATGCCGAGGCACGCTTCCGCAAGTCCTACCTCGACCACTTCCCCGGCTACTACGAGACCGGCGATGCGGGCTACATCGACGAGGACGGCTACCTCTACATCATGGCCCGGACCGACGATGTCATCAACGTCGCCGGCCACCGGCTGTCGACCGGCGCAATGGAGGAGGTGCTCGCCAGCCATCCCGACGTGGCCGAATGCGCGGTCATCGGTGTCGCGGACGACCTGAAGGGCCAGGTGCCGATGGGCTTCCTCTGCCTCAACAAGGGGTCGAACCGGCCCCATGACGAGGTGGTGACCGAGTGCGTCCGCCTGGTGCGCGACCAGATCGGACCGGTCGCGGCCTTCAAGCTGGCCTGCGTGGTGGACCGGCTTCCCAAGACCCGGTCAGGCAAGATCCTGCGTGGCACCATGGTCAAGATTGCCGACGGGACCGACTGGAAGATGCCGGCCACCATCGACGACCCGGCGATCCTCGACGAGATCGGCACGGCGCTTCGACGCCTCGGATACCCGCGCCAGCCCGCCTGAGCCGCCGGCCGCCCGGCGGGCGCAGATCCGCAGGACATATCGTTTCAGACAGGTTGGCGCGGAAAGGCTCTTGCCGTAGAGTTTGACCGTCATGCCGCACCGCACAGGCATGGCGTGTGACGGTATTTCGTGTTCGCGACTGCTCCCGAGACGTTTGGATGACGCTTTCTGCCCCCAGCGATCGCCCCCGCCAGCATGCGGCAGACACCGGCGCGGGGACGGAACCTGGGCGCCTGTCCCTGCTCGGCCATGATCTGCGCTCGGCGGTCTCGGACATCATCGGCGGCCTGCGCCTGATCGACCAGTCGGGCCTCGACGACGCGGCCCGCCTCCAGCTTGAACGGATTCGCGCCTCGGGCGAGGTTCTGGCACGGCTTCTCGAAGAAACGCTGGCGCTGATGCTGGGCGAGGAGGACTTCGCGGCGACCCACCCGGCCAATGTGCAGATGGCCCGGCTTCTCTATGACATCGAGATGCGCTGGTCGGGCCGCGCCAAGGAAAAGGGGCTGGCCTTCGAGGTCTCGGTGGCCCCGGACGTTCCGCAGGTGCTGGCTCTCGACCGGATCGCGCTGGAACGGGTGCTGGCGAACCTCCTGTCGAACGCGGTGAAATACACCGACCGCGGCCGCATCCGGCTGACGGTGGGTCTTGCCCCGAACGGCGCCCTGACCATGACCGTCGATGATGACGGGCCCGGGTTCTCGGATGCGGCCCTTGCCCGGCTCTTCGAATACGCGGGGCGTCCCGAGGACGCGCCGAAGCCGGGGCAAGGCATGGGCATGCACATCAGCAAGAACATGACCGGCCGGCTCGGCGGCACCATCCGGGTCGGCAACCGCGCCGGCGGCGGCGCCAGCGTGACGCTCGAACTGCCGCCGGACCGATGGACCATGGCGACCCCCGACGCGACCGTGCGCCTGCCGGATCTCAGCCGCATCAAGGTTCTGGTCGCCGAGGACAACCCGACCAACCAGACGATCCTCGCCCATATGCTGGCCCGGATGGGGGCGGCCTGCGAGATCGCGTCGGACGGGGTCGAGGCCATCCACTGGCTGGAACGCGAACGGTTCGATCTGGCGCTGATCGACATCGAGATGCCGCGGCTCTCGGGGCTGGACGTCATCCGCGCCCTGCGCTCGAACGACCGGCTGCACAGCCACATGCCCATCATCGCGGTCACGGCCTATGTGCTGCGCTCCAACCGCGACATGATCTACGAGGCCGGCGCCGACGCGATCCTGACCAAGCCGCTGGCCGGCATCGAGACGGTCGGCCAGGCCATCGCCCAGGTGCTGAGCCACGAAGGCGTCGCGGTCGCGCCCCCCGAGACCGGCGACACGTCGCCGACGCTGAACCGCGACCGTTTCGATCATCTGCTGGACATCGCCGGGCCGGACGGGGCGGGCGAGCTGGTCGAGCGGCTGCACGAGGACCTCGCCGGCGTGGCCGAACGGCTTGGCCGAGGCCTTCCGGGCGCCGACTGGTCGGTGATCCGGGCGGAAACCCATGTGCTGATCGCGCTGGCCGGCGCGGTCGGGGCCGAGCGCCTTCAGCGTCTGGCCGAGACGCTGAACGCCCAGGCGCATCGCAAGGACGCCGAGGATCTCGGCCGCATCGCGGACGAGACCATGCAGCGCCTCGCCGAACTTCAGGCCCTTGTCGCCGCCGAGCGCGTGAAAGGTCGCCCATGACCGCCGGAGCGCTTCTTCTGGTCGAGGACACCCCCTCGCTTCAGATGGTCTACGAGTCGGTGCTGCGTTCGGCCGGCTACGACGTCGTGACCGCCGCAAACGCGACCGAAGGCCTCGCCGCATTCCGCGCCGCCCGCCCCGACGCCGTGCTTCTGGACCTGATGCTCCCCGATCGTGACGGGCTGGATCTCATGCGCGACATGCTGGCCGAACGCCCCGGCATTCCGGTCATCGTGATCACCGCCAACGGATCGATGAACAAGGCGGTCGAGGCCATGCGCCTCGGCGCGCACGAATTCCTGGTCAAGCCCTTCGACGAGCAGCGATTCCTCAACGCGGTCGGCAACGCCCTCGCGCGGCGGACCGGACGCGCGGCCCCGGAACCTGCCCGCGCCGAACCCGGCGAGTTCCTGGGACAGTCCGAACCGATGCGGCAGGTCTATGGCAAGATCCGCTCGGTCGCCCGGTCGATGGCCACGGTGTTCATCACCGGCGAGTCCGGGACCGGCAAGGAACTCTGCGCCCAGGCCGTGCATGCCCTGTCCGATCGGGCCCAGGGTCCGTTCGTGCCGCTGAACTGCGGCGCCATCCCTTCCGAGCTCCTTGAATCGGAAGTGTTCGGCCACCTCAAGGGCTCGTTCACCGGTGCGATTTCCGACAAGCCGGGCGCGGCCGCGGCGGCGGATGGCGGAACGCTGTTTCTGGACGAGATCTGCGAGCTCGATCCGAACCTTCAGACCAAGCTCCTGCGGTTCCTCCAGACCTCGACCATCCAGCCGGTCGGCGCCACGCGGCCCCGCAAGGTGAACGTCCGCATCGTGTGCGCGACCAACCGCGATCCGCTCGACGCCGTCCGGCGCGGCCTCTTCCGCGAGGATCTCTACTACCGCCTGCACGTGGTCCCCATCCACATGCCGCCGCTGCGCGACCGGGACGCCGATGTGGTGACGATCGCCGAGGCGGCGCTCCTCCAGTTCTCGAAGGAAGAGGGACGGTCCTTCCGTGCCCTCGACCCCGAGGTCAAGTCCCTGTTCCTGTCCTATCCCTGGCCCGGCAACGTCCGCCAGCTTCTGAACGTCGTCCGCAATGTCGTGGTCCTGAACGACGGGCCGGTCGTCACCCGGTCGATGCTGCCGCCGGAAATCCGGCATGAGACCCCTGCCGGCCCCTCCGAACCGGCGGCCTCCGCACGGACAGCCGGTGCGACGCTCGAAGGCTTGCTCGGCCGTCCGCTGGCCGAGATCGAGCGGCTGGTGATCGAAGAGACCATCGCCCGCCACGGCGGCTCGATCCCGAAGGCCGCGCGCGTGCTCGAGGTCGCGCCCTCGACGCTCTACCGCAAGATCGAAGGCTGGAAGTCCTGATCCCCGCCGGCCAGCCTTGACCTTTCCGCCATTCCGGCAACTCATGGCCGCATCGGAACGGAAGGCAGCAGCATGACGGACGAACGGCGGAACACCTGGAGCGCGCGCAGCCTGGCGGCGCAGGCCATGGGGCATGTCGATCCGGCGACGCGCGCGATCGTGGCCCCGGTGCACGTCTCCACCACCTTCCTGCGCGACCCGGACAACGGCTACTCCTCGGGCTTCGTCTATGCGCGCCCCGACAACCAGACGGTGCGCGAGGCCGAGGAGATCCTGACCATGCTGGAGGGCGCCGAGGACAGTCTGGTCTTCTCCTCCGGCATGGCGGCCGCCACGGCGGTCTTCCTGTCGCTTTCGCCCGGCGACCATGTGATCGCGCCCCGGGTCATGTACTGGTCGCTGCGCAAATGGCTGCGCGAGGAGGCGGCCCGGTGGGGGATCGAGACGACCTTCGTGGACATGACCGACCTCGCCGCCGTGCAGGCGGCCATCCGGCCCGACCGCACCCGGCTGATCTGGGTCGAGACCCCGGCCAATCCGCTCTGGGATGTGGTTGACCTGTCGGCCGTGTCCGCCCTCGCCGCGGCCGCCGGCGCACGGGTCGCGGTCGATTCGACCTGCGCCTCGCCGGCGCTGTCGCGTCCGCTGTCCCATGGCGCCGACATCGTGATGCACGCGGCGACCAAGTATCTCAACGGTCATTCCGATGTTGTGGCCGGCGCGCTTTCGGTGGCGCGCCCCGGTCCGCTCTGGGACCGCATCAAGGGCTTCCGCCGGTCGGTCGGCGCGATCCTCGGCCCCTGGGAGGCGTTCCTGCTGATCCGCGGCATGCGAACGCTGCACCTGCGCGTGGCCGCCGCCTCGGCCTCGGCGATGGCGCTGGCCACCCGGTTCTCGGACCACCCGGCCGTGTCCCAGGTGCTCTACCCCGGCCTTGCCACGCACCCCGGGCACGCGATCGCCGCGCGCCAGATGCAGGGCGGCTTCGGCGGCATGCTGTCCCTGCGCGTGGCCGGGGGTCCGGCCGCCGCCGTCGCCGCGGCGGCGCGGGTCGGCCTGTGGAAGCGCGCCACGTCGCTCGGCGGTGTCGAGAGCCTGATCGAGCACCGCGCCTCGATCGAGGGCGAGGGTTCACCCTGCCCGCCCGATCTCCTGCGGCTGTCGGTCGGCATCGAGGATCCCGAGGATCTCTTCGCCGATCTGGACGCGGCGCTGCGGCCCTGACCCGCCGCAGGACGCCCGTCAGGCGAACTGCTCGCGCATCAGCCGTTCTTCCAGACCGTGACCGGGATCGAAGAGGATGCGGTGCCGGACCGCAGGCTCGCTGCGGATCTCGACCGAGACCACATCGCGCACCGACCGCGAATCCGCATCCGCCATCACCGGGCGCTTGGCCGCCTCGATCACCTCGACGCGCACCGAGGCTGTGGCCGGCAGGATGGCGCCCTGCCAGCGGCGGGGGCGAAAGGCGGCAATGGCGGTCAGCGCGAGCACGTTCGACCCGATCGGCAGGATCGGCCCGTGCGCCGAATAGTTGTAGGCGGTCGATCCGGCCGGTGTGGACAGGATCACCCCGTCGCAGACAAGCTCGGGCAGCCGCACCCGGCCGTTCACGCTGATCCGCAGCTTGGCCGCCTGCGGCCCGGCGCGCAGGAGCGACACCTCGTTGATGGCAAGGGCGTCATGGACGCTGCCGTCGGCACAGACGGCCTGCATCGCCAACGGATGGATGACCGCCTCTTCGGCGGCCGCCAGCCGCTCGCGCAGCCCCTCCTCGGCAAAGTCGTTCATGAGGAAGCCGATCGTTCCGCAGTTCATCCCGTAGACCGGCAGGTCGCGGCCCTCGGCCAGATGCAGCGTCTGCAGCATGAAGCCGTCGCCGCCCAGAGCCACGATCACGCGGGCCGCCTCGACCGGACGGTTTCCGTAGCGCGCCTCGAGCCGGACCAGGGCCGCCTGCGCGGCCTCGGTCTCGCTGGCGAGGAAGGCGATCGGCGTGTCGCCGGGCATGGGGTCTCCTCCGGATTTGGCGCATCAAGGCATTGGTGGGGGGCGAATGCAAGGCGCCGCCTCCGGTGCTGTCGCAGGGCGGGCGCTTCCCGACGCAATCCGACCTTTGCGCCGGTGCGTTTCTCGGCTAGGAAACGGCCGATCATGCCCATCCCGAGGAGCCCCCGATGACCGATCAGCGCGACGCCGGTTTCTTTTCCGAAGCCCTGTCCAGCCGCGACCCCGAGATCGCCGCCGCGATCCGTGACGAGCTTGGCCGCCAGCGCGACGAAATCGAGCTGATCGCGTCGGAAAACATCGTCTCGGCCGCCGTCATGGAGGCGCAGGGATCGGTGATGACCAACAAATACGCCGAGGGCTATCCGGGCAAGCGCTACTACGGCGGCTGCCAGTTCGTGGACGTGGCGGAAAACCTGGCCATCGAGCGCGCCAAGGCGCTGTTCGGCTGCGCCTTCGCCAACGTGCAGCCCAACTCGGGCAGCCAGGCCAACCAGGGCGTGTTCAACGCGCTGCTGAAACCGGGCGACACCATTCTGGGCATGAACCTCGCCTCGGGCGGGCACCTCACCCACGGCGCGGCGCCGAACCAGTCGGGCAAGTGGTTCCACGCGGTGCAGTACGGCGTGCGTCCGCAGGACAACCGGATCGACTACGACGAGGTGGCGCGGCTGGCCGAGGAGCACAAGCCGAAGCTCATCATCGCCGGCGGCTCGGCGATCCCGCGCCAGATCGATTTCGCGGCCTTCCGCGCCATCGCCGACAGGGTGGGCGCCTACCTTCTGGTGGACATGGCGCATTTCGCGGGACTGGTGGCGGGCGGCGCCCATCCCTCGCCCTTCCCGGCGGCCGACGTGGTGACCACCACCACCCACAAGACCCTGCGCGGCCCGCGTGGCGGGATGATCCTGACCAATGACGAGGAGATCGCCAAGAAGGTCAATTCGGCGATCTTCCCCGGCATCCAGGGCGGACCCCTGATGCATGTCATCGCCGCGAAGGCCGTGGCCTTCGGCGAGGCGCTGCGGCCCGAGTTCAAGGTCTATGCCCGGCAGGTGATCGCCAACGCGCAGGCGCTGGCCGACGAGCTGATGAAGGGCGGACTCGCGATCGTCACCGGCGGCACGGATACGCATGTGATGCTTGTGGACCTGCGCCCCAAGGGCGTGAAGGGCAACGCGACCGAAAAGGCGCTGGGCCGCGCGCACATCACCTGCAACAAGAACGGCATCCCCTTCGACCCGGAGAAGCCGACCGTCACCTCCGGCGTGCGGCTCGGCACGCCGGCCGGCACCACCCGCGGCTTCCGGGAGGCCGAGTTCCGCGAGATCGGCCGGCTGATCGTCGAGGTGGTGGACGGGCTGGCGGCCAACGGCGAGGACGGCAACGGCGCGGTCGAGTCGGCGGTCAAGGCCAAGGTCGCGGCGCTCTGCGCGCGCTTCCCGATCTATCCGGGTCTCTGAGGGGGGCGCTGCCCCCCTGATGCGCGCCCCGTCCCGGGGCGCGGCCCCCCGGGGTATTTCGACGAAGAAGAAGCCCGCGGATCAGAGATAGCCGCGCCAGACCAGCACCACGAGCGCCAGCGCGAAGGTTCCGAGGGCGACGACCGCAAGGCTGGTGGCGAGGTTCAGAAGCACCGCCTTGCGCCGCGCGCCGGCTCCCAGCGGCTTGAGATAGCGCACGCAGGCGTCGTACGCGCGGGTGATGCGCGCGTGGTCGAGACGCAGGGCGAGTTTGGGAACCTTCGCCTCCTCGCAGGCCCGCGCCAGATACTCGGCCTCGGACCGCACCCGCCGCGGCAACAGGCGGCCGCCGCGGCGCAGCTTGGCGGCCAGCCCCTGCCCGCGGATCCCGAGCCGATCCTCCATCAGCTGGGCCACCCGGTCGGCAAGCTGCTGCGTGGCCATGCTGGTCATCCGACAACCCCTTGAACACCGGGGCAAGGTTAGCTTCTTGCCCCCGGACCCGCAACGGCACTGGTGGCGGACACGGGCGCGCGCTATGCCTCGGTCATGCTGCACGTCCTGCGCCACGGCGCGCCGACCGCTCGGCCGCCCCTGCTGATCGCCCACGGGCTCTTCGGTTCGGCCCGCAACTGGGGCGTGATCGCGCGCCGGCTGTCCGCGGACCGGCTGGTCCTGGCCGTGGACATGCGCAACCACGGCGACAGTCCCTGGGCGAAGAGCCACCGCTACCCGGAGCTTGCCGCCGATCTCGCCGAGGTGATCCGGGCCGAAGCCGGAGGACGGGCGGACGTGCTCGGCCATTCCATGGGCGGCAAGGCGGCGATGCAGCTGGCGCTGACCGAGGGCGCTCTCGTCCGTCGTCTGGTGGTGGCCGACATTGCCCCCGTGTCCTACGCCCACAGCCAGAACCACCTCATCGCGGCGTTGCGGGGGCTGGACCTTGCGGGTCTGACGCAGCGGTCCGAGGCCGACCGGCGGCTCGCGGCCGGCATCGGCGATCCGGGCACCCGCGCCTTCCTGCTCCAGTCGCTCGACCTGAAGTCCGATCCGCCCCGCTGGCGGCTCAACCTCGACACGCTGGAACGCGAGATGGACCGGATCACCGGATGGCCCGGAACCGAAGGGCGCTTTGACGGGCCGGCCCTGTTCCTGACCGGGGCGCTCTCGGACTATGTCCGCCCCGAACACCGCGCGGCGATCAAGGCGCTTTTCCCGAAGGCCCGCTTCGCCCGCATTCCCGGCGCCGGTCACTGGCTTCACGCCGAGCAGCCGCGGGCGTTCGAAGAGGCTGTGCGGGTGTTCCTGGAGACAGGGTTCCCGGACTGATCCCGCCCCTTGGGCCTCGCCTGCCGACGGCCTGGCGAGGATCCGGCTTGCCAATGGCGGGCCGGAGTCAGAGGCTCTGCGGCGACGGGGCGATCTGTGGGAGGGACCCGGCCGTGACATTCGTGCCCCTGCTGGCCGCGCCCGCCGTAGTCATCGCCCATGCCTTCGCGGCCATCGCGGCGCTGGTGCTTGGGGTCGTGCAACTGGCCGCGCCGAAGGGCACGGTCCCGCACCGCGTCGCCGGATGGCTCTGGGTGGGGCTGATGGCGACGGTTGCGGCGACGTCCTTTTTCATCCACACGATCTGCACCTTCGGGCCCTTCAGCGTGATTCACGGCCTGTCGGTCTTCACCCTGGTGGCGCTGCCCGGGGCGGTCACCCATGCGCGGCGCCATGAGGTGGCAGGCCACAGGCGAGCCATGCGATCACTCTTCTTCTGGGCGCTGATCGTTGCGGGGCTCTTCACGCTCTGGCCCGGCCGGCTGATGCATGCCGTCGTTTTCGGGACGACCGGGCAATACCATGCCTGCCGTTGACGGCCCGGGCTAGCCGCACTTCGAGTAGCCGCAGGACGGACAGGTCATGCAGCCCTCGACCATCTGCATGCCGCGCTGCCCGCAGGACGGACAGGCCGGCCCGCGCGGCGCTTCGCCCACCGCAACCGCGAGCGCCTTCGGGTCGGACTTGAGCCCCGCCCCCTCCGACGTGAGGAACCCGATCGCGATCATGTGCCGCTCGATCACCCCGCCGATCGCGGCCAGGATCGAGGGGATGTAGCGCCCTTCCATCCAGGCGCCGCCGCGCGGATCGAATACGGCCTTGAGTTCCTCGACGACGAAACTCACGTCACCGCCGCGCCGGAAGACCGCCGAGATCATCCGCGTGAGCGCCACGGTCCAGGCGAAATGCTCCATGTTCTTCGAGTTGATGAAGACCTCGAAGGGACGGCGGTGGCCGGCCTGCACGATGTCGTTGATGGTGATGTAGATCGCGTGTTCGCTGTCGGGCCACTTGAGCTTGTAGGTCGTGCCCTCCAGCGCCTGCGGCCGGTCGAGCGGCTCGGACAGATAGACGACCTCGGCGCCCTTGTCGGCCTCCGGGGCCTTCTCGGACGACTGGCTGACCGACAGGACGCTCCCGGTCACGGGGTTCGGGCGGTAGGTGGTGCAGCCCTTGCACCCCTGATCCCAGGCCGCCATGTAGACGTCCTTGAACGCGTCGAAGGAAATGTCCTCGGGGCAGTTGATCGTCTTCGAGATCGATGAATCGACCCAGGTCTGGGCCGCGGCCTGCATGCGCACGTGGTCGAGCGGCGGCAGGGTCTGGGCGTTCACGAAATGCTCGGGCAGGGGCTTGTCGCCGAAGCGTTCGCGCCAGAGCGCGACGGCGTAGTCCACCACCTCCTCCTCGGTGCGCGACCCGTCCTTCTGGAGAACCTTGCGCGTGTAGGCATAGGCGAAGACCGGCTCGATCCCGGAGGAGACATTGCCCGCGTAAAGGCTGATCGTCCCGGTCGGGGCGACCGAGGTCAGGAGCGCGTTGCGGATGCCGTGTCGGGCGATCGCGGCCCGCACATCCTCGTCCATCCGGCGCATCGTGCCCGAGGCGAGATACTTCTCGGCATCGAAGAGCGGGAACGCGCCCTTTTCCTTCGCCAGATCGACCGAGGCGAGATAGGCGGTCCGCGCGATCCGGTGCATCCACTCACCGGTAAGCCGCGCCGCCGCCTCGGAGCCGTAGCGCGCACCGACCATCAGGAGCGCATCGGCCAGACCCGTGACCCCCAGCCCGATGCGGCGCTTGGCCTGCGCCTCGGCCGCCTGCTGCGGCAGGGGAAAGCGCGACGCGTCGACGGTGTTGTCCATCATCCGCACCGCAATCCGCACCAGATCGTCGAGCGCATCAAGGTCGAGCGCGGCGTTCGTGCCGAAGGGGTCGGGCACCAGCCGCGCCAGGTTGATCGAGCCCAGAAGGCAGGCCCCGTAGGGCGGCAGGGGCTGCTCGCCGCAGGGATTGGTCGCCGCGATGGTCTCGGCATAGCCGAGATTGTTCATCGCGTTGATCCGGTCGATGAAGATCACCCCCGGCTCGGCGTAGTCGTAGGTTGCGCGCATGATCCGGTTCCACAGATCGCGCGCCGGCAGGGTGTGATAGACGCGGCCGTCGAAGACCAGATCCCAGGGCCCGTCCGCCTTGACCGCCGCCATGAAGGCGTCGGTGACCAGCACCGATAGGTTGAACATCCGAAGCCGCGCCGGATCCTGCTTGGCCTCGATGAAGGCAAGGATGTCCGGATGGTCGCAGCGCATCGTCGCCATCATCGCGCCGCGCCGCGACCCGGCCGACATGATCGTGCGGCACATCGCATCCCAGACATCCATGAAGCTCAGCGGCCCCGAGGCATCGGCCGCCACCCCGTGGACCGCCGCGCCGCGCGGCCGGATGGTCGAGAAGTCATAGCCGATGCCCCCGCCCTGCTGCATGGTCAGCGCGGCTTCCTTCAGGTTCTCGAAGATCCCGGCCATGCTGTCGGGGATCGTCCCCATCACGAAGCAGTTGAAGAGCGTGACCGCCCGCCCCGTGCCCGCGCCGGCGGCGATCCGGCCGGCGGGCAGGAAGCGGAAGTCCGCCAGCGCCCCGTAGAACCGGTCCTCCCAGGCCGCGGGATCGGCCTCGGTCGCCGCGAGCGCCCGGGCGATGCGCCGCCAGGTGTCCTCGACCGTCCGGTCGATCGGTGTGCCGTCCTCCGCCTTCAGGCGGTATTTCATGTCCCAGATCTGCTCGGCGATCGGGGCGGCGAAGGGGCTCATGGCGCGTCCTGAGATTTTCGTTGAGGGAGGATCACGATACGCTCCGCACACGCGCCGGTCAACGCGCCGGTCAACGTGTGGCCGAGGCCGCCGGTCACGCCCCGCCCGACTTGCGGCCAGCGGCGCCTCCCCTATCTTGGGTTCCATGACCGACGGATTCGTGAATCTGGTAAAGCTCTGCGTCGGCGCCGATGGGGTCGAGGACCTGATCGCGTGGCAGCGCCAGCGCGCCGCGACGGTTCCGGGCTGGCGGCCGAGCCATGTCACCCGCATGTGGCCGAAGCGCGCCGAGGAGGTGCTGGCCGGCGGCTCGCTCTACTGGGTGTTCAGGGGCGTGATCCTCGCCCGCCAGCGGATCGTCGCGCTGGAGGAGGTGCGTGGCGAGGATGGCATCGCCCGCTGCCGGCTGGTGTTCGACCCCGAGGTGATCCGCACCGAACCCGCCCCGCGCCGTCCCTTCCAGGGCTGGCGCTATCTCGACCCGAAGGAATCGCCGCGCGACCTTCCGAAACCGCGCGGGCCCGACTACGACCTGCCGGAGCCCTTGGCGCTGGCGCTGGCCGAAATGGGGCTGCGCTGAACGACCGTCGCGATCCCGGCGGGGGCAGAGACCTCCGGCCCCGATGCCCGGTCCGGCGAGAGAGGCAGCGCTGTCCCCTCTCGCTGGTCGAAATATCCTCGGGGGTGAATGGCCCGGAACGGGCCAGAGGGGGCGGACAGCCCCTTCAGAGGGGCGGGGCGGTCACCCCGATCCGCGCGCAGAATTCGGCAAGGCGCGGCCGTTCCCCATCCCAGCCCGCCGTCCGCGACGCAAGAAGCGTGGCCTGGCTCTGCAGGACGCACCCGTCGGACAGGATCTTCAGGTGGTTCGCGGCCAGCGTCTCGCCCGACGAGGTGATGTCGGCGATCGCCTCGGCCGTGAGGTTGCGCACGGTGCCTTCGGTCGCGCCCTGACTGTCCACCAGCTGATAGTCCGCCACGCCCCGCTCGCGCAGGAAATCGCGCACCAGCCGGTGATATTTGGTGGCGATCCGCAGCCGGAAGCCATGCACGCGCCGGAAGGCCGCCGCCGCCGCATCGAGATCGTCCAGCGAGTCCACGTCGATCCAGGCGGCCGGCACGGCAATCACAAGATCGGCGTGCCCGAACCCCATCGGGACGACCTCGGCCACCTCGCTCGCCCAGTCGGCCAGATGCTCGCGCACCAGGTCGGTGCCGGTCACGCCCAGATGGATGCGCCCGACGGACAGTTCGCGGGGAATCTCGCCGGCCGACAGCAGGACGAGTTCCAGCCCGTCGAAGCCCTCGACGGCCCCCGCGTATTCCCGCTCGGCCCCGGCCCTGCGCAGCCGCACACCGCGCGCGGCGAACCAGTCGAAGCACTGCTCCATCAGCCGACCCTTGGACGGCACACCGAGTTTCAGCGTCATGCCAGCCCCCCGAGATCGGCCACCAGCCCCGGGCGGATCACGCCACCGACGGCGGGGATCGCCCGGCCCTGGCCGAGAACGGCGGTCAGCGCGTCGTAGCGCCCTCCCGAGGCCACGGGCGGCAGCGCCGGGTCGGCGGCGTGGAACGAAAAGACGAAGCCGTCGTAGTATTCCAGCGTGGTGCGACCGTGGCTCGCCTCGAAGGGAAGCGTCTCGACGGCGACGCCGCGTGCGGCCATGGCCTCGATCCGGAAGGCCAGCCGGTCGACGGCGGGCAGGATCGCCGGCATGGCCCGCGCAATCTCGCGCAGATGCGCCAGGGCCGCGGGGGCCGGCGCGGAGAGGTCGAGAATGTCGTCGAGCAGCGCGACCTCCTCGGCCGAAACCGGCGGCGCCGCCGCGTCCTCGCGCAGGGCCGCGATGCGCGCGGCGATCTCCTCCTCGCCCCTGAGGCCCACCAGCGGCGCCTCGCTGCGCGCCACCCCGGCGATGACCGCGGCCCGCGCCGGAGGCACCGGCACCTGCCCGCCGTAACGAGCCAGAAGCGCCGAGAACCGCCGCGGCCGCCAGATGTGGCGCAGGAGCGCCGCCTTGCGCGTCGGCAGGGTCGAGAGCCCGCGGACCGCGGCCATCAGGATGCCGATGTCGCCGGTGGCCGCCCGCAGCCCGAGCGGCGCGAGGAGGTCGGAAAAGAGCGCAAAGACCTCGGCATCCGCGCGGGGCGGGTCGGCACCGTCGAAGATCTCGAAGCCCGCCTGATAGTATTCCGCCGCCCGCGCCGCACGGGGATCCTGCTGGCGGAACACCTCGCCCATGTAGCAGTAGCGGGCCGGCTCGGCCCCGTCCGCCATGTGGGCGCGGACCACCGGCACGGTGAAGTCGGGCCGCAGCATCAGCTCGCCCCGGACCGGATCCTGGGTCACGTAGGCGCGGGCCCGGATGTCCTCGCCATAAAGGTCGAGAAGCGTCTCGGCCGGCTGGAGGATGTCCGGCTCGACCGCCACGGCCCCGGCCGAGCGGAACGCGGCCAGAAGCCGCTCGCCCACCGCCCGCGCCTCGGCCTTGGCGGCCATCAGCCCTGCCCCAGCATGCGGCGCACCGCCGCCACCAGATCGGCGCGCGCCACCTCGACCTGGGCCGGGCGGTCCTTCCATTCCTCGAGCGTCGCGCTTTGGGCGATCCTCGCGCCAAGGATCAGATCCTTCAGGATCACGCTGCCTCTCCCGGCCTCGTCGCCGCCCTGGATGACGGCGACCGGCGACTGGCGCCTGTCGGCGTATTTCAGCTGGTTGCCGAAGTTCTTCGGATTGCCCAGATAGACCTCGGCGCGGATGCCCGCGGCCCGCAGCTCGCCGACCATCGCCATGTAGTCGGCCATCCGGTCGCGCTCCATCACCGTCACCACCACCGGTCCGCGCGTGTCGGCCTGCACCCGCCCCTTGGCGCGCAGCGCCGCAAGCAGGCGATCGACACCGATCGAGACACCGGTTGCCGGGACCGACTGGCCGGTGAAGCGCTTGACCAGATCGTCATAGCGCCCGCCCCCGGCGACCGAGCCGAACTGCCGCGGCCGCCCCTTCTCGTCGAGGATCTCGAAGGTGAGCTCGGCCTCGAAGACCGGGCCGGTGTAATAGCCGAGGCCGCGGACGACCGAGGGATCGATGACGATGCGGTCGGGGCCGTAGCCCTGCGCGTCGAGGAGATCGGCGATGGTCTGCAATTCGTCCACGCCCTCGCGGCCGAGCGGGGACCGCGACACCAGGTCGTGGAGCCGGGCAACCGTGGCCGCCCCGTCCGCCCGCCGCGCGTCCATGAACCCCATCACGACCTCGGCCTGTTCCGCCGAGAGCCCCGCCCCCTTGGTGAAATCGCCGCTCTCGTCCCTGCGGCCCTCGCCCAGAAGCGCCCGCACCCCGTCCGGCCCCAGCCGGTCGAGCTTGTCGATGGCGCGCAGCACGATGCCCCTCTCATGGGCGAATTTCTCCGGATCGGCGGGATCGAGAACGCCCGCGACCTCCATCACCCCGTTCAGGACCTTGCGGTTGTTGACCTTCACCCCATAGTCGCCGCGCGGGATGCCGACCTCTTCCAGCGCATCGGCCAGCATCGCGCAGATCTCGGCATCGGCCGCCACCGACCCCGACCCGACCGTATCGGCGTCGCACTGGTAGAACTGCCGGAACCGCCCCGGCCCCGGCTTCTCGTTCCGCCAGACCGGGCCCATCGCATAGCGGCGGTAGGGGCTGGGCAGATCGTTGCGATACTGCGCCGCCACCCGGGCCAGCGGCGCCGTCAGATCGTAGCGCAGCGCCAGCCAGTCCCTGTCCTCGTCCTGCCAGGCGAACACGCCTTCGTTCGGCCGGTCCACATCCGGCAGGAACTTGCCCAGCGCCTCGACCGTCTCGACGGCCGAGGTCTCGAGCGGATCGAAGCCGTAGCGGTGATAGACCCCGGCGATCGTGTCGAGCATCGCCTTGCGTTCGGTCACCTCCGCGCCGAAATAGTCGCGAAATCCCTTGGGCGTCTCGGCGCGCGGTCTGCGGGGGGCTTTGGGCTCGGCCATGCTGCGATCCTCGGAGGGTTCCGCGGCGTCTCTAGCGGATGGGGCGGCCTGCGACAAGCGCTGGCGGGGCCGAGCCGGCCCGGCTATCCTGCGGACCGGACAGGAGGAACCGGCGATGGACGAGGCCCGCATCAGCAAAACCGAGGAGACGATCGCGCATCTCCTGCGGGCGGTCGAGGATCTCTCGGAAACCGTGGCCCGGCAGGGCCGTCAGATCGACCTTCTGGAACGCCGGGTGCGGATGCTGCTGGAACGGGCCGCCGAGTCCGAGGCCCAGGGCGGTGCGGTCATCCTGGCCGACGAGCGCCCCCCGCACTGGTGACGCTCAGCCGCGCAGCACCGCGCCGGGGTTCATGATGCCCGCCGGGTCGAGCGCCGCCTTGATCGCACGCATCGCGGCCAGCCGCCCCGGATCGCCCCAGCGTTCCAGATCGCCGACCTTGAGCCGCCCGACCCCGTGCTCGGCGCTGAAACTGCCGCCCCGGCGCGCCACCCGGTCGTGCACGGTCTCCTGGATGCGCGCGCGCAGGCCCTCGTAATCCGCGCGCGTCCGGCCCCGTGCCGGGAAGACGTTGTAGTGCAGGTTGCCGTCGCCGACATGGCCGAAGCAGTTGATGCGCAGATCACCCAGTTCCGCCAGCGCCCGCCCCGCCTCCTCGATGAAGCCCGGAAGCTCCGAGAGCGGCAGGGATATGTCGTGCGAGCTGATCGCGCCGATGCGCCGGTTGGCCTCGGGCAGCGCCTCGCGCAGACGCCAGAAATCCGCGCGCTGCGCCTGCGATCCGGCAATCACCCCGTCCTCGGCCAGTCCGTCCTCGGCGGCCACCTCGAACACCGCCGCAAGTTCGGCCTCCGGATCGACGGCGCCGGGCACGCCGATCTCGACCAGAACCGTCCAGTCCGGCCGCGTGGCGAAAGGCTGGCGCACCTCGGGCAGCACCTCGTCCAGAAAGCGCAGCCCCTGCCCCGCGATCAGCTCGAAGGCGAGGACGCCCCCCGGCAGACGCGCCTCGACCCGGTGCAGCAGGTCCAGCGCCACCGCGGGCGAGGCGACGACGATCATCGCCGTCCCGACCGCGGCCGGCGGCGCAAAGAGCCGCAGCGTCGCGGCCGTGATCAGACCCAGCGTCCCCTCGGCGCCGATCAGCAGCCCGCGCAGGTCATAGCCGGTGTTGTCCTTGCGCAGCCGCTTCAGCCCGCCCATCACCGTGCCATCGGGCAGCACCGCCTCGATCCCGAGGCAGAGTTCGCGCGCGTTGCCGTAGCGCAGGACGTTGACCCCGCCGGCGTTCGTGGACAAAAGCCCGCCGATCCGCGCCGACCCCTGCGAGGCGAGCGTCAGGGGAAAGATGCGGCCCGCCGCCTCGGCGGCCGCGTGCACATCCGCAAGGATCGCGCCCGCCTCGACGACGATCACGTTCTCCTCGGGCCAGACCCCGCGCACCGCGGCCATCCGCTCCATCGACACGATCAGCGGCAGGGCGCCCGCGGTCATCACCTGCCCGCCGACGAGGCCGGTGCCGCCGCCCCAGGGCAGGATGCCCACCCGCGCCCCGGCACAGACCCGCACCACGGCCGCCGCCTCGGCGGTCGATCGCGGCCGGGCCAGCGGACCGGGCCGCCCGTGCGACCGGCCGCGCGGCTCTTCCCGATAGGCCGGTGGCGCGTCAATCAGGTCGAGACCCGGCACCGCCCGGGCAAGGGCCTCGCAGAATGCCGCATCCGCGCTGTTCAGCATCGCGCCCTCTTCTTCTTCGCACAAATACCCGACGACCGGCCCGCGGGCCCGCGCTCAGCCCGTCTCCGTGCGCCCGCGCCGGTCCCCGCGCAGACTGGCGTAGAGAACATGGTTGCGCCAGCGCCCGTTGATCTGGAGATAGCTCTGCGCGACGCCTTCATACTTGAAGCCCGACCCTTCCAGAACCCCGCGCGAGGCGACGTTTTCGGGCAGGCAGGCGGCCTCGATCCGGCTCAGGTCGAGTTCGGTGAAGGCGTGGTGGACCAGCGCCCGGATCGCCTCGCGCATGTAGCCCTGCCGGGCGTGGCGCTCGCCCACCCAGTAGCCGAGCGTGCCCGCCTGCGCCGGGCCGCGCCGGATGTTGTCGAGCGTCACCGCCCCGATCAGCGCCCGATCCTCGCGCCGGACCAGGAAGAGCGGCAGCGCGGTGCCTTGGGATTCGGCCCGGGCCGCCCAGTAGACCCGGTTCGAGAACGACCGCCGGCTCAGATGGTCCTCGGCCCAGGTCGGCTCCCACGGCTCGAGGAAGCCGCGGCTCGACTGGCGCAGTTCAACCCAGCTCCGGTAATCCCCGTGTTCGGGCAACCGCAGCGTCATGCGTTCGGTCTCGATCCTTGGCCTGCGCCGTCGGACCAGCATCAGGCGGCAAGCCGCTCGCGCAGGCGGCCAAGGTCGGGGGCGGCCGTCACCGGCCCGTAGAGCGCCAGCGCCGATCCGGCGCCGACCATGCGTTCGGCATAGGCGCGCACGTCGGCCGTGGTCACGGCCTCGATGCGCTGGGTCGCCTCGCGCAGGGTCGGCACGCGCCCCCAGATCGCAAGATGCCGCGCCATCCGTTCGGCGCGGGCCGAGGGGCTTTCCAGCCCCATGAGCAGCCCGGCCTTCATCTGCGCCCGGGCGCGGGACACCTCGGCGTCGGTCATGTCCTCGGCCGCCCGCTTCAGCTCGTCGATGGTCAGCCCGCAGAGATCGCCGATCTCTTCCGACGAGGTGCCGGCGTAGATGGTGATCATTCCGGTGTCGTCGTAGCTCCCGGACTGCGCAAAGATCGAATAGCACAGGCCCCGCTCCTCGCGGATTTTCTGGAAGAGGCGCGAGGACATGCCGCCCCCGAGCGCCGTGGTGTAGACCTGCGCCGTGTAGAGATCCGCGTCCCGATAGGCCGGGCCTTCGAAGCCCAGCGCGAAATGGACCTGCTCGAGATCCTTGACCTCGCGGCGCTCGCCGCCCTGCCAGCGGGCCTGCGACTGACGCAACTGACCGACCGGGGCGAGATGGCCGAAATGCCGTTCGGCCATCGCCACGACCGCTTCGTGGTCGATCGCACCCGCGGCCGACAGGATCATCTGGTCCGGACCGTAGTGCTCGCCCACGAACCGGCGCAGGTCGTCCCGCCCGAAGGCCGAGACACGTTCCGCCGGGCCGAGGATGGTGCGGCCGAGCGGCTGATCGGGAAACGCCGCCTCCTGGAGCCAGTCGAAGATGATGTCGTCGGGCGTGTCGAGCGCCTGTCCGATCTCCTGGAGGATGACGTGGCGCTCGACCTCGATCTCGCGGGGATCGAAGACCGGGTTCAGCACGATGTCGGAGATCACATCGACCGCCAGTTCGACATCGGCCTCCAGCACCCGGGCGTAATAGGCCGTCATCTCCCGCGAGGTGTAGGCATTGATGTAGCCGCCGACGTCCTCGATTTCCTCGGCGATCTGGAGCGCGCTGCGCCGCGTGGTGCCCTTGAAGGCCATGTGCTCGAGAAAATGCGCGATCCCGTTCTGCTCGTCGCGTTCGTGCCGGCCGCCCGCGTTGACCCAGATGCCGATCGAGGCCGAGCCGAGGCCGGGCATCCGTTCGGTCACGATCCGCAGGCCGTTCGCCAGCGTGGTCAGGTGCGTCTTCACGTTCGCCGCCTTTTCTCGATGAGCGCCTCGAGCGCCGCAAGGTCGTCGGCCACCCGCGTCACCCGCTCGGGCCGGTCGAAGAGATCCGCCATGCGCGGCGGCAGGGCCGGGCGACGGCCGGTGGCCGCCTCGACCGCGTCCGGGAACTTGGCCGGGTGGGCGGTGGCCAGCGTGACCATCGGGCTGACGCCGAGGTGTTCGCGCGCGACCTTCACCCCCACCGCGGTGTGCGGGCAGATCACCTCGCCGGTCTCGGCCAGCACGCGCGCGATCTCGGCCTCGGTCTCGGCCTCGCTGGCCGCGCCCGAGGCGAAGAGGCCCCGCAGCGCCTGCAGCGCGCCCTGACTGACCGAGAACTCTCCTGCGGTCCGCAGCTCGTCCATGAGCTGGCTCACCGCCGCCCCGTCGCGCCCGTAAGCGTCGAAGAGCGCCCGCTCGAAATTGGATGAGACCTGGATATCCATCGAAGGGCTGATCGAGGGCCGTACACCCGTGACATGGTAGCGGCCCGTCGTCAGGCAGCGGTGCAGAATGTCGTTCTGGTTTGTGGCAACGATCAGACGCTCGATCGGCAGACCCATGGCACGCGCGATGGCGCCCGCGTAGATATCGCCGAAATTGCCGGTCGGCACCGTGAAGGACAGTGGCCGTTCCGGCGCGCCGAGGCTGCTGGCCGCGCTGAAGTAGTAGACGATCTGAGCGAGGACCCGCGCCCAGTTGATCGAGTTCACGCCGGCAAGCCCCACCCGGTCGCGGAAGGCGTGATCGTTGAACATGTCCTTGAGCCGCGCCTGGCAGGCGTCGAAGTCGCCGTCGAGCGCGAGGGCGTGGACGTTGGCCTCGACCGGCGTGGTCATCTGCCGACGCTGGACCTCGGACACCCGACCGTGCGGAAAGAGGATGAACACATCCACGTTGGGCAGGCCCCGGAACGCCTCGATGGCCGCCGATCCCGTGTCGCCCGAGGTCGCGCCGACGATGGTGATCCGCCGCCCGTCCCGCGCCAGCGCGATCTGGAAGAGCTGGCCGATGAGCTGCATGGCGAAGTCCTTGAACGCCAGCGTCGGACCGTGGAAGAGCTCCAGCAGGAAGTGCCCCGGCCCGAGCTGCACCAGCGGCGCCCGCGCAACATGGCCGAAGCCCGCGTAGGCACGGCCGATCGCGCCGCAGAGCTCCTCGTCGCTGAAGCTGTCGCCCACGAAGGGCCGGATCACGCGCAGCGCGACTTCCTCGTAGGGCAGGCAGGCCATCGCCGCAATCTCGGCGGGGGCGAGGCGCGGGATCTCCTGCGGCACGTAAAGCCCGCCGTCGCGCGCGAGCCCGGTGAGCATCGCCTCATGGAAGTCGAGGACGGGTGCCCGGCCCCTCGTCGAGATGTAGCGCATCAGTTCCCTAGCGTTCCCGTCACACCGTTCCCCGCCTGATACGCCACAGAAGATACGCTGTCATCCCCGCCCAGACCGCGGCGAGTGAAAACCAGGTGATCGCGTACTGCAGGTGGTCGTTGGGAATGCCCGAGGTGTCGACCGGAACCGGGACGATGCCCTGGCCGTCGCCGCCGGGCTCGCGCAGGACCACCATGACCGGGTCGGTCCCCAATCTCGCCGCCATCGCCGTCACGTCGCGGGCGAACCACAGGCCGGTCGCGGCGTCGGGCGGTGGCGTATAGCTGTCGGCGTCCTGCGGCCAGAGCAGATTGCCCGTCGCGGCCAGTTGAACCGGCGGGCGGGCAGCGCCGCGCGCCGCCTCCGGCAGGAATCCCCGGTCCAGAAGGATGCGCCGCCCGTCCGCGGTCTCGAAGGCGGCGATCACCTCGTATCCCGGCCCGGCCTGCTTCTGGCCGGACAGGACCAGAAGCTCGTCGCCGGTGGTCCGGCCGCTCAGGCTGACCGGCCGGTAGCGGTCCGTCTCGGGGTCCGGATTGACCGGCAGGGGCGCCGGCGCGGCGGCTATGGTCGCCTCGATCCGCGCCAGGATCGCCTCCTTCCAGGCGAGCCGCCGCACCTGCCAGACCCCGAGCGAGATCAGGATCGCGATGCCACCCAGACCGAGGACAAGGGCGGACAGATAGCGCCGCATGGGGCTCTCCGATGACGAAGGCGCGGGGCCACCCCCGCGCCTGCCTGTTCCGGGGCCGGCCTGTGTCAGGCGCTGCCCCAGATGTAGATCGCCCCGAACAGGAAAAGCCAGACCACGTCCACGAAGTGCCAGTACCAGGCCGCGGCCTCGAAACCCACGTGCTGCTCGGGGGTGAACTGGCCCTTCCACAGCCGGATCAGGCAGACGATCATGAAGATCGTCCCGATGATCACATGGGCGCCGTGGAACCCCGTCGCCATGAAGAACGACGCGCCATAGACGTTCCCCGCAAAGCCGAAGGCGGCGTGGCTGTATTCGTAGGCCTGAAGGATGGTGAAACAGATGCCGAGGAAGATCGCCAGCATCAGCCCGTTGGCGGTGTCGCGGCGGTTGTTCTCATGGGCAAGCGCATGGTGCGCCCAGGTCAGGGCCGCGCCCGAGCACAGCAGGATCAGCGTGTTGATGAGCGGCAGATGCCAGGGGTCGAAGGTCTCGATCCCCGCCGGCGGCCAGACCCCGTCCACGGCCGGATAGTTGTCGCTCATCGGGTAGAGCGCGTTCTTGAAGAAGTTCCAGAACCACGCCGCGAAGAACATCACCTCGGACATGATGAACAGGATGAACCCGTAGCGCAGGCTGATGCGCACCACCGGGGTGTGGTCCCCGGTCTCACCTTCGTGGATGACGTCCGACCACCACGCGTACATGACGTAGAGCACCAGGGCGAGGCCGATGAAGAACGGCCAGTGCGTGATGCCATGCATCCACATGACCGCCCCGAACAGCATGATGAACCCGCCAAGCGCGCCGAGGAACGGCCAGATCGACGGGGCCAGGATGTGATAGTCGTGGTTCTTCGCGTGCGCCATGTCGGTGTCCCTGTGGCTTTCAGTTCCTGATGGTCTCTTGTGCGGTCCCGGTCGCAGCGCCGGGTTCCGCAAGGGCGGCCTGCTTTTCGGGCAGGGGCGTCTCGTGGAAGGTGTAGGAGAGCGTGATGTTGCGGATGTGACCGGCGTCGCGGTCCTGCACCAGCGCCGGATCGACGAAGAAGGTGACCGGCATCAGCACCCGTTCGCCCGGCTTCAGCACCTGCTCGGTGAAGCAGAAGCACTGGATCTTGTCGAAGTAATAGCCCGCAAGGTCCGGCGTCACGTTGTAGCTTGCGGTGCCGGCCACCACCCGGTCGGTCGGGTTGTAGGCTTCGTAGAAGGCCAGCCCGGTCTCGCCGATCCGCAGCGTCATCTGGGTCTGCACCGGCTTGAACTGCCACGGCATGCCCCGCTCGACGTTGGCGTCGAAGCGGACGGTCACCAGATCATCGAGGACGACGTCCGATCCCCGCTCGGCGACGTTGGTCGTCCCGGCATAGCCCGTCACCCGGCAGAACCAGTCGTAGAAGGGCACCGCCGCGAAGGAAAGCGCGCCCATCGTGACCACGAGGCCGACAAGCCGGGCGGCGATGCGCTGGTTGGGCGAGAGCCGCTTCATGGCTGCCCCCCGGTGCCCTGAGACGCCGGCACGCGGCCGATGTGCTGGTCCGCCTCATGGGTGACCTTCACGATCGTCAGGCCGAAGACCAGCCCCACGAAGGCCGCCAGAACGAGCCCGAGCCCGAGGTTGCGGCTCCAGCGGCGCAGATGCAGTTCGTGATCCCGGGTGATCGCCATGTCACCAGCCTCCCATTCCGGCCAGACCCAGCGCCCTCTCGCCCAGAAGGGCGGAGAACTGCAGGAAGAGGTAGATCAGCGAGAAGCGGAAGAAGGACTTCTCGATCCGGTAGTTGTCGGCCTGCGCCTCCTCCTCGGTCCGCTTGCGCAGGATCGAGGCGCAATGGATGAACCGCGCGTTCAGCACGAGGGCCACCGCCATGTAGAACGGGCCGCCGATCGAGGTGAGGCCAAGCCCCAGCGCCGCGGGCGCAAGGATCAGCGTGTAGGCGAAGATGTGGTTGCGGGCCACCCGGCGGCCGTGGGTCACGGTCAGCATCGGCACGCCGGCGTTCGAATAGTCGTCCTTCATGAACAGAGCCAGCGCCCAGAAGTGCGGCGGCGTCCACAGGAAGATCAGCGCAAACATCAGCACGCTTTCGACGCTGATGCCGCCCGTCGCCACCGCCCAGCCGATCATGGGCGGGAAGGCCCCGGCGGCGCCGCCGATCACGATATTCTGCGGCGTCGAGCGCTTGAGCCAGATCGTGTAGACGACGGCATAGAAGAAGATGGTGAAGGCGAGGAAGGCGGCGGCGAACCAGTTCGCCGCCAGCCCGAGCATCAGGCAGGACAGTCCCGACAGCGCCAGACCGAGCCCGAGCGCCTCGCCCGCGCCGACCCGGCCGGCCGGAATCGGCCGGTTGCGGGTGCGGCGCATCGCGGCGTCGATGTCGGCCTCGTACCACATGTTCAGTGCGCCCGACGCTCCGCCGCCCAGAGCGATGAACAGGATCGACGTGAAGGCGACGAACGGGTGAACGGGCGTCGGCGCCACCATCAGCCCGACGAAGGCCGTGAAGACGACGAGCGACATGACCCGCGGCTTGAGAAGCGCCACGTAGTCGCCGAACTGCGCCTCCTGGCTGTGGTCGATCGCGGTTGCGTCGGTCATTGCGGTCCTCCCCAGTGCCGGGCCCGAGGGCCACGGCACGCGGTCTCGTCAGTCGGCCTGGGCCACGCGAACGCCGGCGGGGCGCGCGGGCGCGGCCTCGGCGGAGAACTCGGTCTTGGCCTTGGCGAGCCACTGGTCATAGACCTCCTGGCTGACGACCTTCACCGTGATCGGCATGTAGGCGTGGTCCTTGCCGCAGAGCACCGAGCACTGGCCGAAGTAGACGCCTTCCTTTTCGGGGCGGAACCACAGATGCGCGAGGCGCCCGGGCACCGCGTCCTGCTTCACGGCGAAGGCGGGGATCGTCCAGGCGTGGATCACGTCCGAGCCGGTCACCTCGACGACGATGTCCTTGTTGACCGGCACGATCACGGCGTTGTCGGTCGCCAGCAGATACTCGTCGGGCGCGTAGCCGTATTCGGCAAGCTGGTCCTTCTCGAGCTTGAACGAATCGAAGGCGATCTTCTCGTCGGGGTATTCGTAGCTCCAGAACCACTGGTTGCCGGTCGCCTTGATGTGCACGTCGCCGGCGGGGATCTCCTGCTGCTTGAACAGGATCGGCAGCGAGAACGACCCGAGCACCACGAGGATCAGCACGGGAACCAGCGTCCAGGCAACCTCCAGCGGCGTGTTGTGCGTGAAGCGGGCCGGCGTCGGGTTCGCCCGGCTGTTGAAGCGCAGGATCACGATCGCCAGAAGCGCAACGACCAGCGCGCTGACCGCAATGCACAGGTAGAGCAGCCAGTTGTCCAGCCAGTGCTGGTCGACGGCGAGGTTCGACGCCGCAGGCTGCAGCGACATCTTGCCGTCGATCGGCCGCCCGATCGTCTCGAGCCCGGTGATTCCGTCCTGGGCCAGTGCGGCGCCGGCGGCGAGGATGATGGAGGTTGCTGCGGTAAGCCCGGCGAGGATCGTCCCGAAACGCATGTCGTCTTCCCTTTTTTGTTGCGGCTCCCCAGCCGCCCCAGCCCGCGGTCTCTCCTCCGGGGCCGGTTGTATCCACCCATTCTGTAATCATATTGGGATGCACGCGACAAGCGGGATGGTGCGACAGCCTGCCGCTGTTGATCCAGATCAAGGACGAGGCAACCCCATGACCGAAGCGCGGTTCTCACCCTTCGACACGCAGCTCGACCGCGATTCATCGCTGGCGCTGCTGCGCGAGGCGACGGCGGGCGCCGATGATGGCGAGCTCTTCCTCGAACGCCGCCGGGCCGAGTCGCTCGTGCTGGATGACGGGCGTCTCAAGAGCGCAAGTTACGATGCCAGCGAGGGTTTTGGCCTGCGCGCGGTGCGGGGCGACGTGGCGGGCTACGGGCATTCGACCGAGATCTCGGAACAGGCCCTGCGGCGCGCGGCCGAGACGGCGCGGCTGGCCGTGGGCGACGGCGGCGGACGCATGGCACCCCCGCCCGCGCGCACCAACCGGCGCCTCTACGGGGACGCCGATCCCACCGCAGATGCGACATTTAGTCTCAAGGTGGAGACCCTGCGCGAGATCGACGCCTTTGCCCGCTCGCTCGACCCGCGGGTGGTCCAGGTCTCGGCCTCCATGGCCGCCTCGCTTCAGGAAGTGGCGATCCTGCGCCCCGAGGGCGGCCTCGTCACCGACATCCGCCCGATGGCCCGGCTGAACGTCTCGATCATCGTCGAGGAAGGCGGGCGCCGCGAGAGCGGCGGCCACGGCGGCGGCGGGCGCTTCGGTCTCTCGGGGCTGCTGGAACCCGGCCACTGGCAGGGCGTGGCGCGCGAGGCGCTGCGCATCGCGCTGGTGAACCTGCGCGCCGAGGCGGCGCCAGCCGGGGTCATGGATGTGGTCCTCGGCCCCGGCTGGCCGGGCATCCTGCTGCACGAGGCGATCGGCCACGGACTGGAAGGCGATTTCAACCGGAAGAAGACCTCGGCCTTCGCCGGGCTCATGGGCAGCCGCATCGCGGCGCCCGGCGTGACCGTGGTGGACGACGGCACCATCCCGGATCGGCGCGGGTCGATCAGCGTCGATGACGAAGGCACCCCGTCCGGCCGCACCGTGCTCATCGAGGACGGGATCCTGGTGGGCTACATGCAGGACCGGCAGAACGCCCGGCTGATGGGGGTCGCGCCCACCGGCAACGGCCGGCGCGAAAGCTTCGCCCATGCGCCGATGCCGCGGATGACCAACACGATCATGCTGGGCGGCGACGCCGATCCGGCGTCGATCCTCGCCGACCTGAAGGACGGGATCTACGCGGTGGGCTTCGGTGGCGGCCAGGTGGACATCACCAACGGCAAGTTCGTCTTTTCCTGCACCGAGGCCTATCGGGTGAAGAACGGCGTGATCGGCGCCCCGGTCAAGGGCGTGACGCTCATCGGCGACGGCGCGACGGCGCTGCGCCAGATCCGGGCGATCGGCAACGACATGGCGCTGGACCCCGGGATCGGCAACTGCGGCAAGCAGGGGCAGTGGGTGCCGGTCGGCGTGGGCCAGCCGACACTCATGATCGGCGGACTGACCGTGGGCGGCTCGGCCATCTGAGAAATCTGCGGGCCGGGCGCGAATCGTAACCCCCTGTTAACCCTGTGGCGGCACAAGGGGGGAGCGAGTGAGGCGTGGCCCGGAGTTGCGGTTTGTTCTCTTACCCCACCCCCTTCACCCCACCCACCAAGGAAGACGACAGGCTGTCCTGGCTGCGTCTCATTCGCTCCCGCCGGGTCGGACCGGCGACCTTCCACCGGCTGCTGGCCGAGCACGGCTCGGCCACCGAGGCCCTCAAGGCACTGCCGCACCTCGCCCGCGCGAGCGGCCTCACCGACTACTCCCCCTGCCCCGAATCCGTCGCCCTGGCCGAGCTGCGCGCCGCCGCCAGGGCCGGCGCGCAGATGCTGATGCACGGGGCACCCGACTATCCGGCCGCGCTTGCCGATCTGCCGGACGCACCCCCTTTGCTCTGGGCTCTGGGGGATTGCGCGCTGCTGGCGCGTCCGACGGTCGCGCTGGTCGGCGCGCGCAATGCCTCGTCGCTTGGCACACGCATGGCGCGGCACCTGGCCGAAGGTCTGGGCCGGGCCGGGATCGTGGTCGTGTCGGGCCTGGCGCGCGGCGTGGACACGGTGGCCCACGAGGCCGCGCTCGCGACCGGAACCGCCGCAGTCATGGCCGGCGGGCTGGACGTCATCTATCCACCCGAGAATGCGGCGCTGGCCGGCGCGCTGCGCGACCGGGGTCTGCTTCTGTCGGAACAGCCCTTCGGGCTGGACCCGCAGGCGCGGCATTTTCCGCAGCGCAACCGCATCATCGCCGGCCTTTCACATGCGGTCGTGGTGGTCGAGGCCGCGGCGCAGTCCGGCAGCCTCATCACCGCCCGGCTCGCGCTCGACATCGGGCGTGATGTGCTGGCCGTCCCCGGCCATCCCTTCGACGGGCGCGCCGGCGGATGCAACACGCTGATCCGCGACGGCGCAACGCTGGTGCGCGGACCCGAGGATGTGCTGGCCGCGCTCGGATACCCGGCGGCGCCGTCCAGCGGCCCGCCGGCCCGGCGGCCCGTTGCGGCCGCGGTCCCGGCCAGACCCGCGGGCGCAGCGGAGGGGGACCGGACCTTGCACGACCTTCCGGCACGCATCCTCACCCTTCTCGGCCCCTCGCCCGTGGCCGAGGACCAGCTCATCCGCGACCTCGACCTGCCGGTGGCAACCGTCACCCCGGAACTCGTCGCGCTCGAGGTCGAGGGCCGCATCCTGCGCCATCCGGGCGGCATGGTGGCTCTGGCGCTCTGACCGGCCGAGCCGCGGTCCCGGCGGCCCCGCGGGTCCTTGCCGGATCACGACGCCAGCAGTCCTGGTCTCGCAGGCGCACGGCGGCTCTGGACGTTCGGACGACCCCATGGCTCTTCAGGCGACCCGATCCCGCGGGCGCGCGGCGGCGTCGATCTCGGTGGTCTCGGCGACGATGTCCTTCAGCCCGATCCCGCAGGCGCGCGGCGGCGGCCCCGCAGGGATCCAACCTGGGGCGCCCGCAGTCGTGACGCGAAGGTGCGCGGCAGCTTCTCATGGGACCTCCGCTCGCCACGGCGGCCGCCCTCTGCAAGGCCGCGGGCGAGCGGGCGGCACCACGCCGTCACACGCCCCGTCACTGCGCCCGTCACAGCGCCCGACACCCGCTCCAGCCCGGCCGCCGAACCGGGGCGCATTGACAATCCCCGACCCCCGCCCCCATGTTCCGCGCCCGAAGCGCCCTGTCGTGGCGCCCGTCCCCGGAAAGGACCACATGGCCGTCGTCGTCGTCGAATCCCCCGCCAAGGCCAAGACAATCAACAAGTATCTCGGCCCGGAATACACGGTGCTGGCGTCCTACGGACATGTCCGGGATCTTCCGCCCAAGGACGGTTCGGTCAATCCGGACGACGGATTCGGCATGACCTGGGAGGTCAGCCCGGAAAGCCGCAAGCATGTCCGCGCCATCGCCGAGGCGCTGAAGACCGACGACCGGCTCATCCTCGCCACCGACCCCGACCGCGAGGGCGAGGCCATCTCCTGGCATCTGAAGGAGGCCCTCGCCTCGAGCCTGAAGAAGGGCAAGGAGGTGTCGCGCGTCACCTTCAACGCGATCACCCGGGACGCCGTGACCGAGGCCATGGCCCACCCCCGGCAGGTGGACATGGAACTGGTCGAGGCCTATCTCGCCCGCCGTGCGCTCGACTACCTCGTCGGCTTCAACCTCTCGCCGGTGCTCTGGCGCAAGCTTCCTGGCGCCCGGTCGGCCGGCCGCGTCCAGTCGGTGTGCCTGCGGCTCATCGTCGAGCGCGAGATGGAGATCGAGGCCTTCCAGGCCCGCGAATACTGGACGGTGACGGCCCGGCTCGCCACCCCCCGCGGACAGGAGTTCGACGCACGTCTGACCGTGCTCGGCGGCCGCAAGCTCGAGAAGTTCGACATCGCCAGCGCGACCGCGGCCGAGCTTGCGGTGCAGGCCGTGACCTCGCGCGATCTTGCGGTGATCGCGGTCGATTCGAAGCCGGCGACGCGCAATCCCTGGCCGCCCTTCATGACCTCGACACTCCAGCAGGAAGCCAGCCGCAAGTTCGGCATGGGCGCGCGCCAGACCATGTCGGCCGCGCAGAGGCTCTACGAGGCGGGCCACATCACCTACATGCGGACCGACGGGATCGACATGGCGCCCGAGGCGGTTGCGGCAGCGCGCGCCGAGATCGGCCGTCGCTTCGGGGCCGGCTACGTGCCCGACAGCCCGCGCATCTACAAGAACAAGGCCAAGAACGCACAGGAGGCACACGAGTGCATCCGGCCGACCGACATGAGCCAGTCGCCCGAGGCGCTGCGCATCGCCGATGCCGACCAGCGCAAGCTCTACGAACTGATCTGGAAGCGCACCATCGCGAGCCAGATGGCGTCGGCGCGCCTCGAGCGCACCACCGTGGACGTGGGCAGCGCGGACGGCGAGGTGGTGCTGCGCGCGACTGGCCAGGTGGTGATCTTCGACGGCTTCCTCGCCGTCTATGACGAGGGCCGCGACGACGACGAGGGCGAGGACGGCGCGCGGCTTCCGCAGGTCGCGGCCGGCGAGCGGACCGACAAGCGCGCGATCACGCCCGAACAGCACTTCACCCAGCCGCCGCCGCGCTACACCGAGGCGACGCTGGTCAAGCGGATGGAGGAACTCGGGATCGGCCGGCCCTCGACCTACGCCTCGATCGTGACCACGATCCAGGAGCGGGGCTATGTGCGCAAGGACAAGAACCGCCTCATCCCCGAGGACACCGGCCGTCTCGTCACCGCCTTCCTGTCCAACTACTTCCGGCGCTACGTGGAATACGACTTCACCGCCGACCTCGAGGACCAGCTCGACGACATCTCGGCCGGAACGCGCGACTACAAGGATGTGCTGGCCCGGTTCTGGCGCGACTTCTCGGCGGCCCTGGCCGAAACCGCGGATCTGCGCATCAGCGAGGTGCTGGAAAAGATCGATGAGGTTCTCGCCCCGCATCTCTACCCGCCGCGCGCCGACGGCGGCGACCCGCGCCAGTGCCCGTCCTGCGGCAAGGGCCGGCTCAGCCTCAAGACCGCGCGCTCGGGCGGCGCCTTCATCGGCTGCTCGAACTATCCCGAATGCCGCTACACCCGGCCGCTGTCGGTGCCCTCGGACGAGGCCGCGATCGACGGCAAGGTGCTTGGGCAGGACGAGCAGGGCCGCGAGATCACCCTGCGCGCCGGCCGCTTCGGGCCCTATGTGCAGCGCGGCGAGGCGACCGAGGCCGAGCCCAAGCCCGAGCGGGCGAGCCTGCCGAAGGGCTGGGCGCCCGACACGCTGACGCTGGAACGGGCGCTGATGCTTCTGGACCTGCCGCGAACGATCGGGCCGCACCCCGAGGACGGCGCCCCGGTCGAGGCCGGGATCGGCCGCTTCGGACCCTATGTGAAGCACAACGCCACCTATGCGAACCTGCCCGAGGTGGACGAGGTGTTCACCATCGGCATGAACCGCGCGATCGAGGTTCTGGCGCAGAAGGCGGCGCGCGGGCCCGGGCGGACGGCGGCCCCCGCCGCCCTGCGCGACCTGGGCGAACACCCGAAGGGCGGCGCGATCCAGGTCATGGCCGGGCGCTACGGCCCCTATGTGAAATGGGACAAGGTCAACGCCACCCTACCCAAGGATGTCGCGCCCGAGACGGTGACGCTGGAACAGGCCATCGAGCTCGTGAACGCCAAGGCCGGCACCAAGACGAAGGGCCGCGCAGCGCCCAAGGCCAAAGCCAAGGCGGGTGAGGGAACCACCGCGGCCAAGCCGGCGGCGAAGGCGAAGACCGCAAGGAAGCCCGCGGCAAAGGCCAGGGGCGCCGCGCGCAAGACCGCCTGACCGGCACGACCTGCCCGCCGGCCGATCGGGGCGCGGCGGCTGATTTGCTGCGGCGCGGCGATTGACTTGGCGCCCGGGCCGGGCCAGAAATGGCCCGGCTGCGGCAAGGGGGTATCGATGAACAAGGTCTATGGCAGTGCGCGCGAGGCCCTGGACGGTCTCCTTCGGGACGGCATGCTGATCGCGGCCGGCGGGTTCGGCCTGTGCGGCATCCCCGAACTGCTGATCGACGCGCTTGTCGAAAGCGGGGTCCGCGACCTGACGGTCGCGTCGAACAACGCCGGCGTCGACAATTTCGGCCTCGGCAAGCTGCTGGCCACCCGGCAGATCCGCAAGATGATGTCGTCCTACGTCGGAGAGAACGCCGAGTTCATGCGCCAGTACCTCTCGGGCGAGCTCGAGCTCGAGTTCAACCCGCAGGGCACGCTGGCCGAACGGATGCGGGCGGGGGGCGCGGGGATTCCCGGCTTCTACACCCGCACCGGGGTCGGCACCGTCGTGGCCGAGGGCAAGGAACACAAGGAGTTCGACGGCCAGACCTACATCCTGGAACGCGGGATCGTCGCGGATCTCGCGATCGTCAAGGCCTGGAAGGCGGACCCGACCGGCAACGCCGTCTTCCGCAAGACGGCGCGCAATTTCAACCTGCCCGCCGCCATGTGCGGAAAGGTCTGCGTGATGGAGGTCGAGGAAATCGTGCCGACCGGCGCGCTGGACCCGGACGCGATCCATCTGCCGGGGATCTATGTGCACCGGCTTGTGCAGGGACCGCATGAAAAGCGCATCGAACAGCGCACCGTGCGCAAGAGGGAGGCCGTCTGATGCCCTGGGACCGCAACCAGATCGCCGCGCGGGCGGCCAAGGAACTTCAGGACGGCTGGTACGTGAACCTCGGGATCGGCATTCCGACCCTGGTCGCGAACTACATCCCCGAAGGCGTGAACGTCACGCTGCAATCGGAAAACGGCATGCTGGGCATGGGGCCCTTCCCCTACGAGGGCGAGGAGGACCCCGACCTCATCAACGCCGGCAAGCAGACCATCACCGAACTGCCGCAGACCGCCTATTTCGACAGCGCCACCTCCTTCGCGATGATCCGCGGCGGCAAGATCGCCATGGCGATCCTTGGCGCGATGGAGGTCTCGGAAGAGGGCGACCTGGCCAACTGGATGATTCCGGGAAAGCTGGTGAAGGGCATGGGCGGCGCGATGGACCTGGTCGCCGGCGTCGGCCGGGTGGTGGTGGTCATGGACCACACCAACAAGGAGGGGCAGTCGAAGGTGCTGCACCGCTGCACCCTGCCACTGACCGGCAAGGGCGTGGTGGACCGCATCATCACCAACCTCGGCGTCCTGGATGTGGTGCCTGGGGGCCTGAGGATCGTGGAACTCGCCGACGGCGTGAGCGAGGCCGAACTTCGTGCGGCCACCGAGGCGACGCTTGTCTGATGCGGCGATCATCCGCGAACGCGGCGCCACGAAAGGCCGCTACGTATTGCGGGACGGCGAGGCCGAGGCCAAACTCACCCTCTCGATCCTCGGCCCCGACCGGGTGATCGCCGACCACACCGAGGTGCCCGACGCGATGCGCGGCACCGGCGCCGGCCGCCGGCTGGTCGAAAGGCTGGTCGCGGATGCACGGGTCGAGGGCTTCACCGTCATCGCCCTCTGCCCCTTCGTGCGCGCCCAGGCGCACCGGCACCCCGAATGGTCGGACGTGTTCGTCTGACGCCCCCGGCGGTGCCGGGCCGTGACCGCGCCGCCACTGTCCCTGAAAGCGAAACAGCATCATAATGCTGCCCGAATTCGTCATTAACCAACGGCTAATGATGAGCCCCGACCTGCCCCTCCCTCCCGGCCCTCCCGAGCACCGCGTCCGGCGATCGGTCCCCCGGGACCGCAGCCGCGATCTCTGGATGATCGCGGTTCTGCTGGTGCTCTTCGTTCTGGGCCTCGGCGGGCTGATCGCGGCGACCGGCTGGACCGAGACCTGGGCGCAGGTTGCCCGGCTCGGCCCGGCGCAGTTTGCGGCGCTGCTGGCCCTGTCGCTGGTCAACTATCTCCTGCGCGGCCTGCGCTGGCATCTCTTCGCGCGCCGGCTCGGGCTCGAGACGACGCTGTGGCAGGGCTTTCGCCATTTCCTCGGCGGCTTCGCCATGTCGGTGACCCCCGGCCGGGTCGGCGAGCTGGTGCGGATGCGCTGGATCGCGCGCGAGACCGGCTGGAGCTTCGCGCGCTCGGCGCCGCTCGTGCTGGCCGACCGCGCGTCGGATCTCGCGGCGATGGCGCTCCTGCTCGGTTTCGGCGTCTGGTTCGCCGCCGGGGCGGTGCCGGGCGCGCTGCCCAT
>JBMOOG010000013.1:5069-110530 GCA_049324535.1 Pseudomonadota bacterium | reverse complement strand
GGCTTCAACCGCTCCATCTGCGCGTCGGTCAGCCAGAAAAGGTTGCTCATCATCACCCCCGTCAGTCCGGGAGCTTGAATCACGCAGGCCCGGCGGCCTCAAGCCAATTAATGGGTCCTGACCCTAACAAAACCTCCATCCCCGGGCAATGCAGGGATGCCGCGCGCCAGATCGGTTGGGTAGGAGGTTCGGATGTGGTGCGGCCATCGCGATGTGGTGCCGTTTTCAGGGTTTGGCAGGGACATGCGGTTTCCGGCAATAAGCGAGGTGCGGGCCTACTGGGAAGCCCTGCGCTGCGACGCCGGGGTGCCGCTGCGATCGCAGGTCGATCCGCGCGGGATCGAGGGGGCGCTCGATCAGGCTTTCATCCTCGAGCGGATCTCGCCGGGCGTCGCGCGGTTCCGCGTGGCCGGCGGGCATCTCTCCGACATCATGGGGATGGAGGTGCGCGGCATGCCGATCCTGTCCTTCTTCGCGCCCGAGGCCAGGGCCGAGGCGGCGCCGCTCCTCGAGGCGGTGTTCACCCGACCCGCCGCGGCCGAGTTCACGCTGCGCGCGCAACCCGCGGCCGGCTGTCCGGTGCTTCTGGCCACGCTGCTGGTGCTGCCGCTGCGCAGCGACCTCGGCGACGTGAGCCGGGCATTGGGCTGCCTTGCGACGCAGGGCGCGATCGGGCGCAGCCCGCGCCGCTTCGACATCACCGGGCGGCGCGTGACCCCGATCGAGACGCCGCCACTGCCGGCCGGCGCGCCGGGGCCGGCGCCGCGGGCCTCGGGCTTTGCCGAAGCGCCCGCCTCCTTCGCCCCGCCCGCCCGCGGCGCGGGGCGGGGCAGCCACCTGCGGCTGGTCAAGAGCGACTGAGCCGGCCCCCGCGGCGGGGTCCGGGGCGCGCGGCGCCTGCGCGCCGCCCCCTCGGACCGCCGTCTCAGACCGCCTCGGCCTTCTGCATGGCGCGGCGGTCCTGAAGCTCTTCGGCCACCAGGAACGCCAGCTCCAGCGACTGGCTCGCGTTGAGCCGCGGGTCGCAGGCGGTGTGGTAGCGCGACGACAGGTCCTCGTCCGTCACCGCCCGCACGCCGCCCGTGCACTCGGTCACGTCCTTGCCGGTCATCTCGAAATGCACGCCGCCGGGGATCGTGCCCTCGGCCTTGTGCACGGCAAAGAACTCGCGCACCTCGCGCAGGACGCTGTCGAAGGGCCGGGTCTTGTAGCCCGAGGCCGACTTGATCGTGTTGCCGTGCATCGGATCGCAGACCCAGACCACCTGGGCGCCCTCCTCGGCCACGGTGCGGATGAGCCGCGGCAGATGATCCGCCACCTTGCCCGCCCCGAAGCGCGCGATGAGCGTCAGCCGGCCGGGCTCGTTCTCGGGGTTGAGCTTGCGCAGCAGGATGCGCAGGTCGTCGCTGGTCATCGTCGGGCCGCACTTGAGCCCGATCGGGTTCTGCACGCCTCTGCAGAACTCGACATGCGCCCCGTCCACCTGCCGCGTGCGGTCGCCGATCCAGATCATGTGGCCCGAGCCCGCCACCGGCAGGCCGGTGGTGGAATCGATGCGGCAGAGCGCCTCCTCGTATTCCAGAAGCAGCGCCTCATGGCTCGTGTAGAACTCGACCGTCGCCAGCTCGTGCGCGGTGGCCGAGGTGACGCCCGCCGCCGCCATGAAGTCCATCGCGTCCTGGATCCGGGTCGCCACCTCGCGGTAGCGCCGCGCCTCGACCTCGTCGGCGAAGCCCGAGATCCAGCTCTGCACCCGGTGGATGTCGGCGTAGCCGCCGGTCGAGAAGGCGCGCAGCAGGTTCAGCGAGGCGGCGGCCTGGGTGTAGGCCTGCAGCATGCGGTTCGGATCGGGGATGCGCGACTCGGGGGTGAAGTCGAAGCCGTTGATGATGTCGCCGCGGTAGGCGGGAAGCTCGCGCCCGCCCACGACCTCGGTCGGCGCCGAGCGCGGCTTGGCGAACTGCCCGGCCATGCGCCCGACCTTGACCACCGGCAGCTTCGCGCCCCAGGTCAGCACGATCGCCATCTGCAGGAGCACCTTGAAGGTGTCGCGGATGTTGTCGGCCGAGAATTCCGCGAAGCTCTCCGCGCAATCGCCGCCCTGCAGCAGGAAGGCGCGGCCCATGGCCACCTCGCCCAGCGTGCGCTTGAGCTTGCGCGCCTCGCCGGCGAAGACCAGCGGCGGATACTTGGAGAGCTGCGCCTCGACGGCGGCCACCGCGGCCGGGTCGGGATAGTCGGGCATCTGCACCCGCGGCATCCTGCGCCAGTCGGATTTCATCCAGCCCTTGGTCATGTCGGCTCTCCAGGTTTGCGGTAACGGCCGGGCTTATAGGCGCGCAGCCGCCGGCTTGCAAATCGAAGATGCGGCCCCATGCGGCCGATCGTCACCCCTTGAACGCCGCAAGGAAGCGTGATTGTGTCTCGGCGACGACATTCTGGGTCGCTCTCATGCAACTTTCTGCCCCCCGCTCGTCGCGCGACAGCCAGCGCGACCCGGGCGCTGCCGGCCGGCAGCGCCGCTTCGTGTTCCTGCTGCTGGACCGGTTCACGATGCTGGCCTTCGCCGGGGCGATCGAGCCCCTGCGCATCGCCAACCGCATCATGGGCCGCACGGCCTACACCTGGCGGCTGGCGGGCGAGGCCGGCGCGGGCGGCGAGGCGGTGTGCTCGAACGGCACGGCGTTCCGGCTCGACATGGGGCTCGACGAGATCGCGCGCGAGGACACGGTCATGGTCTGCGGGGGCATCGACGTCGCCGAGGCCTCGTCGCGCGCAATCCTGAACTGGCTGCGGCGCGAGGCGCGCCGCGGCGTGCCGATCGGCGGGCTGTGCACGGGCGCCTACACGCTGGCGCGCGCCGGGCTTCTCGACGGCAAGCGCGCCACCATCCACTGGGAGAACCAGGACAGCTTCCTCGAGGAATTCGAGGAGGTGCGGCTGACCAAGTCGGTCTTCGTCGTGGACGGCAACCGGATGACCTCGGCGGGCGGCACCGCCTCGATCGACCTCATGCTGAAGATCATCGCCGCCGATCAGGGCGAGGATGTCGCCAACACCGTCGCCGACCAGCTGATCTACAACGCCATCCGCACCGACCAGGACAGCCAGCGCCTGTCGATCCCGACGCGGATCGGCGTGCGCCACCCCAAGCTCAGCCAGGTCATCCAGATGATGGAAGCCAACATCGAGGATCCGATCAGCCCGGCGCAGCTGGCCGAGGATGTGGGCATGTCCACCCGGCAGCTCGAACGCCTGTTCCGCCGCTACCTGAACCGCAGCCCGAAACGCTACTACATGGAGCTGCGGCTCCAGAAGGCGCGCAACCTGCTGATGCAGACCGAGATGAGCGTCATCAACGTGGCCCTGGCCTGCGGCTTCGCCTCGCCGTCGCATTTCTCGAAGTGCTACCGGGCGCATTACCAGACCACGCCCTACCGCGAGCGCGGCACCCACGGCGCACCCCCGGCGCCGCGGCTGTCGATCTGACCGCGCGGCACGGGACCGGCCGTCCGGGGCGGGCTGTCCACACCGGCCCGTCCCGGTCTCAGTCGGCGGGCGTCATGCGGAAGACCGCGCCGCGTTCGACCGACAGGAACCAGATCGCGCCATCCGGTCCCTCGCGGATGTCGCGGACGCGGCCGGTCGAGCGGTCGCGCAGGACTTCCTCGGGCCAGCCGGGTGCGTCGGGATCAATCCGCACGATGCTGTCGAACTTGAGGCTGCCGACGAAGTGGTCGCCCGCCCATTGCGGCCAGAGCCGGCCGGAATAGACCATGTGCCCCGAGGGCGCGATCGAGGGATCCCAGTAGCGCACCGGCTGCTCGAGCCCCGGCGCCGCCGTGCCGATGCCGATGCGCGATCCGTCGTAATTCGTCCCGTAGCTGATGACCGGCCAGCCGTAGTTGCGGCCCGGCTCGATGCGGTTGATCTCGTCGCCGCCCTTCGCCCCGTGCTCGCTGGCCCAGACCCGGCCCTGCGCGTCGATGGCAAGCCCCTGCGGGTTTCGGTGGCCGAGCGTCCAGGTGTAGGGGTGCGCCGGGTCGGGATTGTCGGGGGGCGCGCCGCCGTCGCGCGTGATGCGGACGATCTTGCCCCGCACCTGGTCGGGATCCTGCGCGGGCATTCCCTCGCCACGGTCGCCAGTGGTGAGCAGGATCGTCCCGTCCGGCAGTTCGAGGAGGCGCCCACCGAAATGGATCCGCGCCGGCGTCGCCCCGTCCATCCGCCAGAGCTCGCGCAGGCCCGTCAGCCGGTCGCCCTCCAGCCGGGCCACCGCCACGGCGGTCGCGCCGCCTTCGGGCTGCGCGGCGGCGTAGGACAGGAGGATCTCGCCCGTCCGGGCGAAGTCGCGCGGCACCAGCACGTCGAAGAGCCCGCCCTGCCCTTCGGCAAAGACCTCGGGCAGGCCCGCGATCATCACCGGATCCGACCCGTCCGCGGGCAGACGGACAAGGGCGCCGCCGCGCAGCGTGACCAGAAGATCCGCGTCCGGCAGGAACGCGAGCGACCAAGGCTCGCGCAGACCGTCCGCCATCCGCTCGATGCGGACCGCCCCGGCGCTGGTGCTAAGCGCGCGGGCGCTGTCGGCACCCGCCGCGGCCAGCGCGGCAAGGATAGTCAGGGCGGTGATGCGGAACCGGGTATTCATGTCGGAAAACTAGCGTCACGGGAGGGATTCGCCAGTCACCTTGCCGTGGGCGAGACCGGTCCGGCCCGTGCAACCGCCGGTTCTCGACCACGCAACACGCTTGCCTTTGCCTGCACCGCCGCACTAGGTTCGCCGCAGGACAACGTTCCAACACGGGAGTGAACAATGAAACTGCTTCTTGCGGCCACGGCCGCCGGCGCCCTTCTGTCTGGCGCGGCCTTCGCCGAAGAGATCAAGATCGGGACCATCCTCGGCTTTACCGGCCCGCTGGAATCGATCACCCCGGCCATGGCCACCGCGGCCGAGCTCGCCATGAAGGAAGTGACCGACTCGGGCAAGCTGCTCGACGGTTCGACCGTCGTCTCGATCCGGGGCGATTCGACCTGCGTGGACGCCGCCGCCGCCACCGCCGCGGCCGAGCGCCTTGTCACCACCGACAAGATCAACGCGATCATGGGCGCGGACTGCTCGGGCGTGACCGGCGCGATCCTGTCGAACGTCGCGGTGCCGAACGGCATCGTGATGATCTCGCCCTCGGCCACCTCGCCGGCGCTCTCGACCGCCGAGGACAAGGGCCTCTTCTTCCGCACCGCGCCCTCGGACGCGCGTCAGGGCGAGGTCGTCACCGACATCCTCAAGGAAAAGGGCGTCAAGTCGATCGCGCTGACCTACACCAACAACGACTACGGCAAGGGCCTGGCGGAATCGATCCAGAAGAACTTCGAGGCCGCGGGCGGCAAGGTCACCATCTCGGCCGCGCATGAGGACGGCAAGGCCGACTACTCGGCCGAGGTCGCGGCTCTGGCCTCGGCCGGCGGCGACGCGCTGGTCGTCGCGGGCTACATCGACCAGGGCGGCTCGGGCATCGTGCGCGCCGCGCTCGACTCCGGCGCCTTCTCGACCTTCTACTTCCCCGACGGGATGGTCGGCCAGAAGCTGAACGACAACTTCGGCGCCGAGCTGAACGGCTCCTACGGCGCCTATCCGGGCACCGACAGCCCCGGCGCCGCCAAGTTCAAGGACATGGCCGCGGCCGCGGGCTTTGACGGCACCTCGGCCTTCGCGCCGGAAAGCTACGACGCGGCCGCGCTCATCATGCTGGCGATGCAGGCCGCCAAGTCGTCGAAGTCCACCGACTTTGCCGGCAAGGTCATGGATGTGGCCAACGCTCCCGGCGAGAAGATCTACCCCGGCGAGCTTGCCAAGGCGCTGGAGCTGATCGCGGCCGGCACCGACATCGACTACGAGGGCGCGAGCGCGGTGGAACTGGTGGGCCCGGGCGAAAGCAAGGGCAACTATCAGGAGATCCTGTTCGCCGACGGCAAGTACAGCACCGTCAAATATCGCTGAGACCGACACACCGAAGGGCAGCCCGGATCGCTTCCGGGCTGCCTTTCCATAAGCACACCGCGGGCGTCCGCCGACGCCGGAAACGCGGGGCAAGGGGGATGCGCATGATCGTCGTCGAGGATCTGCACAAGCATTTCGGCGGATTCCGTGCCGTCGACGGGGCGAGCATCGAGATCGCGACCGGTTCGATCACCGGGCTCATCGGGCCGAACGGGGCGGGCAAGTCCACGCTCTTCAACGTCATCGCGGGGGTCTACAAGCCGACCTCGGGCCGGGTGTTGATGGACGGCGAGGACATCACCGGGCTGAGCCCGCACGAGCTTTTCCACAAGGGTCTGCTGCGCACCTTCCAGATCGCCCACGAGTTTTCCTCGATGACCGTGCGCGAGAACCTGATGATGGTGCCGGCGGGCCAGTCGGGCGAGCGGCTCTGGAACACCTGGTTCGCGCGGGCCCGCATCCGCGACGAGGAACGCGCCCTGGCGCGGAAGGCCGACGAGGTTCTCGACTTCCTGACGATTTCCCATCTGGCCGAGGAGAAGGCCGGAAACCTCTCGGGGGGGCAGAAGAAGCTCCTCGAGCTTGGCCGGACCATGATGGTCGACGCCAAGGTCGTCTTCCTCGACGAGGTGGGCGCCGGGGTGAACCGCACGCTCCTCAACACCATCGGGGACGCGATCGTGCGGCTCAACCGCGAGCGCGGCTATACCTTCTGCGTGATCGAGCACGACATGGACTTCATCGGGCGGCTCTGCGACCCGGTGATCGTGATGGCCGAGGGCAAGGTGCTGGCCAAGGGATCGGCCGCGCACATCATGGAAAACGAGGCGGTGATCGAGGCCTATCTCGGACGCGGGCTCAAGAACAAGGTCGTCGCCCATGGCTGAACCGTTCCTGATCGGAGAGTCGATGACCGGCGGCTACGGTGCGGCCGACATCCTGCACGACTGCACCATCGGGGTGGACCGCGGCAAGATCGCGGTGATCGTCGGCCCGAACGGTGCGGGCAAGTCCACGGCGATGAAGGCGGTCTTCGGGATGCTGAAGCTGCGCGGCGGGCAGGTGCGCCTCAAGGGCGAGGACATCACCCGCCTGAGCCCGCAGGACCGGGTGGCCAAGGGCATGGCCTTCGTGCCGCAGACCCACAACGTCTTTCCCTCGATGTCGGTCGAGGAGAACCTCGAGATGGGCGCCTTCCTGCGCCGCGACGACATCCGCGCCACCATGGAACAGGTCTATGCGCTCTTCCCGGTGCTGCGCGACAAGCGGCGGCAGGCGGCGGGCGAGCTGTCGGGCGGCCAGCGCCAGCAGGTGGCCGTGGGCCGGGCGCTGATGACCCAGCCGCAGGTCCTGATGCTGGACGAGCCGACCGCGGGCGTCTCGCCCATCGTCATGGACGAGCTCTTCGACCGCATCATCGAGGTGGCGCGCACCGGGATCTCGATCCTGATGGTCGAGCAGAACGCGCGCCAGGCGCTGGCGATCGCCGATGTGGGCTATGTGCTGGTGCAGGGCGCGAACCGCTTCACCGGGACCGGGGCCGAGCTTCTGGCCGATCCCGAGGTGCGGCGCACCTTCCTGGGGGGCTGAGCGGTGCGGTGCATCCCGCTCGTCCTCGGCCTTGCCGCCGGCGCCGCCCATGCCGAAGGCGCCGCGCGGGTCTTCGACTGCACGGTCCTGCAGGATTGCGACGCGGCCGGCCTCTGCACCGGGTCCGGCACGCCCGTCCGCTTCCGGCTGGAGCCCCGGCAGCTCGCGGACGACGGGTCGGGCCTCTTCACGCTGGACGCGGGGAGCGGGCCGGTCGAGGCGCGCGGCCTCGGCGATGCCGGCCCCTGGCTCTGGTCGGAGGCGCCCGGCGCCGCCGATGCGCTGCTTCTGTCGGACGCGACGCGCGCGCTCTGGCATCACCGCGGGGCCGATGGGTCGGCCCGCATCCGTTTTCTCGCCTGCGAGGTGACCCAGTGACCCAGTCGCCCCTGCCCGGAGTCCGCTGATGGATCTGCTCAACGCGCTCGTCGCGCTTCTGAACTTCGTCGTGATCCCCGCGACCGCCTACGGCGCCCAGCTGGCGCTCGGGGCGCTGGGCGTGACCCTGATCTACGGGATCCTGCGCTTCTCGAACTTCGCGCATGGCGACACCATGGCCTTCGGCGCCGCGATCACCATCCTGGTCACCTGGTGGCTTCAGGGCCGGGGCATCGCGATCGCGCCCCTGCCGACCGCGCTCCTGGCCATTCCCGTGGGCATCGCGGCCACCGCGCTTCTGGCGCTGGGGACCGACCGCGTGGTCTACCGCTTCTACCGCAAGCAGCGCGCCGCGCCGGTGATCCTGGTCATCGTCTCGGTCGGCGTGATGTTCGTGATGAACGGCCTCACCCGCCTCATCATCGGGGTGGACGAGATCCGCTTCGACGACGGCGGGCGTTTCCTGGTGTCGGCCAACGACTTCAAGGCCTGGAGCGGGCTCTCCGAGGGGCTGGCGCTTCGGGGCACCCAGGTCATCACCCTCGCGACCGCGGTCATCACCGTCGCCGCGCTCTTCTGGTTCCTGAACCGCACCCGCACCGGCAAGTCGATGCGCGCCTTTTCCGACAACGAGGATCTGGCGCTCCTGTCCGGCATCAACCCCGAGCGGGTGGTGCGCGTCACCTGGATCATCGTGGCCGGTCTCGCCACCATCGCCGGGGTCCTCTACGGGCTCGACAAGGCGTTCAAGACCTTCAACTACTACCAGCTTCTGCTGCCGATCTTCGCCGCCGCCATCGTGGGCGGGCTCGGCAATCCGCTGGGGGCGATCGCGGGCGGCTTCCTCATCGCCTTCTCCGAGGTCGGCGTGACCTACGCCTGGAAGAAGGTCGCGACCTATCTGCTGCCGGAAAGACTGGCGCCCGAGGGGCTGATGCAGCTTCTGTCCACCGACTACAAGTTCGCCGTCAGCTTCGCGATCCTCATCATCGTCCTGCTGTTCAAGCCCACGGGGCTCTTCAAGGGGAAATCGGTATGACCGGCAACCTGCGCGCTCCGCTGCTCTTCGCGCTCGTCGCGGCCCTGATCGTGATGGAGGGCCTCACCTCGAGCTGGAACACGGCCCTGGGCATCGTCAACATGGGTCTGATCTCGGCGATCATGGCGCTGGGCGTGAACATGCAATGGGGCTACGCGGGACTCTTCAACGTGGGGGTCGTGGGCTTCGTCGCGCTGGGCGGCCTTGCCCCGGTTCTGGTGTCCACCGCGCCGGTCGGCGAGGCCTGGGCGGCGGGCGGAACGCGGCTGGTCGTGGCGCTTCTGACCGGCGCCGCCGTCATCGCCGCGGCGGTCTGGCTCTATGGACGCATGGCCGCGGGATACGCCCGCACCCTGGCGATCCTGGCGCTCCTGATCGGCGGCTTCGCGCTCTACCGCGGGCTCTTCGATCCGGCCGCCGAGGCCATCGAGGCCAACAACCCCGCCACCTACGGCAACATCGGCGGGCTCGGGCTGCCGGTCCTTCTGTCCTGGCCGGTCGGCGGGCTGATGGCGGCGGGCGCCGCCTGGCTTGTCGGCAAGACCGCGCTTGGCCTGCGGTCGGACTACCTGGCCATCGCCACGCTCGGGATCGGCGAGATCATCATCGCGGTGATGAAGAACGAGGACTGGCTGGCCCGCGGCGTGAAGAACATCATCAACATCCCCCGCCCGGTCCCCTACGAGACCGACCTTCAGGCCAGCGCCGGCTTTCAGGACTTCGCCGCCTTCTTCGGGTCCGACGTGGTCACGGCCTCGACGGTGGTGGTCAAGCTCCTCTACGGCGCACTGTTCCTCGTCGTGGTGCTCGCGCTCATCTGGCTCAGCGAGAAGGCGCTGAAAAGCCCCTGGGGCCGGATGATGCGCGCCGTGCGCGACAACGAGACCGCCGCCGAGGCCATGGGCAAGGACGTGACCGGCCGGCATCTGCAGATCTTCATCCTCGGCTCGGCGGTCTGCGGGCTTGCCGGCGCGATGATGGTGACGCTCGACGGGCAGCTCACGCCCGGCACCTACAACCCGCTGCGCTACACCTTCCTGATCTGGGTGATGGTGATCGTCGGCGGATCGGGCAACAACTGGGGCGCGGTGCTCGGCGCCTTCCTGATCTGGTTCCTCTGGATCAAGGTCGAGCCCTGGGGCAACGCGCTGATGGGCTTCGTGACCGCGGGCATGGCGGAGGGGCCGCTCAAGACCCATCTGGTCGAATCCGCCGCGCACATGCGCCTGCTGACCATGGGGCTGATCCTGCTTCTGGTGCTGCGCTTCAGCCCGCGGGGCCTCCTGCCGGAACGCTGAGCCGGCTCCCCCTGCACCGGCCGGCATCGGCGGTCCGGTCCCGACACGCCGTGTCGTCTTTCGACATGCTCGAACCCGTCCCGGCCCCTTGACTGTGGGGGACCGTAGGGCGGAGGCCGCGATGAAGACCCATGTTCAGGCACTGGTGATCGGCGGCGGCGTCGTCGGCTGTTCGGTGCTCTACCACCTGACCCGCTTCGGCTGGAAGGACGTGATGCTGATCGAGCGCTCCGAGCTGACCTCGGGCTCGACCTGGCACGCGGCGGGTGGCTTTCACACCCTGAACGGCGACACCAACATGGCGGCGCTGCAGGGCTACACCATCCGGCTCTACAAGGAACTCGAAGCGATCACCGGCCTCTCCTGCGGCCTGCACCATGTGGGCGGCATCACGCTCGCCGACAACGCCGCGCGGTTCGAGATGCTGAAGGCCGAACGCGCCAAGCACCGCTACATGGGCCTGCACACCGAGATCCTCGGCCCGGCCGAGATCGAGACGTTCACCTACGGTCAGGTGAATCTCGACGGCATCATCGGCGCGCTCTACGACCCGCTCGACGGCCACCTCGACCCCTCGGGTACGACCCATGCCTACGCAAAGGCCGCGCGCATGGGCGGCGCGGAGATCGTGCTGCACAACCGGGTGCTGGAAACGAACCCGCGCCCCGATGGCGGCTGGGACGTGGTGACCGAAAAGGGCACGATCCACGCCGAGCATCTGGTGAACGCCGCCGGTCTCTGGGCGCGCGAGGTGGGCGCGATGGCCGGGGTCTACCTGCCGCTTCTGCCGATGGCGCACCAGTATCTGGTGACCGATGACATCCCCGAGATCATGGACATCCTGAAATCGGGCAAGGAATTTCCCCATGTCATGGACCCCGGCGGCGAGAGCTATCTGCGCCAGGAAGGCCGCGGCCTCTGCATCGGCTTCTACGAAAAGCCCTGCCAGCCCTGGGCGCTCGACGGCACGCCCTGGGACTTCGGCCATGAACTCCTGAACGAGGACTTCACCAAGATCGTGGACTCGGTCGCCTTCGCCTACCGGCGCTTTCCAGTGCTGGAGCGTGCCGGCGTCAAGCGGGTGATCCACGGCCCCTTCACCTTCGCCCCCGACGGCAACCCGCTGATCGGGCCGGTGCCGGGGCTCAGGAACTACTGGTCGGCCTGCGCGGTCATGGCGGGCTTCAGCCAGGGCGGGGGCATGGGCAAGGCGCTGGCCGAATGGATGACCCACGGCGAGACCGAGGTCGATCCGCGCGGCTTCGACGTGGCGCGCTTCGGCCGCTGGACGACGCCGGGCTACACGGTTCCGAAGGTGATCGAGAACTACCAGATGCGGTTCTCGGTCAGCTACCCGAACGAGGAACGCCCCGCCGCGCGCCCGTTCCGCACCACGCCGATGTACGACACCTTCACCGGCCTGCGCGCGGTCTGGGGCCAGCAATACGGGCTCGAGGTGGTGAACTACCACGCGCTCCCCGGCGAGCCCCTCTACGAGACCCCGTCCTTCCGCCGCTCGAACGCCTGGGAGGCGGTCGCGCAGGAGGTCCGCGCCGTGCGCGAGGCGGTGGGCATCAACGAGATCCAGAACTTCGGCAAGTTCCGCGTGCGCGGGCCCCGGGCGCGGGTCTGGCTCGACCGGATGATGGCGGGCGCGATCCCGGGGCCGGGACGCATCACGCTGACGCCGATGCTGTCGCCGCGCGGCCGCATCCTCGGCGATTTCACCGTCACCTGCCTCTCGGAGACCGAATTCCAGATCACCGGCAGCTACGGCGCGCAAGACCAGCACCGGCGCTGGTTCGAGCGCCACCTCGAAGCCGGGGTCAGCGTCGAGAACGTCTCGGACCGGCTCACCGGCTTCCAGATCGCCGGCCCGAAGGCGCGCGAGCTCTTGGCGCGGGTGACGCGGTCGGACGTCTCGACCGCCGCCCTGCCCTTCATGGCGGCGCGCCGCATGACCGTCGGCATGGCCGACGGCCTCGTGCAGCGCGTGAGCTACACCGGCGATCTCGGCTACGAGATCTACGTGGACATCATGGCGCAGCGCGCGCTCTGGAACGCGCTCTGGGACGCGGGTCAGGACCTCGGCCTGCGGCCCTTCGGCATGCGCGCCATGATGAGCCTCCGGCTCGACCGCTGGTTCGGCTCCTGGGGCCGCGAATTCTCGCCCGACTACACGCCGGCCGAAACCGGGATGGACCGCTTCATCCGCTGGAACAAGCCCGCCGACTGGATCGGCAAGGCCGCGGCCTCGGCCGAGCGCGCCAGCGGGCCGACGCGGCGCCTCTGCCACTTCATCGTCGAGGCCGACGGGGCGGATGTGGTGGCCTACGAGCCGATCTGGCTTGACGGCCGCGTGCAGGGCTTCTGCACCTCGGGCGGCTATTCGCACTGGACCGGGCAGTCGGTCGCCATGGGCTTCCTGCCGGTCGAGGCGATCCGCGAGGGCCTCGCGGTCGAGATCGAGATCCTCGGCGACCGCCGCCCCGCGCGGCTCCACGACGCCCCGCTCTGGGACCCGGAGGCCACGCGGATGCGCGGCTGACCCGGCCGGCCCTAGCGCCGGTTCCAGGCGTAGAGACAGATCAGCTCATGCGCGACATGGGCCCCGGCGATCGCGGTCGCCCCGGTCGTGTCGTAGGGGGGCGACACCTCGACCACATCCCCGCCGCGAAGGTCGATGCCCGCCAGCGCCCGCAGGATCGCCGCCGCCTGCCAGCTGGCCAGCCCGCCCCAGACCGGCGTGCCGGTCCCCGGGGCGAAGGCGGGGTCGAGCGCGTCGATGTCGAAGGTGAGATAACAGGGCGCGTCGCCGACGATGGCGCGCACCCTGGCCGCCACCGCATCCGCGCCGATCCGGTGCACCTCGGGCGCGTCGATGACCTGAACGCCCAGGTAGTCGTCGCATTCGGTGCGGATCCCGATCTGGACCGAGCGGGCCGCATCGACGAAGCCGGACTTCACCGCCTTGTACATCATCGTGCCATGGTCGATCCGGGTCAGGTCGTCGTCCGCCCAGAGATCGGAATGGGCGTCGAACTGGATCACCGCCATCGGCCCGAACCGGTCAGCATAGGCGCGCAGGATCGGCAGGGTCATGTAGTGGTCGCCCCCGAGCGCGACCGTGCCCGCCCCCTGCGCGAGGATGCCGGCGATATGGGCGGTCACGGCGGCGGGAAAGTCCGGCGTGCGCGCGTAGTCGAAGGCCAGATCGCCGCAGTCCGCGACCGCGATGGTCTCGAGCGGCGAGAATCCCCAGCCGTAGGGCGGATCATAGGGCTGAAGCGTCGAGGCCTCGCGGAGGGCGCGCGGCCCGAAGCGCGTGCCCGGCCGGTGGGTCACCGCCTGGTCGAAGGGGATTCCGGTCACCGCGAGGTCGATGCCGGTCAGATCCTTGGTGTAGGGGCGCCGCAGAAAGCTCGTGGCGCCGCCGAAGGCGTTCTCGAAGGCGAGGCCCTTCGCCTCGCGCCGGGTGAAGGCCAGATCGACCTCAGTTTTCGCGTCTTCAAGGGCCATGCCATCCTCGCTGGAACCGGTGCGGGGTCGTTCGGGCCGGAGACGCCGCAGGATCCGGACGGTCCGAGTGATCGCCGCCCGGGCGCGCCCTGTCAACCGTCCGGTCGCCCGTCCCGACGGCGGGGGTTTCCACCCCCGCGCCCCCAGGGGACGGCGCGTCCCGCGCAGACCGGCCCCGTCCGTCTCACTGGTCCAAATATCCCGGGGGAGTCCGGCGAAGCCGGACGGGGGCAGCGCCCCCCCAAATGGCCCCCGGATGGCCCGCGCGCGCCGGACCCGTGGCGCGCCGGGGTCGTTCCGTGGCAGACTGAGCCATGGTCCTGTCGCGCCTCCTTTCGGCCGCGTTCGTCTACGCCGCGGCCATCCTCCTGCTTGGCATCCTGCTCGGCACCCTGCGGGTGCTGGTCCTTGCGCCGCGCGTGGGCGCTGTCGCCGCTGTCCTGATCGAGCTGCCGGTGATCCTCGGCGCAAGCTGGGTCATGGCCGGGATGGTGCTCCGCCGCTGGCCCGCCGTGCCGCCCGCGCCGATCGGTCTTCTCGGCTTTCTCCTCCTGATGGCGGGCGAGTTCGCGCTCGCGCGCCTCGCCTTCGCGATCGGCCCGCGCGACTGGCTGGGCGGGTTTGCCACGCTGCCCGGCGCGCTGGGGCTGGCCGGGCAGGTCGTGTTCGCGCTGATCCCGTGGTGGCGCGGGCGCGCCTAGCGCACCGGCTGCGCGGTCTCCACGAGGCGCGCGAAGAACGAGGCCCCGACCGGCGCGACCTCGTCGTTGAAATCGTAGGCGGCGTGATGGAGCCCCGCCCCCGGACCCTGCCCGAGGAAGAGATAGGCGCCGGGCCGGGCCTCGAGCATGTAGGAAAAGTCCTCGGCGCCCATTTCCTTCGGCGCCTCCGCCTCGACCGCCTCGGCGCCCGAGACTTCGGCGGCGACGCGCGCGGCAAAGGCCGCGCGGTCGGGGTCGTTCACCGTGGCCGGATAGCCCAGCTCGTAGTCGAGCACGGCCTCGACCCCGAAGGCCGCGGCGTGGCCTTCGACGATCTCGCGGAACCGCCGCATCACCAGATCCTGCACCTCCTTGCGGAAGGTGCGCACCGTGGCCTGAAACCAGGCCTCCTCGGGGATGATGTTCGACGCCGTGCCGGAGTGGATCTGGGTGACCGACACCACCGCCTCATCCAGCGCATAGACGTTGCGCGAGAGAATCGTCTGCACCGCTTGGATCATGGCGATCGCCGCCGGGATCGGATCGACGGTCTCGTGCGGCGTGGCCCCATGCCCGCCGCGGCCCTTGATGCGCACCGTGGCGGTATCGACCGCGGCCATGATCGGGCCCGGCGTGGTGGTGAAATGCCCAAAGGGGATGTTCGGCGCGTTGTGGATCGCGAAGACCTGGCCGATGCCGAAGCGGTCCATGATGCCCTCCTGCACCATCGCCTGCCCGCCGCCGCCGTCCTCTTCGGCCGGCTGGAAGATCAGCGCGACCCGGCCCCGGAAATTGCGGGTCTCGGCCAGATACTTCGCGGCCCCCAGAAGCATGGTCGTGTGCCCGTCATGGCCGCAGGCGTGCATCCGGCCCGGCACCGTCGAGGCGTAGTCGAGCCCGGTGGTCTCCTCGATCGGCAGCGCGTCCATGTCGGCGCGCAGGCCGATGGTCGGGCCGTCGCCCTGGCCCTCGATGATCGCCACGATCCCGGTCCGACCGATGCCCTCGTGGATCTCGTCCACGCCGATCTCGCGCAGCCGCTCGGCCACATAGGCCGCGGTCTGGTGGCAGTCGAACGAGAGTTCCGGGTGCTGGTGCAGCCAGCGCCGCCAGGTCTTCATCTCGGGGGCGAAGTCGGCGATACGGTTCAGGACGGGCATGAGGGTCTCGGATGCAAGGGTGTCCCGGCCTAGAGACGCCAAAGAGGAGGCGAGCGCAATGGACAAAGCCGCAAGCGACGCGCTGGTGCACGACCCCGAGGGCGGCGTTGCGCGCCTTCTCGAGATCATGCGGCGCCTGCGCGATCCCGAAGGTGGCTGTCCCTGGGATCTCGCGCAGGACTTCGACAGCATCGCCCCCTACACGATCGAGGAGGCGCACGAGGTGGCCGACGCGATCGCCCGCCGTGCCTGGGACGATCTTCGGGGCGAGCTGGGCGACCTGCTGTTCCAGGCGGTCTATCACGCCCGGATGGCCGAGGAGGCGGGGCATTTCGGCTTTGGCGATGTGGTCCGGGCGATCAGCGACAAGATGGTGGCGCGCCACCCGCATGTCTTCGGGGACGAAAGCCGCGACAAGACCGCCGAGGACCAGACCCGCGACTGGGAACGGGTGAAGGCCGCCGAGCGCGGCGCGCAGGCCGGCGTCCTCGATGGCGTCGCGCTGGGGCTGCCGGCGCTGACGCGCGCGGTCAAGCTCCAGAACCGCGCCGCGCGGGTGGGGTTCGACTGGCCCTCGACCGACGAGGTGGTGGACAAGCTCGTCGAGGAGGCGCGCGAGCTCGCCGAGGCGCGCGCGCGCCTCGGGCCCGAGGCGGTGGCCGAGGAATTCGGCGACCTCCTGTTCGTGGTGGCCAATCTCGCGCGGCACCTGCGGGTCGATCCCGAGGCGGCGCTGCGGGCCGCCAACGCCAAGTTCACCCGCCGGTTCCGGGCGATCGAGGCGGCGCTGGCCGCCGAGGGGCGCCGCCCCGAGGACAGCGACCTGGCCGAGATGGACGCGCTCTGGAACGCGGCCAAGGCGGCCGAGCGCGGCTGAGCCCGCCGGGCGCAGGTCGCGCTACGTTGAGTATTTTTGTCAGGCATTGACGAGGCGGCGTCCAGCCGCCATAACGAGTCGCGAAAGTCTGACAAAAGGAGTCAACAGATGCCGCCTGTACGTTCCGTCACCCTTGGCCTCGCCGTTGCGCTCGGCACGGCGCTGACCCCGGCGATGGCCGAAGAGGTCAACGTCTATTCCCACCGTCAGCCCGAACTGATCCAGCCCCTGCTCGACGCCTTCACCAAGGAGACGGGAATCGCGGTCAACGTGGCCTATGTGGACAAGGGCATGGCCGAGCGGCTGGTGGCCGAGGGGATGCGCAGTCCCGCCGATCTGGTGCTGACCGTGGACATCGCGCGGCTCGCGCAGGTGGTGGATGCGGGCGTGACCCAGCCGGTGGAGTCGCCCGTGCTCGAGGCGGACATCCCCGCCGAGTTCCGCGACCCTGGCAACCGGTGGTTCGGCCTGACCACGCGCGCGCGCATCGTCTACGCCAGCAAGGATCGGGTGAAGGACGGCGAAGTGACCACCTACGAGGATCTGGCCGACCCGAAGTGGAAGGGCCGGATCTGCACCCGCCCCGGAACCCACGACTACAACCTCGGCCTGACCGCAGCGATGATCGCCCATCACGGCGAGGACTACACCCGGACCTGGCTCGAGGGGCTGAAGGCCAACCTCGCCCGCAAGCCGCAGGGCAACGACCGCGATCAGGTCAAGGCGATCTGGGCCGGCGAATGCGACATCAGCCTGGGCAACACCTACTACATGGGCGAGATGCTGAAGGATCCCGAGCAGACCGAATGGGCCAATTCGGTGCGCATCGTCTTCCCGGTCTTCGAGAACGGCGGCACCCACATGAACGTCTCGGGCGTCGCGATGACCAAGGCCGCGCCGAACCGCGAGGCGGCGGTGAAGCTGATGGAGTTCCTGTCCTCGGACGAGGCGCAGCGCATCTACGCCGAGACCAACAACGAGTTCCCGGTCAAACCGGGCGTGGCCCGGTCGAAACTGGTGGAAAGCTGGGGAGACTTCACCCCGGACACGCTGAACCTTCAGGATCTGGGCGCGTTCCGCCCCGCGGCGCTGAAGCTGATGGAGGAAGTGGACTTCGACGGCTGAGCGCCGGTCCGGTCGCTCGGACGAAGGGCCCCGCCGAAGCGGGGCCCTTGATCGTTCCGTGGCAATCCCGTCGGGCGGGTCTCACTCGGCGGCAAGCGCCGGGCGTGCCGGGGAATAGCCGCCGATCAGGCTGACGCCGGGCAGGCGCGACAGGCTGTCGAGGTCGGCGACATAGCGTCCCCGCAGATCGGCCAGCGGCAGGCCCGAGAAGCCGAAGCCCGCGGGCAGCCGCTCCTCGATCCGCGCCACCGAGGGCGCGATCCCGCGGGTCAGCCGGGCATGGCGCGCCATCAGCCGCTCGCGCTGGCCGGGCGCAAGGCGCAGACCCTGCGCCGCGAGGCGCTCCATCGCCGCCCGGAAACCGGCGGCGACCGCCGAGTCGGCCGTGTCGGGCCGCAGCATCTCGGCCGCCATGCCCGGGACCAGATGGCTGAGGATCGCCCGCGGCTCCTGCGGCGCGGCCAGCACGATCACCCGGCGGGCGCCGAGACCTTCCTGAAGGTCGCTGACCACGTCGAGCCAGCCGCCATCGAACTGCGCGAGCCGGGGCGCAAGATCGACGAACTCGGCCCCGTCGCGATGCGGCACCGACCGCCAGGCGCGCAGGAACACCGCGTCGTAGGGCTGCACCACCAGCACCAGCCGTGCCACCTCGCGACCGATCGACCGGGCCAGCGCCGCGGCGCGCGACCGCGCGTCGGGGTAGAAGCGGCCTTCGAGAAGGATGCGGGCCGAACCGGGCAGCGAGGCGTCCGAGACCAGAAGCCCCTCGCCCGCGCCATGACCGGCCGAGGCCAGCGCCGCCGCGGTGGCCGCGCCGTCGTCGCTGTCGCACAGCGCAAGGTCCCAGCCCGCCCGGGCGATCGCTTCGGCGTTGCTGGTCAGGAATCCGCCGAAAGCCTCGGCATCGGTGAACCCGGTTCCGGCATGGACATGGACGGCGTAGCTTCCGGCGGACACGGCAGACCTCCACAAATTCTGGTTAACCATTTGTAGTCACGCGATTGGGGCGCAAATTTGACAACTTGCGATTGAGTGTGGCGCCAGTTTGTTCGACGGTCATGGACAGTGGACGCCGAAGCGTACAATTTCCGCCGCCTGCACCACTGGCAACGAGGAGCCGCACGTGACCGACCCGCGCAAGATCATCATCGACACCGACCCGGGACAGGACGACGCCGTCGCGATCCTGCTGGCACTGGCCTCGCCGGAACTCGAGGTGCTCGGGATCACCTGCGTGGCCGGAAACGTCCCCCTCGCCCTGACCCAGAAGAACGCCCGCGTCATCTGCGAACTGGCCGGACGGACCGGGACCAAGGTCTTCGCGGGCTGTGACCGGCCCCTCTCCCGCCGGCTCGTGACCGCCGAGCACGTGCACGGCAAGACCGGGCTTGACGGAATCGCCCTGCCCGATCCGGTGATGCCGCTGGCCGAGGGCCACGCCGTGGATTTCCTGATCGACACCCTGCGCCGGGAACCCGCGGGATCGGTCACGCTCTGCACGCTCGGGCCGCTGACCAACGTCGCGACCGCCTTCGCCCGCGCGCCCGACATCGTGCCGAAGGTGGCCGAGATCGTGATGATGGGTGGCGCCTATTTCGAGGTAGGCAACATCACCCCGGCGGCCGAGTTCAACATCTACGTCGACCCCGAGGCGGCGAAGGCGGTCTTCGGGTCCGGCGTGCCGCTGGTGGTCATGCCGCTCGATGTGACCCACAAGGCGCTGACCACCCGCGTCCGGGTCGAGGCCTTCCGCAATCTCGGCACCCGCGTCGGCGCCGCGGTCGCCAGCTGGACCGACTTCTTCGAACGCTTCGACATGGCCAAATACGGCAGCGAGGGCGCGCCCCTGCACGACCCCTGCGTCATCGCTTATCTTCTGCGCCCGGACCTCTTCCAGGGCCGCCACATCAACGTCGAGATCGAGACCGGAAGCGAACTCACCCTCGGCATGACCGTCGCCGACTGGTGGCGCGTGACCGACCGGCCGGCCAACGCCATGTTCATCGGCACGCTCGACGTGGACGGCTTCTATGCGCTCCTGACCGAGCGGATCGGGCGGCTCTAGGGCGCGGTCCGTCCCGGCCCGGCCGGGCGCGGGCACGGCAGGCCCGCGTCGCGGCGCTTCCGTTCGCCGTTCCCTGCCCTATAGTCCTGCCATGACCATCGCCTTCGACAACTCCTACGCGCGCCTGCCGGGGCGCTTCTACGCGCGCCAGCCGGCGGTCCCGGTCGCGGCGCCGCGGCTCCTCGCGCTCAACCGCAGCCTTGCCGAACGGCTCGGGCTCGACCCCGACGCCCTGTCCGGTCCCGAAGGTGTCGCGGTGCTTGCGGGCAATGCGGTGCCCGAGGGCGCCGAGCCGCTGGCGCAGGCCTATGCCGGGCACCAGTTCGGCGGCTGGGTGCCCACGCTCGGCGACGGCCGGGCCGTGCTTCTGGGCGAGGTGGTGGCCCCCGACGGGGCCCGCTTCGACCTGCAACTGAAGGGGGCCGGCATCACCCCCTTTTCGCGCCGCGGCGACGGGCGCGCCTGGATGGGTCCGGTGCTGCGCGAATACGTCGTCTCGGAGGCGATGGTCGCGCTCGGCATTCCCACGACCCGCGCGCTGGCCGCCGTGGCGACCGGCGAGACGGTCTGGCGCGAAGAGGCCCGACCCGGCGCGGTCCTGGCCCGGGTCGCGTCCAGTCACATCCGCGTCGGCACCTTCCAGTATTTCGCCGCGCGCGAGGACGACGAGGCCCTGCGGCTGCTCACCGATCATGTGATCGCCCGTCACTACCCCGAGGCGCGGACGCCGCTCGACCTCCTCCGGGCGGTGGTCGCGGCCCAGGCCCGGCTCATCGCCCGCTGGATGGCGGTGGGCTTCATCCACGGGGTCATGAACACCGACAACATGGCGGTCTCGGGCGAGACGATCGACTACGGCCCCTGCGCCTTCATGGACGGCTACAACCCGGCCAAGGTCTTTTCCTCGATCGACAGCTTCGGCCGCTACGCCTACGAGGCGCAGCCGCAGATCGCGGTCTGGAACCTGGCGCAGTTCGCCACCTGCCTGCTGCCGCTGATGGGCGGGCGCGAGGCGGCGGTCGAGGCGGCGACCGAGGCGATCCATGGCTTCGTGCCGCTCTACGAGGCCGAGTGGCTGCGGCTCTTCGGCGCCAAGATCGGCCTTGCCGCACCCACCGGGGCGGACCGGGCGCTGATCGACACGCTCCTTGCCCGGATGGCCCTGCAACGGGCCGACTTCACCCGCACCTTCCGGGCGCTCTCGGACGGGGGCGCGCGCGACGAGTTCGTCGAGCCCGAGGCCTTCGACGCCTGGGAACGCGACTGGCGGGCGCGGCTTCAGCGCGAACCGGATCCGGCGCCGCTCCTGCGGGCGACCAATCCGGCGGTCATTCCGCGCAACCACCGGATCGAGGCGATGATCGCGGCGGCGGTGGACGGCGATCTGGGGCCGTTCCAGCGCCTGAACGCGGCGCTCGCCCGACCCTTCGATCTTGCGCCCGGCGCCGAGGATCTTGCGCGCGCGCCGCTTGACAGCGAGGAGGTGCGCCGCACCTTCTGCGGCACCTGAACCCTTGCCAGCCGTGCCCGGCCCCGCCAGACGATTGCCATGACCCTGCGCATCGCCAGCTACAACATCCACAAATGCGTCGGCACCGACGGCAAGCGGCTGCCTGGGCGGATCGTCGATGCCATCAACGCGGTGGGCGCCGATGTCATGGCGCTGCAGGAGGTGGACCGCCGGCTGGGGCCGCGCCCGGCCGCTCTCCCGCGCGACCTGATCCTGACAGGGACCGACTTCACGCCCCTTCCCCGCCCCGACGACGGGCCGAGCCTCGGCTGGCATGGGCAGACGATCCTGGTGCGCTCCGGCATCGAGATCGCCCATGTCGAGGGCTTCGACCTGCCGGGGCTGGAGCCGCGCGGCGCGGTGATGGCCGAGCTGCGGCTCGAGTCCGGTCCGCTGCGGATGGTCGCCGTGCACCTCGGACTCGTGCGCCGCCATCGGCAGATGCAGCTGCGCGCCATCCGCGACCGCATGGCCGGGCGAAGCGAGATGCCCACGGCGATCCTCGGCGACTTCAACGAATGGTCGCCCACCGGCGGCATGGAACCCCTGGCCGATGCCTTCCACGTGCACGCGCCCGGCCTGTCGTTCCACGCCTCGCGCCCCATCGCCGCCCTCGACCGCATCGCGCTCTCGCACGGGCTGCACCTGCGCGACGCGGGCGTCTCGCGCACGCCCGCGTCGCGGCTGGCCTCCGATCATCTGCCCGTCTGGGCCGACGTGCGGCTGGCCGACTGACCGGCCGGACGGCTCAGCGCCAGGCCGCGAAGAAGTCGAGCACGGCCGCGTTGGCGCTGACGTCGCGGGTGGCGCCCTTGCGGCTGCCCTTCGGGCCGCCCGGCCAGACATGGCCGCCACCCTCGATCGTGTAGAGCACGACCTGCGGGCGCCCGCCGGGCCCGGCCCATGTGGTGCGCAGCGTGGTCATGCCGTCGTCGGCGGGGTCGATCGTCGTGCGGGTCTCGGTCAGCGGCTGCCTTGCGGCGCGGCGGAACGCCTCGACCACCGCGGAGACCGGCGCGAAGTCCGTCTGGACATAGGACTTCTCGCCCCGGCCGCCTTCGTAGGGCACGTGATCGTCGGCGGTCCCGTGCATGTGCAGGACCGGCACCGGCCCCTTCGGCACGATGTGCAGCGCATCGAAGGGCCCGGCCACCGAGGCGGCGGCCCGCAGCGTTCCGGGCCGCAGCGCCGCGTAGGTCTCGGTCATGATGCCGCCGTTCGACATGCCGGTCATGAACACCCGGTCGGGATCGAGCGTGAACCGCCGCGTCGCATCGGCGATCACCCGGTCGAGGAAGCCCACGTCATCGACGCCGTCGGCCGGGGCGTGGCCGCAGCAGTAGAACCCGTTCCAGACCAGAAGCCGGCCGCCGGCCCGCCCCGCGGTTCCCGCCGGCAGGACGACAGCGTATCCGCGCCTGAGCGCCGCGTCGGCCAGGCCGCTCGCCTGCGCGAACTGGGCGGGATTGCCGCCACCCCCGTGCAGCCCGACCACCGCCGGCGGGGTCCGCACGCCACGCGGCACCGCCACCAGATAATAGCGCCCGTCGGGCAGATCGACCCGTTGCAGGTCCGCGGCCCGCGCCGCACCCGGACCCCCGGTCGAGAGCCCCGCAGCCAGTGTCAGCGCCGCCGCAATCGTCGTGAAACCCTTCATGTCGCAACCTCCGCACGTGCCCCCGTGCAGCCCGATACGGGGCGGGCGCCGGATTCCGTCGCGTCAGCGACCGACGGCCGGATCCCCCGGTCCGTAGAGCTGCACGGCGCGCGCCTCGAAGGCGCGCACGACGCGGCGCATGGCCTCGTCGAACACGACCCCGATGATCTTCTGAAGGATCGCGTTGCGGAACTCGAAATCCACGTCGAAGCGCACCTCGCAGCCGCCTTCGGGGCGGTCGGCGAAGTCCCAGGTCGAATGCATGTAGCGGAACGGGCCGTCGAGATACTCGGTGCGGATGCGCCGCTCGGCCGGCCAGAGCGTGACCCGGCTGCCGAAGCGTTCGCGGAACACCTTGAACGAGATGACGAGATCGGCCTCCATCACCTCGGACCCGTCCGAGACCGGGATGCGCGACCGGATGCGCGCCGCCGCCGTCCACGGCAGGAATTCGGGATAGCGGGCGACATCGGCCACCAGATCATACATCTGCTGCGCCGTGTAGGGCATCACCCGGTTTTCGGAATGCTTCGGCATGTCCCCCCTGCCTCTGCGCTTGGTGCTCGTGACCGGCCATGTCATAGAAAGGGGCGGCAAATGCAAGGGGACGCCATGCCACAGAGGCCCTATGTCATCGACCAGCTGATTTCGGCCAAGGCCATCGCCGCCCGGGTCGAGGGGCTGGCGGCCGAGATCGCCACGGCCTTCGCGGGGACCGACAAGCTGGTGGTGGTCGGGCTCCTGCGCGGATCCTTCGTGTTCATCGCCGATCTGGTGCGCGAACTCGATCTGCCGGTCGAGGTCGATTTCCTCGAGGTGTCGAGCTATGGCGACGCGATGGAATCGAGCCGCGAGGTGCGGGTGCTGAAGGACCTGCGCGGCGACATCCACGGCCGCGACGTGCTGGTGGTCGAGGACATCGTCGACACCGGGCATACGCTGGCGGCGGTGCTGCGGCTTCTGGCGACGCGCGGGCCGCGGCGGCTCGAAAGCTGCGCGCTGCTCGACAAGCCGTCGCGCCGCGAGGTCGAGGTCCGGGCGACCTGGACCGGGTTCGCGATTCCCGACGAATTCGTCGTGGGTTACGGCATCGACTTCGCGCAGCGCAACCGCAACCTGCCCTACATCGGCAAGGTCCGGTTCACCGGATGAACCCGCGCTGGCTGTTGCGCTTGGCGCAATGGGCGCGCCACCCTCCGTCCGAGCGCCGGGTGCTGATCGGGCTGGCCGCGCTCGCGGCGGTGCTGGCGATCGCGGGGATCCAGTGGCTCGGCTGGTGGCCCGACGCGCTGACCGTCCCGGTCAGGGGCGCCCGCCCCTAGTCGGCAAAGCGCCGGGCGATCGCGGCCGCAAGGAGTGCCCGCACCCGCGCGATGCGCGGAACCTCGGCCAGATCGGGATGCGAGGCGACCCAGATCGGCACCGCCAACGCCGGGTCCGCGCCGTCCAGCTCGATCAGCCTCGGGTCGTCCGCGCCGAGAAAGCGCGGCAGGACCGCGCGGCCCTGGCCACGCGCCACCATCTCGGCCAGCACGACGAAGCTGTCGGCGCCGCCGACGACCGGCTCGTCCCGGGACGCGAGCCAGCGCGCCGCATCCGACCGCGCGAGCGCGCCCAGCATCCCGAGCCAAGGGAGCGCCGCGGCCCCGCCGGTCGCGGGACCGTAGGCGGCAAAGCGCATCGTGCCGGCCCGCTCGCCCACCAGATCCTCGGAGAGCGCCATCGCCGGCCGGATCGCGACATCGGCATGGACCCGGCCGAGGTCGAGGTGGGCATTGGTGCACGAGACGGCGAGCACCAGTTCCGGCGCCGATGCGCGCAGCTCGGCCGCAATGTCGGGAAGCACCTTCAGGCAGAGCGAATCCGTCGAGGTCACCCGCACCTCGCCCGAAACCGGCGCGCCGATCCCCCGCATCAGCCGCCAGACGCCCTGCGCGGCGCGGTCCACCTCGCGCGCGGCCTCGATCACCGCCCGCCGGTCGGCCGGCACCGCATAGCCCCGCGCCGTGTGGTCGAAGACCGGCGCTCCGGCCCTCTGCTCGAAGGCGGCGATCCGCCGCAGCACCGTGGCGTGATTGACCCCGAGCGCCCGCGCCGCGGCGCTGACCGAACCGAGGTCCGCCACCGCCAGCACGTAGCGCAGGTCATCCCAGTTCTCGCGACCCATCGGCCGAATCTCCCGCTGTCGGACCCTGTGCATAAAGTCACCGTGACCACGCGAAAATTCTATCTGGTCCCGCTTCCGTTCACAGATACACTTTTCGACAGTGCAAACCGCAGGGAGACAACGATGCGACTTCTGACCATTGCCGCGACCGTGACCGGGCTGGCCTTCACGACGGCGGCCACGGCCGAGGACGGCGGACCCTACGACATGCCGATCACCGCGCGCCAGGGCATCATGGCCTATCTGGCGATGAACGTCGGCACTCTGGGCGGAATGGCCCAGGGCAAGATGGCCTACGACGCCACCGCCGCCAAGACAGCCGCCGACAACATCGCGGCGGCGGCCAGTCTCGACATGTCGATGCTCTGGCCCAAGGGATCGGACGACGAATCGGACATGAGCTCCAAGTCCCTCGCCGCGATCTGGGCCGATGGCTCGACCTTCGGCGACAAGATGCAGGCGCTGAAGACCGCGGCGGTCGCGATGCAGAAGGCGGCCGGCACCGATCTGGCCGCCCTTCAGGGGGCGATGAAGGATCTCGGCGGCGCCTGCGCGGCTTGCCACAAGGAGTATCGCGCCTCAGAGTGAGCCTCGCGGACAGGATTCAGCCGGGGGCGTCCGAAGGCGGCCCCGGCCCATCGACGGGAGGCGGCGGGTGCGGCGCGCGATCATTCTTACCGGCATCCTTGCCCTTCTCGGCTTCGGCATCTTCTGGATCGCGACCCAGCCGCGCCATCTTGCCCCGGACGCGCTGACGGGCCTGAGCCCGAATCTCGCGAATGGCGAGCGGGTGTTCTGGGCCGCGGGCTGCGCCTCGTGCCACATGGCGCCGGGCGCGACCGGGACCGACCAGCTCAGGCTCGCCGGCGGGCAGACCTTCCCCTCGCCCTTCGGCACCTTCACCGCCCCGAACATCTCGAACGACCCCATGGCGGGCATCGGCGCCTGGACGGCGCTCGATCTTGCGAACGCGATGAAATACGGCGTGTCGAAGGACGGCCGGCACCTCTACCCGGTGTTTCCCTACGCGAGCTACACCCACGCCACGCTTCAGGACATCGTGGACCTGCGCGCCTTCCTCGCCACGCTGCCGGCCGTGGCCGAGCCGGCTCCGGCCTCGGACATCCCCTTTCCCTTCAACATCCGCCGGGGCGTCGGGCTCTGGAAGCTCCTCTATCTGCGCGAGGGCTGGATGGTCGGCGGCGAGCTGACCAGCACCGAACTGCGCGGCCGCTACCTGGCCGAGGCGCTGACCCATTGCGGCGAATGCCACACGCCGCGCACCGCGCTCGGGGCCATGGACCGGTCGCGCTGGCTCGGCGGCGCGCCGAACCCGTCGGGCAAGGGCACGGTGCCGAACATCACGCCCGGCAAGCTGAACTGGTCCGACGCCGAGATCACCGAATACCTGACCTCGGGCTTCACCCCCGACTACGACAGCGCCGGCGGTCTCATGGCCGAGGTGATTGCCAACCTCGGCCATTTGTCCGCCTCGGACCGGGCCGCCATCGCGGCCTATCTCGGCAAGGTGCCGCCCGTCGAATGATCCTCATCGGACAATACGACAGCCCGTTCGTGCGTCGCGTGGGCATCGCGCTGCGCCTCTACGGGATACCGTTCGAACACCGGCCCTGGTCGGTCTTCGGCGACGCCGAGGCGATCCGGGCGCTCAATCCGCTGATGCGGGTGCCGACGCTGGTGCTCGACGGGGGTCTTGTGCTGACCGACAGCCACATGATGCTCGACCACCTCGACGGGCTGGCCGAGACGCCGCTTTTCCCGCGCGCCGGCCTTGCGCGGGCGCGCGCGCTGCGCCGGGCAGCGCTCGCCTGCGGCGCCGCGGAAAAGGCCGTGAGCCTTTTCTACGAGCGCCGCCTGCACACCGAACCCTCCGACCTCTGGGACGCGCGCTGCCGTCTCCAGATCGGGTCGGTGCTCGACGCGCTCGAGGCCGAGGCCGAGGGGCCCGGTCCCTTCTGGGGCGCGACCCTCGGCCACGACGACATCGCGCTGGCCTGCGCCCTCCGCTTCATCCGCGAGGCGCATCCCGCGGTCTTCGATCCCGGCCTCTGGCCGCGCCTCTCCGCACGCGCCGCCGGGATGGAAGCGCTGGCCGTCTTCCGTGCGATCGCGCAGCCCTTCGTGCCCCCGGCCTGAGCCCCCGCACGCGCTGCGGCGCGACGCCGGTCGGCCGGGGCCCCGCCACGGTTAACCGGCTATTAAGCATGAGAGCGCCAGGCTGGCCGCACGCCCGATCCACCTCAGCCGATGGTGTCCGCCATCTTCGCGCGCCCCGAGTTCCGCCCCCGATCCGCGATCCCGGCCGCACCCGACGGGCTTGCCGGGATCCTGACCGCGATGGGCGCGGTCGCGCCGGGCGATCTTCTGCGCGCCCGGGCGGTCGGCGCTCGCGACGACGCGGGGCTCGCGGCGGCGCTCCTCGCCCACGGCTGGATCGAGCCGCGCGACCATCTGGCCGCCCTCTGCCGCCTCTGGGGCGCCGAAGCCGCCGATCTGCGCAAGGACCCGCCGGATTCGCGGCTCGTCGATGCGCCGGGCGTCGCCTTCTGGCTGCGCCACGGGGCGATCCCGTGGCGGCGGATCGGGGGCGCCACGGTCATCGCGACCGCCCACCCGGCCGAGTTCCGCGCGCTCGTCGCGCAGCTTCCGGCCGAACGCGGCCCCTGGATCATGGCGATCGCGCCCGAAGACGACATCCGCGCCGCGGCGGCTGATCTGCGCCGGACAGCCCTCATCCGCGAGGCCGAAACCCGGGTGCCCGAGGCCCTTTCCTGCCGGTCGCGCAAGGCGGGGCGCGCCGCCTGGGCCGGGTTGGCCGCTCTGGCGCTGGCGGCCGCCGGGGTCTGGGTCGCGCCGCGCCTCGCCTTCGCGCTCGTCTTCGGCTGGGCCGTGGTGACGCTGGTCGCGACCACGCTCCTCAAGGCGCTGGCCGGCCTTGCGGTGCTGCGCGCACCGGCCCCGGGCATCGCCCCGGCCCCCGACCCGGTCCCCGTCACCGCGCTGCCGATGGTGTCGATGATGGTGCCGCTCTTCGACGAAAGCGACATCGCCGGGCGCCTCGTCGCCCGCCTGGGGCGGCTGGCCTATCCGCGCCATCGGCTCGAGGTGCTGCTCGTCGTCGAGGAAGAGGACGCGCGCACCCGCGCCGCCCTCGCCCGCGCCCGGCTGCCGGCCTGGATGCGGGTGGTGATCGTGCCGGACGGCCCCCTGCGCACCAAGCCGCGGGCGCTGAACTACGCGCTGAACTTCTGCCGCGGCGGGATCGTCGGGGTCTGGGACGCCGAGGACGCGCCCGAGCCGGGCCAGATCCACAAGGTCGTGCGGCATTTCGCGGCGGCCGCGCCCGATGTCGCCTGCCTGCAGGGCATCCTCGACTTCTACAACCCCGGCCACAACTGGCTCACGCGGTGCTTCACCGTGGAATACGCCGCCTGGTTCCGGGCCATGCTGCCGGGGCTGGCGCGGCTGGGCCTCGTCGTGCCCCTCGGCGGCACCACGCTCTTCTTCCGGCGCGAGATTCTGGAACGGCTCGGCGGCTGGGATGCCCACAACGTCACCGAGGACGCCGATCTGGGGCTGCGGCTGGCGCGGGCGGGCTACCGGACCGAACTGATCGACACCGTCACCGCCGAGGAACCGAACGCCCGCGTCTGGCCCTGGATCCGGCAGCGGTCGCGCTGGATCAAGGGCTACGCGATGACCTGGGGCGTGCACATGCGCGACCCGGCCGCGCTCTGGCGCGATCTCGGCCCCCGGCGCTTCCTCGCCGTGCAGGTGCTCTTTCTGGGCTCGCTGTCGCAGGCGCTGCTTGCACCGGTGCTCTGGTCGTTCTGGCTGATCGCGCTCGGCCTGCCGCATCCGCTGTCGCCCTGGGTCGGCGGCTGGCCGGGGGCGGTGCTCTCCGCGCTGTTCCTGACCTCCGAGGCCCTTGCCATCGCGGTCGGTCTCTGGGCGGTGCGCGGTCCCGATCACCGCCACCTGCGGCCCTGGGTGCCGACGCTCCACGTCTACTTCCCGCTGGCTGCGCTCGCCGCCTGGAAGGCGCTGCACGAGGTGGTCACGCGCCCCTTCTACTGGGACAAGACCAGCCACGGCGCCGTCGATGCCCTTCCGGCGGCGGCTCCGGCCGCGGTCACTGGACCATTCACGGGCCCCGCTGCGCCGCCGCGTCCAGCTTGAGCCGCGTCTCGAAGGCCTTCGAGATGTGGGCGCGCAGCGCGACCTGGGCGGCCTCACCGTCGCCGGCGGCAATCGCCTCGACGATCGCCGCGTGTTCGGCCAGCGCGGTCTGGCCCCGCCCTTCGGCGGCCAGCGAGGTCGAGGCGAGAAGCGCCATCGACCGGTGCACGAGGTCGAGCTGCTGGACGAGGAAGCGGTTGTGCGACGCCAGATGGATCTGCTTGTGGAACCGCCGGTTCGAGCGTGCCAGCGCCTGCGGATCGCCGACATGGGCGCGGTCGTCCTCGACCATCTGGCGCAGGACGCGGACCTCCTCGGGGGTGGCGTGGCGGGCCGCGAGGCGCACGGCCAGCGCCTCGAGCTCGGCGCGCACCACATAGAGCTCGGCCAGCTGGTTGTGGTCGAGCGAGGCCACGATCAGGCTGCGGCCGTCGCGGGTCAGCATCGACTGGGTCTCGAGCCTCTGCAGCGCCTCGCGCACCGGGGTGCGCGACACGCCGAAACGGTCCGCAAGCTCGGACTCGACCAGCCGGTCGCCCGGACGGTAGACCCCCGCGTCGATCGCCTCGAGGATCAGCGTGTAGGCGTCCTTCTGCATGGGGTCTCCGTCGGCCTCGGTTTCAGGTTCCCGAGAGTTATGCATCCGGGCCGGGCCATGGCAAGCGCGACCGCCGGTCGCCGCGCCCGGCCGGTTGTGCCCGCGCGCCCCCGGCGCTAGGGTCCGGCCATGACCGCCGAACCGTTCCAGCACGTCCGCACCTGGGTCTTCGACCTCGACAACACGCTCTATCCGCCCGAGGCGCGCCTCTTCGACCAGATCGAGGTGCGGATGACCGCCTGGGTCATGAAGGCGCTGGGCGTCGGGCGCGACGAGGCCGACCGGCTGCGGGCGGAATACTGGCGGCTTTACGGCACCACGCTGGCCGGGCTGATGCACGAACACGGCGTGGATCCGGCGCCCTACCTGACCGAGGTGCACGACATCGCGCTCGATCACCTCCGGCCCGACCCGGCGCTGCGCGCGGGGATCGAGGCCCTGCCGGGCCGCCGCATCGTCTACACCAACGGCTCTGCGCCCTACGCCGAGCGGGTTCTGGCGGCGCGCGGCCTCGCCGGCGCCTTCGACGCGGTCTACGGCGTCGAGCACGCCGACTTCCAGCCCAAACCCCGGCGCAGCGCCTTCGAGACGGTGTTCGCCCGCGACGGGCTGGACCCGATGCGCGCAGCCATGTTCGAGGACGATCCGCGCAACCTCGCCGCGCCCCACGCCATGGGGATGCGGACGGTGCATGTGGCGCCCGAGCCGGAGCCGGCGCCGCACATCCACCACCACACCGACGACCTGGCCGGATTTCTTGCCCGGCTGGGCCGCGGGTGACGCCCGGCCGGCTGCGACAGGCTGTCGCTGCGGCGTTCTGGCGGCTCGCACCCCTGGCGCCGCGCCACTATCTGGACGGCACGCACAAGGGAGTGTTCCATGTCCTTCGATCTTCCGTCCGCCGAGCGGTCCGCGTCGCATGTTGCCGAAACCGTCGCCCATGACGCCGCCGAAAGCCGCTACGGCTGGCTCTACGCGCTGGTCGCGCTCTTCGTGGTGGTGATGGCGCTTGCGGCGAAGACCTGGGGCCTCGTCGCCCTCGGACTGACCGCCGTGGCCTTCGTGCCGGTGATGATGGTCATCCTGATCGCGATCACGCTGGGCAAGTGACGCCCCGGCCCCGCGCCGCCCGGCGGGCGACGGCGGCCGAATGCCGCTTGGACGCGCCCGGCGAAGCGGACTAAGGTCTCGGCGTCATCACGGCGCACGGAGGCGGATCATGGACAGCACCGACATCCTGATTTCCGGGGGTGGCATCGCGGGTCTGACCGCGGCGGCCGCCTTCGGCGCGGCCGGGTTCTCGGTGCTCTGCGTCGATCCCGCCGCACCGGTGACCGACGAGGTGGACGCGGGCGCCGACCTGCGCACCACCGCCTTTCTCCAGCCCGCCCGCCGGCTTCTCGAGGAGGCCGGTCTCTGGGCGCGGCTCGCGCCCCATGCGGCGGCGCTTCAGGTCATGCGCATCGTCGATGCCGGCGGCGCCGAGCCGGTGGCCCGCGTCACCCGCGATTTCGACGCGCGCGACATCTCGGACGAGCCCTTCGGCTGGAACCTTCCGAACTGGCTCCTGCGGCGCGAGATCGTGGCGCGGCTGGCCGAGATGCCGGGCGTGCGGTTCCGCCCCGGGGTCGGCACGCGCGACCTGCTGACACGCGAGGGCGAGGCGCGGGTGACGCTGAGCGACGGCACGACCGTCTCGGCGCGGCTTCTGGTCGCGGCCGACGGCCGCGACAGCCCGATGCGCGAGGCTCTGGGCATCGGGGTCCGGCGGCTGACCTACGGGCAGAAGGCCCTGGCCTTCGCGGTGACGCATCTCATCCCGCACGACAACGTCTCGACCGAGATCCACCGGTCGGGCGGGCCGTTCACCCTGGTGCCGCTGCCCGACCGCGACGGCAAGCCCTGCTCGGCGGTGGTCTGGATGGAGCGCGGGCCCGAGGCGCTGCGGCTCGCATCCCTGCCGGTGCCCGAGTTCGAGGCCGCGATGCTGGCGCGCAGCGCCGGCCTCTTCGGGCCGCTGACGCTGGTCACGCGCCGGTCGGTCTGGCCGATCATCGCGCAATACGCGCAGCGCATGGCGGGCGAGCGGACGGCGCTGATCGCCGAAGCCGCGCATGTGGCGCCGCCGATCGGGGCGCAGGGGCTGAACATGTCGCTGGCCGACCTGCGCCGCCTTCTGGACCTTGCGGTCGCCGACCGCGACGGGCTGGGCGGGCGGGCGATGCTTGACGCCTACCACCGCCGCCGCTGGCCCGAAGTGCTGGCGCGCGTCCACGGGATCGACGCGCTGAACCGCGCCTCGATGCTGGAGGCCCGGCCGCTGCGCGACCTGCGCGCGAGGGCGCTCTCGGCGATCTACGCGCTTGCCCCGGTGCGCCGCACGCTGATGAAGGCCGGGCTCGGGGTGCGCTGAGGGGGCGCTGCCCCCTCGGCTGCGCCTCACCCCCGGGGTATTTCGGACGAAGAAGAAGGTCAGCCGAGCGGGCCGGGGCGGCGCTCCTCGGAGAGGAGCACGTTCGCCTCGACCTCGCCGATGCCGGGCAGCGCCATGATCCGGCGCCGGAGCACGCGTTCGAAATCGGCGATGTCGCGGGCGACCACCCGAAGCCGGTAGTCGAAGAGGCCGAGCACGTGCTGGACCACCTGCACCTCGGGAATGGCGGTCGCGGCGCGCTCGAAGTCCTCGAGACTGACGCGGCCCTTGGTGGCGAGCTTGATCCCGAGAAAGACGGTGACGCCGAAACCGAGCGCCGGTTCGTCGAGGACCACGCGGCGCCCGGCGAGCACGCCCGCCTCTTCCAGCCGGCGGATGCGCCGCCAGGCGGCCGGCTGCGACAGCCCGAGCGCGCGGCCGAGCGCGCCGGCGGTCTGCGAGGCGTCGCGGGCGAGCGCCCGCAGCAGCGCTCGGTCGATGTCGTCGAGATCGATCACAGCGGCACCCCGCCCCCCTGCTTGATCGTCGAGACCAGCATCAGCGCCTCGCTGTCGGCGATATGCGGCAGGGTGAGGATCCGGTCGCGGTAGATCTCCTGCCAGTGGGCCATGTCGCGGGCGATGACGTTGAGCCGCACATCCGTGCGGCCGAGGAAGGTCTGGATCTCGAGCACCTCGGGGACAGCGCGCGCCGCGGCGAGGAACTCGTCGAAGGCGCGCGGCTGGGTCTTGTCGAGAGTGAAGCGCAAGGACACCTCGACCGCCCAGCCGAGCGCACGCCAATCGATCACTGCCTCGATGCCCTTGAGGATGCCGCGCTCGCGCAGCCGCTCGATCCGCCGCCAGGCGGTCGCCGCGGTCACGCCTGCCCGCTCGGCAAGACCGGCCACCGGCTGCCCCGGCTCGGCCAGCATCTGCCGCAGGAGGCGCCGGTCAATGTCGTCGATCGGCATGGATATTTCGCAATATGCGCTTCATGCGCATGAGAATATCACCAGATCTGCCGAACATTCAAACAATGAACGGCACCGCCGCGGCTTCCGGCTAATCTGCCGCCAGAGCATCAGCAAGGAGACCGCCATGCGCGTCTATTACGATCGTGACTGCGACATCAACCTGATCAAGGACAAGAAGGTCGCCATCCTCGGCTATGGCAGCCAGGGCCATGCCCACGCGCTGAACCTGCGCGATTCGGGCGCGAAGAACGTGGTGATCGCGCTGCGCGAGGGCTCGCCGTCGATCGCCAAGTGCGAGAAGGAGGGCCTGAAGGTCATGGGGATCGCCGAGGCCGCCGCCTGGTGCGACCTGATCATGTTCACCATGCCCGACGAGCTCCAGGCCGCGACCTACAAGAAATACGTCCATGACAATCTGCGCGAGGGCGCGGCCATCGCCTTTGCCCACGGGCTGAACGTCCACTTCGGCCTGATCGAGCCGAAGAAGGGCGTCGATGTCATCATGATGGCGCCGAAGGGCCCCGGCCACACCGTGCGCGGCGAGTATCTCAAGGGCGGCGGCGTGCCCTGCCTCGTCGCGGTCCACCAGGACGCGACCGGCAAGGCGATGGAGCTCGGCCTCTCCTACTGCTCGGCCATCGGCGGCGGGCGGTCGGGCATCATCGAGACGAACTTCCGCCAGGAATGCGAGACCGACCTCTTCGGCGAGCAGGCGGTTCTGTGCGGCGGTCTGGTCGAACTGATCCGCATGGGCTTCGAGACCCTGGTCGAGGCCGGCTACGAGCCCGAGATGGCCTATTTCGAGTGCCTGCACGAGGTGAAGCTGATCGTGGACCTGATCTACGAAGGCGGCATCGCCAACATGAACTACTCGATCTCGAACACCGCCGAGTATGGCGAATATGTCTCGGGCCCGCGCATCCTGCCCTATGACGAGACCAAGGCGCGGATGAAGGCGGTGCTCAAGGACATCCAGACCGGCAAGTTCGTGCGCGACTTCATGCAGGAAAACGCCGTGGGCCAGCCCTTCTTCAAGGCGACCCGCCGCCTGAACGACGAGCACCAGATCGAGAAGGTCGGCGAGAAGCTGCGCGCGATGATGCCCTGGATCGGCAAGGGCAAGCTGGTCGACAAGGCCCGCAACTGAAGAACCGGGGGCGCCCAACGGGGCGCCCTTTCTTCTTGTGGGGTACCGTCATGCGGACATGGTTGCCTGTGATCCTGATCGCCCCGGCGATCCTCTGGTTTCTCCTCACCAGCGTCGGATCCTCGCTCGCGCTCAACGAACTGGCCGCCAGCCCGGTTGCGGCGCTGACCCGAGACGGACAGCGCATCCCCGTCCAGGCCCGCGGTGAGCCCGCCACACCCGACATCGCGGCCCTGGCCGGCGGCCAGGGGATCGCGTTCGGCTACAGCACCGTCTACCGCCTGCCGGACGGCAGCCTCGTCACCTGCCGCTACCGCTTTCGCGCCGTCCCCTGTGACAACGGCTGGACGCCCGAGCGCGCGGCTCAGTAGATCCGCCTGAGCCAGGACGCGAGGAGGCGCACGCGCGGCCCGTAGGGCGGAAAGACCAGCGGGAGCGCTGAAAAACGGTTCGCAAGCACCGGTTTTTCATGGGAAAACGCGCGAAACCCCGCTTCGCCATGCGCCGCGCCGAGGCCCGAATTCCCGATGCCCCCGAAGGGCAGGTTCGGATGGACGAAGGGGGCGACGGTCAGGTTGATGCCGACCGATCCCGAGGACGTCGCCTCCACGACCCGCCGCGCCACCGCGCGGTCGCCGAAGACATAAAGCGCCAAGGGCCGTTCGCCGGCATTGATCGCGGCGACCGGCTCGGCGAGGTCGCGGAAGGTGAGGATCGGGAGGACCGGGCCGAAGATCTCGGTCCGCAGAAGCGCCATGTCCGGGGTCGTCCCCGCAATCAGCGTGGGCGCGACGTAGCGCGTCGCCGCGTCGGAGAGGCCGCCCTCCAGCACCTCGGCGCCCCCGGCCCGCGCGTCCTCCACAAGGCCGGTGAGCCGCGCCCAGTCGGCCGCGCTGACGATGCGGGCAAGATCGGGCGACTGGCGGGGATCGGGTCCGTAGGCGCGCCGGATCTCGGCCCTGAGGGCGGCGATCAGGCGCGGGGCCAGATCCTCGTGGACATGCACATGGTCGGGCGCGACGCAGGTCTGACCGGCGTTGAGGAACTTGCCCCAGGCGATCCAGCGCGCGGCCCGCGCGATGTCCGCCCCCTCGGCGACGATCGCGGGCGACCGCCCGCCAAGCTCGAGCGTGACCGAGGCCAGCGTGCGCGCGGCCGCCGCCATCACGACGCGCCCCACCGCCGGGCTGCCGGTGAAGAAGATGTGGTCGAAGGGCAGAGCGAGCAGCTCGGTCGTCTCGGGAACCCCGCCCTCGACGACGGCGACGAGATCGGGCGGAAAGGTCGCCCCGATCATGCGGGCGATGAGTGCCGAGGTGGCGGGCGTCTTTTCCGACGGCTTCAGGATCACCGCGTTTCCCGCGGCGAGCGCCGAGACCAGCGGCCCGAGCGTCAGCAGCAGCGGATAGTTCCACGGGCCGATGATCAGGGCGACCCCGCGCGGCTCGGCGATCACGCGGCCCGAGGTGCCGAAGGTGGTCAGGCTGGGCCAGACCCGGCGCGGGCGCATCCAGCGCCGCAGATGCCGGCGGGCATGGGCGATCTCCTGCAGGACCGGCAGAACCTCGGAAAGCCGGGTCTCGGTCGCGGCCTTGCCGAAGTCGGCCGCGATGGCGGCGATGATCTCGGCTTCATGCGCGCGAAGCATCGCCCGCAGCCGGTCGAGCGCGTCGCGCCGCTCGGCCAGCCCGAATCCGGTCCGGCGGGCGGGCACCAGCCGCCGCTGCGCCTCGAAGAGAGCCCTTGCGTCCATCGCGGCAGGGAAACGCAGGCCGGGGCAAAGCGCAAGACCCCGCGGACCCGCCCCGCCCCACCCGCCGCGCGGTCAGAGCCAGTAGGGGTTCGACCAGGCGCGGCGCCCGGCCGCGTCCACCACGGTGACGCGGATCCAGGGCGAGTCGCGGAACCGGTCGCGCGACAGGCTGGCCCGCGTCATCGACAGGCCATGCACGGCGCGGGCGGCCGTCCCCTGCCCCTGCACGATCACCGAGGCCGCGGCCGAGCACTCCACCTCGACCGTGCGCTCGGTGATCGCGATCCGGCGGATCTCGGGGCCCTGCGTCGCGTAGTAGAGCCCCGCCTTCAGCGCCGCGAGGATCGCCTCGGGCTCGTTTTCCTCGGCCCTGACCATCACCCAGCCGCCGAAATGGTCCGGCTCGGTGAAATGCGCGTCGTCGGTCGCGATCAGGTGGAGCCGGCGCCCCTCGGACAGGAGGAGGTCGTTGATGCCGAAGCCGTCGCCCCGGTCGCAGCCGGCGTGGCAGCCGTGGTTGTAGACCTCGACGGCGTGGGCCGCGTCGATCGTGCGCGCGTCGGCCAGCGTCAGGCCCGACCATTGCGGATGAGCGATGGCGACGAAGGCGCCGGCCTCGCGCGCGCGGCGGGCGATCTCGGGCCCGCTTTCCTGCCCCGCGACCGGCTGGAACCCCGGCGTGTTCGACGGCGCGAACCCCTCGGGCAGGCCCACCGCGAGGATGTGCCAGATCTCGCCGTTCTGCATCGGCCCGCTGTGCAGCTCGGCCCCGAAGAGCGTGGTGAAGCCGGGCGCGCGGAAGGGCCGCGTGTCGGTGATCGGATAGCCGAAGAGGCCGACGAAATGGTCGGTGAGTGCAAGGAAATCATAGCCCTCGGCCCGGTAGCGCCGGCACACCTCCTCGGGCGTCAGGACGCCGTCGGAACGGTCCGAATGGGTGTGCAGGTTGCCACGGAGAAACCGTCCGGGCGCGGTGAAGGCATCGGTCATGGGGACGACTCGGTCTGCGGGCATATGCGGGCAGGATGCCAGAGCCCTCGGGCCGGCGCCACGGGGGGCGGCGCGGCGCGCCTGCGCGCGGCTTGACCTTGCCGGCCGGGTCATGTCCTGTCGCGCGTGATGACCCCTGGCCTTCTCGCCTACCGCGCGCTGATCGCGCTCCTCCTGCCCGTGCTCGCCCTGCGCCTGCGCGGCCGCGGCGGCCTGCATCTGGCGGACCGGCTCTGCCTCGGGCCGGGGCCGGCCCGTCCGGCGGGACGCCTTCTGTGGCTGCACGGCGCGTCGAACGGCGAAATCGCCTCGGCGCGGGCCATCGCCACGGCCGCGCTGGCGCGCGATCCCCACCTCACGGTTCTGGTCAGCGCCAACACCGCCGGGGGCCGTGCCCTGGCGGCCTCCTGGGGTCCGGCGCGGGTGATCGCCGCGCTGGCCCCCTTCGACAGCCGCGGCGCAACCCGGCGCTTCCTGCGCCGCTGGCGCCCCGAGGGGCTGGTCATCGTCGAGAACGAGCTCTGGCCGAACCGGCTGGACCTCTGCGCAAGGCAAGGCATCCCGGTTGCGGTGCTGGGCGCGCGCATGTCGCCGCGCAGCGCGCGGTTCTGGGGGCGCTTTCCGGGGCTGGCCCGCCGGATGCTCGGCTCTCTCGCCTGGCTCTCGGCTCAGGACGCGGCCTCGCGCGAACGCTTCCTGGCCTGCGGGCTGCCGGCGGATCGGGTCGGGCCGGTCGTCACACTGAAATCCGCCCCCGATCTTGGCGGCGCAGAGACGGAGGCGGGCACCCTGCCCTGGCCCGCCGCGCAGACCCTGCTCGCCGCCTCGACCCATGAGGGCGAGGATGCGATGGTGCTTGACGCCTTCGTGGCGGCCCGGCGCAGCCGGCCCGCGCTGCGCCTCATCCTGGCGCCGCGCCACCCGGCCCGCGCCGCGGCCATCGCCCCCCTGATCGCCGCGCGCGGCCTCGCCTTCGCCACCCGGTCGCAGGGCGAGACCCCCGGACCCGACATCCCGGTGTTCCTGGCCGACAGCCTGGGCGAGATGGCGCGCTGGTATCGCGCGGCCGGCATGACCTTCGTCGGCGGGTCGCTGACCGAGGTGGGCGGCCACACGCCCTATGAGCCGGTCGCCGCCGGATCGGCGGTCCTGCACGGCCCGCATGTCGCAAACCACGCCGCCGCCTACGCCGCGCTGGACGCCGCGGGCGCCGCGACCGTGGTGGCCGACGCCGGGGCGCTGGCCGCGGCCGTCCTCGCCTTCGCCGATCCCGCCGCGCAGGCCCAAGCCGCACGGCGCGCCCGACTGGCCCTGCCCGCCGAGGATGCCGCCCCGGCGATCGCCGCGGCCCTCGACCATGTCCTGAAAGGAACCCCCGGTGCAGTACACCCTTGACGAACTCGACGCCGCCGCGGCCCTCGTGCACGCCCACATGCCGCCGACGCCGCAATACGCCTGGCCGACGCTCTCGGCGCGGTTCGGCGCCGAGGTCTGGGTCAAGCACGAGAACCAGGGGCCGACCGGCGCCTTCAAGGCGCGCGGCGGCGTGACCTTCATCGACTGGCTGCGGCGCACCCATCCCGACAGCCCCGGCGTCATCACCGCCACCCGCGGCAATCACGGCCAGAGCCAGGCCCGGGCCGCGGTCGCGGCGGGGCTGCGCGCGGTCATCTACGTTCCCAAAGGCAACTCGGTCGAGAAGAACGCGGCGATGCGGGCCTTCGGCGCCGAACTGCGCGAGCACGGCGACGATTTCGACGCCGCGCGTCTGGCCGCGATGGCCGCCGCCGAGGCCGAGGGGCTGTTTCCGGTGCCGCCCTTCCATCGCGAGCTGGTGCGGGGCGTCGCGACCTACGGGCTCGAATTCTTCCGGGGCGCGCCCCCGCTCGACACCGTCTATGTGCCGATCGGTTGCGGGTCGGGCATCTGCGGGGTGATCGCCGCGCGCGACGCGCTCGGGCTTGCGACCGAGGTGGTGGGCGTCGTCTCGGACCGGGCGGCGGGGGCGAAGCTCTCGGCCGAGGCGGGCCGGGTGATCGAGACCGACAGCGCCCGCACCTTCGCCGACGGCATGGCGGTGCGGGTGCCGGTGGCCGAGGCGCTGGCGATCTACGGGCCGGGGGCCGCGCGCATCGTCGCGGTCAGCGACGACGCGGTGGCCGAGGCGATCCGCATCCTCTACGCCGACACGCACAACCTCGCCGAAGGCGCCGGGGCCGCGGCGCTGGCGGGGCTCATGCAGGAGGCGGACCGTCAGCGCGGCCGGCGCGTGGGCGTGATCCTCTCGGGCGCCAACATCGACGCGCCGAAACTTGCCGATGTGCTGAACGGCCGGACCCCCGCGCCCTGACCGCCCGATCCGCGCCCCCCGTGCACCGGATCTGCCCCGGAAATGTGCCCTCGTCATCACGAAGCCGACAAATCCCGGGCGCAGGGTGGAAGAACGGCCCCGCATTGCCTAGACTTTCCGGCAAGGCCGCGGCGCCAGACTGCGGCGAAGGATCGGGCAGGACGTTTCCGGACGAGTACAGGCGATGAAGGCAATGAAGCACGAGGGCGGCAATGGCCAGCAGGCGCGCATCCAGAATGCCGCGCTGTGCTACCGGATCACCGACGAGGGCAAGACCGAGGTTCTGCTCATCACCTCGCGCGACACCGGCCGGTGGGTGCTGCCGAAGGGCTGGCCGATGGCGGGCAAGTCGCCTCAGGCCGCCGCCGCCCGCGAGGCCTTCGAGGAGGCCGGGGTCGAGGGCGAAGTCTCGCGGCATTGCCTGGGCTTCTATTCGTACAACAAGCTGATCGCGCCGAAGACCGGCATCCCCTGCGTCGTGGCGGTCTATCCGCTGCGCGTAACCGGGCTCAGCCCGAAGTTTCCCGAGAAGGGCCAGCGCCGGCTGAAGTGGTTCACGCCCGCCCGGGCCGCCGAGCTGGTGGCCGAGCCGGAACTCGCGGCGCTTCTGGCGAGTTTCGACGCGCGCCCCGCCGGCACGGTGCCCAGACCTTGAACCGGGGCGGGTTCTGCCCCCATGTGCAGGGGGTCAGAGTCAGGCAGGTCCGATGATCCGATTCCGCCTTCGCTGCGAAAAGGGACACGAGTTCGACTCGTGGTTCGCCTCGTCCGGTACCTTCGACAGACTCCTGTCGGACGGGGCGGTGGCCTGCACCCTGTGCGGCAGCACCGAGGTCGCCAAGGCCCTGATGACGCCGGCGGTCGCGAGCGGCCCGGAGGCGCCGCTTTCAGCCCCCCGCGACGCCGTCGAGGAGGCCCTCTCGGCCCTGCGCCGCAAGATCGAGGAAAACGCCGACTACGTCGGGCTGAGCTTTGCCGCCGAGGCCCGCGCCATGCACGAGGGCGAGCGACCGCACCGCGCGATCTGGGGCGAGGCGCGGCCCGACGACGCCCGCGCCCTGATCGAGGACGGCATCCCGGTGATGCCGCTTCCCTTCCTCCCCCGGCTCAAGACCAACTGAACGGCACGGCGGCCGCCCGGTCTCAGGCAAAGAGCGCCGACCCCGGCCGCGCGGATGTGGCAAGCAGGTCCTCAACATAGACCGCCACCGACCGGAACACGAAAAGGCCGAACCCCCCGTCCTCGCGCCAGAGCGCGCAGGCCACCTGGGCCGCGCGTGTTCGGCGCATCTCGTCGGCCTCGAGCGCGTCGAAATCGACCGGGCAGAGCTTCATCAGAACCTCCCGCGCCCGCGCGCCCTCGATGCGGAACACCGCGCGGGAATCGGTCACGTCCGCGACCAGCGCGAACTCTCCCCCAAGCGCCTGCGCAAGGCGCGCGGACGCTACGGGGGCCTCGGACGCCGGCAGCATCAGCAGGAATTCGTCGGGCGACATCCAGGCCAGCCGGCGGTCGCCCTGCGCCGTGATCCGGCGCGGAGCGGGCATGGCGAGGCCCTCGGCCTTGAGCGCGGCGGCGAGCGTCCCGGGCGTGCCGCGCAGGCTGATCATCCCGAGATCGCTCCGGCGGCGGATCGCGGCCAGCGGGGCGGTGTCAGACATTCTGGCGCGCTCCTTCCTTGTCGTAGAAGACCGGATCGACGATGCGCGCCGCGACGGTGCGACCGCCGCCCGCGGCAAACTCGATCACCTCGCCCATCCGTTCCGGCCCGCGGTGCACGAGGCCCATCGCGATGCCCCGGCCGAGCGTCGGCGAGAGATAGGTCGAGGTGACGCGGCCCTGCGTGTTGCGCTGGCCGTTGGCGTTCACCCCCGGAGCCGGCGCCAGCGCCCCGTCCGGCAGCACCGATCCGTCGAGCGTCTCGAGCCCCACCAGCCGCCAGCGGTCCGACGAGGCGAGGTGGCTGCGCTCCTGCGCCCGCTTGCCGAGATAGTCGGGCTTCTTCTTCGAGACCGCCCAGCCGAGGTTCAGGTCCTGCGGCGTCACCGTGCCGTCGGTCTCGTCCCCGATCATGATGAAGCCCTTCTCGGCCCGCATCACGTGCAGCGCCTCGGTGCCATAGGGCATCACGCCGAGATCGGCCCCCTCGGCATGGAGCCGTTCCCAGAGCGCCAGCCCCTGACCGGCCGGAACCGCGATCTCGTAGCTGAGTTCGCCCGAGAAGCTGATCCGGTAGATGCGGACCGGGAAGCCGCCGAGCGTGCCGTCCGCCCAGCCCATGAACGGCAGCGCCTCGGCCGAGACGTCCATGCCGCCCAGCCGTTCGAGAAGCGCGCGCGCCTTGGGGCCCACGACCGCGATCTGGGCGTATTGCTCGGTCAGGTTCAGGGTGTGGACCTTCCAGTCCCACCATTCGCATTGCAGCCAGTCCTCCATCCAGCCGTGGATGCGGTCGGCGCCGCCCGAGGTCGTGTGGCAGAGGAAGCTGTCCTCGGAGAGCCGGGCCACCACGCCGTCGTCGATCAGGAACCCGTTCTCGCTGCACATGAGCCCGTAGCGGCACTTGCCCACCGGCAGGCTGGACATGACGCCGGTGTAGAGCATATCGAGGAAACGCCCCGCGTCCGGGCCCTTCACGAGGATCTTGCCCAGCGTCGAGGCGTCAAGCAGACCAACGGCTTGCCGGGTGTTCTTCACCTCGCGCGCGACCGCCTGGGCATGGGTTTCGCCGCCCCGCGGATAGCAATAGGGGCGCCGCCAGAGCCCGACCGGCTCCCAATGCGCGCCCGCGGCCTCGTGCCAGCCGTGCATGGGCGTGCGGCGCAGGGGCTGGAAGATCTCGCCCCGCGCCTCGCCGGCGATCGAGGCGAAACTGATCGGCGTGTATGGCGGGCGGAAGGTCGTGGTTCCGGTCTGCGGGATCGGCTGGCCAAGTGCATCCGAAAGCACGGCCAGACCGTTGATGTTGCTGAGCTTTCCCTGATCGGTCGCCATGCCGAGCGTGGTGTAGCGCTTGGCGTGTTCGACCGAGGCATAGCCTTCCTGCGCGGCCAGGCGAATGTCCGACACCTTCACGTCGTTCTGGTAGTCGAGCCACATCTTGGCGCGCAGCGCCGGGCCGGCGCCCTGCGGCATCATCCAGACCGGCGCCATCGGCGCCTCGGCGGGGGCTTCGGCCGCGGGGCCGCCGGCGTCCGCCAGCGCCTCGGGCAGGGTGAGCGCTCCGTTGGCCGCACCCACCGCCCGCACCATCGGCTGGCCGGCGTCACCGGTCGGCGGGCGGGCCGGATCGGGGCGGAACATCGCCCGCGCCTCGTCCCAGACCAGCTTGCCGCCGCAATGGCTCCAGAGGTGCACCACCGGCGACCAGCCGCCGGACATGGCCACACAGTCGCAGGCGATGGTCTCGAGCTCGGCCCCCTCGCCGGCCTGCACGCAGACCGCAACGCCGGTGACGCGCTTCGATCCCTTGACCCTGGCCACGCCGCGCCCGGTCTCGACCCGGATGCCGCGGGCGCGGACCGCCTGCGGCAGCTCTCCGGTCGCCTCGGGCCGCGCGTCGAGCACCGCGGCCACGATCAGGCCCGCGTCGGACAGGGCGAGCGCGGTGCGATAGGCGTCGTCGTTGTTGGTGACGATCACGGTGCGGTCGCCGGGGCTGACCGCCCAGTTCACCACATAGTCGCGCACCGCCGAGGCGAGCATCACGCCGGGGATGTCGTTGCCGGCAAACGACAGCGGCCGCTCGATCGCGCCGGTCGCGGTCACGATCTCGCCCGCGCGGATCCGCCAGAGCCGGCGCGGCGGCCGGCCGTCGCGCACCGGGCCCTCGAACAGGGTCTCCTCGGCGATGAGATAGCCGTGGTCATAGACGCCCGAGGCCATGCAGCGGGTCTTGAGCGTGACATTCGGCGCCTTTTCAAGCGTTTCCACGGCGGACTTCACCCAGTCGGCCGCGGGCAGCCCGTCGATGGTGCCACCATCGACCGGAGCCCGTCCGCCCCAGTGCGCCGACTGTTCGAGAAGCCAGACGCGCAGGCCGGTCCGGGCCGCGGCCAGTGCGGCGGCAAGCCCGGCGACCCCGCCTCCGACGATCACCCGATCGGCGAAGGCATAGGCCTGCTCGGCCTGTTCCGGCCCCCGCCCCTCGGGCACGCGGCCAAGGCCGGCCGACTGGCGCACGATCGGCTCGAAGAGATGCTTCCAGGCCCAGCGCGGCGCCATGAAGGTCTTGTAGTAGAAGCCCGCCGGGAAGAACCGCGCGAGGCGGTTGTTGATCGCGCCGAGGTCGAAGTCGAGCGAGGGCCACCGGTTCTGGCTGGTGGTCTCGGCGCCCTCGAAGAGGGGCGTGATCGTGGCGCGGCGGTTCGGCTCGAACTCCGCGCCGCGGCCGAGGCCGAGGAGCGCGTTCGGCTCCTCGGGGCCCGAGGCGACCGGGCCGCGCGGCCGGTGATACTTGAACGAGCGGCCCATCATCAGCCGGCCGTTGGCCAGAAGCGCCGAGGCGAGCGTGTCGCCGGCGAAGCCGGTGAAGGGCAGGCCGTCGAAGGTGAAGCGCATCGGGCGCGTGCGGTCGATCAGCCGGCCGCCGGTGGCGAGGCGCGTGGTCATGCGGAATACTCCCAGCCGGGCCGCTTCGCCCGGATCGTCGCGATGAGGTCGGCGGGCGGCGCCGAGGTCTGGGCGGGATAGGTGCCGAAGACCTCGAGCGTCGCGGTGTCGCGCGCGGCGAGGAACCACTTGCCGCAGCCGTAGGTGTGGCGCCAGCGCTCGAAATGCACGCCCTTCGGGTTGGCGCGGGCGAAGAGATAGGACTCGAACTCCGCGTCCGAGGAGCCCGGCCCGTAGCGCTTGAGATGGGCCTCGCCGCCGGGGGCAAGCTCGGTCTCGTCGGCCTTGATGCCGCAACAGGGGCAGGTGAGGGTCAGCATGGAACACCCCGGAGTCGTTCGGTCTTCCGGCGGAAAGGTCGGCCGGGGGCCGTGCGCCCCCGGACCCCCGCAGGGTATTTCGGCGAAGAAGAAGCGGGGGCGGACATCAATGCGCCACCCCGGCGGCGACGCTTTCGTCGATGAAGCGGCCCTCGCGGAACCGGTTCAGCCCGAAATCGGCGGCGAGCGGCCCGGGCGTGCCCTTCGCCACCAGTTCCGCCATCGCCCAGCCGGAGCCGGGGATCGCCTTGAAGCCGCCGGTGCCCCAGCCGCAGTTGACGAAGATGCCCTTGACGGGCGTCGTGGACAGGATCGGCGAGCGGTCGCCGGTCATGTCGACGATGCCTCCCCACTGGCGCAGCATCCGCAGCCGCGACAGCATCGGGAAGGTCTCGATCAGCGCCCGCACGGTTTCCTCGATGTGCTGCCAGGAGCCGCGCTGGGTGTAGTTGTTGAACCCGTCGGTGCCGCCGCCGATCACCATCTCGCCCTTGTCGGACTGCGACATGTAGCCGTGCACGGTGTTGGCCATCACCACCACGTCCATGCAGGGCTTGATCGGTTCCGAGACCAGCGCCTGGAGCGCCATCGATTCGATCGGAAGCCGGAAGCCCGCCATCTCGGCCAGCACGCTCGAATGGCCGGCGGCGACCAGCGCGAGCTTGCCGCAGCCGATCTCGCCCCTCGTGGTTGCGATGCCGGTCACGCGGCCGCCGTCGCGGCGGATGCCGGTGACCTCGCAGTTCTGGATGATGTCCATGCCCATGGCCGAGCAGGCCCGGGCATAGCCCCAGGCCACCGCGTCGTGGCGCGCCGTGCCGCCGCGCGCCTGGTAGAGCGCGCCGAGGATCGGATAGCGCGGCCCGTCGATGTTGATGATCGGAACCAGTTCCTTCACCCGTTCCGGGCCGATGAATTCCGTGGCCACGCCCTGCAGGGCGTTGGCGTGGACCGTGCGCAGGTAGCCGCGCTTCTCGTGCTCGGTCTGCGCCAGCATCAGAAGCCCGCGCGGGCTGAACATCACGTTGAAGTTCAGGTCCTGGCTCATCGTCTCGTAGAGCGCGCGGGCCTTCTCGTAGATCGCGGCCGAGGGATCCTGGAGGTAGTTCGACCGGATGATGGTGGTGTTGCGGCCGGTGTTGCCGCCGCCGAGCCAGCCCTTTTCCACCACCGCGACGTTGGTGATGCCGAAGTTCCGGCCGAGGTAGTAGGCGGTGGCAAGCCCGTGGCCGCCGGCGCCCACCACGATCACGTCGTAGCGCGGCTTCGGTTCGGGCGAGGCCCAGGCGCGTTCCCATCCCTCGTGGAAGCGCAGCGCCTCGCGCGCGATGGCGAATGCCGAATAGCGTCTCATCGCCCTGCCCCTTCTGCCGGCCGCGCATCGAATCCCGATGCGGCCCCCGTGACCCGTCATGGAGCTTTCGCGCCATCGCGCGCGGCCGGCAAGCGTCACATTCGGGAAAAATGCGACATGCGGCCGGGGATGCGACCATTGGCGCCGCCGATCACGGGATTTGGACTTTTGCCGCGCCGGTTTCGCCATTAGATCGGGGGCGTCCCGGGCTGGTCCGGGGGGAGGCACCATGCTGTTCTGGATCATCGCCGCCGCTCTGGCCGTGCTTGTGGGCGCGCTTCTGGTTCTTGCGGCGCTTCGTGGCCGCACCACCGAGGAGCCGGCCGCGGCCTATGACCTGCGGGTCTATCGCGGCCAGATGGACGAGGTCGAGCGCGACCTCGCCCGCGGGGCGGTGTCGCCCGAGGACGCCGAGCGTCTGCGCACCGAGATCGGGCGCAAGATCCTCGAGGCGGATCGGGCGCTGCGCCTTGCCGGGACCGGGGGCGGCGCGCGGGGCGGTCCCGGCGTGGTTCTTGCCACGGTGGCGGTGACGCTGGCCGGGGCTTTCGGTCTTTACGTGTGGGTCGGGGCGCCGGGCTATCCCGACATGCCCATCGCCGACCGGATCGCCGCGGCCCGCGAGTTCCAGGCGACGCGGCCGGGTCAGGCCGAGAAGGCGGCCGAGGCCGCGGCCAACCGCCCCCCGCCCCCGCAGCCCGATCCGCAATACGCCAGTCTCATGGACAAGCTGCGCGCCACCGTGAAGAGCCGGCCCGACGACATCACCGGCCAGTCGCTTCTGGCGCAGAACGAGGCGCGGCTCGGAAACTTCGACGCGGCGATCGCCGCGCAGCAGGCGGTGATCGCGCTGAAGGGCGCGGCCGCCGGTGCCGGGGATCACGCGGCGCTGGCCGACCTGATGGTGATGGCGACCGACGGCTATGTGTCGCCCGAGGCCGAGGCCGAGATCGACAAGGCGCTGGCGCTCGATCCCAACGACGGCACGTCGCGCTTCTATCAGGGGCTGATGCATGCCCAGACCGGGCGCCCCGACATCGCCTTCGGCATCTGGCGCACACTTCTCGAGAAGGGGCCGCAGGACGCGCCCTGGGTGCCGATGGTGCGCGCGATGATCGGCGAGCTGGCCGCGGCCGCCGGGGTGAACTACACGCCCCCCGATGCGCCGATGGCCGGCGGACCCTTCGCCGGCGGCAAGGGGCCGACCGCGCAGGACATGGCCAACGCGGCCGACATGACGCCCGAGGAACGCCAGCAGATGATCCGCGGCATGGTCGATCAGCTGAACGACCGGCTGGCCAGCGAGGGCGGCCCGGCCTCGGACTGGGCGCGGCTGATCGGCGCGCTCGGTGTGCTGGGCGAGACGGACCGCGCGAAGGCGATCTACGGCGAGGCGAAGACCCGGTTCGAGGGCCGGCCCGAGGATCTGGCCCGGATCGAGGCCGCCGCGGCGCAGGCCGGCGTCGGCGAATGATCCACGACGAAATCGCCGACTTTGCCGCCGCGCTTGCGCCGGGGCGGGCGGTGGCGGGGCTGGACCTCGGCACCCGGACCATCGGCGTCGCGGTGTCGGACCGGATGCGCGGCGTGGCCACGCCCCTGTCCACGATCCGGCGGACGAAGTTCACCGAGGACGCCGCGGCGCTGCTGCGCCTCGCGGCCGAGCGTGATCTGTGCGGCCTGATCCTGGGCCTGCCGCGCAACATGGACGGGTCCGAGGGGCCGCGCTGCCAGTCCACCCGCGCCTTTGCCCGCAACCTGTCGCGGCTCACCGATCTGCCGATCGGGTTCTGGGACGAACGCCTCTCGACGGTTGCCGCCGAACGGGCGCTCCTCGAGGCGGATACGTCACGCAAGCGTCGGTCCGAGGTGATCGACCATGTTGCTGCCGGATTTATCCTTCAGGGAGCGCTGGACCGGCTGCGGAACCTGGAGGCGGGCAATGGATGACGAGATCTGGGCGCGGCGCGAACCCGACAGCCCCTGCGTGAAGCTCTGCACCATCCACCCGGCCGAGGGGATCTGCATCGGCTGCTACCGCACCCTGTCCGAGATTGCGGGCTGGGGGGCCATGCCGCCCGAGGACCGGCGGCGGATCATGGCCGAGCTGCCCGCACGGGCGCCCCGGCTGGCGCAGCGGCGCGGCGGCCGCGCCGCGCGTGCGACGCGGCGCGCGGCCGAATAGGTCAGAGCCCCGCCGCCTTGCGCAGCATGTTGAGGGCGACCACCGCGAGGAAGGCCGCGAAGAGCCGCCGCAGCGGCGCGGGATCGAGCGCATGGGCGAGCCGCGCGCCAAGCGGCGCGGTCAGCACCGTCATCGCGACGATCACCGCGAAGGCGGGAAGGTTGACCGACCCAACCGTCCAGGGCGGCGGGCTTGCGGCCGGGGTCAGGAGGAACAGCACCACCGACGGCACCGCGATCAGCATCCCGAACCCCGCCGCCGTCGCCACCGCGCGATGGATTGCAACCCCGTGCAGCGTCATCAGCGGCACGCCGAAGCTGCCGCCGCCGATCCCCATCAGCACCGACAGGAACCCCACCAGCGGCGCAAGCAGCCAGCGCCGCGGACCCTCGGGCATCGCCGGCGCGATCCGCCAGTCGGCCCGCCCGAGCCCGAGATAGGCCGCGACCCCCAGCGCCAGCGTCCCGAAGATCGCCTGAAGCGTGGCGGTTGGCAGCCGCGCAACCACCGGCACGGCCACCAGCGCGCCCAAGGCGATTCCCGCCGCCCAGCCGCGCAGGATGGACCCGTCCACGGCGCCGCGCCGGGCATGGGCGGCGAGCGAGCGCGCCGAGGTGACGACGATGGTGGCGAGCGAGGTCGCGAGCGAGACCTGCATCAGGCTCGGGCCGCCGAAGCCCAGATGGCCGAAGACATGGTAGAAGGCCGGCACCAGGATGATGCCGCCGCCGACGCCCAGCAGCCCGGCGATCACTCCGGCAAAGGCACCGACCGCGGCCAGCATCAGCGTCATCGGAACAAGTTCGGACAGTCCCGGCATGGCGCGGCTCCTGAGCAAGGCTTGGCGACGCATAGCGCAGGCCCGCCGCCTTGGCCAGCGGCGGCCCGGGCGGCGGTGTCAGGCGGCCTCGACCACCTCGGCCAGCGCCGCGTCATAGACCGCAAGGCCCGCGCCGGGCCGGTTCGCGCCCTCGGACAGCATCCGCCGCCAGGCGCGCGCGCCGGGCCGGCCGTGAAAGAGGCCCAGCATGTGGCGCGTCACCTGATGGAGCCGCCCACCCGCGTCCAGATGCGCCGCGATGTGCGGTCGCATGGCGCGCGCCGCCGCGACCGGGTCCGCGCAGGGGTCGGCGGCGCCGTGGATCAGGCAGTCCGCGCGCCCGAGGACCGTCCAGGGATCGTGATAGGCGGCCCGGCCGATCATCACCCCGTCGAGCCCCTGCGCAAGGAAGGCCCGCGCCGCCTCGAGGCTGGCGATCCCTCCGTTGACCGAGATGTGCAGGTCGGGATAGGCCCGCTTCATCGCGAGAACCAGGGAATGATCCAGCGGCGGGATCTCGCGGTTCTCCTTCGGGCTCAGCCCCTGAAGCCAGGCCTTGCGGGCATGGATGATGACCCGGCGGACGCCGGCGGACCGGATCGTCTCCAGAAACCGCGGCAGGACCGCCTGCGGATCCTGATCGTCCACGCCGATGCGGCATTTGACCGTCACCTCGGCCGGCTGCGCCGCGATCATCGCCGCCACGCAATCGCCCACCAGCGCGGGCGTCTCCATCAGCACCGCGCCGAAAGAGCCCGACTGCACGCGGTCGGACGGGCAGCCGCAGTTGAGGTTGATCTCGTCATAGCCGCGCTCCGCCCCGATGCGGGCGGCCTGCGCCAGCAGCCCCGGATCCGATCCGCCAAGCTGGAGCGCCACCGGATGCTCGGCCGGGTCGAACCCCAGAAGCCGGTCGCGGTCGCCGTGGAGGACGGCCTGGGCCGTCACCATCTCGGTGTAGAGGAGCGTCCCGCGGCTCAGCACCCGATGGAACCCCCGGCAGGCCCGGTCGGTCCAGTCCATCATCGGCGCGACCGAGAGCCGGGCGGCCCGGTCCAGCCGGTCCCGCCGCGTCATCCCCGTCTGTTCGCGGCCGTCCATGCCCTGCGGCTCCCGTCCCGTCCTGCCAAGGCTGGCCTTCTAGCACCGGTGCCGCCGGGAATCCAACCGCCCGCCGCCGTCAGTCGCGCCGCCGCGCCGGCAGGGCCGCGTCGTGGGCGGCCACGATGTCGCGGGCGCGGGCCCCGATCTCGGCCGCGGTCCGCCCCGGCACATAAAGTCCGGTCCCGATGCCGAAACCGTCGGCACCGGCGGCGAACCAGGCGGCGAAGCTGTCGGGACCGGCGCCGCCCACCGCATAGACGGGAACGGCCGGCGGCAGCACCGCCCGCAGCGCCCGCAGCCCCTCGGGCCCCACCAGCGGCGCCGGGAAGAGCTTAAGCCCGGTCGCCCCCGCGGCGATCGCGGCAAAGCATTCGGTCGGCGTCATCACCCCCGGCCAGCTCTCCAGCCCGGCCCCGCGGGCGGCCCGGATGACGGCCGCGTCGGCGTTGGGCGAGACGACCAGCCGCCCCCCGGCGGCCGCGACCCTCTCGACCTCGCCGGCGGTCAGCACCGTTCCGGCGCCGATCTGCGCCCGCCCGCCCAGGGCGGCGGCCATGCGGCCGATGCTGGTGAAGGGATCGGGCGAGTTCAGCGGCACCTCGATCGTGGTGATCCCGGCCTCGACCAGCGCCTCGGCGGCGGCGATGGCCTCGTCGGGCGTGATGCCCCGCAGGATCGCGATCAGTCCCCGTCTCATCGGCCGTCCTCCCTGAGCAGCGACCGGGCGCGGATGAGCCCGGCCAGCGCGGCGGTTTCGCCGTCCTCGACCTCGGCGGTGACGCCGAGAAGACCGAGGGCGGTCCGGTAGGGACCGGTCACGGCACCCGACCCGACGATCGCGACCCGCTGACCCAGCCACCAGGGCCGCGCCGCGGCGAGCTCGGACCCGATCAGAAGGCCCGAGAGCCGCGCCCGCGCCGCGCCGGGCGCCGGGCCGGTCAGAAGCTCCGACGCCCGGATCGCGAAGAGCCGCGCCGCCAGCGCCTCGGGCCGGGCCAGGGCACTCAGGACCGCCTCGGCGAAGGCCGCCTCGTCCCAGCCCGTTGCGCCGAGGCTGTGGCGCAGCACCGACTGCCCGGCCAGCAGGGCGAAGACCTCGCCGGTCATGAACGACTGAAAGCCCACGACCTCGCCCGCGCTGACCCGCGCCCATTTGCTGTGGGTGCCGGGCAGGCAGACCACGCCGTCAAAGCCCGGGTCGCGCGCGATCACCCCGGCGATCTGCGTCTCTTCGCCGCGCATCACGTCCGGCGGCGCGGACTGGCTGAGGCCGGGCAGGATGCGGACCGCAAGGCGGGCATCGCGCACGGGCGCCACGGCCAGCCCATCCCGCGCGACCGGCGCGCAGGGCACCGCCCGGTAGGGCGCCTCGATCCAGCCCTGCCGGCTGCCCGCCATGCCGCAGATCAGCACCGGGGTCGCCCGTCCGGGCGCAAGCCAGCCCCCGGCAAGCGCAAGAAGCGCGGGCTCGAACTCGGCCCGGTCGAGCCCGCCCATGCCGTCACTCGACTCGGCCGAGGCAAGGATCCGGCCCTCGTCCGACAGCGCCCAGGCCCGAAGCCGGCTGGTCCCCCAGTCAACGGCGATCCAGTCGGCGGCGATCCGGTCGGCGCGGGCGACCCCGCCCGCCGTCCCCTCCGGCCCGGTCATCCCGAGACCACCACGCCGCCGTCGATGATGAGCGCCTGCCCGGTCATCGCACGCGAGGCCTCCGACGCGAGGAAAAGGCACCCCGGCACGATGTCGGCGGGTTCGAGCGCGCGCGGCAGACACTGGCGCGCGACATGGGCCGCCAGCGCCTCGGGCGTCGCCCAGAGCGCCTTCTGCCGCTCGGTCAGCACCCAACCGGGGGCGAGCGCGTTGACCCGGATGCCCTCGGCCCCGAACTCGCGCGCGAGGCTGCGGGTCAGCCCGGTGATCGCCGCCTTGGCCGCGGCATAGACCGGATAGCCGGCGTTGCCCATCATGTAGGCGATGGACGAGAAGTTGATGATGCTGCCCTGCCCCATGGCCCGCATGCCCGGCAGGGCCGCCTGGGCGGCGAAGAAGGCGGCCTTGAGGTTCACCGCGATCGCCGCGTCGAAAAACGCCCCGTCCACCGCAAGCGTCGCGTGGCGCTGGTCGTTGGCGGCGTTGTTCACCAGCACCCGCGCCGGTCCCTGCCCGGCCTCGGCGCGGGCCATCGCCTCGCGCAGCGCGTCAAGGTCGGTCAGGTCGCAGCGCAGACCGATCGGGCGCCGGCCCGTCGCCGCCTCCATCCGGTCGCAGAAGGCCGCGCCATCGAGGAGGTCGAGAAACGCCACCCGCGCGCCCTGGCGCAGGAAGCCCTCGGTCAGCGCCGCGCCGATGCCCGAGGCCCCCCCGGTGATGACCACGGCCGCGCCGGCAAGATCGGGAAACACGGGATCGTCGGTCACGGGAAGGCTCCTGTCCTGTCCGGGCCACGTCCCGGCGCCGGGGCGGCGGCACTACGCGCGCCCGCCGGACCGGCCGCCGCTCGGGCCCGTTTGTTCCACATAGTGAAACACCATCTTGAATATTGAAAACTATGCGTCGGGACGCCTATCCTGTCAACCGATGCGCAACGGATCGGGGGCCCGCAGACCCCCGGGAGAGGCCGGGAATGGCGGACAAGGGCCACCACGCGGGCGACGACGGAACGGTCGGCAAGGCGCTTGCGGTTCTCGATCTGGTGGCGGGGCGCGGCCAGCCCGTGCGCTTCGCGCAGCTGGCCGCCGAGGCAGGCCTTCCGCGGTCCACGCTCTACCGGCTTCTGCGGACGCTGACCCATCAGGGCATGCTCGACTTCAACCCCGACCGGCAGGCCTATGCGCCCGGCCTGCGGCTCGTGCGTTTGGCCCACGCCGCCTGGCGGCAGAGCGCGCTTGCCCCGATCGCGCGCCCGCATCTCGATGCGCTGGCCGCCGAGACCGGCGAGACGGTCCACCTCGCGCAGCTCGATGCGGGCCAGGTGGTCTATGTGGACAAGCGCAACGCCCGCGAGCCCGTCGAGATGTTCTCGCAGGCCGGGAAGGTCGGCCCGGCCTATTGCACCGGCGTCGGCAAGGCGATGCTGGCCTTTCTCGGGGCCGACGAGCTTGCCCGCGCCCTGCCCCGTCAGTCCTTCCACCCGCACACGCCCCGCACCCTGACCACGCCCGAGGCGCTTCTCGCCGAACTGGCCGCGATCCGCGCGCAGGGCCATGCCTGGGACCGCGAGGAGCACGAGCCGGGGATCCTCTGCCTCGCCCATCCGATCCTCGCCCGCTCGGGCCGGGTTCTGGGTGCGGTGTCGCTCACCACGACCACGCAGCGCTCGTCGCCCGAGGCGCTGGCCGGGATGGAGGGACGGTTGCGCGCCGCGGCCCGCGCGATCGCCGAGGACGCCGAGGCCTGGCGCTTTCCCGAGGCCGACCGCCGCAGTCCGTGATCGCGGACCTTGATCTCGGCCGCGACCGCGACACCTTTGCCGGAAACGGGGGCCGTCATCCCATGGCCCCGGCGCGGCCAGGGGAGGACAGCGGATGCCCGGCACGGTGTTGATCTGGGGAGGATCGGGCGGAATAGGCAGTGCCACGGCGCGACGCCTGGCGGCCGACGGGTTCGGCCTGCACCTCGCCGGGCGCGACGCCGGCCGGCTGGCGGCGATCGGCGCCGAGCTTGGCGCGGGAACCAGCCTGGCCGATGTGACCGACGCCGGCGCCTTCGCGCGCGTCACCGCCGAGGCGGGCGGTCCGCTCGTTGGCCTCGTCTATGCGGTGGGCAGCATCAACCTGCGGCCGCTGCCGCGGCTGACGGCCGAGGACTTCGAGCGCGACTTCCGGCTGAACGCGATGGGCGCGGCGCTGGCCGTGCAGGCCGCCCTGCCGGCCCTGAAGGCGGCGGGGGGCGGATCCGTCGTGCTCTTCTCCTCGGTCGCGGTCGCGCAGGGCTTCACCGCCCATGCCTCGGTCTCGATGGCCAAGGGCGCGGTCGAGGGGATGACGCGGGCGCTGGCCGCCGAACTCGCGCCGTCGATCCGCGTGAACGCCGTCGCCCCGTCGCTGACCCGGACGCCGCTCGCGCGCGGCCTGACCGAGTCGGCGCAGGTCGCCACCGCCATTGCCCAGATGCACGCGCTCCAACGGCTTGGCGAGCCGGAGGACGTGGCGGAACTGGCCGCCTTCCTCATCTCGCCCCGTTCGGGCTGGATCACCGGTCAGGTGATCGGGGTGGATGGCGGGCGCGCCGCCCTGCGCACGAAGGGCTGAGCCCATGCCGAAGATGCGCCGCAAGGCCGACCTGCCGCAGAAGACCTGCGCCCACTGCGGCCGGCCCTTCGCCTGGCGGCGCAAATGGGCGCGCGACTGGGACGCGGTGCGCTACTGCTCGGACCGCTGCCGAGGGGCCGCGCGCGGCGCGCCCCTTGCGTCGGGCGGTCCCGGGGGGCGCGGCTGATGGCCGACCGCCTGCGGCTTGTGCTCGGCGACCAGCTCACGCGGTCTCTGGCGTCGCTGCGCGATCTCGACCCGGCCCGCGACGTGGTGCTGATGGTCGAGGTCGAGGACGAGGCGCGCTACGTGCCCCATCACAAGCAGAAGATCGCGTTCCTTCTGTCGGCCATGCGCCACTTCGCCCAGGACCTCGCGGCCGAGGGCGTGACGGTGGACTATGTGCGCCTCGACGACCCCGCGAACACCGGCAGTTTCGGCGGCGAGATGAAGCGCGCGATCGACCGACACCGCCCGCAGGCCATCGTGCTGACCGAACCCGGCGAATGGCGCGTCTGGCGGATGATGCAGGACTGGGCCGCCGCGCTTGCGGTGCCGGTCGAGATCCGCGCCGATGACCGGTTCCTCTGTTCGCGCGACGACTTCGCCCGGCTGGCGGCGGCGGGCCGCACCCGGCGGATGGAGACCTTCTACCGCGACATGCGTCGGCGCACCGGGATCCTGATGGCGCGCGACGGACCCGAGGGCGGGCGCTGGAACTACGATCCCGAGAACCGCAAGCCGCTGCCGCGCGGGATGCGCCCGCCGCCGCGCCGGCGCTTTGCCCCCGATGCGATGACGCGCGAGGTGCTCGACCTTGTCGGCCGGCGTTTCGCCGGCAATTTCGGCGATCTCGAACCTTTCGGCTGGGCGGTCACGCGCGCCGACGCGCTGGCCGCGCTCGACCATTTCGTGCAGGACGCCCTGCCCGGCTTCGGCGACTATCAGGACGCGATGAAGGCGGGCGAGGACTTCCTCTTTCACGGTCTCATCGCGCCCTACCTCAACTGCGGCCTCTTGACCGCGCGCGAGGTCTGCGACCGCGCCGAAGCCGCCTGGCGGTCCGGTCGGGCGCCGCTGAACGCGGTCGAGGGCTTCATCCGCCAGATCCTCGGCTGGCGCGAGTTCGTGCGGGGCCTCTACTGGACCGCCATGCCCGACTACGCCGCGACCAACCACTTCGGGGCCGCGCGCGACCTGCCGGCGCTCTACTGGACCGGGCGCACGGCGATGCGCTGCATGGCCGAATGCATCGGCGCGACCCGGCGCAACGCCTACGCCCACCACATCCAGCGGCTGATGGTGACCGGAAACTACGCCCTGCTGACCGGCATCGCACCGGCCCGGATCGAGGAGTGGTATCTGGCCGTCTACGCGGACGCCTTCGAATGGGTCGAACTGCCCAACGTCCACGGCATGGTGATGCACGCCGACGGCGGCCGGCTGGGGTCCAAGCCCTATGCGGCCTCGGGCGCCTACATCAACCGCATGTCCGACTACTGCCGCGGCTGCGCCTTCGATCCCGCGCTGCGCAGCGGACCCAGGGCCTGCCCGTTCACGTTCCTCTACTGGAACTTCCTGATGCAGCACGAAGGCCGCCTTGCCCGGAACCCGCGCATGGCGCTCCCCTACCGCGCGCTGGCCGCCATGCCCGAGGCCGAACGCGCGCGGATCCGCGCGGCGGCGCGCGACTGGCTCGCGTCGGGCGAGGCGGCCGCCACCGGCGAGGACCGCGACGCCACCCAGCCGCGCCTTGATGCGACCTGGTAGGCCGGTCCGTCAGCGCGGCATCAGCCAGGCGTGGTCCGGGTCGGGCTGAAAGCGCCACTTGCGCAGCGGTCCGGCCATCACGTTCAGGTAATAGAGCTCATAGCCATGCGGTGCGCCGCAGGGGTGATGCCCGCGCGGCACCAGCACGACATCGTGGTTGCGCACCGCCATCGTCTCGTCCAGCGTCCCGTCCTCGGTGTAGACCCGCTGGATCCCGAAGCCCTGCACCGGGTTCAGCCGGTGGTAATAGGTCTCTTCCAGATAGGTGATGCGCGGGAAGTTGTCCTCGTCGTGCCGGTGGCTGGGATAGGACGACCAGTTGCCGGCCGGGGTGAACACCTCGGTCACCAGCAGGCGGTCGGCCACGTCCGCGTCCTCCATCGCGATGTTGTGGATGTGGCGCAGGTTCGATCCCTCGCCGCGCGCGATCGCGGTGATGCCCTCGGGCCCGAGACGGCGGGCCGGATGCCCGCGCCCACCCGGCGCCAGACAGACGGCCAGCGTGCAGTCGGTCTCGGCCACCGCCTCCCATTCCTCGCCGGCCGGCAGGTAGAGCGCATGGGGCGGCGTCCTCTCGAAGACATCCATCCGGTCGCCGAGGACGCCCCAGTCCTGCCCGGCGCCGCGGATGCGGGCCTTGCCCTCGACCAGGACCAGGATCGCCTCGTACTCGCCGGTGGCTTCGGCCGCGCGCTCGCCGGCCCTCAGCCGGTAGAGCCCGAAGCCCACATAGCGCCACCCAGCCGTCGCCGGGGTGATCGCGTGCACCTTGCCATGGGTGCCGAAGGGTCTGCGCAGCAGGGAAGACATGGCGTCGGTCCTTTCACGTCGGAGAGTCGTCCGGGGCCGGGCGGCCGCGGGGGGCGCCGGGCGCGCGTCCCTACCCGCGGTCAAGCCCCGCCGCCCGCGCCGCCGCCTTCAGCGCCGCGAGCCCCATCGACTGGTATTTCAGCGGATTGCGAAGCTTCGGGTCCTGCTCGGCCTCGATCACCAGCCACCCGTCATAGCCCGCATCCGCGAGGATCGCCATCAGCGGCGCAAAGTCGATCGCCCCCTCGGGATCGCCGGGCACCGTGAAGGCCCCGGCCAGCACCCCGTCGAGAAAGCTCATCCTCTCGGCGCGCACCCGGTCGCAGACTGCACGCCGGATGTTCTTGGCGTGAAAGTGCCGCACCCGCCCGACGTGCCGGCGCAGCACCGCCTCGGGGTCGCCGCCGCCGAAGGCGCAGTGGCCCGCGTCGAAGAGCAGATGCGTCGCCGGCCCGGTCGCGGCCATGAAGGCGTCGATCTCGTCGGGCGTCTCGACCACGGTCCCCATGTGGTGGTGATAGACCAGCGTGATGCCCTCGCCCGCCAGATACCGGGCGAACTCCTCGATCCGGGCGCCGAAGGCGCGCATCGCGTCGGGCGACAGCCGCGGCCGGTCGTTCACCGGTACCGCCGGGTTGCCGTGGACGGTGTTCGAGCATTCCGCGACGATGCAGACCGTGCAGCCGTTGACCTTGAGCTTCGCCAGATGCTCCTGCACCGCCGCGATCTCCTCGGCCACCGGCCGGACGAGAAGGTTCGTCGAATACCAGCCCGATACGAATTTCAGCCCGTAGCGGGCCAGAAGCGCCTTCAGCGCCTCGGGGTCGGCCGGCCAGCGGTGGCCGTTCTCGATCCCGTCGAAGCCGATCACCTCGCCCGCCTCGTGCAGGATCTGGTCGGTCGGAATGTCGGCCCCGATCGACGGGTCGTCGTCGTTGGCCCAGGCGATCGGATTGGTGCCGTAGAGGATCATGCCTCGCTCCCTGATACTGTTCTGTCCTGCGCCCGGCGGGTTCCTCCCCCGGGCGTCGTCAATCCACGACCCGCTGGCCCGCGCGGCCCTCGGCGTAGCGTTCGCGGGCGCGTTCCAGCCGCTCGGGCCCGCCGGCCTGCGGCACCGCCACGTCCCACCAGGCCCCGCCGGCGCCGGTCCCCGGCGCGGGATCGGTGTCGATCACGATAACCGTCGGCACGTCGCGGCCCCGGGCGGCGCGGATCCGCGCCTCGAGGTCGGCGATGCCCGAGGCCTTTTCCGCCACCGCCCCCATCGCGGCGGCATGGGCCACGAAGTCGATCGCGGGCTGGGCCTCGACGTTGCTGTCGACGTAGAGGTTGTTGAAGGGCGCGCCGCCGCATTCCTGCTGGAGCCGGTTGATGCAGCCGTAGCCGCGGTTGTCGGTCAGCACCACCGTGAAGGGCACACGCCGCATCACCGCGGTGGCCAGCTCGGAGTTGGCCATCATGTAGCTGCCGTCGCCGACGAAGCAGACCACCTCCTTGTCCGGGGCCGCAAGCTTGATGCCCATCGCGCCGGCGATCTCGTAGCCCATGCAGGAATAGCCGTATTCCATGTGATAGCCGCCCGCCGCCGCCTGCCAGAGAACCTGAAGGGCGCCGGGCATGGTGCCGGCCGCGCACATGACCAGCGTGTCCTTCGTCGCCACGCGCTGGACCGCGCCGATCACCTGCGCGTCGGTCGGCAGATGGTTCGGCAGATCCTGCTCGGGCGCGGCGGTGACGCGGGCCACCTCCGCGTGCCAGTCGAGCCCGGACTGCGCGTCGAAGGCGGGTGCCCGGTGGCCGCCGAGCGCCGCGGTCAGGCGCGCGAGCGTCGTCTTCGCATCCGCCACCACCGGCACCGCGCCGTGCTTCACCGCATCGAAGGGCGCGAGGTTGATGGACACCAGCCGGCGCGCGGGGTTCGAAAAGACCGCCCAGGATCCGGTGGTGAAGTCCTGGAACCGCGTGCCCACCCCGATGACCAGATCGGCGCGCGCGCAGAGCGCGTTGCCGCAGGCCGACCCGGTGACGCCGGGCGAGCCGAAGTTGAAGGCGTCGTCCCAGCCGACGGCGCCCTTTCCGGCCTGGGTCTCGACGAAGGGGATGTTGTGGGCGGCCGCAAAGGCCGCAAGCTCGGCCTCGGCGCCCGAATAGATCACGCCGCCGCCCGAGACGATCACCGGCGCCGACGCGGCGCGGATCATCGCCGCCACCTCCGCCACCTCGCGCGGGTCGGGCTCGGGACGGCGGATGCGCCAGACCTTCGGCGCGAAGAAGCCCGCGGGCCAGTCGAAGGCCTCGGCCTGCACGTCCTGGCAGAACGACAGGCAGACCGGCCCGCAGTTCGCCGGATCGGTCATCACCGCCATCGCCCGCGGCAGGGCGGTGAGAAGCTGTTCGGGGCGCTGGATGCGGTCGAAGTAGCGCACGACCGGGCGGAAGCAGTCGCTTGCGCTGACGGTGCCGTCGTCGAAATCCTCGATCTGCTGAAGGACCGGATCGGGGCGGCGGTTGGCGAAGACGTCGCCGGGGATCAGCAGCACCGGCAGCCGGTTCACATGCGCCAGCGCCGCCGCCGTGACCATGTTGGTCGCCCCCGGCCCGATCGACGACGACACCGCCATCGCCTGCCGCCGCTTGCGCGCCTTGGCGAAGGCGATCGCCGCATGGGCCATGGTCTGCTCGTTCTGCCCGCGCCAGGTCGGCAGCGCGTCGCCGATGCCGTGCAGCGCCTCGCCCAGCCCGGCGACGTTGCCATGGCCGAAGATCGCCCATACGCCCTCGATGAAGCGCGCGCCCTCCTCGTTCCTCTGGACGCTCAGCCAGCGCACCATCGCCTGTGCCGCCGTCAGCCGGATCGTTTCCATGCCGTCACTCCTTCAGCGGGCCACGGCCCGCGCTTCCGTCCGTGCCTTGTCCCAGATCGCCGCAAGCTGCCCAAAGCGTCGCGCCATCTCGGCCACCGCCTCGCCGTCGCCGAGGTCGCCCTCGAACCACGCCCGCGCCACGGATCCGAAGATCGTGCGCCCCACCGCAAAGCCTTTGACCAGGGGAAATCCGGCCGCCACGGCGAAGCTTTCGGCCAGCCGGTCCTGCGGGGCGTCCAGACCGAGGACGAGGATGCCGCGGGTGTGGGGGTCGTTCTCCTCGATCGCCGCGCAGGCCTTGGCCCAGGCGGCCCGCCCGTCCATCGGTTCGAGCTTCCACCAGTCGGGGTAGATCCCCGCCGCGTAGAACTGCCGGATGAGCCGGGCGGTGGTGTCCTCGCGCACGGGGCCGACCCGCGACGGGATGATCTCGAGCAGGAATTCCAGATCGTTGCGCCGCGCCGCCGCAAAGAGGCGCGCGACCGTCGCCTCCTGCGCCGCCCGCATCTCGGGCGGGTCGTCGGGGTGGGCGAAGCACAGGACCTTCACCACCTCCTCGCGCGCCCAGGACTCGAGCCCGCCCGCGTCGGGGCCGAGCTCGGGCTCGAGCGCGAGCGGCCGCGATCCCGGCAGCTCGGCCGGCCGGCCGATCCAGAGCCCGGTCCCCGAGGCCGCGTGCAGCGCGCGCCGCCCGATCCGGTCGTCGCAGAGGATGCCGAAGCCCGGCCGCCCGGCCTGCACCGCGCGCGCCGCCGCAAGGCAGAGGTCCTTGAAGCGCGCGCCTTTCTGCGGGGTGTAGCCCGCCATGTCCTCGAGCTGCTTGCGGTGGTCGAAGGCGAAGATGCGGATGTCGTGCCAGTCGGGCAGGCCGCGCCGCGCGCGGTTGGTGGACCAGTGGATCTGCTCGAGCGCCGCGTCGTTGCGCAGGTCGGGACGCACCACGCCCCGCGCGAGGAAGAAGCGCAGCTCCTCGAGCGAGGGATAGGACGGCGTGCAGCCGTGGCGGCTGACCGCGAAGGCGCCGCAGGCGTTGGCGTATTCCAGGGCCTTGGGCCAGGTCTCGCCGTCGAGCCAGCCCTTGAGCAGCCCGGCGAAGAAGCCGTCGCCCGCACCGAGGACGTTGAAGACCTCGATCGGAAATCCCGGCCCGGCCTGCCCCGCATCGAGGCTGTCGGGGATCGGCCCCTCGAAGGCCACCGCACCCTTCGCGCCCCGCTTGCAGACCAGCGTCGCCCCGGTCACCGCGCGCACCGCGCGCAGCGCCGCCAGCGTGTCGGTCGTGCCGCCGGCGATGTGGAACTCTTCCTCGGTGCCGACGATCAGGTCGAACATGGCGAGCGTGGCTTGAAGCCGCGCCGTCACCTGCGCGCTTTCGACAAAGCGGCTTTCGCCGTCGCCGTGGCCGGCGAGGCCCCAGAGGTTCGGGCGGTAGTCGATGTCGAGCGCCGTCCGTGCCCCATGCGCCCGCGCCAGCCGCAGCGCCTTCAGCACGGCCGCCGCGGTGCGCGGGTGGCTGAGGTGGGTGCCGGTGGCCAGCACCGACCGGCTGTCCGCGATCAGCGCCTCGTCGATGTCGTCCTCGCTGAGCGCCATGTCGGCGCAGTTCTCGCGGTAGAAGATCAGCGGGAACTGATCCGAGTCGCGGATGCCCAGGATGACCAGCGCGCTGAGCCGCTCGGGGTCGGTCCGCACGCCCCGCACGTCCACCCCCTCGCGCAGGAGCTGCTCGCGGATGAAGCGGCCCATGTGCTCGTCGCCCACCCGGGTGATGAGCCCCGAACGCAGCCCCAGCCGCGCCGCCCCGCAGGCGATGTTGGTCGGGCTGCCGCCGATGTATTTGCGGAACGAACCCATGTCCTCGAGCCGCCCGCCCACCTGCGCGCCGTAGAGATCGACACTCGCGCGGCCGATGGTGATGACGTCGAGGCTCTTCATCGCCGTTGCGCTCCCCTGTCTCAGATCCGCGCCCGCAGATGGTCGATGCTGTCCGCAAGCGCCGTCTCCGGGTCGGCCAGCTCAAGGACCTCGGCCGCGAAGGGTTCAAAACTGAACGGCCCCTCGTAGCCGCCGGCGATCAGCGCCCGGATCTGGGCGACGTTCTCCAGCCGGTCGCGGTCATCGACCAGCACCCGGTGCGCGTCGAGCATCGCGGCGACCGCAACCGCCGGATCCGCGACGCCCGAGATGTGCACAAGCCCGGTGCGGCGGGGATAGATCGCGGTCTCGCCGGAGAGGTGGTGGTGGAAGGTGTCGTGCAGCAGCCGGTACACGTCCCAGCCCGCCGCCTCCTCGATCGCCGCCACCGCCTCGCCCTTGGTGCGCATCGACGAGACCGGAAAGCCCAAAGGCTCGACCAGCCCGCCGAGGCCGCGCGCGCGCAGGAGCGGCGCGAAGGCTTCGAGTGCGGCCACCGTGCGCGAATGGCCGACCGGCCGGCCGTCGTTCAGCGGGCACATCACCACCGCCCTGGCCCCGCAGGCGGCGGCGTAGTCGGCCAGGGCCTCGGCCCGCGCCGGCAGGTCGCCCGACCAGAGGTTGAACGGATAGAGCGCGTTGATCGACAGGATCGTGACCCCGGCCTCTCCGGCCGCGTCCTTCACCGCCTCGGGCGTCCAGCGGCCCGTCACGTCCGGGGTGTCGTTGCGGATCTCGACCTCGGTCGCGCCGAGACGCCGCGCCATCGCGAAGAAATCGGCGGGCGCGAGCCCCGGTGCGGCAATGTGGTTGATCGCGAAACGCATGGTCCTTCCCTCAGGCGTAGAGCGCGGGACGGGCGGGATGCGCGATCGCGACGGCCTCGCCCTCGCGGTCCTGCGCGGCGACGCAGGCGTCGGCGGTCACGGCGGCCATGTAGCCGTCCCAGGCGGTCGGACCCGAGACCGTGCCCTCGGCGGCGGCCCTCAGGAAATCGGTCAGCTCGATGTCATAGGCCGCGATGAAACGGTCCTTCCAGTCGTAGAGGATCTCGGTCGCGTTGCGGCGGTCCACCCGGACCGGCACCGCCATCGGATCGGGCAGACGCGCCAGCCCGTCCTCGCCCACCACCTCGCACTGGATGTCGTAGCCGTAGTGGCAGTTCACGAAGATCTCGGTGTCGATCACCACGCCCTTGGCGGTGGTCAGGGTGACGATCTGCGGATCGCGCAGATTCGCATGCGACCGTGCCGCCTTGCGCGGGAACACAACCCGGGCCGACACGTAGTCGTCGTCCAGAAGCCACCGGAACACGTCGATTTCATGGATGAGCGTGTCGTGGATCGCCATAGGCGTCACGTAGTTCGGGCCGACGCGCGGGTTGCGGTGCGCGGCATGGACCATCAGCGGCGCACCGGTCTGGGTGGCGATGGCGTGCTTGAGCGCGACGTAGCCCGCATCGTAGCGGCGCATGAAGCCCACCTGCACCAAGCGCCGCCCGGCCGCCACCTCGGCATCGACGATGCGGCGCGCGCCCTCGGCCGTGGTGGCCAGCGGCTTCTCGCAGAAGCAGGGCTTGCCCGCCGCGATCGCCGCCAGCACGTATTGCTCGTGCGTCTGCCCCCAGGAACAGACCAGCACCGCATCGACCCCGGGATCGGCGATCAGCGCCTCGCCGGTGTCGTGGACCCGCGCGCCGCCCGCGATCTCGTCGCGCACCGCCTCGGCGGCCGCGCGGTTCACGTCGGAGAGCGCGACGACCGCGCCGCCCGCCAGCACCTGATTGATGCGCCGGGCATGGTCGCGCCCGATGGCGCCCGTGCCGATGACCCCGATCCTGACCGTCATTGTCCGTTCCTCACTTCCAGCAGGTGTCGATGTAGCGTTGCATTTCGGCGCGCATGAAGCGCCCGGAGTGGTCGGCCTTGTCCTCCCAGGCGAAGACGCAGGCGGTCATGATTCCGGCAAAGCCGATCTCGGCCAGGGTGCCGAAGAAGTCGTCCCAGGGCACTTCGCCCTGCCCGATGTTCAGGTGCTGGTGGACGCGCGCCTGGGTTCCCGGCGGGTTGAGGATGTAGCGCAGGCCGGAACTGGCCCGGTGGTTGAACGTGTCGCCTACATGCACATGCGCCAGCACGTCCGCCGCCGCGCGCAGCATCGCCCTTGTGTCGTCGCCGAAGTAGAAGGTGTGCGGCGCGCAGTAGAGAAACCGCACCCGTTTCGAATTCACCGTGCGGATGATGTCGAGCGCCGGCTGGATCGTCTCGCACCAGTCCTCGGGGTGCGGCTCGATGTGCAGGGTGATGCCCTCGCGCTCGAGGATCGGCACCAGCGTCTCCATCGACCGCCACCAGGCGTCCTCGCAGGCCTCGATCATCGAGCCGGTGTGGCAGCAGTAGCACGAGCCCTTGTCGGGATGCGGGCCGCGCCCGAACTCCGAGTTCATCGTGTCCACGCCCATCTCGACCGCGATCTCGATCGCGCGCTGCCAGTGCCGGACCGCCGCCTGCCGCTCGGTCTCGTCGTTCGAGGCCCAGCGGTACATCGGCAGGATCGACGCGATGCCGACCCCGGCATCCGACAGCGCCTTCTTGAAGCTCCGGATCCGGTCGGGAAAGACCCGCGGCGCCTTGAACCATTCGAGGAAGTCGCCGCGCGGGCTGAGCTCGATCCAGTCGTAGCCGAGCTCCTTAACCTTGAACGGCAGCTCCTCGAGCGGAAGGTGCCGATGCATGAACGGGTCGAGGGCGATCTTCATGACGTGTATCCCCCTCAGGCCGCGCCGGCGTATTCGGCGCCGGTCTTGGCGCCGGTGATGTAGGCCACCACGTCCTGGCCGTCGGTCTCGTCGCGGTTTAGGTTCGCCACGATCCGCCCGCGGCGGAAGACCACGATCCGGTCCACCAGATCGAAGACCTGGCGCATGTTGTGGCTGATGAGGATGAGCGATTCGCCCGCCTCCTTCATCGTGCGGATGATCGCCTCGACCTGCGCCGTCTCCTGCACCCCGAGCGCCGCGGTGGGTTCGTCCATCACCACGAGCTTGGACGCGAACGCCGCCGTGCGCGCGATGGCCACGCATTGCCGCTGGCCGCCGGACATGTTGCGGATGGTGTTCGACAGGTTCGGGATCTTGACTGCGGTCTTTTCCAGCGCCCGCATCGTCGCCTCGCGCATCGACCGGTAGTCGAGGATCGAGAACGGCCCGAGCCGGAAGCGCACCTTCTCGCGGCCGAGAAAGAGGTTCGAGGGCACGTCGAGATCGTCGGCCAGCGCGAGGTTCTGGAACACGGTCTCGATCCCGGCCTCGCGGGCGTCGATGGGCGAGGCGAAGGCGACCTCGCGGCCGTCGAAGACGATGCTGCCGCGGGTCGGCTGCTCGACGCCGGTGATCTGGCGCACGAAGGTGGACTTGCCCGCGCCGTTGTCGCCCATGATCGCGACATGCTCGCCCTTGCGCAGGGTGAAGTCCGCGTCCGTCAGGGCATGGACGCCCCCGTAATGCTTGGTCAGGCCGCGCGTTTCCAGGATGATGTCGGTCATGGCTTATCCCCGCATCCGGTTCTGCTGGCGCCACTGGTCGAGAACGACGGCGCCGACGATGATCACGCCCTTCACCATCTCCTGGTAGTAGGCGTCGAGCTTGAGGAAGGTGAACCCCGAGATGATCACCCCGAAGATGAGCGCGCCGAGCACGGTGCCGAGGATCGAGCCGCGGCCGCCCTTGAGGCTGACCCCGCCGATCACCGCCATGGCGATGGCGTCGAGTTCGTACATCACCCCCATGCCGGCCTGCGCGGTCAGGTTCTTGGAGCTGAGCACGATGGCCGCGAGCGCGGCGAGCATCCCGGCGATCACGTAGACCAGCACCTTGTGCCCCTGCACGTTGATGCCCGACATCCGCGCCGCGTCCTCGTTCGACCCGATCGCGTAGTTGTGCTTGCCGTAGCGGGTCTGGGTCAGCACCAGGTGGAAGACGACGGCAAGCACCACGAAGATGACGACCGGCATCATGCCCTTGCCGATGGCCGCGTAGCCTTCGGTCGGGAACGACACCGGGTTGCCGTTCGACCACCAGCGCGACAGGCCCCGGGCGAAGACCATCATGCCCAGCGTAGCGATGAAGGGCGGGATGCGGGTGTAGGCGATGAGAAGCCCGTTGATGCCGCCCGCGACCAGACCGCAGCACAGCCCGACCAGGATCGGCACGATCACCGGCAGGTCCATCGCCCAGTCGCCGAAGATCGCCTTGGGGTTGGGGTTGCCGTTGACGACGGCGGTCTGTGCAAAGCTCATGGCGATCATCGCGGTCGCCGCGACCACCGATCCCGACGACAGGTCGATCCCGCCCGAGATGATGACCTGGGTCACGCCGATCGCGATGATGCCGACGATCGAGACCTGCAGGATGATGATGTTGAGCCGCGCCCAGTTGAAGACGGCATCGACGTTCGGGCGGGTGTTGAAGAGAAAGCTGTCGCCCAGGAAGACCCGCCCGATCAGCTCGAAGGCCGCGACGATCACGAGAAGCGCGATGAAGACGTTGAGCTCGGCCGGCCGCTCCCTGCGCGCCGGGTCATAGCTCAGCCCGCCGATGCCATGCGTGGTTCGTGTCATGGAGTCCGCCCTCCCCCGGGGACGCTGTGCCGTTCCGGGGCGGCGCGGGGCCGCCCCGATCGCTGTCAAGGTGCCGTGCCGGCGATCAGTTCTTCGTCAGGTAGTCGCCGATGTTCGCCGGCGTCACCAGTTCGAAGGGCACCCAGACCTTCTGGTCCACCGCCTCGCCCTTGGCGAGCTTGACCGCCGCATCGAGCGCGCCCGACCCCTGGGCCGCGGCATTCTGGAACACGGTCACGTCGAGATCGCCCGCCTGCATCGCCGCCAGCGCGTCCTGCGTCGCGTCCACACCCCCGATGACGACCGACGCCATGTCCACGCCCGCGGCCTTCAGCGCCTGGATCGCGCCGATCGCGCTTTCGTCGTTGTTGGCGATCACCGCGTCGAAGGCCTGGCCGGTCGACAGCCAGTTGGTCATCAGGTTCTGCGCCTCGTCGCGCTGCCAGTTCGAGGTCTGCTTGTCGAGGATGTTGAGCTTGACCGCGCACTTGCCGCCTTCGATCACGTCGAAGATGTCCTGGGTGCGCTGGATCGCGGCCTGGTTCGACAGCTCGCCCATGATGACATAGGCGTTGGCCTCGTCCTTGCCGGCTTCCTTCAGCAGGCGGCAGACCTCGATCGTCTCGAGCGTGCCGCTGTCCACCTCGTTCGAGGCGACGAAGGCCTGGTTGTCGGGCAGCGTGTCGAGGTTGACCGGCTGGCGGTTGACGAAGACCAGCGGCACGTTGGCCGCCGCGGCGGCGTCGGTCATCGCCTGCGTCGCCGAGGTGTCGACCGGGTTCACGACGATGGCGTCGACGCCCGAGGCGATGAAGTTGTTGATCTGGTCGAGCTGCTTGGCCACGTCGTTCTGCGCATCCTCGATCTGCACGCCGATGCCGTTCGCATCGGCGTAGGACTGGATGCCGTTCCGAAGCACGGTCAGGAAGTTGTCGTCGAACCGCGCCATCGTGACACCGACATTCTCCGCCGAGGCGGCACCGGCAAGGGTGACGGCCAGCGCCGTCGAGAGCAGGATGGTCTTCATTGCGTTTCCTCCGCTGTCGGGCTTCAAGGCCCGGTTTCGAGAGGCGGCCGTCCTCGGCGCGCAGGTCTCAATCCCGCAGAAAGCGGGTCAGGCGCGTGATCGGACGGAACCTCCCCCGGTCACGGCCTCCACGCCCATGACCTTGGCCGGGAGTGTTCCGCCGCGACCGCGCCCGGTCAACGGCGGATTTGCCGGAACTCCGTCAGGCATGATGGAAAATGATGGCCTCGATGATGGAATTCCATCACATCGAAGCCGTCGGGGCGCGGCGGTCACGCCCGGTACATCACGGCCTCTGCCTCACAGCGATTCCGGCGTCAGCACGCCGAACGGCAGAAACCGCTGGCCCGGCGTCTCGGCCATGCCGTTGTCCTGGGTGTGGATCAGCATCGCGACCAGCTCCTCGCACAGCTGGCGAAGCGGCGTGCACATCACGATCGACACGGTGCGGTCCTGAAGCGCGCGGCGGGTTTCCTCGGTCAGCTCGTTCACCATCAGCGCGACCTCCCCGGCCGGCCGCGCCTCGCGCAGGGCCTCGATCGCCCCCTCCATGCCGCCGCCGGCGCAGTAGAGCCCGGACAGATCCGGGTGGCTCGCCAGCATCTCGTGCGTGGCCTCGTAGGTGATCTGGCGGTTCTCGAGGTTGATCATCGGGTTCAGAAGTTCGAGGTCGGGCGCATACTCGCGCAGCGAGCTGCGCACGCCCGTCTCGCGCAGCTCGTGCCCGTGGAAGCGGTGGCCGCCGATGAAGATGCCGACCTTGCCGGGACGCCGCGCGATGCGCGCCATCATCCAGCCGATCGCGCGCCCGACCTTGAGATTGTTGAGCCCGACATAGCTTTCGCGCACCCCCTGCGCGAAGTCCGACAGCAGCGAGAAGGTCGGAATGCCCCGCGCGCGCAGGTCCGCGACCGCCGCCGTCACCTCGTGATGGTCGAGTCCGGTCGCGGCAACGGCCTGCACCTTGCCCGCCATGCCCCGCAGAAGCTCGGCCAGTTCGCCCGGCAGGGTGGTCTCGGCAAAGCGGATCGTGGCGCGCAGCCGGCGCCCGGTCTCGGCCATCATCCGCCGCTCGATCTCGTGCGAGAAGTTGCGGTAGAACTCGTGGCGCTCCTTCTGGAGGATGACGCCCACATGCAGCTCGGGCCGGTCGGCCAGGATGCGGTTGCGGATCGCGGTCGCCCCGTGAAAGCCGATGCGCTGCGCCGCCGCGTGGACCTTCATCGCGGTTTCCTCGCGCACGCGCAGGCGCCCGCTCAGCACCCGGTCCACGGTGGCGACACTCACCCCCGCCTCGCGCGCCAGATCCGCCACCGTCGCCCGCCGCATGCCAGCCTCCATCAGTCGTGATGCACTCTATCACGACCGCCACGGCCGGTGGCAAGGGGCGCGCCGGATCCGGCGGGTCAGGCGTTCTCGATGGTGTGGATCTGGATCAGCGGAGGCGGCCGCCCGGCCAGAGGCTCGGCCCGGCCGAAGTGGCAGGCCAGGGCGCGGATCGCGATCGGCACCTCGGCCTCGGGGTTCTGGTCGATCACCGCATCGATACGGCCCGCGCGCAAGAGTGCGCGGCGGCTCTCGGTCAGTTCGTGCGTCACGACGATCACGTCGCGCCGGCCGGCGGCGTCCAACGCGCGGACCACCGCACGCGCGCCGGTCGAGGCGTTGTAGACGCCACGCAGCCCCTCGTGACGGCGCAGCGCCGACAGCACCAGATCGCCGGCACGAGACTGGACCTCGCCGCTTTCGGCGACGCCAACGACCCGGCACTCCGGGTAGCGCTCGGCCAGCACCGCCCGGAATCCGGCCACCCGCTCGCCCTGACCGGTCATCGACAGCGGTCCGGCAATCATCAGGACCGGACCGCCGCCGGGCCGCAGGAAGCGTCCCATCAGGTCACCCGCCACCCGTCCGGCCTGCCGGTTGTCGGGGCCGACATAGGCGATGCGGCCGGAATGAGGGATGTCGGTCGCCAGGGTCACCACCGGTCCCTTCTGGGCAAACTCCCGCAGCGACGCCGCCACGTCCGGGTCCTGCGCGGCCGAGATCACCAGCGCGTCATGGCCGGGCGTGACCTCGCGGATGCGGGCGGCGATCCGGGCCGGATCGTCGGGCGGGATATGGAACACGCGAAACTGCATGTTGCACGCCGCCGCCGAGCCGTTGGCGGCCAGAAAGACGTCGCGCACCGTGCGGTGGAACGGATTGGACGGCGCCTGCAGCAGGACCGCGACCCGCAGCGTCCGCGCCGCGCTGATCCGCAGGGCCCGGTCGATCCCGAGACGGCGCGCCCAGTCGAGCACCCGGCGTTCCTTCTCGGGCGCGACACCCCCGCGCCCATTGAGCACCCGGTCCACCGTGGCCGGAGACACGCCCGCGGCCTCGGCCACATCCCGTGCCGTCGTCTTGCGCGCCATGGCTCCCCGAAGTGAACGGTTGTCCGGAACGGCCCCGACTGCATAGCAGCCCCGCCACCGCCTGCCTAGGCCGCGACGCGGGCCGCGCCCACCCGGCCTAGCGGTAGTCCACCCAGACCCCTCCGGCGTCGGCCGAGCGCACGCAATTCTCGACCCAGCGCACGCCCGAGACGCCGGCCTCGGCGTCGGGATAGCGCAGGCCGGCCTCCGGCGATCCGCCGTCGATGGCGGCCTCGATCGCCCGGGCGAAGCGTTCGTAGAGCGTGGCCCAGCTTTCGAAGAGCCCCTCCGGATGGCCGCTCCCGATCCGGTCGTCGGCGCGCGCACCGTCGCTGAGATAGCCCATGCCGCGCTCCAGAACCCGCAGCGGTTCGCCCTGCACCTCGAGCCGCAACTGGTTCGGAAACTCGTCCCACCATTCGAGCGAGGCCCTCTCGCCGACGATGCGCACCTTCTGGCTGTGCATCGCACCGGCGTTCACCGCCGAGGTCCAGACGGTGCCGAAGGCGCCGCCCTCGTATTCCATGAGCGTCACCGCATTGTCCTCGAGCGGCGCGCGCGAGGCGACGAAGCTCTGCCGCGCGCAGAGCAGGCGTTTGATCTTCAGCTCGGGGCAGATCACCTCGGAGAGGTAGAGCGGATGCGTCCCGAGGTCGCCCAGCACGTAGGACGGGCCGGCAAAGCGCGGATCGACCCGCCAGCGGATCGCGGGGTTCGCTTCCTCGACCGGCGCCGCGTGGAAGCCGTGGGCAAAGCTGAGATTGACCAGCCGGATCGTGCCCAGCACGCCCGCCGCGACCAGGGCGCGGGCCTCCTCGATGGTCTGATAGCCGGAATAGCCGTAGGCCACGCCGATCACGAGACCCTTCCGCCGGGCCAGGGCGGCGAGGTCTTCGGCCTCGGACACGCGGAAGGTCAGCGGCTTTTCGCAGATGACGTGCAGCCCCGCCTCGAGCGCGGCCCTGGCGATCGGGTAATGCGTGTCGTTCGGGGTGGCGATGGTGACCACCTCGATCCCGTCGGCGCGCCCGGCCTCGGCCGCAAGCATGGCCGGCCAGTCCGGATAGGCGCGGTCCGCAGCCACGCCGAGGTCGCGGGCGAAGGCCGCGCCGCGTTCGGGGTCGAGGTCGAGCGCCCCGGCCACCAGGTCGAAGTAGCGGTCGCGCAAGGCCGCCGACCGGTGCATGTAGCCGATCTGGCTGCCGCGGCCGCCGCCGACCATCCCCCAGCGCAACGCCCGCCGCGTCTTGCGTGCCCCGTCGATCATCCTCGCCTCCCTCTCGCGCCTCGCCCGCGCCGGGCCGTCCCCGACAGGCCGCCCGCGCGCGCGTCCCCTCGGGATCCGGGATAGGCCGCGGCGCGCGGCCGGGGAAGGCCGGGCTTGATGAAAAGTCATCAGCGGCCGGCCGCGCGGGCGGTCGGCCCCCCCGCGGCTACCGCGGGGGCCGGGATCGTGCTAGCCTCGGCGCAGGGCTCAGGGAGAGCGCAGCATGACCGCAGGCGGGCTCTGCATTCTGGTCGGGACCACCAAGGGTCTCTTCCTCGTGGACGGCGGCGCCGACCGGAGCGGCTGGTCCGTCCGCGGCCCCTTCTGCGACGGCTGGCCGGTCAACCACGCGATCGGCGATGCGCGCAGCGGCACGATCTGGGCCGGGGGCGGCAGCGACTGGCACGGCGCCGGGGTCTGGCGGTCCGTGGACGGCGGCCGGACCTGGCAGGTCACGCGCCTCTCGCGCGGCAGGATCGACGACTGGGCGGCGCAGGATCCGGATTTTGCGGCGACGATCGGCTGGACCCCGACGGAGCTGCCGTTCGGCGACCGGATCTCGCAGATCTGGTCGCTGGGACAGGCCGGCGACCGGCTTCTGGCCGGCACCAAGCCCGCGGGCCTTCTGAGCAGCGACGACGGCGGCGCGACCTGGGTGCGCAATCAGGCGCTGGCCGATCACCCGTCCTCGGGAACCTGGAACCCCGGCGCGGCCGGGCTCGTGCTGCACACCATCGTCTCCGACCCGGGCGACCCGGCGCGGCTCTGGCTCGGCATCTCGGCGGCCGGGGTCTTCGCCTCCGAGGACGGCGGCGCGACCTGGGAACGGCGCAACCGGCTGTCGAACGCGGCCGCCTGCGAGGGCCACGATCACCCGGCCGCGGCGCGCGACGGCGAGACCGGCCATTGCGTGCACAACATGATGCGGGCGCCGGGGCCGGGCGATGTGCTCTACCAGCAGAACCATCACGGCGTCTGGCGGTCCGCCGATGGCGGCCGCCGCTGGGAAGAGATCACCGCCGGGCTGCCCTCGACCTTCGGCTTTCCGATCCGCGTGCATCCGCGCGACCCGGACACCGTCTGGACCTTTCCCCTGAACGGCGACAGTCAGGGCCGTTTCCCGCCCGATGCCGCGGCGGCGGTCTGGCGGTCGCGCGACGGCGGCCGGACCTGGCAGGACTGCCGGGCCGGCCTGCCGCAGGTGTCGTGCTTCTTCACCGTCCTGCGTCAGGCGATGGCCGGCGACGCGCGCGACCCCGCTGGGGTCTATTTCGGCACCAATTCCGGTTCGGTCTTCGCCAGTCTCGACGAAGGCGAGAACTGGTCGGAGATCGCCCGCCACCTGCCCACGATCCTGTCGGTCGAGGTCCTGGACCGGGCCGCGGCCTGACCGGGCCCGGGCCGGTTCGGGCGGGGCGTTGACAGGTGTCCCGCACGCCGACACTCGGGCCGGGGAAGCCGGCGGCACCCGGTTTCGGAACAGGAGAGCAGTATGCCCCGGCCCCGCTGCGGCCGCCGCGGTCGTGTGCCGTCCGGATCGCGGCCTGCTCTCCCAGGCCCTTCACGGCGCCGGACGGCGCATTGCGCCCGACCGTTCGGGTTGCGACGCCGATGGACTGGGGGGATGGCGCACCCGACAGGATTCGAACCTGTGACCTCTGCCTTCGGAGGGCAGCACTCTATCCAGCTGAGCTACGGGTGCAGCGCCCCCGCTCTATAGCGGGCGCGGTGCGGCCCCGCAACGGGGTTTTCCCGTTGCGGGGCCGGGCGGATCAGAACGGCGCCCGCAATTCGGGATGCAGCCGCTCGGGCTCGTTCTTCTCGAGATAGGCTTCCTGCTCCGGCGTCAGGTCGATCTTCTCGAACCCGGTGACCATCGGGCGGACATGTTCGCGGAAGCCGTGGCCGATGGTCAGCAGGTAGACGTGCACGATCACGAAGGCGCCGATGGCGAAGGCGATCAGCGCATGCAGGTTCGCCACCGCCCAGAGCCCGGTTGCCGAGGGGTCGAGATGCGCCCAGAAGCGGTAGCCCAGGTAGACAAGGCCGGTGGCCCAGATCCCGGGGATCAGCACCGCCTTGAGCGCAAGGTAGGCCAGCGCCTGCAACGGGTTCAGCCGGCGGCCGAGGCGCTTGCGGTAGGGATGCTCCTCGCCCTTGAAGACCCCGTAGGCGTAGAAGCGCGCCACGGTCCAGAGGCCCTCGATCGAGGGGATGAACTGCTTCCAGGCCCCGGTCGTCATCAGCCAGAAGATCAGGAACACCCAGAGCAGAACCAGCGCCAGCGCCACGGCGGTGTGGATCGTCACCGCCAGCCCGAAGGGCATCAGCGGGTGCAGCCCCATGATCCGCGCCCCGGTGAAGAGCAGGAGGAGGATCGAGGCCACCTGGCTCCAGTGCCAGAGCCGGTTGAACCGCGAATAGACCTTGACCAGACGCTCAGCCATGATGCCCTCCCTTGCGGCTGACAAGCCGCAGCCCGCCGTGCACCGCGACGCCAAGCGCCACCAGCGCCAGCATCGCGAGGCCGAGCTGGCCGCCAAGCGGGATGCCGGTGCCGGGCATGTAGATGCCGGCGGCGATCGCCGAAAGCCGGCCGTCTTTCGCGTGGCAGCTGTCGCAGTCCAGCGCCTGATCCTTCGGCGCCACCATGTGGGTGATCGGCCAGTACATGTAGGTGTCGACAAAGCCGAATTCGCCGGAATAGGGCTCGCCCACATACTCCATCGCCGCCTTGATCGACTTGCCCCAGTCGAAGTTGGTCCAGAAGGCCGAGTCGGTGGTCGGCCCGTAGACATGGTTGAAGACGAGCTTGTTCAGCTTCGTGTCATAGGCCTGACGGCCCTCCATGCGCTTGAAGGGCCAGATCCGGCTGGTGCCGTCGGCGGGCGATCCGGAGATGCGGTTCACCTCGACGATCTTCGTCGGGTCGATGGTCTCGAGCTTGGTGGTGTATTCGACCTGGCCGTTGAACCAGGCGTAATAGGGCACCACGTTCTCTTCCCATTTGAAGTCGCCCTTGGTCGACAGATAGGTGTGCAGCTCCTTGCCGTCGGACTGAGTGAAGTTCGACTCGTGGTAGGGCTTGCCGTCCTTGAGCTTGCCGGCCGTGGACCAGTCCCACATCGTCTTGGTGGCGACGCCGCCGCGGGCGAACTCCGGGATGTGGCAGGTCTGGCAGGCGACGCGGTCGGTGTGGTCGTTGAGCTTCATCCCGATCAGCGTCGCCTTGTGCGGCGTGTCGGTGTGGCAGCTTTCGCAGGTGGCCACGTCGCGCCGCATCCCCGGCAGGCCGGTGTCGCCCTCGTCATGGGCGTTCACGGAGTAGCGCGACCCGGCGATCCTGTGCTTTTCGCTCAGGTGGCAGGTCTCGCAGGTGAAGTTGAGCCCCTCCTCGGCCATGTGCACGTCCACCGCCTTGGTCGGGTGGTTCAGCGCCGAGGACAGGTCGCCGTGCTTCACGTTGTCGCCGCCACCGCCGTAATAGTGGCACTGGCCGCAGTTCTGCCGCTGCGGGTCGCCCACCGACATCGCGGCCTTCGACAGGTTCACCGCCCAGGCATCGGCGCCGGTGATGGTCTTGGCGCCCTTGGCCACCGGGTCGAGCGGCGGGTTGCCGGCAAGGTTGTCCTGCTTGGCGTAAAACTCGGTCGAGGCGTGGCAGGCCAGGCAGTCGACCTTGGTCGGGTCGGTCGGCGCGGGCTCGCGCACGTCTTCCCAGCCGTAGCCCACGTGGCACGAGATGCAGCGCGCCTCGTTCGAGGCGACGTTGCCGCAGAAGGCGTTGATGACGTTCTTCTTGCCGAGCAGCTGGCCGGTCTGCGGATGCACGTAATCCCAGGTCCAGTGCAGCGTGTGCATGACCTGATCGCCCGCCTCGGTGTGGCAGGAGAGGCAGGCCCTGGTCACCTCGGGGCCGGACTTGAAGTCCTGCTTGAGGATCTCGAATTTCGAATGGTCGGCGGTCGTGTTGCTGCCGGGTACGGCAGGGGCGTCGCCTTGCGCCCACACGGGTTCTGCGCCGACCGCCACCGCGACAAGCGCGGCAACGGCAAGAATCGTCTGTCGCACGGTGCACCTCCCCGAACGGCCTGTCGGCTGGATAGAAGATGCGCGTTTCAAATTCCGTATATTGAATGCATCATAGCCTGCCAATCCCCGGCATGCCTCGGTGCACAATGTGTCGCAGGCGACGGGCGGGCTTGATCGCACAGGAACGCCCGTCCCCGATCGGCGCGGCCCCCGGGACCCGTCACGCCCGGCGCTTCAGGCGAACAGCTCGTGGCAGAGTTCCAGAGCGCAGACCAGCGCATCGACCTCCTCGCGGGTGTTGTAGAGCCCGAACGAGGCGCGGCAGGTGGCGGACAGCCCGAGGTGCTGCATCAGCGGCATGGCGCAATGGGTGCCCGCGCGCACCGCGATCCCGCGCTGGTCGAGCACGGTCGAGAGGTCATGGGCGTGCGCCCCCGGCATGGTCATCGAGAAGATGGCGCCCTTGCCCGGCGCGTGCCCCTGCACCGACAGCCAGTTCAGCCCGGCAAGCCTTTGTGCCGCATAGTCGCGCAGCATCGCCTCGTGGGCGGCGACGTTCTCCATCCCCAGAGCCATGAGATACTCGAGCGCAACCCCCAGCCCGATCTGGTTGACGATGCCGGGGGTGCCGGCCTCGAACTTCATCGGCGGGTCGGCGTAGCTGACCGCGTCGCGCGTGACCTCGCGGATCATGTCGCCGCCGCCGAGGAAGGGCCGCATCTCCTCCATCCTCTCGCGCCGGATGAAGATCGCCCCGGAACCGCTTGGTCCGTAAAGCTTGTGGCCGGTGATGGCGTAGAAGTCGCAGCCGATCTCGGCCACGTTGACCGGCAGGTGCACGGCGGCCTGCGACCCGTCCACCAGCACCGGCACGCCCGCGCTTCGCGCCCCCTTGCCGATCGCGGCCACATCGACACGGGTGCCGAGCACGTTCGACATGTGGGTGACGGCGACAAGCCGGGTCCGGGGGCCGATCGCGGACAGGACCTTGTCGGCGGGCAGCGACCCGTCCGCCTCGGGCTCGACCCATTTCAGCACCACGCCCTGGCGTTCGCGCAGGAAATGCCAGGGCACGATGTTGGCGTGATGCTCCATGAGGCTGAGCACGATCTCGTCGCCCGCCTGCATCCGCGGCGCGGCCCAGGCATAGGACACAAGGTTGATCCCCTCGGTCGTGCCCGTCGTGAAGACGATCTCCTCGGGGTCGGGCGCCCCGAGGAAGCGCGCGACGATGCCGCGCACCGCCTCGTATTTCTCGGTCGCGAGCGTCGAGAGGAAGTGCAGGCCCCGGTGGACGTTGGCGTATTCCTCGGCATAGCCGCGCGTCACCGCGTCAATGACCGCCTGCGGCTTCTGGGCCGAGGCACCGTTGTCGAGATAGACCAGCGGCTTGCCGTTCACCTGCCGCGACAGGATCGGGAAGTCGGCGCGGACGCGCGTCACGTCATACATTGCTCAGGGCTCCGGGATCACGGGGTCGAACCCCACCAGGGTCGCCAGCAGCACCAGCGCGAGGGCCGCGACCAGCATGGTGCCGAGGATGCCGAAGAACACCAGCGCCAGGCGGTCGAAGCCGTTGGCCTCGGCGGTGAAGGCGGTCAGAAGCCAGAAGAACGCCACGACCGAGCCGAGCCCGATGATCAGCGCCAGGAACGGCAGCACGAAGACCGCGACGAGCTGCGCGACCTGAAGCAGCAGCATCACGAATTCGAGCCAGGCGACCAGGATCACCGCGTCCGCAAGCGTGGCATGCCCTCCGAACCGCCGGCCGACCAGCGCGATCCCGGCGGCCAGCGCGGCGATGAACGCCAGTTGCAGCGGGACGGCAAAGACCGCGTCCTGCATCCAGGCTTCCCACGCCGTCGCCGCCGGCAGCGGAAACACTGCCAGACCGATCTGGGTCAGCAGCACGCTTAGCACCGCCATCAGCACCAGCGCCATCCACCGCGCCTGCATCGGCAGGTCGAGCGCCAGGATCGCCCGCGCCCCCGCCCGCGCGTCGCGCAGCGTCAGTCCCAGAAGTCCGCCGATCCCGTTCATCGCACCGGTTCCCGCACGGCGGCGACCAGCCCGGCCACCCAGAACCAGAGGAACACGGCAAAGACGCCCGCGCCGAGGAGGGACAGCGCCGGCCCCGGCCCGACCATGCCCGCGACGAGGCCATGCAGCAGCACCGCCGGCGCCACCGCCAGGAGCGCCCAGAACAGCGCGACGCGCGCCGCGTAGCCGGTGATCCGCAGCCCCGCGACGCGCAGGACCAGAAGGCTGATGCCGGCCACCGCGTAGAAGAGCACCGGCGCGAGGAACAGCACCGCGAACAGCCGGATGCCGAGCAGCGCCCGCAGCGGCACGTCCGCGACCTGATGCGCCCGCCGCGCCGCCTCGGGCCATTGCGCGACGAAGAAGAGCCCGCAGGCCGCCAGCAGGATGGCCAGCGCCCGCGCCTCGTTCTCGCCCGCCGCAAGCAGGCGGCCGACCACGCGGCCGGGGCCGCGCCAGGTGGCCAGCATGTCGGGTACCACCGCCATGAGGCTACCTCTGCCGCCGCGCGAGCCAGGATTCAAGCCGCGTCACGATCTCGGCGGCCAGATCCTCGTCCTCGATCTCGGCGATCGCGTCCGCAAGGAAGGACAGCACCAGAAGCGACACCGCCTCGGCCCGCGGCACACCCCGCGAGCGGAGGTAGAAGAGCGCCGTCTCGTCGATGGCGCCGGTGGTCGATCCGTGGCTGCACTTCACGTCGTCGGCGTAGATCTCGAGCTCGGGCTTGGCGAGGAACTGGCTGTCCTCGTCCAGAAGCAGCGACTGGCTGATCTGGTAGCCGTCGGTCTTCTGCGCGCCGGGCTTCACCAGGATCTTGCCCTGGAACACCCCCTGCGCGCCGTTGCGCAGCACCTTCTTGAACACCTGCCGACTTTCGCAGCCCACCGCGTCATGGGTGATGAACACGGTGTCGTCATGGTGGAAGGGCGCCGAGGCCCCGTCACCGAGCGCGGCGCCGGCCACATGCGCCACCGCCCCGTCGCCGGCGATCTCGATCACCGCCTCGTTGCGGGTCAGGCGGCCGTTCATGGTCAGCGTGAACGACTTGAAGAGCGCGCCCTTCGCCAGCCGGGTGAAGATGTGGGTGATCGCCCGGCGGTCATGGTCGCGGCCCTGGGCGCGCAGGTGGTGAAAGCGCGCACCGGCGCCGAGCTCGACCTCGAGCACCTTGTTGAACCGCGCCGCCGCCGGCCCGGTCTCCAGAAGCGTGAGCTCGGCGCCGGGATCGAGCCGGACGCAGTGGTGCAGGATCGCGTCCGAACGGTCCGAGCTGTGGTTGTAGATCAGGTGCACCGGCTTTGCGGCCTTGCCCGACACGCGGATGAGCACGCCCTCGGTGGCAAAGGCGGTGTTGAGACTGGCGAAGGGCCGCGCCACCGGCGTCTGGCCGCGCGCCTCGAGCACGCCGTAGAGATCGCGCGCCCAGTGGATGTCGCTGCGGTCCGCCTGCGACAGAAGCTCGATCCCCGCCGCCGCCGGATCGTCCGAGGCGGCCGCGTCGAAGACGCCGTCGGTGAAGACCAGCCGGACCCGATCCACCGCGGCGAAGAGCGGCGCCTCGTCGTCGGCGAAGGGCGCGGCCGGCGGCGGCTCGGCCGCGTTCAGCGCCGCCGGATCGGTCCAGCGCCAGTATTCGTCGCGCCGGGTCGGCAGCGCGGTCAGGCGCGCGCGCGCCTCGGCCCGAGCCGCGGCGGTGAACCCGCCCGAGGGGCGGGGCAGCGCGGCCAGCCGCCCGTCAAGGTCGGCCGCTGTGCGCAGAGCCGGCGCCGCCATCACCGCACCTCCGCAAGGATGTCGGCATAGCCGTTCGTCTCGACCTCGAGCGCAAGCTCCGGCCCGCCGCTGCGCACGATGCGCCCGTCGGCCATGATGTGCACCACATCGGGGCGGATGTGGTCGAGAAGCCGCTGGTAATGGGTGATGACCAGGAACCCCCGATCGGGCGAGCGCAGCGCGTTCACGCCCTCGGCGACCAGCCGCATGGCATCGACATCAAGACCCGAGTCGGTCTCGTCGAGGATGCACATGCGCGGCTCGAGCACCGCCATCTGGAGGATCTCGTTGCGCTTCTTCTCGCCGCCGGAAAAGCCCACGTTGACCGCGCGCTTGAGCATCTCGGCGTCGATCTTCAGGCCCTTGGCCTTCTCGCGCACAAGCTTGAGGAAGTCGCCCGCGCTCACCTCCTCTTCGCCGCGCGCCTTGCGCTGGGCGTTGAGCGCGGTGCGCAGGAAGGTCATGTTCCCGACCCCGGGGATCTCGACGGGATACTGGAAGGCGAGGAACAGCCCCGCCGCCGCCCGCTCCTCGGGCTCCATCGCCAGCAGGTCCTCGCCGTCGAGCGTGGCGCCGCCCGCGGTCACCTCATAGCCGTCCCGGCCCGAGAGCACGTAGGACAGCGTGGACTTGCCCGATCCGTTCGGCCCCATGATCGCGTGCACCGATCCCGGCGGGACCGAGAGGGTGACGCCCTTGAGGATCGGCTTGTCCTCGTCTTCCAGCTTCACGTGCAGATTGGTGATTTCCAGCATGGGGACCTCTTCAAATGCGTTGGGCGGCCGGCGGGACAAGGCCCCGGGCCGCAGCGAGTGGATGGATGTCAGGGGGTGTCAGACCGGCAGCGGGCTGTCCAGCACCAGATGCTCGGCGAATTCCGGCGAATACATCTTCGCCCAGAGTTCGGGCGCCGACGCCGCCGCGGCCGCCTCGCCGAAATACATCGTCGCGCAGCCCAGCGCGAGCGCCTGCATGCGGGTGCGGGTGGAGAGGTGGAAGAGCACCACCAGGATGCCGGCGATGACCAGCGCGAAGAGGATCATGCCCCGATTCTCGAGATCGTAGAACGCCTTGGGCAGACCCTGCATCTGGCTGAGATGAAAGTAGGCGAGCCGGCCGAGGAACACCGACGAGCCGCCCGCGAGAAAGGCCACGAGCGCCATGACGTTGTCCATGACGCTGCGCTTCTTCTTCGGGCGCAGAGCGAGCCGCTGGTTGAACCTCTTCTGCGTGGCGTGGCCGACCACGTCCTCGTGCTCGAACTGCTTGCCGGCGTTGATCCGGCTGATCCGTTCCGCGAAGGCCGCCTTCTGGTCGAGCATGATCCGTCCCCACGATCACCGAGTGCATGGTAAGGAATGCACAGGAGATGCGGCACAAATCGGGATGCGAAGAGGGGGATTTCATGGCGCGATGCGGGGTCATGGTCATCATCCTGCCGCATTGGCGGGGGCAAGGCTGACCGCCGTGCCCGAGGCGGTGACCATCAGCATGTTGTTGATGACCTCGTAGTCGAGATCGACGCCCACGATCGCGTCCGCGCCGAGGCGGCGGGCGGACTCTTCCATCTCGCGCAGCGCGGTTTCCCGCGCCCGCCCCAGTTCCTGCTCGTAGGCCGCCGACCGACCGCCCACGATGTCGCGTATCCCGGCGAAGAGGTCGCGGAAGATGTTGGCGCCGAGGATCGCCTCGCCGGTCACGATGCCGTGGTAGCCGGTGATGCGGCTCCCCTCGACCGACGGCGTGGTGGTCACGATCATCGGCGCGCTGCCCTTGCCCCAGACCATCAGCCCACCGACCCTTCGAGGCTGATCGCCACCAGCGCCTGCGCCTCCATCGCGAACTCCATCGGCAGCGCCTGCAGCACCTCGCGGCAGAAGCCGTTCACCACCAGCGCCACCGCCTCTTCCTCGCCCACCCCGCGCGAGCGGCAGTAGAAGAGCTGGTCGTCATCGACCTTGGACGTCGTGGCCTCGTGCTCGACCCGGCTCGAGTTGTTCTTGACCTCGATGTAGGGCACCGTATGCGCCCCGCAGCGGTCGCCGATCAGCAGGCTGTCGCATTGCGTGTAGTTGCGCGAATTGGCGGCCTTGGGGTGCATCGACACCAGACCCCGGTAGGTGTTCTGAGCGCGACCGGCAGAAATCCCTTTTGAAACAATGCGCGACCGGGTGTTCTTGCCAAGATGGATCATCTTGGTCCCGGTGTCGGCCTGCTGCATGTTGTTGGCGATGGCGATCGAGTAGAACTCGCCCGAGGACTCGTCGCCGCGCAGGATGCAGGACGGATACTTCCAGGTGATCGCCGATCCGGTCTCGACCTGGGTCCACATCACCTTGGCGCGGGCCTCGCGGCAGTCGGCGCGCTTGGTGACGAAGTTGTAGATGCCGCCGCGGCCCTCCTCGTCGCCGGGGAACCAGTTCTGGACGGTCGAGTATTTCACCTCGGCGTCCTCGAGGATCACGATCTCGACCACGGCCGCGTGCAGCTGATGGGTGTCGCGCTTGGGCGCGGTGCAGCCTTCGAGATAGCTCACATAGCTGCCCTTGTCGGCGATGATGAGCGTGCGCTCGAACTGGCCGGTGTTCTCGGCGTTGATGCGGAAATAGGTGGACAGCTCCATCGGGCAGCGCACGCCCGGCGGCACATAGACGAAGGAGCCGTCCGAGAAGACCGCGCTGTTGAGCGTGGCGAAGTAGTTGTCGGACTGCGGCACCACCGAGCCCAGATACTTGCGCACCAGATCGGGGTATTCGCGGATCGCCTCCGAGATCGGCATGAAGATCACGCCGGCCTTCTTCAGCTCTTCCTTGAAGGTGGTGCCGACCGAGACGGAATCGAAGACCGCATCGACGGCGACCTTGCGGACATCCCCCGAACCGGCACTGTCGACTCCGGCCAGAACCATCTGTTCCTTCAGCGGAATCCCGAGTTTCTCATAGGTGGCCAGAAGCTTGGGATCGACCTCGTCCAGCGACTTCGGCCGCGTCGCCATGCTCTTGGGCTTGGCGTAGTAGTACTGGTCCTGATAGTCGATCTTCGGATAGTGGAGCATCGCCCAGTGCGGCTCCTCCATCTGAACCCAGCGGCGGTAGGCCGACAGCCGCCATTCGGTCATCCAGTCGGGCTCGCCGTTCTTGGCGCTGATCAGGCGCACGATCTCCTCGTTCAGGCCCTTCGGCGCGAACTCCATCTCGATCTCGGTGTCCCAGCCGTATTTGTAGGACCCCATGCTCTGCACGGTCTCGACCGTCTCGCGGTCGACGCCCTCGCGCAGCGCCACGTCCTGTTCCATGCCCTGAGCCATCGCCGTTTCCTGTCCTGTGCGGGGGCCAGCCCCGGTTTCCGTCTTGTCCGTCATGCCGCCCGGGCCCGGGCGCGTTCCCGCGCGGCCACCCAGGTGTCGGCCAGCCGCATAAGATCGTCCTCGGCCACGCCGGGCCCGATCGAGATCCGGATCGCGCTCGAGGCCGCCACCGGATCCATCCCCATCGCCCGCAGCGCGCGGCTTTCCCGCACCTTTCCCGACGAGCAGGCCGACCCGGCCGACACGGCAAAGCCCGCGAGGTCCATCTGCATGACCTGCGTCTCGCCCTTCCAGCCCGGCGCGATCAGGCAGGAGGTGTTGGGCAGGCGCCGCGCACCCTGCCCGGCCACCCGCGCGTCCGCAACCCGGTCGAGCACCACGGCCTCGAAGCGGTCGCGAAGCGCGGCCACTTCGTCCCAGAGGCCCGCGGCAAGATCGCGCGCGGCCGCCTCGGCCGCCGCACCCATGCCCGCGATCAGCGCCACCGCCTCGGTGCCGGCCCGCCGGCCCATCTCCTGCCCGCCGCCCCGGGCGCGCGCCTCGACCTCGAGACCGCGCCGCAGGATCAGGGCGCCCACGCCCTTCGGCCCGCCGAACTTGTGGGCGGAAATAATGGCCGCATCGGCGCCCAGCCAGTTGAACGCGAACGGAATCTTCCCCGCGGCCTGGCAGAGGTCCGTCACCGCGAGCCCCTCGGGCAGATCCTGCACCACACCGGTTTCCGAATTGGCCAACTGCAGCGCCGAAAGCGCCGGATCCGGCACCACGACCCGGCCCTGCTCGTCGCAGACAAGCCGCTCCTCGCCCCAGGCCAGCACCGCCTCGTGCTCGATGCCGGCCACCGCCAGCCCCCGCCCGGCCATGGCCAGCGCCGCCGCCTCGGTCGCGCCCGAAGTGAAGACCACGTCGGCGCCCTCGGCCCCGAAGGCGGCGGCCACCTGCGCCCGCGCCTTCTCGACCAGCGCCCGCGCCGCCCGCCCCTCGGCATGGACCGAGGACGGGTTTCCGGGCAGGTCGAGGGCCGCAATCATCGCGGCCCGCGCCTCGGGTCGCAGCGGAGCGGTTGCGTTCCAGTCGAGATAGACGCGGTTCATTGCGGCGCCCTCCGCGCGCGGCCCCGACCGTCGCGGCCGCAGACCCGGCCCCGGCCGCTGTCCGGGCCGCCGGTCATTCGTCCACCACATGGAACAGGGCCGGCACCGCCGGGCAGGGTTTGAGGTCGTTGGCGATCACGTCCGAAAGCCGGGTCTGGTGCAGGAACACATAGACATGCGCAGACAGCCCTTCCCAGAGCCGGTTCGTCAGCGATTGCGCGCGCGACCCCGACAGGCCGCCGGTCGCGCCGGCCCCGGTGTGCAGCGCGCTCACCGTCTCGTCCACCGCCTGAAGCACCTCGCTCACCCGGATGTCGGCCGGGTCGCGCGCAAGCCGGTAGCCGCCCCCCGGTCCGCGCGCCGATTCGACCAGCCCGGCCCGGCGCAGCTTGACGAAGAGCTGCTCGAGATAGGGCAGCGAGATGTCCTGGCGCTTCGCGATCGCGGCCAGCGAGGTCAGCGTGTCGGGACCGGCCGTGGCCAGATCGGCCAGCGCCACCATCGCATACCGCCCCTTGGTCGAGAGTTTCATCGCCCGTCACCCTGATCCGGACCGCAAAGACATTGACGCAGAACGGTGGGACGCATACTTGCATTCCACCCACGGCTCCCGGCACGGCCGGGATTTAGAAACGTTCTAGGGTGCCCGAGCGAAATCGTCAAGAATATCGATTCCGCACTGGCCCCCCCAAGACAGGCGCAAACATGCCCGAAGTGATTTTCCCCGGCCCCGATGGCCGCCTGGAAGGACGCTATCACCCGCAACGCACACCCGACGCGCCGATCGCGATCATGCTGCACCCGCACCCGCAGTATGGCGGCAGCATGAACAACCGTGTCGTGCACCGGCTTCACTACGCCTTCCACGATATCGGCTTCACGGTGCTGCGTTTCAACTTCCGCGGCGTCGGGCGCAGCCAGGGCGAGTATGACCAGGGCGTGGGCGAGCTGTCGGACGCGGCCTCGGCGCTCGACTACCTCCAGGCGATGAACCCGAATTCCAAGCACTGCTGGGTGGTGGGCTTCTCGTTCGGCGCCTGGATCGGCATGCAGCTGCTGATGCGCCGGCCCGAGATCACCGGCTTCATCTCGGTGTCGCCGCCCGCCAACATCTACGACTTCTCGTTCCTCGCGCCCTGCCCGGCCTCGGGTCTCATCATCAACGGGTCCGCCGACCGGGTGGCGCCGCCCAAGGACACCGCCAACCTGGTCGCGAAGCTGCGCGAGCAGAAGGGCATCACCATCAGCCATTCGGTGATCGAGGGGGCGGGCCACTTCTACGAGGACGAGGAGGCGCACATGGCGCCGATGATCGCCGAGGTCCAGAGCTACGTGCGCCGGCGTCTCGGCGAAGCGACGCGCTGAGGGTCCGGGCGATGGGCGTGACCGACGACCTTGGCGATGCGCTGGCCCGCGACGTGCTGGCGGCGATGGAGGAACTTGGCGACGACCGCTTCTACGAGAAGGTCGCGCGCACCGTCGGCGCCTCCTCCCCCACGCTGCAGGAGGCCTTCATGACCTCGATCCGCATCCGGCTGGCCGAGATCCGCGGGCGGCAGTTCCTCGAGCGCGCCCTCGAGGCGAAGCGCACCGGCGCGAAGATGCCCGAGGCGCCGCGCCCCGTCGATCCGGGCGGCCATTGACCGCCCGCCTCGACGCCCAGCTGGCCTTCCTCGCCGAGGCCGACCGGCTGAAGTCGGTGCTGCGCGCCAACACCCTCATCGACGCCTCGCGGCGCGAGAATTCCGCCGAGCACTCCTGGCACCTCGCGCTCTGGGCGATGGTGCTGGCCGATCAGGCCGCGCCCGGGGTCAATGTCGACCGCGTGATCCGGATGCTGCTGCTGCACGACCTGGTGGAGATCGACGTGGGCGACGTGCCGCTGCACTCGGCCGGCGGTCAGGCGCACGGTTCGGCCGAGGTGCAGGCGGCCGAGGCCGCCGCAGCCGAACGCCTCTTCGGCCTTCTGCCCGCCGACCAGCGCGACGCCTTCCGCGCGCTCTGGGCCGAGTTCGAGGCGGCCGAGAGCCCCGACGCGGTCTTCGCCAAGGCGCTCGACCGGGCCCAGCCGGTCGTCCAGAACATCGAGAGCGGCGGCACCGGCTGGGTGGACTACGGCGTGACCTTCGACCAGATCGAGGCGCGCGTGGGCGCGAAGGTCCTGCGCGGAGCGCCCGGTCTCTGGGCGCGGCTGCGCGAACGGGTGCAGGCGTTCTTCGCGGCGCAGGTCTGAGCGGCGGATTTTCGTATACCGTCGCATACGATCTTTCCCCGCCCGGCGATTTCCGGTATCAGGCGCGGCAGCGAATCCAGCGGAGAAGGCCCATGTCGAAGATCAAGGTAGCCAACCCCATCGTCGAGATGGACGGGGACGAGATGACCCGGATCATCTGGGACTTCATCAAGAAGAAGCTGATCCTGCCCTATCTGGACATCGACCTGCTCTACTACGACCTCGGCATCGAGAACCGGGACGCGACCAACGACCAGGTCACCATCGATTCGGCCGAGATGACCAAGAAGGTGGGCGTCGCGGTGAAATGCGCGACCATCACCCCCGACGAGGCCCGGGTGGAGGAATTCGGCCTCAAGCAGATGTGGAAGAGCCCGAACGGCACCATCCGCAACATCCTCGGCGGCGTCATCTTCCGCGAGCCGATCATCTGCCGCAACGTGCCCCGGCTGGTGCCGCACTGGACGCAGCCGATCATCGTCGGCCGCCACGCCTTCGGCGACCAGTACAAGGCCACCGACTTCCGCTTTCCCGGCAAGGGCGTGCTGACCATCAAGTTCGTGGGTGAGGACGGCACCGTCATCGAGAAGGAGGTGTTCAAGTCGCCCGGCGCCGGTGTCGCCATGGGCATGTACAACCTCGACCAGTCGATCATGGACTTCGCGCGCGCCTCGCTCAACTATGGGCTGATGCGCAACTATCCGGTCTACCTCTCGACCAAGAACACCATCCTCAAGGCCTATGACGGCCGCTTCAAGGATCTGTTCCAGAAGATCTACGAAGAGGAGTTCGAGGCCGAGTTCAAGAAGCGCGGCCTGACCTACGAGCACCGCCTCATCGACGACATGGTGGCCTCGTCGCTGAAATGGTCCGGCGGCTACGTCTGGGCCTGCAAGAACTACGACGGCGACGTGCAGTCCGACACCGTGGCCCAGGGCTTCGGATCGCTCGGCCTGATGACCTCAGTGCTGATGACGCCCGACGGCAAGGTGGTCGAGGCCGAGGCGGCGCACGGGACCGTGACCCGCCACTACCGCGAGCACCAGAAGGGCAAGGCGACCTCGACGAACTCGATCGCCTCGATCTTCGCCTGGACCGGCGGCCTCAAGCATCGCGCCAAGCTCGACGGCAACGAGGCGCTGGCGAACTTCGCCCGCACCCTCGAGGCGGTCACGGTGCAGACGGTCGAGGACGGGTTCATGACCAAGGACCTCGCCCTGCTGGTCGGCCCGGACCAGAAGTGGCTGACCACGATGGGGTACCTCGAAAAGGTCGAAGAATACCTGAACAAGGCGTTGAAGGGCTGAGGGCAGGAGCCGGGGAGGCGCCGCCTCCCCGGACCCCACCGGGGTATTTGGACAAAGAAGAAGAGGGCTTGAGGCGCCCCGGATCAGGCCACGCGATACTCGACCTGCGCGAAGCCGTTCGGCCAGTGGCGGGTTGCGACGAGGCTCAGGCCGATGTCACCGGAGCCGTGGCCCCAGAGCGGGCGCCCCTCGCCCAGCAGGACCGGGATCAGCGTCACGATCAGGCGCGCGACCAGCCCTTCGGCGAGGAAGGTCCGGATCACCTGACCGCCGTCCACATAGACGCGCGAAACGCCCTGCCCCGCGAGTTCGGCCATCAGGGCGCGGGGAGGCATCGCGGCTGCCCGCACCCGGCCGCTCAGATGCGGCGGTATCGCCACCCTGTCCGGGTTCCGGCTCAGCACCACGACCGGTACCGGATAGGGCCATTCGCGGAAGGTCAGGACCTTGTCATACGACTTGCGCCCCATGACGATCGCGCCGATACCGTCCATGAAGCGGGCGTAGCCGAAATCCTCGCCTTCGGGCACGGGGCGATCGACCAGCCAGGCGATATCGCCATCCGGCCGCGCGATGAATCCGTCAAGGCTCGTGGCGATGAAGACCTCGACCGACGCGACCGTTTTCATGCGATCCTCCCCGGTGAGACGACGCAGGACTAGCGGCCGGGACGGACGCGGTCAAGAACACAGGGCGAACATCGCCCGGGCGCGGGACGCGCATTTGACAGGCGCCCAGCCGACCCATAGGAGGCGCTCAGCCCCTTTCGACGCGAGCCGTGCCATGACCGAAACGCCCGACAGTGCGCCCCGGGATTCCCACCGCCACACCGCCTTCGACGACGCCCAGGGCATCGCCTACGGCGCCGGCATGGCGGCCTTCGGGATCACCGTGCTCACCCATCTGGGTCTGGTCACGGGTCAGACCGCCGGGATCGCGGTGCTGATCGCCTACGCGACCGGCTGGGCCTTCGGGCCGGTGTTCTTCGTGGTCAACCTGCCCTTCTACTGGCTCGGCTGGGTGCGGATCGGGCCGCGCTTCGTGGCCAAGACCTTTGCCGCCGTCGCCCTGATGTCGGGGCTGAGCCTTGTCATGCCGCGCTGGGTGTCCTTCGCCCATCTCGATCCGGTCTTCGGCGCGGTTCTGGCGGGTGCGGTGACCGGTTCGGCGCTTCTGGCGCTTTTCCGGCACGGGGCCAGCCTCGGCGGCATCGGCATCGTGGCGCTCTGGCTCCAGGACCGGACCGGGTTCCGCGCCGGCTGGACGCAGCTTGCGGTCGACGCGCTGATCTTCGCCGTCGCCCTGACGCTGCGGGACGCGGGCACGGTGGCGGTCTCGGCGCTGGGCGCGCTGGTCCTGAACCTCGTGATCGCCATCAACCATCGCCGCGACCGCTACGTCGCCGCCTGATCGCGCTGGCCTTCCGGCCGGCATTCGGCTATCGGGGCGCCAACCCAAGGGATCGGCGGACATCATGGACCTTCGCAACATCGCGATCATCGCGCACGTGGACCACGGCAAGACCACGCTGGTGGACGAGCTTCTCAAGCAGTCGGGCACCTACCGCGAGAACCAGCAGGTGAGCGAGCGGGCGATGGACAGCAACGACATCGAGCGCGAGCGCGGCATCACCATCCTGGCCAAGGCCACCTCGGTCGAGTGGAAGGGCACCCGCATCAACATCGTCGACACCCCCGGCCACGCCGACTTCGGCGGCGAGGTCGAGCGGATCCTGAACATGGTCGACGGCGTCTGCCTTCTGGTCGATGCCGCCGAAGGCCCGATGCCGCAGACCAAGTTCGTAACCTCGAAGGCGCTGGCGCTGGGCCTGCGGCCGATCGTGATCCTGAACAAGGTCGACAAGCCCGACGCCGAGCCCGACCGGGCGCTGAACGAGGTCTTCGACCTCTTCGCCAATCTCGGCGCCACCGACGAACAGCTCGACTTCCCGCATCTCTACGCCTCGGGCCGCGCCGGCTGGGCCGACGACAGCCTGGACGGGCCGCGCAAGGATCTCTCGGCGCTCTTCGACCTGATCCTGCGCCATGTCCCGCCGCCCGCTCAGATCGCGCGCGGGGACGAGCCGTTCCGGATGCTCGCGACCACGCTCTCGGCCGACCCGTTCATCGGCCGCATCCTGACCGGCCGGGTCGAAAGCGGGCGCCTGAAGGCGGGCGACACGCTCAAGGCGCTGTCGCGCGAGGGCGAGCGGATCGAGCAGTTCCGGGTCTCGAAGATCCTCGCCTTCCGCGGCCTGTCGCAGACGCCGATCGACGAGGCGACGGCCGGCGACATCGTGACCATCGCCGGCATGTCGAAGGCGACCGTGGCCGACACGCTCTGCGCGCCCGAGGTGGACACCGCGCTCCCCGCCCAGCCGATCGACCCGCCGACGATCTCGGTCACCTTCGGCATCAACGACAGCCCGCTCGCGGGCCGCGACGGTACCAAGGTCCAGTCCCGCGTCATCCGCGAGCGGCTGATGCGCGAGGCGGAATCGAACGTCGCGATCAAGATCGCCGACACGCCGGGCGGCGAGGCCTTCGTGGTCTCGGGCCGGGGCGAGTTGCAGATGGGCGTGCTGATCGAGAACATGCGCCGCGAGGGCTTCGAGCTCTCGATCTCGCGCCCCCGCGTCATCTTCCGCGAAGAGAACGGCGAGCGGCTCGAGCCCATCGAGGAGGTGATCGTCGACGTGGACGACGAATTCACCGGCGTGGTCATCGACAAGCTGACCGGCGAGCGCAAGGGCGAGCTCGTCGAGATGCGGCCGGCCGGCTCCGGCAAGACCCGCATCATCGCGCATGTGCCGTCGCGCGGGCTCATCGGCTATCACGGCCAGTTCCTGACCGACACCCGCGGCACCGGTGTCCTGAACCGCATCTTCCACGCCTGGGCGCCCCACAAGGGCCCGATCCAGGGCCGGCGGGTGGGCGTGTTGATCTCGATGGAGAACGGGGTCTCGGTCGCCTACGCGCTCTGGAACCTCGAGGACCGCGGCCGGCTCTTCATCGGCGCGCAGGAGCAGGTCTACGTGGGCATGATCATCGGCGAGCATTCGCGCGACAACGATCTCGAGGTGAACCCGCTCAAGGGCAAGAAGCTCACCAACATCCGCGCCGCGGGCTCGGACGAGGCCGTGCGCCTGACGCCCCCGGTGCGGATGAGCCTCGAGGAAGCGATCGCCTACATCGACGATGACGAGCTGGTGGAGGTGACGCCGAAGATCATCCGCCTGCGCAAGCGCCACCTCGACCCGCACGAACGCAAACGCGCCGAACGCGCGGGCTGAGGGCGCCCCGGCGCCGGAGCGCCCCACGGTCGGAACGGCCGGACGCGCGCGCGACCGGATCCCCTTTGTCCGAGGCGCGGGCTTCTTCTTCGCCGAAATACCCCGGGGGCGGCCCGGCTGGGCCGGGGGCAGAGCCCCCTGAGGGCTGCGCCGCCGCAGACGCGGCCCGCGGATCGTCAGCCGACGTCCTCGACCGTGAACCCGTGGGTGAGCGTCGCCGTCTTCGCCATCATCGCCGAGGCCGAGCAGTATTTCTCGATCGACAGCGCCACCGCACGCTCGACCTTCCTCGGGTCAAGCCCCCGGCCGGTCACGGTGAACTGGAGGTGGATGCGGGTGAAGACCTTCGGATCCTCGGTCGCCCGATCGGCCTCGATGTCGGCGCGGCAGTCCACCACCGGCTCGCGGCCCCGTTCCAGGATGTGGATCACGTCATAGGCCGAACAGCCGGCGGTGCCGATGAGCAGAAGCTCCATGGGGCTCGGCCCGGGCTTCGGGCTCTCGCCATGCGCCGCGCCGAGCACGATGGAATGCCCCGACTCCGTCTGACCGAGGAAGGTCCGCTCCCCGGCCCAGCTCACGCGCGCTTTCATCCGGCCTCTCCGTTTCCGCCTGCCGCGTGATCCTGCCGGGAGGCCGCGCCGGGGGCAAGGGGGGCCGCGACCCGCGCGGCCCGGCGGAGCCAGCGCAGGAAACCGGCGATCCGCGGGCTGTCGGCCACGCCCCGCGCCGCCACCGCCCAGACCGGGGCGGGCGCGCATCCGGCCGGGCCGGCCAGCCGCAGACGGGGATCGGCCTCGCCCAGCGGCACCGGCAGGAGCGCGATGCCCTGGCCGCGCGCCGCCGCCTCGGCCTGGGCGGCGGGCGAGGAGGCGAGGAAGGACACCGCGCCGCCCTGCCCCTCAAACCAGCGCCAGGCGGCGATCCGGGCCAGCGAACCCGAGGCCCGGATCACCTTGTGGCCGGACAGGTCGTTGCCGCCCGGCCGCAGCGGATGCTCGGCCAGATAGGCAGGCGCGGCGTAGAGACCCCAGCGGATCTCGTCCACCACAACCCCCTCGACGGTCTCGGGGACCGAATCGAGCGGGCTCACCAGAAGGTCATAGTCGCTCGCGTCGAGGGCGAAGAGATCGTCGTGCACCTGAAGCGCGACCGGCGCCCCCTGCCAGCCCCGAAGCGCCTCGGACAGCGCGCCGCTGCGCGCGGTGACCTCGCAGGCTGCGATGCGGATCGGGCGCGGATCGCCCGAGACCGCCGCAAGCGCCTCGGCATGGGCCGCCTCCATGCGGCCGGCCAGGGCGATCAGCGCCTCTCCCAGCGGCGTCGGGCGTCCGTCCAGAGCGAAAGGCCGGATGCCGCGATCCTCCAGCGCACGGATCCGGCGCGACATCGTCGACTGGCTGACCCCCAGCCGGCGCGCGGCCGCCGAGAGGCTGCCGGCCCGGGCCACGGCGAGGATCCAGCGCATGTCGTTCCAGTCTGGCGTGTCGATCATCGTGGAGGCGGCCGGGCAGGCCATGCAAAAACGGATGGGACGGTGCAGAGTCGTGGATTGGCGCGCCGCGGTCAAGGCGGCAGGTTTGCACGCGTCCCTGTCCCTCAATCGGGTGTCTGCCCATGACCTTCGACCTGAACCGCTATCTCGCGCGTCTTCGCCTCGACTCGCGCCCGCCTTCGGCCGGATACCTGGCCGACCTCCAGACCGCGCAGATGCGGGCCATTCCTTTCGAGAACATCGAACCGTTCCTGGGCTGCGCACCCGCGTTGGACCCCGCCACGGTCGCGGCCAAACTGGTCGACGCCGGACGCGGCGGCTGGTGCTTCGAGCAGAACCTGCTCCTCGGCCTCGCGCTCGGCGCGCTCGGCTATCCGGTCCGTCAGGTGCTGGGCCGGGTCCGGATGGGGGCGCCCACGGGCGGCCCGCGCGCGCATCTGGCGCTGGTGGTGGCGGCCGGGGGGCGCGACTGGCTGGTGGACGCGGGCTTCGGCGGGCCCGGCCCCGAGGTGCCCCTTCCACTGGACGCCGCCGGACCGGTCGTCACCCCGCGCGGGCAGTTCCGGCTGCGGGCGGACGGACCCGAGACCGTGCTCGAACGCGCGACACCGGACGGCTGGTTCGCGCTCTATGGCATTGATGCGGTGCCGGTGACGCCGGCCGACCTCGAGGCCGCGACCGTGGTCTGCACGCTCTGGGAAAAGTCGCCCTTCCCGGCGCATCTGATGCTGAACCGACTGACCGCCGGGGGGCGGATCAGCCTCTTCGACCTCCGGCTTGGCGGAGACCGCGAGGGCACGATCGGGTCACGGGCCGAACTCGCCCGGGTGCTCGCCGACGACTTCGGGCTGACCCTGGGGTCCGGCGACCTTGACCGGATCTGGACGCTGCTGGCGGACACGGCCGCGCGCGCGGCGGAGTGACGGCGGGCTTTGCGCCTATTCCGCGGCCATCGCTACAGGCAATGCCGGGCGGAAGGGCTCGACGGTCAGCGCCTCGCCCTCGAAGGTGCAGAAGCTGCCGGCGGGAACCGTCTCCCAGCACTCGCCGGTCTCGAGCGGCTCGGACACGACGGCCCGCCCGCCGTGGGTCGGCGACCAGCGGTGGTAGAGCGTCGGCGCGAATTCGTCGGTCGCGTAGCGCACGGCGTAAAGCCTCTGCCCGTCCGAGAAGGCGCAGGTGAGCCGCATGTGCGGCGCCGTCCCCTTCTGGCGCGAGAGGGTCTCGAAACGCGCGGTGGCGCGCTCGAGCGCGCCCTTCGGATCGCCGTCCAGACCATCGGCGAGGGCCACGAGGAACAGCGCCTCGCTGTCGGTGGCGCCCCGGCGCTCGGGGTAGAGCGCGTCGGGGATCATCAGCTCGGCGTCGCGCCGCATCCGGTCATAGCCGCCGACCTGGCCGTTGTGCATGAAGCTCCAGCGGCCGACGACGAAGGGATGGCAGTTGTTGCGGCTGGTCGCGGTGCCGGTCGAGGCGCGGACATGGGCGAGGAACAGCCCGGATTTCACCTGCGCGGTCAGCGACCGGAGGTTCGGATCCGACCAGGCCGGCATGGTGTCGCGATAGAGCCCGGGCGTCTCGCGCTCGCCGTACCAGGCGATGCCGAACCCGTCGCCGTTGACGACCGAATGGCATTCGGTGGCGCAATGGCTCTGGTGGATCAGGGAATGGCCCGGGCGGCTCACGATCTCTTCAAGAAAGATCGGCGCCCCGGTGTAGGCGGCCCAACGGCACATCAGCGTGCCTCACTCGCAAGCGACATCTCTGCCTCGGCTGTTTTACAGAAGAGTAACAAAGCTCTGTGGACAACACACGACCAACGCCGCGGGATCCGTTGCGAGGATAGAAACTCTGTGTCCGCGAAGCATCATCGTCAGCCGGGCGGGCTCTCCTCGACCACCAGAAGGTCGCGCTCGGATGCGCCTTTCGCATGCGCAAGCGCCGCCTGATACTCGGGGCTGTGGTAGCAGGCGACAGCCGCCTCGAGCGAGGGGAAGCGGGCCACCACGTTGCGCGGCCGGTCCCTGCCTTCCAGCTGCACGTAGCGCCCGCCGCGGGCCAGGAACACGCCGCCATGCGCGGCGATGGCCGGGCCGGCCAGGGCCGCGTATTTCCCGTAGGCCTCGGCGTCGAGCACCGTCACATGGGCGATCCAGAGCGCGCTCATGCCGCGCCTCCGATCACGGCCTCGGCCGCGGCGATCGCCTGGGGCGCGCGGCTGGCATCGGCCGCGCCCCCCTGCGCGAATTCGGGCCGGCCGCCGCCGCCCTTGCCGCCCATGGCCTCGGCGGCCGCGCGCACCAGATCGACCGCCGAGACGCGGCCGGTCAGGTCGGGGGTGACGCCGGCGGCCACCGCCACCTTGCCCTCGGTCTCGGCGATCATCAGCACGGCGCCGGACCCGAGGCGGCCCTTCAGCGTCTCGACCATGGCGGCCAGATCCTTGCCGCCGACCCCCTGCACCGACTGGGCGAGGAACTTCACGCCCCCGATCTCCTTCGCCGCCGCTCCGGCGCCAGCCAGAGCCGCCTCGCGGCGAAGCTGCGCCACCTCGTTCGCAAGCTGCTTGCGCTCTTCGGCCAGCGCGCGGACCTTCTCGACCACGCCGCCCGCCTGCGCCTTCAGCGCCGCGCCGATCTCGGCCAGCTGGCGCTGCTCGGCCAGAAGATGGTCGAGCGCCGCCTGCCCGGTCAGTGCCTCGATCCGGCGCACGCCCGCCGCCGACGCCTGGTCGCCAAGGATCACGAAGGCGCCGATGTCGCCGGTACGCGCGACATGGGTTCCGCCGCAGAGCTCGATCGAATAGGTGTCCCCGCCCGGCCCCTTGCCCGATCCGATCAGCCGGCCCATGGACACCACGCGCACCTCGTCGCCGTATTTCTCGCCGAAGAGCGCCTGCGCCCCGATCGCGCGCGCATCGTCCGGGGTCATGATGCGGGTCTCGACCGGGCTGTTCTGGCGGATGTAGCCGTTCACCTCGGCCCCGACCGTGGCGATCTCCTCGGCGGTCAGCGCCTTTCCGTGGCTGAAGTCGAAGCGCAGCCGGTCGGGGGCGTTCAGCGACCCCTTCTGCGCCACATGCGGCCCCAGCGCCCGGCGCAGGGCCTCGTGCAGCAGGTGCGTCGCCGAATGGTTGGCGCGGATCGTCGCCCGGCGCCCGTGATCGACCTCGAGCCGCGCCGGCTGGCCGCGCAGGATCGTGCCCTCGGCGACCTCGGCCACATGGATGACGATGCCCGCGGCCTTGCGGGTGTCGGTCACGCGCGCAAGGCCGGTGTCGGTGCGGATCAGCCCCTGATCGCCCACCTGGCCGCCCGCCTCGGCGTAGAAGGGCGTCTGGTTGACCACGATCTGGACCGCGGTGCCAGTCTCGGCCGACCCGGTCTCGACCCCGTCACGCACCAAGGCGAGGATCTGGCCCTCGGCGGTCTCGGTCTCGTAGCCCAGGAATTCGGTCGCGCCCTGCGCCTCGGCCAGTTCGAACCAGATCGTCGCGTCGCGCGTCTCGCCCGACCCGGCCCAGGCGGCCCGCGCCCGGGCCTTCTGCTCTTCCATCGCCGCGTCGAAACCCGCGACATCGACCGCGCGCCCCTTCTCGCGCAGCGCATCCTGCGTGAGATCGAGCGGGAAGCCGTAGGTGTCGTAAAGCCGGAAGGCCGCCGCGCCGGGAAGCTCCGCCCCCTCGGGCAACCGGGCGAGTTCGTCATCGAGCAGACGCAGCCCGCGGTCGAGCGTCTGGCGGAACCGCGTCTCCTCGAGCTTCAGCGTCTCCTCGATGAGCGCCTGCGCGCGCACCAGCTCCGGGTAGGCCGTGCCCATCTGCCGCACCAGCGCCGGCACCAGCCGGAACATCACCGGATCCTTGGCCCCCAGCATGTGGATGTGCCGCATCGCGCGGCGCATGATCCGCCGCAACACGTAGCCGCGGCCCTCGTTCGACGGCATCACCCCGTCGGCGATCAGGAACGAGGTCGAGCGCAGATGGTCGGCGATCACCCGGTGATGGACCTTGCCCGGCCCGTCGGGGTCCGACGAGGTGGCATGGGCCGAGGCCTCGATCAGCGCGCGCATCAGGTCGGTGTCGTAGTTGTCGTGCTTGCCCTGCAGAAGCGCGCCGATCCGTTCAAGCCCCATGCCGGTGTCGATCGACTGCATGTCGAGCGCGCGCATCGTCCCGTCGGCGAACTGCTCGTTCTGCATGAAGACGAGGTTCCAGATCTCGATGAACCGGTCGCCGTCCTGCTCGGCCGAGCCGGGCGGACCGCCCCAGATCGAGGGCCCGTGGTCGTAGAAGATCTCGGTGCAGGGGCCGCAGGGGCCGGTCGGCCCCATCTGCCAGAAGTTGTCGTTGGTCGGAATGCGGATGATGCGCTCGTCCGGAAGACCGGCCACCTTCTTCCAGATCGCCGCGGCCTCGTCGTCGGTGTGATAGACCGTGACCAGAAGCTTGTCCTTCGGAATGCCGAAGTCTCGCGTCAGCAGCTCCCAGGCGAAGGGGATCGCGCCCTCCTTGAAGTAGTCGCCGAAGGAGAAGTTGCCGAGCATCTCGAAGAAGGTGTGGTGGCGCGCCGTGTAGCCCACATTGTCGAGATCGTTGTGCTTGCCGCCGGCGCGCACGCATTTCTGCGCGGTCGTGGCGCGCACGTAGTCCCGCCGTTCGACCCCGGTGAAGCAGTTCTTGAACTGCACCATGCCCGAGTTGGTGAACATCAGCGTCGGATCGTTGCGCGGCACCAGCGGGCTGCTCTCGACCACCCGGTGGTCGTTTCGGCGGAAGTAGTCGAGGAAGGTCGAGCGGATGTCGTTCAGCGAGGGCATGGCGGGCCTGTATCGAGGGGCATGACCGCGGTCACGGTCCGCCCCCGTTTAGCCGCAGCCCGCTGGCCTGTCCAGCGGCAGCGCCCCGCGCCCCCGGCCCCCCGGTGCCCCGGATCCCTGCGGGAATCCGCAGGAAATTCCCGCATCAGGCCGGGCGACCCCGGGGCCGGCACGGCGGGCGCGGCCCGGGTCCGGGTCCGCGCCCTGCGCGCCGAGGCGGTCAGGCCTCGAGCACCTCGTCCTCGCCGCCTTCCGCGGCTCCGAAGTCCAGGCCGTGGCTCGCGCGGATCTTGTCCTCGATCTGCAGCGCCACGTCGGGATTGTCCTTGAGGAACTGCTTGGCGTTCTCGCGGCCCTGGCCGATGCGCTCGTCGTTGAACGAGTACCAGGCGCCCGACTTCTCGACCACGCCGGCCTTGACGCCCAGATCGACCAGCTCGCCGGTCTTCGAGATGCCCTCGCCATACATGATGTCGAACTCGACCTGCTTGAAGGGCGGCGCCACCTTGTTCTTCACCACTTTCACCCGCGTGGTGTTGCCCACCACCTCGTCGCGGTCCTTGATCGCGCCGACGCGGCGGATGTCGAGCCGCACGCTGGCGTAGAACTTGAGCGCGTTGCCGCCGGTGGTGGTCTCGGGGTTGCCGAACATCACGCCGATCTTCATGCGGATCTGGTTGATGAAGATCACCATGCAGTTCGAGCGCGAGATCGACGCGGTGAGCTTGCGCATCGCCTGGCTCATCAGCCGGGCCTGGGCGCCCACCGTGGCGTCGCCCATGTCGCCCTCGATCTCGGCCTTGGGCGTCAGCGCCGCGACCGAATCGACCACGACCAGGCTGACCGCGCCCGAGCGCACCAGCGTGTCGACGATCTCGAGCGCCTGCTCGCCGGTGTCGGGCTGGCTGATCAGCAGCTCGTCGAGATTGACGCCGAGCTTGCGGGCATACTGCGGGTCGAGCGCGTGCTCGGCATCGACGAAGGCGCAGACCCCGCCCTTCTTCTGCTCTTCGGCCACGACATGCAGCGTGAGCGTGGTCTTGCCCGAGCTTTCCGGCCCGTAGATCTCGATGATCCGGCCCTTGGGCAGGCCGCCGATCCCGAGCGCCACGTCGAGGCCCAGCGATCCGGTCGAGGTCGCCTCGATCTCCATCGCCGGGTTCCCGGCGCCGAGCTTCATGATCGACCCCTTGCCGAACTGCCGTTCGATCTGGGCCAGCGCGCTGTCGAGCGCCTTCTGCTTGTCGGCCGAGCGTTTGTCGTTCATGTCGAAAAGATTGCTCGCTGCTGCTGTCATTGGTTCCGATCCTTATCCCATACCGCCCGCCGGGCGGCAATGCTGCCTGTGTTCGCCTCTTGTTCTCACCGTTATGAGATCAAAAAGAGAACATTTCAACCGGTTTCTCCACATCCACACTGCGTGCACAGGGTTAACGAAGGATTGACGCGCGACGGGCCGGCCCGTCCGCGGCCGGCGCCGCGGCGGGTGCGGGTTCGAGCCTTGCCCGGCCCCCGTGTCCACCCTAAACAGGCGCGCGGCGGCGGAACCGCCGGTCGGGGGCCGGCGATGGACGGCCGGACTGGCGGCAGAGGGGCGACGGGGCGATGCTGATCTTCTGGAAGGAGCGACTCGTCTTCCTGGCCAACACCAAGGCCGGATCGACCTCGCTTGAGGCCGCGCTCGAATCGCTGGCCCATGTCGCGATCCAGCGCCCGCCCGAATTGAAGCATCTGCGCGCCAGCCGCTACGAGCGCCATATCGCCCCGCTCCTGGCACGGCTCTCCGGCGAGCGCTTCACCACGCTTGCGCTGATGCGCGAGCCGATCGACTGGCTTGGAAGCTGGTACCGCTACCGCACCCGCGACGAGATCCGCGAGGCCGAGCGCAGCACCGCCGGGATCGATTTCGCCGAGTTCTGCGAGGCCTACCTGAGCCCGAACCCGCCGGCCTTCGCGCAGGTCGGGTCACAGGCGCGGTTCCTGTCCGGCCCGGACGGCGCGGTGCTGGTCGACCGCGTGTTCCGCTACGAGGCGCTCGACGGCCTGCTGCACTTTCTCGAGGACCGCCTGGGCTGCGAACTCACCCTCCCGCGCATGAACGTCTCGCCCAAGGCGCCCACCGATCTGCCGGACGCGCTGCGCGCCCGGCTCCGCGAGCGGTTCGCGGCCGACTACGCGATCTACGAGGCGATCGGGCGCGACGGCTGACGCCACGGGCCGGACCCTGCCGGCGGGTCGGGGCGGGTCCGGGGCCAGGTCGGGGGCCCGGTCGGGGGCGGATCAGCGGGGAGCCGCGCGACCGTCAGCGGGGCACCGCGCGACCGTCAGCGGGGCGCCGCGCGACCGTCAGCGGGGCGCCGCGCGACCGTCAGCAGGGAGCCGCGAAACCGACTGCGGGGCACCGCGCGACCGGCCTCACCGGGGGTCGCCGTCCTCTCCCCGAAACCGGGCGCACGGACCAGGGGCGGGCCCGCAAACGGTCGCCGGGTCGCGGGGGCCGCCGTCAGGCCATCTGCCCCTGAACCGTCGCGGTCAGCTCGGTCAGCGAGAAGGGCTTGGCCAGGAACACCGAGTTGGGGATGCGGGCCCGGCGGTCCTCGAAGCTTTCCTCGGCATAGCCCGAGACGAAGATGACCCGGACCGAGGGGCGCGACCGCAGCGCCTGCTCGACCCAGGTCGGGCCGTCCATGCCCGGCATGATGACGTCGGTCACGATAACGTCCACCGCGACGGCCGGGTCGGCGAGGAGGGACAGGGCCTCCTCGGCGTTGCCCGCCTCGAGCACGGTGAAGCCGCGCAACTGCAAGGCCCGGCTGGCAAAGGCCCGGACCGGCGCCTCGTCCTCGACCAGCAGCACGCGCCCCCCCGGCTGCGCGGGCAACGGGCGGGGCGGGCGCGGCGGCTCGACCGCGTCGGCGGTGTCGTCGAGGACGTCATGGGACGGCAGGTAGAGGGTGAAGGTCGTGCCCTGCCCCGGCGTGCTGTCGCAGAAGATGAACCCGCCGGTCTGCTTGACGATGCCGTAGGCCGTGGACAGGCCGAGCCCCGTCCCCTCGCCCTGCGCCTTGGTGGTGAAGAAGGGCTCGAAGATCTTGCCGAGCTTGTCGGCCGGGATGCCCACCCCCTCGTCGCTGACCTCGACGACCACCCAGTCCCCCGCCTCGACCCGCGCGCGATCGCGCAGGAGCGGTTCGTGCAGGCGGCGGTTCGTGGTCTCGATCCGGATCCGGCCACCCGCGGGCATGGCGTCGCGGGCATTTACCACCAGGTTCATGATGACCTGTTCCAGCTGCCGCCGGTCGGCCCGGACCGGCCGAAGGTCGGGGTCGTGCCGGAGCTCGAGCACCACCTTCTCGCCCACGAGGCGGTTGAGCAGGTGGGCGAGGTCGGCCAAGGTGTCGCGCAGGTCGATCACCCGGGGCTTCATCGCCTGCTTGCGCGAGAAGGCCAGAAGCTGCCGCACGAGACTGGCCGCACGGTTGGCGTTCTGGCTGATCTGCGTGAGGTCGGCAAAGTCGGGATCGTTGCGGTCGTGCCGCAGCAGCAGCAAGTCGCAATGGCCCGAGATCGCGGTCAAGAGGTTGTTGAAGTCATGGGCGACCCCGCCGGCAAGCTGGCCGATCGCCTGCATCTTCTGGCTCTGGACGAACTGGGCCTCGAGCGTCTTGAGCTGGGTCGCGTCGCTCAGGACGGCGACCAGCCCGGGACCGTCGGGCCCGCTGGCGCGCATCAGCGTCACCTGGAGGAACAATTCACGATCCTCGCCATGCGCCTGCAGAACCTCGGGGCGACCCTGTCCGCGCCCCGCCAGCGCATCGGCGATCCACTCGGCGATCGGCCGGCCCAGCCCCTCGAACCGGTCCGCGAGCCGGGTTCCCGGCGGCAGATCGCCCAGAAGCTGGCGCGCGGCGGCGTTCATGGTCTCGAGCGCGCCCTCCCGCGTCAGCCGCAGGAGCGCCACCGGCAGCGTCTCGAAGGCCGCGGGGTCGGCCGGGGCCGGGGCACGGGCGCCCTCGGGCACCGGAAGCAGGTAGATCTCGCGCCGCCCGCCGGTGCCCTCGACCTCGCTCACCAAGGCCCGCAGCCCGCCGTCCTGGCCGTTGATGCGGTGCTCCTCTCCGGACCGGATCGGCAGGTCCGGGAAGATCCGGTCGAGCGTGCGCACCCGCTCGCCCACCAGCCGGCGCAGGGCCTCGTTCATGAAGAGCACGGTCCCGGTCTTCGAGACCGTCAGCATCGGCAGGCTGATCGACTCGGCCCCGCGTCCGCCCGGCGCGCGCTCGGCCATGTCCTCGAGCCGCCACAGATAGCCGCCCGCGCCGATCCGGTGCACCGCGAGCCGCACATGGCCGCGCCGCGTCACCATGTCCTCGCGCGCCGAACCGAGCGCCTCGGCCCGGTTCTGCATCCGCGCCATCACCGCCGAGGGATTTGCGAAGATCTCGGCCAGCGCGCGGTTCAGGCCCTGGCCGGACCTACTGCCGAACCGCTCGATCGCCGCGCGGTTCTGATAGCGGACCGCGCCTTCGGCGTCGGTGGTGAAGCTCGGCGACGCATCCTCGGCGATGAAGGCGGCGATCTGCTGGTTGAGTTCAAGCCCCGCGCGCGCGTGCCGGCGGCTGAGCCAGCGGATCAGCACGAAGAGCGCGGCCAGCGTTCCCGAGGACACCGCCAGAAGCAGCGCGGCCAGCGCCGAGGGCACGAAGACCGAGGCCCCGAGCAGGACGGCGGCCACCAGCGCAAGGTAGATGCCGCGCGGCGCCAGCCCGACGGCCACGCGGGTCATCGGGTCGGGCGCAAGCGCAGGATGGCTGGGAAAGGCCGGATAGGACACGTCCGCATCCCCTTGCAGATTCGTTCCTCCGCATTCGGCCGCCGAAAGTTTAAACAGGGCTTAATCCCGTTGAAGATACAACTGCGGATTGAGTATGCCGCCGCTCACCGCCGCGTCAAGCGCGCCGCGTAGAACCCGTCCGCGCCGTCGAGGGGCGTGAAGCGGTCCTCGGCGGCGAGGGTCCAGCCCGGATGCCGGGACAGGAAGGCGCGCACCGTATCGCCGTTCTCGGCCCCGAGGAGCGAGCAGGTCATGTAGCAGAGGACTCCACCCCGCCCGACAAGCCCCTGCGTTTCCTCGAGAATCCCGGCCTGAACCGCGCAGAGCTCCCGCACCCTTTCCGCCGTCAGGCGCCATTTCGTCTCGGGCGTGCGCCGCCAGGTGCCCGAACCCGAACACGGCACATCCAGAACGACCGCGTCCCAGGGCGCTTGCGCCGCGGCCGCCGCGCGGTCGAGCACCGGCACCCGGACCCCGGCCCGCGCCGCACGGGCCGGCAGGTCGCGCATGCGGGCGGGCGACGCGTCATGGGCCGAGACCCGAAGCCCGAGCGCAGCCAGCGCCAGCGCCTTTCCCCCGCCGCCCGCGCAGTAGTCGAGAACCCGCGCCCGTGGCGGCAGCGCCGCGGCCAGCCGCTCGCAGGCGGCCTGAGGCCCCGCGTCCTGCACCTCGACCCGCCCGTCGAGATAGACCGGACTGTTGCGCAGTTTCCCTGCATTACCGGTCAGTTGCAGACCGAAATTCACAAGGGGATGCGGGAGGCTTCCGATCCCCTCGGCCGCAAGATCGCGTTGCGCCTCGTCGCGCGACAGCCGCGCCGCATTCGCCCGCACCACCACCGGCGCGCGGTCGCGCAGGGCGGCGGCAACCGGAGCGAAGGCGTCGCCGAGACTGGCCTCGAGCGCGGGCACCAGCCAGTCGGGCAGGTCGAGCGCCTCGGCCCGGCTCGGCGCCCGCGGCGGGCGGTCCCGCTCAGAAGGTGTCAGCGGCGGGGGCGCGTTCTGCGCGCCGGTGAAGACATCGGCCGGGTCCGCGCCGGCCTCGCGCAGGGCGCCGATCATCAGGGCACGCCCGTCCGCCCGGTCGGCGCCGGCCAGAGCGGTGCGCGACCGCAGCCGCCGCAGGCTGTCGTAAACCAGATCGCGCACGGCGGCCCGATCCCCCGAGCCCGCATAGCGGCTTGCGCGGGCCCAGCGGGTCAGCGCCGCCTCGGCCGGCTCGCCGGCGAGCGCGAGGTCCAGAAGGCCGATCGCCGCGGCGACGCGGGCAGCCGGCGTCACGAGCGCACCTGAAGGTTCCGGCGCAAGGGCTTGACCGGAAACGGCATCAGCCCAGCCGGTAGTTCGGGCTTTCCCGGGTGATCTGCACGTCGTGGACGTGGCTTTCCTTGAGCCCGGCGCCGGTGATGCGCACGAAGCGGCAGCCCGTCCGCATCGCGGCGATGGTCCGGTTTCCGGTGTAGCCCATCGCGGCGCGCAGCCCGCCCACCATCTGGTGGATGACCGCCGCCACCGCCCCCTTGTAGGGCACCTGGCCCTCGATCCCTTCCGGGACGAGCTTGTCCGAGGCCGCGTCCTTCTGGAAGTAGCGGTCGGCCGACCCGCGGGCCATGGCGCCGAGACTTCCCATGCCACGATAGCTCTTGAAGCTACGGCCTTGATACAGAATGACTTCGCCGGGGCTTTCATCCGTGCCCGCGATGGCCGAACCGACCATGGCGCAGCTGGCCCCGGCCGCGATCGCCTTGGCGAAGTCGCCCGAATACTTGATCCCGCCATCGGCGATGACCGGCACGTCGCCGGCCGCCTGCGCCGCGTCCATGATCGCGGTCAGTTGCGGCACGCCCACCCCCGCGACGATCCGGGTGGTGCAGATCGAGCCGGGACCGATGCCGACCTTGACCGCATCCGCCCCCGCCCCGATCAGCGCCCGCGTCGCCTCGGCGGTGGCGACGTTGCCGGCGATCACCTGCACAGCGTTCGACAGTTTCTTGATGCGCTCGACGGCCCGGGCCACGCCCTCGGAATGGCCATGCGCGGTGTCGATCACAACCACGTCCACCCCCGCGTCGATCAGCGCCTCGGACCGCGCAAAGCCCGCGTCGCCCACCGTCGAGGCGGCGGCCACGCGCAGACGGCCCAGATCGTCCTTGCAGGCCAGGGGGTTGAGGACCGATTGTTCCGTGTCCTTCAGGGTCAGGAGACCGGTGAGCTTGCCCGCGCCATCGGTCACAAGCAGCTTCTCGATGCGCCGCGCCTTCATCAGGCTGATCGCCTCGTCCCGGTCCACCGGCTCGCGCAGGATCGCGAGGTTCTCGGCCGTCATCATCACCCGAACCGGGGTGCGGTCATCGGCGGCAAAGCGCATGTCGCGGTTGGTGACGATGCCCACCACCCGGCCCCGGTCGTCCACGACCGGAAAGCCGGTGACGCTGTAGCGTTCCTGCAGCGCGCGGGCATCGGCGAGCGTCTGGTCGGGCGTGAGCGTGATCGGGTTGTAGACGACACCCGACTCGAACCGCTTCACCCGGCGCACCTGCGCGGCCTGTTCCTCGGGATCGAGGTTGCGGTGGATCACCCCGATGCCGCCGGCCTGCGCCATGGCGATCGCCATCCGCGCCTCAGTCACCGTGTCCATGGCCGAGGACACCAGCGGGATGTTCATGCGGATCGACCGGGTGAGGAAGGTCGAGACATCGGCATCCGACGGCAGCACGCTCGATGCGGCCGGAACCAGAAGCACGTCGTCGAAGGTGAGCGCCTCGCGAATCTCCATGAGCGGTCTCCCGGGATGTTCGTTTGGCGCTTCCCCTTTTCACGGCCCGCGCGCGGGCGCAAGCGGAAAGCGGCTCTTGCGACCCCCGGAGCGGGCGTGATCAATGGGCCCGCAACGGGACGGTCGGGGATTCGATGCGCGTCGCAATCGTGGAAAACATCCGGGACACGGCCCTCGGGCAGGTGGGCGTCGCGCTGGACGAAGCGGGCGCCGAGATCACGCTCTTCCGCCCCTGGGCCGACGGCCGTCTGCCCGAGGGCACCGAGGGCCATGACGCCCTGGTTGTGCTCGGGGGCGAGCAATCGGCGGTGGACGACGACCGCTTCCCCTACCTGCCGCGGCTGGCCCGGCTGATGCGCGCCTTCGGCGAGGCCGACCGCGCCGTGCTCGGCATCTGCCTCGGCAGTCAGCTTCTGGCGCGGGCCTGGGGCGGCGCCAACCGGCTTGGCGCGGCGCCGGAATTCGGCTGGCGCGGCGTGGAGCTGACCGAGGCGGGGCGCGGCGATCCCCTGCTCGCCGGGCTGCCGGGCGCCTTCCCCATCTTCCAGTGGCACAACGACACCTTCACCCTGCCCGAGGGGGCGGTCCGGCTTGCCCGCAACGGGGCGGCCGAGAACCAGGCGTTCCGGGTCGGCCGCGCCTCGTACGGCACCCAGTTCCATTTCGAGATGAGCCGCAGCGTCATCGAGGCCATGGCCCGCGACTGGCGCGACACCATGCTGGGGCTCGACCCGGACTGGGAGTCCGCCTACCCTGCACGCGCGGCCGGCGACGGCGTGGCCGCCGATGCGGCGGGTCTTGCGATCGCGCGGGCCTGGGTCGCGCAGATCTGACCCGCCCCCTTCGCGGCCGCCACCGCCCCCCGCTTGCGGGCGCGGGCCGGGGCGCCTAGATTGACCCCGAGAAGGAGACCCCGCATGGCGATGGAAGCCCACGACATCGAAGCCCTGATCCGAGCCTCTTTCCCCAAGGCGAAGATCACCATCACCGACCTGGCCGGCGACGGCAACCACTGGGCGGCCGAGGTGATCGACGAGAGTTTCCGCGGCATGAACCGCGTCCAGCAGCAGCGCGCCGTCTACGCCAGCCTCAAGGGCAAGATGGACGGCCCGCACGGCGACCTGCACGCGCTCGCGCTGACCACAAAGGCACCGGAGTAGACACCATGAGCGCCAAGGACACGATCCGGGACACCATCGCCTCGAACGATGTCGTCCTCTACATGAAGGGCACCAAGCAGATGCCGCAATGCGGCTTCTCCTCGCGCGTCGCGGGGGTGCTGAACTACATGGGCGTCGATTTCGTCGACGTGAACGTGCTGGCCGATCCCGAGATCCGGCAGGGCATCAAGGACTTTTCCGACTGGCCGACGATTCCGCAGCTCTACGTCAAGGGCGAGTTCGTCGGCGGCTGCGACATCGTCACCGAGATGACGCTCTCGGGCGAGCTCGACAAGCTCTTCGACGACAAGGGCATCGCCTACAGCAAGGATGCGGCCGAGAAGATCCGCGAAGCCAACGGCTGACCCGGACCGGGGGGGGGGGGGGGGGGGGGGGGGGGGGGGGGGGGCGGGGGGGCGCCGGGGGGAGAGAGGCGAGAGAGAACGA
>JBMOOG010000013.1:0-5059 GCA_049324535.1 Pseudomonadota bacterium | reverse complement strand
GGGGGCGCTGCCCCCGCACCCCCGGGGTATTTCCCCAAAGGTGAAGAAGGCGGACCGGTCAGCCGGAGTTTGAGGTCATTGCTGGCGACAGGTGAGGAGAGGCGTCTCGACCTTGCCCTCGCTCCAGTAGAGCGTCGCCTCGGGTCCCTTGGTCCACCAGACATAGCCCGCCCCGTCCGAGGGCCAGGCGTAGCGCACCCCCGAGGCGGCCAGCGCCTGTTGCAGTGCGATCTGGCGGCCCTCGACATGGATCACCGCGTAGGAGGTGCCGTCGGCATTGATGTAGGCGGCCGGCACGCTGACGCCGCGATCGCAGACATAGGTCGCCGTCACCAGATCGGCGCGCGCCGCCGGCACGACCAGAAGCGAGCCGGCGAGGGCGAGCGCCGCGCCGGCGAGGAGCCGCCGCGCCATCATGCCCGCGCGCGCGCGTCGATGCGGTCGGCCAGCTGTTCGGCCTCGGCCACGAGGGCCAGAAGCCCCTCGCTGACCCCGCCCCCGCCGCCGCGCGCCAGCCGCGCCTGCGCATCCGCCGCGACGCGCTCGGCCAGCCGCGCCCGGTCCTCGGCCGCGCGCACCTGGTCCTCGAGACCGGCGGTCTTGTCGGCCAGCATGAGCCCGGCCATCAGCAGCATCCGCGCTTCCGGCATCCGTCCGATCTGGCCGATGAGCGACGTCGCCTCGACATCGAGCAGGCGCGCGGCGGCGTGGAGGAAATGCTCCTCGCCGTCCTGGCAGGCGACCTCGAAGGTGCGGCCGCCGATGGTGATCTGGACTTCCGGCATCAGGCGACCTCCCCGAGGAGCGGCTTCAGTTCCGCAAGGATGTCGTTCATCTCGACGAGCTCGGCCGAACGCGCCGCACGCAGCGCCTCGAGCTCGGCCATCATCGCGCGGTTGATGAGATGGGGCTCGGTGGTGCCCGCCGCCGCCGCGTCGATCAACGCGCGGTTGACCTCGACCAGCTGGCTGTTGACGCGGTTCTGGCGCTGAAGCTCGGCCTCGGCCTGCTCGACCTGTTCGGAGAGCCGCGCCACCTTCTTCTCGAGGGCGCCGATCATGGTTTCCTGCTTTTCCTTGATCGCGCGGACCCGCTCGGTCAGCTGGGCGTTGGCCGCCCGTTCGGAATCCAGAAGATCGCGCAGCTCCTCCGCCTCGTCCGAGCGCGCCGCCTCCCGCGCCCCGCCGGCGATCGCGATCCCGTCGATGCCGGCGGCGATCCGCGCGAGCGCGGTGGCCAGCCGGCGTTCGATTCCGGCGCTGTCGTTCATCCTGCCTGTTCCCCACTTGCTGCCAGTCTTTCCGGCGGCGCGCTCCGAATCGCGACCGCCGGCCTCGACCGCCAGTCTAGACCAATCCGGCCGGCCATTTCTGCCCCTTTCCGGACCCGGTGGCGGGGATCGGCGCGACCGGTCCCCGAGTTTCGGCGTTGAAACCCGCGGACGGGCTGCTATCACGGGCCGCAACCAACCGGGCCCGCCATTCGAGGAGAACCGCCGATGGACATCGCCGAGCTGAGACGCGACCACGCCAGCCACTGGAGGAAGGCCTGCGCGATCCGCGCCCTGGCGATGGATGCGGTGCAGGCCGCGAACTCCGGCCACCCCGGCATGCCGATGGGCATGGCCGACGTGGCGACGGTGCTGTTTTCGAAGCATCTGAAGTTCGACGCCGCCGATCCGCACTGGCCGGACCGCGACCGCTTCGTGCTCTCGGCCGGGCACGGCTCGATGCTGCTCTACGCGCTCCTCTACCTCACCGGCTACAAGGACATGACGCTCGACCAGATCAAGGCCTTCCGGCAATGGGGGGCGATCACCGCGGGCCACCCGGAATACGGCCATGCGACCGGGGTCGAGACGACGACCGGCCCGCTCGGCCAGGGCATCGCGACCGCGGTCGGCATGGCCATGGCCGAAGAGGCGCTGCGCGCGCAGTTCGGCGCCAGGACCGTCGATCACCGGACCTGGGTCATCGCCGGCGACGGCTGCCTGATGGAGGGCATCAGCCAGGAGGCGATCGCGCTGGCCGGACGGCAGAAGCTGTCGCGGCTGATCGTGCTCTGGGACAACAACAGCATCTCGATCGACGGCAAGGTCAGCCTGTCGGACATCACCGACCAGGGCGCACGCTTCGCGGCCTCGGGCTGGACGGTCCTGCACTGCGACGGCCATGACCCCGACGCCATCGACCGGGCGATGACCGCGGCCCGCGCCTCGGACCGGCCGGTGCTCATCGACTGCAAGACCCACATCGGCTTCGGCAGCCCGAAGAAGCAGGACAGCGCCTCGGCCCACGGCTCGCCGCTCGGCCCCGACGAGATCGCCGCCACCAAGGCGATCTACGGCTGGGACCACGGCCCCTTCGAGATCCCGGCCGATGTGCTGAAGGACTGGCGCGCGATCGGCGCCCGGGGCGCGGCCGACCGCAAGGCCTGGTCCGAGCGCATGGCCGCCCTGCCCGCCGCCCGCCGGGCCGAATTCGACCGGCGGCTCCGGGGCGAGGCGCCGAAGAAGTTCGCCGCCGCCCTGCGCGCGCTGCGCCAGAAGGCCTTTGCCGAGGCACCCACCATGGCCACCCGCAAGGCGTCGGAAACCGTGCTTGCGGCGCTCAACCCGGTGATGCCGGAGACGGTGGGCGGCTCGGCCGACCTCACCGGGTCGAACAACACGCTCACCCCCGATCTCGGCATCTTCGACCCGACCAACCGCAAGGGCCGCTATGTGCACTACGGCATCCGCGAGCACGGCATGGCCGCCGCGATGAACGGGCTGGCGCTGCACGGGGGCATCCGGCCCTATGGCGGGACCTTCCTGTGCTTCACCGACTATGCGCGGGGCGCGATGCGCCTCTCGGCGCTGATGGGTGTGCCGGTCGTCTATGTGATGACCCATGACAGCATCGGTCTGGGCGAGGACGGGCCGACCCACCAGCCGGTCGAGCATCTGGCGATCTGCCGCGCGACCCCCAACACCTGGACATTCCGCCCGGCCGACCTCATCGAGACGGCGGAGGCCTGGGAACTGGCGCTGACCACGACCCGCACGCCCTCGGTGCTGGCGCTGAGCCGCCAGAACCTGCCGGCGCTGCGCAGGACCGCCGGCAGCCGGAACCTCTCGGCGCAGGGCGCCTATGTCCTGGCCGAGGCCGAGGGCAAGCGGCAGGCGATCCTGATGGCGACCGGCTCCGAGGTCGCGATCGCGATGAAGGCCCGCGACCTCCTGCAGGCGGAAGGCATCGGCACGCGGGTCGTCTCGATGCCCTGCATGGAGCTCTTCGCAGCCCAGCCCGAGGCCTACCGCCGGCGCGTGCTGCCGGCAGGCCCGGTGCGGGTCGCCATCGAGGCCGCCGTGCGCCAGCCCTGGGACCGCTGGCTTCTGGGCGAGCGCGGGCGCGACGGCAAGGCGGACTTCGTGGGCATGGAGGGATTCGGCGCCTCGGCCCCGGCCGAACGGCTCTACGCCGAGTTCGGCATCACCGCCGAGGCCACGGCCGCGAAGGTGCGCGCGCTGCTCTGAGACGGGCGGGGGCGTCCCGCCCCCGAACCCCCCGGGGGTATTTCGCCGAAGAAGAAGCCGGGGTCCGGCGCCGGCCGGTCAAGGCGCGGCGCTGGCACAGGGAAAGACCGCGCGCCAGAGCGGCCCGATGATCCGCGTCGCGAGCGGGATCAGGAGAAGGCCGAGGCCGAGGCCGAAGAGGCCGGCGATGAGGGCGGTGACGGCCCATTCGACCAGCCCCTCGGCCCGCCCGACCGCATGGGCGGCCTCGGCGGCCAGGTGATGGATCGTCGCGTAGGGCCAGGCCCAGAGATGGGTGACCTCGAGCCCGTGGAGCACGATCGAGCCCCCGACCCAGAGCATCGCCGCGGTACCGACGGTCGAGAGGAGCCCCATGAGCTTCGGCATCCCCCGGACGAGGCCGCGCCCAAGCGTGCGTGTCAGCGCGAGCCGGGCCTCGCGCGCAAGATGCAGCCCGATGTCGTCCATCTTCACGATCAGCGCCACGCCGCCGTAGACGAGGGCGGTGATCCCGATGCCCACGATCGCGAGCGTCACGGCCTCGATCCAGACCGTCGATTGCGGGATCGCGGCGAGCGCGATGGTCATGATCTCGGCCGACAGGATGAAGTCGGTCTTGATCGCCCCCGCCACCTTGTCCTCTTCCAGGTGCGCCGGGTCCTTCTGGGCGTAATCCTCCTCGACCGTCGCATCGCCGTGCGGGGCGAGCCTGTGGAAGACCTTCTCGGCCCCCTCGAAGCAGAGATAGGCCCCCCCGAGCATCAGGAGCGGCGTCACCGCCTGCGGCAGGAAGGCGTCGAGCAGGAGGAGCGCCGGCAGGAGGATCACGAGCTTGTTGCGCAGCGACCCGAGCGCGATCCGCCCGATGATCGGCAATTCCCGCTTCGCTTCGAAGCCGTGGACGTATTTCGGGGTGACCGCCGCGTCGTCGATGACGACGCCCGCGGCCTTGGCGCCGGCCTTGGTCGCCGCCGCCGCCATGTCGTCCACCGAGGCCGCCGCCACCTTGGCGATCGCGGCCACATCGTCGAGTAGCGCCAGAAGTCCGCTCATGCCCTTGTCCCCCGCGGTCGGCCCTAGGCTAGACGGAACGGCCGGGGCTGCAAGCGCCGCGCTGCGCGCGGACGCGGGCCGCGGCTTTCCCGCAACGCGCCGGGCCGATACCCTGTGCGCGCACCGGAGACCGACCGACGATGACCAACCGCATTGCCCTTGCGCTCGCCCTGCTGATCGCCCTTCTGGCGCTGGCCGATGGCGTGCTCACCGGCGGGACGGTGCTGCTCTTTCTCGCGCGCCGGCTTGCCGATCTTGTGCAATCCCTGGCGGTCTGGCGCTGAGGACGGTTGATTTCGCGCCCGGTTTTGCCGATAGCGGGGCGCGGCGCGCCTCCCGCGCCCGAGGATCAGGAGGACAGGGATGACGGTGAAGGTAGCGATCAACGGTTTTGGCCGGATCGGTCGGAACGTTCTGCGGGCGATCGTGGAATCGGGTCGCACGGACATCGAGGTCGTGGCGATCAACGATCTGGGTCCGGTGGAGACC
>JBMOOG010000012.1:4563-122524 GCA_049324535.1 Pseudomonadota bacterium | reverse complement strand
GGCTTCAACCGCTCCATCTGCGCGTCGGTCAGCCAGAAAAGGTTGCTCATCATCACCCCCGTCAGTCCGGGAGCTTGAATCACGCAGGCCCGGCGGCCTCAAGCCAATTAATGGGTCCTGACCCTAAAGGGATATGTCCGTGTCCGTCCGGGCAGGGTGGCGCTTTGCCGTGTCGGACATGCCGGAAATGTCCGGGCTTTGTCCGTGTCCGTCCGAAACATCAAAGCCGTCGCGGATCGAATAGAAACCATCATGGCTTGTAATCCATCCATCCCGCGACAGGTCTTGCAACGCCCGGTCAAAGGCTTTGCGGCGCGTGTCGGGCTTGTCATTCGCGCAAACCGTGTCCGATGCCATGCAAGCGCGCTTCCAGTCATCCCGGCTAACCGGCTGCGCCATGCCTTCCAGGACTTTCAGCGCCGCAGCCGGTTGCGGGGCAAGGCGCTTCACCTTTGCCGGTGTCCCGTGCAGCGGGTTGCAGCGCGGCAGGGTGATCGGTTCGCCGTCCTCATCCGTGCCGCCGTTCTCGGTGGCGATGGTGAAGGCAATATCCCGGTCACAGGTGCCGTTGCGGTTCTTGGTCAGCTTGCCCCGGATGATCCCGGCTTCATCGTCGCGCTTCACATGCAAGGCCACGTCAAGCGCGCCATTCAAGAGGCTATGCCCGCGCGGGGTGCCCCCTTCGGACTTGGTGTCATGGTGGATCAAAACCACGGCCGCGCCCCAGCGGGTCAACAGCCGGGAAACCGCGACAACGCGGCCCATTGCTTCGGCGCTGTTTTCTTCCAGGCCGGGGAAGGCCATTGCCAGCGTGTCAATGAAAATCAGGGCCGGGCGTTCCGCCTTCACCGCTTCCACCAGCGCCAGAAGGTCTGGGGCGCGGTCCTTGGGGTTGGCAGTCAGAAGCTGCGAAACGCCTTCCACAAGGCGAAAGGCTTGCGCGCTGCCATGCGCCTGTTTCAGCGCCTTCACGCGCCCGCGCATCCCGTGGGAGTCCTCGGCTGCGACATAGAACACGCCGCCCGCCTTGGTGCGCATCTGGAAGGCTTCCTGCCCCTGCGCCACCATGTAGCCAAGGAACGGGGCAATGAGGGATTTACCCGCGCCGGGCGCGCCGAAAATACACGCCACATCGCCGGGCGCGAATAGCCCCTTAATCAGATAGCCGCGGGACGGTGCGCTTTCGCAGTCGTCCGGGGTTAGAAATGTTAAGGTCGTCGGTTTCGGTTTTTCCGGTTCAGGAAGTGCAGGCAGATCGTCAAAATCAGATTCAGAAAAGTAAGAAGGCCGCTCATACCCGTAACCCTTGGCGATTTCAAAAAGCGTCCCGATGCCGACTCCGCTGCGCCGGAAGGATTTCCATTTCTGGCGTTGGTCGCGTTCATCGAATTTCAGGGACTGGCGCGACCAATGCGACCACAGGTCAAAGCCTTCATCGCTGCCCCCGAATTCAGCATGAAGTGCCATGCCGATTTTAAGCCATTGGTCCCGATCATCGGAGTCGGTGATAAGCGCCAAGGCGCGCCGCACTTCGGCCCGGTCTGCCGGTTCCCGGAACAGGTCTGAAAGATCGGTGGTCGACTTCACCGGCTTGGGTTGCGGTCCGATCGAGGCAACGCCCGACACGCGGTCAAGCGGCTGCCCTTCCACAAGGACGGATTCCGCCGGACGGCCGGTCACCGCGCCGAAGTAATAGGACTGCGATGGGGTAAAGGATTCGGCGGCAAGGATGCCCCCAAGCGCGCCATTCAAGCGGGCGCATAGCGCATCCCGTTCGGCCGGGATAACTTCCCCGGCCAAGGGCGCAAGGACGCGCCACCGGGGCGCTTCTGCGGTGTGGCTTGGCGTGGTATAGATCAGGGCTGCAATGCCCGCCTGGCGCAGCCGTTCGGCCGCGTCTTGGGGCGATACAGCGCCCGCGTCATAGTCGCCTTCCACGCCCGACACGCGCAACAGGTTGGCATCGTGGCGAAGGCTGCCCTTGTCGGTTCGGGCATTCCCGAAGGTTCCCAGCTTCACCAGGGGCAATGCTGCCTTGTCGCGCGCCGTGGTGCTGTTCAGCCGGTCTTGCAGTTGCCGAAGGCTCAGGTGATTCGGTTCGATCCGCTGCGCCTTCAAGTCTGCGAACATCGAGACGGCAAGCGGCAGATCGCAGCCGGAATTATCCGCCGTCGCGCGGTTAATATCCCCTGCCGATAAATCCCTATGCGTCTCAGTGCATCCCAGAAGGGCGCTCAGATCAGTTGCACTGATATTGAAATGGGCTTGCGCCATCGGGCGCGTTTCGGTATATTCCTGCATATCAACTCACTTCCGCTTCTCATTGAAGGCCCCGCCAGTTTTGCCGCTGCGGGGCTTTCTTCATTCCTGCATTTTACAGGCCCGGATATTTTCAGGGAAGCGGAATCCGAATTTCACATTAAATGAGAAAGGCCGCACTGTAAAAAGTGCGGCCCCATGCGTTCCAATGAATTCCGATGCGTTTCTATTCGTCACAGGAAAGCAGATCGGTTAAATCAGTGTCTGACTTTTTAACCCCAGCCGCTTCAAAGCCGTCCAGTTGATCGCTCCACCATTGAAGCATTTCCGCCCGTTCATCGAGATACAGCGCCGCGTTGTAAGCAGATCGGACGGAGTCGCCCGGAACATGGGCAAGCTGCCTCTCGATTGCATCCGCGCTGAATCGTCGGGACTCGTTCAGGATGGTCGACGCGGTTGACCGGAAGCCGTGCGTGGTGGCCCGGCTATGGTAGCCCATCCGATAGAGGGCAAAGAGCATGGTGTTTTCGCTCATGGGCTTGCCGCGTGTCCCTTCGGCTATCCAAGGCGATGCCCCTGCCAGCGCCCGCAGCCGCTCCAAGATCGCCTTGGCCTGCCGGGACAGGGGAATGACGTGATCCCGCCCCGCCTTCATTCGTTCGGCAGGGATGCGCCACAGATCGCCGTCAATTTCATCCCAGCGCCCGAACCGCACTTCATTGGTGCGGGTCATCGTGTGGATAAGCAGTTCAAGCGCCAAGGCGGTTCGCGCGTCACCATCGAACGCCCGAAGCCGTTGCAGGAAGTCGGGCATGTCTGCCGCCCGCAGCGCCGCCATGTGGCGGGTTTTGGGCGGGGGCTTCAATGCGCCTTTCAGGTTCGCGGCAGGGTCGGCCTTGGCCCGATCTGTGGCGACGGCAAACCGGAAGATTGCGCTGATCTTCTGGCGCAGCCGTTTGGCTATGTCCTGCGCCCCGCGTTCTTCCACGGCCCGCAGCACTTTCAGGACTTCGCTAGGCTCAATGTCGGTGATCGGACGTTGCCCCAGAACCGGGAACACGTCGCGCTCAAAAGTGCGGAACACTTGCGGGGCATACTTCGGTGCCCATGTCGGTTCCTGCGCCTTGAGCCATTCCCGCCCGATAGCCTCAAAGGTGTCATGGTCCGTGGTGGTGATGGTATCGTGGCGCGCCGGGTCGATACCATCAGCAAGGGCTTTCTTGGCCCGGTCCCGCAACGCGCGGGCATCGGCAAGAGTCACCTTGGGGTAAGCGCCGAAGGCAAGAGTCTTCTGCTTTCCATCGAACCGATAGGCCAGACGCCACAGCTTTGAGCCGTTCGGGTTGACCAAGAGGAACAGCCCGCCGCCGTCACTGTATTTTTTCGGTTTGTTTTCAGGCTTTAAGCCCCTCAGTGCGGTGTCGACCAGTGCCATGAATCACCTGTTGGTATCGCGGAAAATTTCGATACCCACATATGATACCAACATGGCCGGGATGCATAGGGATGCACTGGGACGCATGGATTCAGAGGATGATTGATTTTAAACGATTTTCTGCGTGGTTGGGACGCATGGGGACGCAAAAATCGTGGTGTTGGCAGCCCGTAGGGGAGTCGAACCCCTCTTCCCAGGTTGAAAACCTGGTGTCCTAACCGATAGACGAACGGGCCGCACGAGGCGTGGGGCGGTGTTTAGGCCAGCCGCTCCTGACTCGCAAGAGGCTTTTTTCACCCGCCGCCACGGCCTTGCAGGGCGTCCGTCGCCTCAGGCCGGCGCGGCGTCCTCGAGGCGCAACTGGGCCCGGAGCCGTCCGCCCCAGTCGTTCGTCTCGATCCGCCCCGCCACGTGCAGCCGCCCGCCCCGCGCCGCCTCCAGCACCGGGCCGAGCGGACCCTCGAAGGCCGAGAAGCACACCGCCTCGACCCGCGCGCCGGTCGCATCGCCCAGCGTGGCGCGCAGATGCGTCTCGCCCATCCGGCGCAGGTGCAGGACCTCGACGCCGGCCAGCGCGAAGCGTGGGGCCGGGGCCGACTGGCCGAAGGGCCCGGCCCGTTCGATCTCTTCGGCGAGCGCCGGGGTCAGCGCCGTGGGCATCACCAGCCCGTCGATCGCCAGATCGTGCGGGCCGGCCCCGGCGGCGCCCTGCCGCGCCAGAAGTTCGCCCAGCCGCTCCATCGCCGCCTCGACCCGGTCGCGCGCCACCGTCAGCCCCGCAGCCATCCGGTGCCCGCCGCCCCTCAGCAGAAGCCCTTCGGCCGCCACACGGTGGACGGCGGCGCCGAGGTCGATCCCTGCGACCGACCGGCCCGACCCCTTCCCCTCGGCCCCGTCGAGCCCGATCACCACCGCCGGCCGCCCGGTCGCCTCCTTGAGCCGCGCCGCCACGATTCCGACCACGCCCGGATGCCATCCCTCGCCCGCGGCCCAGACGAGCGGCCCGTCGATCCCCCGGGCCTCGGCCTGCGCCAGCGCCTCCTCGCGCACCCGCGCCTCGATGTCGCGCCGCTCGGCGTTCAGCTGCTCGAGCCGCGCGGCCAGCGCCGCCGCCTCGTGGGGATCCTCGGTCGCCAGAAGTCGCGCGCCGAGGTCCGCCGCCCCGATCCGCCCGCCGGCGTTCACGCGGGGGCCGAGCACGAAACCCAGATGATAGGCGGCGGGCGCCCGGTCCAGTCGCGCCACGTCCGCGAGCGCCCGCAGGCCTACCCGCTCGCGCCGCGCCATCACCTTCAGTCCCTGCCGGACGAAGGCCCGGTTCACCCCGACCAGCGGCGCCACGTCCGCGACCGTCGCCAGCGCCACGAGGTCCAGCATCGCCATCAGATCCGGTCCGGCCAGGCCATCTGCGCGCATCTGCCGGTTCGCCTCGACCAGCATCAGGAACACCACCGCGGCCGCGCAGAGATGCCCGAGGCTGCCGTCCTCGTCCGGCCGGTTGGGATTCACCACCGCCAGCGCCGGGGGCAGGGTCTCGGCCCCGATGTGATGGTCCAGCACCACCACGTCGCAGCCCGCGGCCGCGGCAATCGCCTCGTGCGAAAGCGTCCCGCAATCGACGGTCAGGATGAGGTCATGCCCTTCGGCCAGCCCCCGCATTGCCGGCACGTTCGGCCCGTAGCCCTCGTCGATGCGGTCGGGAATGTAGAGCGTGGCCTTCTGCCCGACGGCGCGGAGCCAGTTCTGGATCAGCGCGGCCGAGGCCCCGCCGTCCACATCGTAATCGGCGAAGACGGCGATCCTCTGGCGCCCGCGCACCGCCCGCAGAAACCGGGCGGCGGCCGTCTCCATGTCGCGCAGCGACCGGGGGTCCGGCAGCAGGTCCCGCAGCTGCGGCTCGAGAAACCGGCCGGCCTCCTCGGGTGCCACGCCCCGCGCCGCCAGCACCCGGGCGAGCGGCAGGGGCAGGCGCGCCTGCTGCGCCAGGGCCTCGGCCAGGCGTTCGGTCCCGGGCGCGGGGCCGACCCATCGGCGGCCGCACACCGAACGCTCCACGCCAAGGAAGGCCGCCATCGTCCTCTGCCCTTCTTCTTTGCGGAAATACCCCGGGGGGCACGGGGGGCGGCCCCCCCGTCGCCGGTCGCTAGCGGATCGGGTTGCGGTAGATCATCCGTCGCACCGATCCGGTCTTGGACCGCATCAGCAGCGTCTCGGTCTGGATGAAGTGCGGCTCGCGCTTCACGCCCTGCACGATCGACCCGTTGGTCACGCCGGTCGCGGCAAAGATCACGTCGGCGCGCACCATCTCGTCGCGCGCATAGATCCGGTTCAGGTCGGTGATCCCGGCCTTGGCGGCGCGGGCCTTCTCGTCGTCGTTGCGAAAGAGCAGCTTGCCCCACATCTGCCCGCCCATGCACTTCAGCGCCGCGGCCGCGAGCACCCCTTCGGGCGCCCCTCCCGAACCCATGTACATGTCGATCCCGGTGATCTCGGGCTCGGCGCAGTGGATGACGCCGGCCACGTCGCCATCGGTGATGAGCCGGATGGCCGCGCCGGTCGCGCGCACCTCGGCCACAAGCGCCTCATGGCGGGGGCGTTCGAGGATGCAGACGGTGATGTCGCCCGGCGTGCAGCCCTTGGCCCGCGCCAGTTCCCGGATCCGCTCGGTCGGGGTCATGTCCAGCGACACCACGTCCTTGGGCAGGCCGGGACCGACGGCGAGCTTTTCCATGTAGACGTCAGGCGCGTGCAGGAGCGTGCCGCGCGGGGCCATGGCGATGACGGTCAGCGCGTTCGGCATGTCCTTGGCGGTCAACGTGGTGCCTTCCAGCGGGTCGAGCGCGATGTCCACCGCCGGGCCGTTGCCCGAGCCGACCTCCTCGCCGATGAAGAGCATCGGCGCCTCGTCCCGCTCGCCTTCGCCGATCACGACGACGCCCCGGATGTCGAGAAGGTTGAGCTGGTCGCGCATGGCGTTGACCGCGGCCTGGTCGGCCGCCTTCTCGTCGCCGCGGCCGATCAGCCGGGCCGAGGCATGGGCGGCGGCCTCGCTCACCCGGGCCAGACCCAGCGAGAGCATCCGGTCCTGGAATTCCTGTCTGTCCGTCATGTCCTGTCCCTGCCAGTGCACGCGCCTCGCGGGCGCCCTTGACGTGGCTCTACAGGGTTCGGGGGGCAGGGGGCAAGGGCGGCGCGGCCGGCCGGTCCGGGCGCGGCCCGCTGTTAGCGGCACCGGTCCGCGGACGGGGCCCGAAGGGTGCGGCCGTCAGACCTCTTCGATGCGGATGGCCACCGGTTCGCCCAGCACGACACCCGTGGCCGGAAGTCGGGACAGGGCGTGGTCCACGGCGTCGCGCGTGGTCTTGTGGGTGACGATGAGCACCGGCGCCGTGGTGTCGTCGTGGCGGTACTGGCGCATCCGGTCGATCGACACGCCCGCATCGCCGAGCGCCGCCGCGACCTTGGCCAGCGCGCCCGGCTTGTCCACGAGGTTCATCCGCAGGTAGTGCGCGGCGGCCGAGGTGGCGCGCGCCGCGATCGGCTCCGCCAGCGTGACCGCCGGCTGTCCGAAGGTCGGGATGCGGCTTCCGCGCGCAATCTCGATCACGTCCGACAGGATCGCGCTGGCGGTCGGGCCGGCGCCGGCCCCCGCGCCGCGCAGCACGATCTGGCCGACGGCGTCGCCCTCCAGCACCACCATGTTGGTGCCGCCCTGCAACTGGCCCAGAGGGCTGTCGGCCGGCACCAGACAGGGGCTCATGCGCTGTTCGAGCCCGCGCCCGGTCATCTGCGCGACGCCGAGGAGCTTGATCCGGTAGCCCATGTCGCCGGCCTGCCGGATGTCGTCGATCGAGATGCGGCCGATGCCCTCCAGCTCGACCGCGTCGAAGCTCACTCGGGTTCCGAAGGCGATCGCCGCCAGCAGGCTCAGCTTGTGGCCCGCATCGATGCCGCCGACGTCGAGGTTCGGATCGGCCTCGAGATAGCCCAGCTGCCGGGCCTCCTCGAAGACGGTCTCGTAGGGCAGCCCCGCCGTCTCCATCCGGGTGAGGATGTAGTTGCAGGTGCCGTTCATCACCCCCATGACGCGGCGGATCTCGTTGCCGGCAAGCCCTTCGGTCAGCGCCTTGATGACCGGGATGCCGCCGGCCACCGCGGCTTCGAAGCGGATGACATGGCCCCGCGCCTCGGCGGCCTCGGCCAGCCTCTGCCCGTGATGGGCCAGCAGCGCCTTGTTGGCGCTGACCACGTCCTTGCCCGCGGCGATCGCGGCCTCGGTCGCGTCCCGTGCCGCCCCTTCCGAGCCGCCCATCACCTCGACGAACACATCGACGTCGGCCCGCCGCGCCAGCGCCACCGGGTCGGATTCCCAGACGTAGCCCGACAGGTCGGCGTCGCGGTTGCGGGTGCGGTCGCGGGCGCTGACGGCCACGATCTCGATCGGCCGGCCCGCGCGGCGGGCGATCAGATCCGCGTGGCGCTGCACGATCCGGACGGTGCCGATGCCCACGGTGCCGAGCCCGGCGATGCCGAGGCGCAGGGGACCGTTCGCGGATGCGGGCATGGGGAACTCCGTCAGGCTGCTTGCCCGCCGCTGTTAGCCAATCGGGGGCCGTCTTGCAACGCGGCTCAGCCGCCCGCCTGGGCGAGCGCCGCGGCCCGCGCCCGCAGCGCGGCCGCCCGGGCGTCAAGCTCGCCGCCGATCGCGGCCGCGCCGTCGGCCGGGACCGTGGCCGAGGGCAGCGACTCGAAGGGCCGCAGCGTCGGGTAGGGCGCGTTGCGCGCGTCCGCGGCCCCCGGCAGCACCGGCACCGAGGCGCAGCCGGCCAGAAGGAGAAGGGTCGCAAGCAGGGCGCGGGAGGCGGACATGGGGCGCATCCTAGTCGCAGGCGGGCCGCGGGGGCAAGGCGGCGGACTTGTATTGAACGCTTGTTCAGATACGCTTGGCCCATGGCACGCAAGACGGGATCGCATTCCGACATCACCCGGCCCCGGATCCGGGCGGCGGCGCTGCGCCTCTTCGCGCGGCACGGCTATGCGGCGGTCTCGATGCGGCAGATCGCCTCCGAGGTCGGCGTGCAGGCCGGCGCGCTCTATCTCTACACGCCGGACAAGGAGACGCTGCTCTTCGAGCTTCTGTGCGAGCACATGGAGGATCTGCTGGCGCAGGCCGCGGCCCTGCCGGACGGGCCGCCCGAGGCGCGGCTCGACAGCTTCGTGCGCCTTCACATCGGCCACAGCCTCGACCATCCGGAGGCGGTGTTTCTGTCCTACATGGAACTGCGCAACCTCGGCGCCGCCAATTTCGCCGTGATCGAAGGCCTTCGGCGGCGCTACGAGGAGGTTCTGGCCGACATCCTGCGCGCGGGCCGGGCGTCGGGCCAGCTGCACGTGCCCGAGCCGCGGCTGGCGAGCTTCGCGCTCATCGCCATGCTGACCGGCGTCACCACCTGGTACCGCGAGGGCGGGCGGCTGTCGCGCGACCGGGTGGTCGCGATCTATCTCGACATGGCCCGCGGCGCGGTCGGGCTGCCGGTCCGTGATCCGGCAGCCCGGACGGTCAGTGCGCCGGGCGGATGAAGGTGCCGTTGCGCAGATCGCGCATGGCCTGCATCAGTTCCGCCTGGGTGTTCATCACGATCGGTCCGTGCCAGGCCACCGGTTCCTCGATCGGGGCGCCCGAGATCAGCAGGAACCGCACCCCCCGCTCGCCGGCCTGAACGGTGACTTCGTCGCCCGACCCGAAGCGGATCAGCGTGCGGTCGCCCGACAGGTCGCGCACGTTCACCTCCTCGCCCATCACCTCTTTCTCCAGAAGGACGCCCTGCGGGCGGCTGGCGTCGCGAAAGCGCGCCTCGCCCTCGAAGACATAGGCGAAGGCCCGCCGGTAGGTGTCGATGCGGAAGGTCTTCTTCCGTCCGGCGGGCACCGAGATGTCGAGGTACTGCGGATCGGCGGCGATGCCGTCGACCGGCCCGCGCTGCCCCCAGAACTCGCCGGTGATGACGCGCACCACCGTGCCGTCATCGTCGATGATCTCGGGGATATCGGCCGATTTCACGTCCTGGTAGCGGGGCGCGGTCATCTTGAGATGGCCCGGCAGGTTCGCCCAGAGCTGGAAGCCGTGCATCTGGCCCCGCGCGTTGCCCTGCGGCATTTCCTGATGGAGGATCCCCGATCCGGCGGTCATCCACTGCACGTCGCCCGCGCCGAGCGTGCCCCGGTTCCCGAGGCTGTCGCCATGCTCGACCGTGCCGGCCAGAACGTAGGTGATGGTCTCGATGCCGCGGTGCGGATGCCAGGGAAAGCCGCTGAGGTAGTCCTCCGGCCGGTCGTTGCGGAAATCGTCGAAGAGCAGGAAGGGATCGAGCTCGCGCGGGTCGCGAAAGCCGAAGGCCCGATGCAGATGGACGCCGGCGCCCTCGATCGCGGGCTGGGCACGGCGGGTCTCGAGGACGGGTCGGATGGACATGGGGTCGCTCCTATCAGACGGATGCCGCGAAGATAGGCGAGGGCCGCCCGCGCACAAAGGCGGGGCGGCCCACAGCGTCTGTGCGCTGTCGCAGAGCCGGTGTCAGCAGCTGCCGTTGGTGTCCCAGGGCACGCAGGAGGCGAAACGCGGCCGGGTCACGATGAAGTTGTTCAGCCAGGAGGCCGGCAGGAAGCTGGCGAAGAACGGCGAGTTGTCCACCGAGGTGAAGATCGGGTTGTAGGCCGAGCTGGTCTCCACCAGGATCACGGAGTCGCCCGGCGGCAGGACCGGCAGCCGGTCCTTCTCGCGGTTGATCGAGGCATCGGTGTGCACGGGGCGGGTCGGGTCCGAGGTGTGCGACCAGTGGACGATGTATTTCTTGTTGTTGTCGTCATACTTGATCGAGGTCACCCGGATCCAGGTCGGACGGTTCGAGAAGGTCAGGTAGTCGAAGACCTTGTTGAGACCGTTGATGTAGTTCTGGTCCACCGGCACGCTGCCCGGCACGTTGGGGTCGTAGCCGGTTTCGCGCGAGATCAGGTCGGCGATCGTGTAGGCAGCCTTCAGGTTCACGTTCTTCTGCCGGAAGCCGTCGAAGAACTGGTACGAGGCGACATACCACCAGACGAGGAAGCAGAAGGCGAGCAGCCCTTCGATGGGCATCGACCCTTCGGTTTCGCGGCGGAAGCTGCGGCCCTGAAGCCTGAGGCGCTGCAATGCGGTCATGTCACGATCCCGGTGTCGGTTCGTTGACGAAGGCGGTCGCCGAAATCAGCGAATAGGCCCCCGTGGAGTCCTTCGGAAGGGCCCAGCCCGCGCCCGAGGACGGAAAGAGCGGATCGACCTTCGCGCAGGCGCGGATCAGCATCATGCTGTCGCCCACGCCGGGGTCGAAGGAAACCACCGGCTGGATGGTCGCGGCGCGGTCGACGCAGGTGGCCGAGCCGGCGAGCGGCGCCCAGGTGTTCTTGTCCACCGGCCGCAGCTCGACCATCAGCGCGTTCATGCAGTCGGGAATGATGCCGGCCTGGTTGCAGATGACGCGCTTGAGTTCCTCGTGCGTCGGCGGCGTCCAGATGCCGAGCCGCAGACCCCGCACCGCGATGTCGAGCGCGCGCTCGAGCATGACGTGCCGGATCATCATCATGCCGAGCTCCAGCGAGGACAGCACCAGCAGGATGAAGAAGGGAAAGAAGATCACGAAGGGGATCGTCGCCGATCCGTCTTCGTCCTTGCGGGCCCGCCCTGCACGGGCCCGCAGCATGGTCAGGGCGCGCGCCATCTCAGTGCGTCAGCCTCAGCTTGTTGATCGAGCTCGCGATGGCGGCGAAGGCGTCGTTGATGCTCAGACCCTGGGCGTCGTAGTAGTTGGCCGGCGTGCTGGCGCAGGCGCGCAGCACCCTCTGTCCTCCGGTGGGAGCCTCGAAGCCGATCGAGTAGATCGTGACCTTCTGGTTCTTGGCGGCGGTGCAGATGTCGAGCGTGCGTGCATCCTTGTCGGAATAGTTCGCCTTGCTCACGATCGAGCCGGATCCGTTACCCCATTTCGCCGCCTCGGTCGAGCCATAGACCGGCTTGATGAAGTAGGTCGAGAAGTAGCTGAGCGAAATGCGCTGCCAGACATCCTGCCAGGTCATCGGGATCGCATCGCCCGGATCCTGGACCCACTTGCAGTTTCGTCCGTAGCGGTCGCAAGTCCATTCCTGGCCATCGCCCCAGGGCTCGTTGCGCCACTTGTTCAAGGCGTAGATCCAGTACTGGTTCCGGTCCGCGTCCCAAAGCGAGTACTGCTTGATGTCGGTGTTCGTGTAGCTCGAGTTGCGCGTCAGGCGGCTCAGCCCGCTGTCGTAGGGCTTGCGCAACTCGTAGTCGGTGGTGTTCGAGCCGTCGGTCATCACCACGATCACCTTCAGCGCCTCGCGGTTGCCGTAGGCGTAGGGGCGCTCGCCGAACTCGGTCGGCGCCTTGCCTTCCGAGATCAGCGTGTCGACCACCGGCTGCAGCGACGGATCCAGCAGCGCCGCACCCCATTTCATGCCGATGTTGATCGACGTGTTGCCGTCCGCATTGAGCTTGTCCATGTAGGACTTGAGCTTCGCGCGGTCGCCCGAGAAGGGGATGATCTCGCGGAAGCTGCCCGGCACGCAGTTGCGCAGGAAGCTGGATTCGTTCAGCGAGGTCACGCGGTAGAACGGGTCGAAATGCCCGTTGCGCTGGTATTTGCGGTCCATGGGGCCGAAACCGAGGCTCATGCCGGTTGTCTTGTAGTCGTCCGCCGTGAACTCGAAGCAGTCGGACTGCGTGTGTTCGCTGGTCAGGTTGAAGAAGCGCGACAGGTTGTTACCGACCGTCACCTGGGTCGAGAAGGTGACGATGTTCATCGACAGCTTCCCTTCCTGGACCGAGTCGAACATCGTGTCGATGAAGTCCTTGGCGGCGGTCTTCAGCAGCGCGATCTTGGTCGAGCCGTCGCTGGCCTCGTTCATCGATCCCGAGATGTCGAGCACGAGCGAGATCTCGACCTGGCCGATGCGTTCCTCGGCCATCGCGTTCGCGCTCGCCGGCAGTTCGTTCACGCCGACCATGTTCATGAACCAGGTCGGCGTCGAGTCGCTGACGTTGACCTGAACAGTGCGCCATTCGTTGAAGGTGCCCTGCTCGACGATGATATCCTCGTCGGCCGGGGCCGGCAGCCCGGCCTTGAGGAAGTAGTCCTTGACCACCTCCTTCGGCGGCAGCGTCTGGCTGAGGTCGGCCGCGGCCAGCGCGGCCCGGTCGGCCACCGCCTGGGTGTTGGTCCGGCGTTCCTCGTTGCGCATGAGATCGAGCGAGACACCCGCCACGATCAGCATCATGACAAAGCAGAACAGTCCGAAGATGAGAAGGGACCCGTCTTCCTCTTTTCGGAAGCGTGTCAGCGTCTTCCGCAGCCCGTGAACGCGCGCGAAGGCGGCGGTCTCACGAAGGTAGGTCCTCGAAAAATCGACCTGTCTCATAACTCGACCCTTTCCCCGGCATCCCTATCCGGCGCCCCCGCGCCACGCGTGCACCTCGCGCAACGGCCCAAATTAGCGCGTGACTTGCGGCAGAAATGAGGCAGGTGGCCACCACCGGGGGGTGAGAGACGGGTGCCTTGGATACAAAGCGTCACGGCCCCTGCGATTGTTCCTGATCGCGCAAAGGCGGCGGCGGTGTCGCCGCCGGCCCGTCCGCCGTTTTGATCGGACGAGACGGGCGTTGCGGTCGGTCCTGTGACCGATTCGCGCAGCTTTGGCAGTGATTCCGTTGGGTTTCGCCCCTATCCTGCGCCGGACGCGGCGGCATGGCCGTGCTTGGGGAGGATGATCCATGACGAATGGCGAGGCGAGTTTCCGCCAGTCGGTCGACCTGATGTTCAACCGCGCGATCGCGGTGATGGACCTCGGGCCCGGGCTGGCGGAGAAGATCCGCGTCTGCAACTCGACCTACACCGTGCGCTTCGGCGTGCGGCTGCGCGGCAAGATCGAGACCTTCACCGGCTACCGGTCGGTCCATTCCGAACACATGGAACCGGTGAAGGGCGGCATCCGCTACGCGCTGTCGGTGAACCAGGACGAGGTCGAGGCGCTGGCGGCGCTCATGACCTACAAATGCGCGCTGGTCGAGGCGCCCTTCGGCGGCTCGAAGGGCGGGCTTTGCATCGATCCCCGCGCCTGGGAAGAGCACGAGCTCGAGCAGATCACCCGCCGCTTCGCCTACGAGCTGATCAAGCGCGACCTCATCAACCCCAGCCAGAACGTCCCGGCCCCCGACATGGGCACGGGCGAGCGCGAGATGGCCTGGATCGTCGACCAGTATGCCCGCATGAACACCACCGACATCAACGCGCGCGCCTGCGTGACCGGCAAGCCGTTGAATTCCGGGGGAATCGCCGGCCGGGTCGAGGCGACGGGCCGGGGCGTGCAATACGCGCTGCGCGAATTCTTCCGCCACCCGGAGGACAAGGCGAAGGCCGGGTTCTCGGGGGATCTCGATGGCAAGCGGGTGGTGGTGCAGGGGCTGGGCAACGTCGGCTCGCACGCGGCCCGCTTCCTGTCGGAAGAGGACGGCTGCAAGGTCATCGCCATCATCGAGCGCGACGGCGGGCTGAGCGACCCGCGCGGGCTCGACGTGGCGGCCGTGCAGGCCCATCTGCGCGCGACCGGCGGCATCAAGGGCTTCCCGGGCGCCGAATACATCGAGGATGGCCGCCGGCTCCTCGAACTCGACTGCGACATCCTGATCCCCGCGGCCATGGAGGGCGTGATCGACCAGAACAACGCGCCGCGGATCAAGGCGCCGCTCATCATCGAGGCCGCAAACGGCCCGATCACCGCCGGCGCCGACGAGATCCTGCGCGCCAGGGGCACCGTCATCATCCCCGATCTCTACGCCAACGCCGGCGGCGTCACCGTGTCCTATTTCGAATGGGTCAAGAACCTGAGCCACATCCGCTTCGGCCGCATGCAGCGCCGCCAGGAAGAGGCCCGCCACCAGCTCCTGATCGACGAGCTGGAACGGCTCTCCGAGGACAAGGGCCTGGGCTGGACGCTCTCGCCGGGCTTCAAGGAGAAGTATCTGAGGGGGGCGGACGAGCTCGAGCTGGTGCGCTCGGGCCTCGATGACACCATGCGCATCGCCTACCAGTCGATGCGCGAGATCTGGCATGCGCGCCCCGAGGTGACCGACCTGCGCATGGCCGCCTACATCGTCGCGATCGACCGGGTGGCCAAGAGCTATCGATCCAAGGGGCTCTGACCGCCGGGCTTCTTCTTCGCGAAAATACCCCCGGGGTCCGGGGCCGGGCCCCGGAGGACGGCCCGGAGCGCCCGCGCGACGCCCCGCCAGCCGCCCCGGCGCCCCGTTCGCGCCATCACGCGTCGCTTTCCCGCGCGCGTCTCTTGCCTTGCCGGCTAAAGACCGCATCAATGGGCGCGCGGCAGGGACCGCGGACATGCGCAGGGGCAGGGCATGGTCTATTCCGGATGGCGGGTGATCGCCGAGGGTCTGCGGGGCAACCGCGGCTGGAGGCCTGCGTGGCGCGATCCCGCCCCGAAGCCCGCCTATGATGCGATCATCATCGGCGGTGGCGGCCACGGGCTCTCGACCGCCTACTATCTGGCCAGGAACCACGGGCTGACCAACGTCGCGGTGCTGGAAAAGGGCTGGCTCGGCAGCGGCAACATCGGGCGCAACACGACCATCGTGCGGGCCAACTACTTCCTGCCCGGCAACCAGGAGTTCTACTCGCATTCCCTCAGGCTCTGGGAGGGGCTCGAGGCGGAGCTGAACTACAACGTGATGCATTCGCAGCGGGGGCTGATCAACCTCTTCCACTCGGACGGCCAGCGCGACGCCTTCGCCCGGCGCGGCAACGCCATGCTCGCCCAGGGCGACGATGCCGAGCTACTCGACCGCGACGGCGTGCGCCGGCTGCTGCCCTATCTCGACTTCGACAACACCCGCTTCCCGATCTACGGGGGCCTGCTGCACCGGCGCGGCGGCACCGCGCGCCACGACGGGGTCGCCTGGGGCTACGCGCGCGCGGCCGACCGGCGCGGCGTGGATCTCATCCAGAACTGCGAAGTCACCGGCATCGACATCGCCGGCGGCCGTGTCACCGGCGTGCAGACCACCCGCGGCCCGATCCGGGCGTCGAGGGTCGGCATCGTGGTGGCGGGGCGGTCCAGCCAGGTCGCGGCCATGGCCGGGATGCGCCTGCCCATCGAATCGCACGTCCTGCAGGCCTTCGTGACCGAGGGGCTGAAGCCGGTGATCGACCACGTCATCAGCTTCGGCATGGGCCACTTCTACATCTCGCAGTCCGACAAGGGCGGGCTCGTCTTCGGCGGCGACCTCGACTTCTACGCCTCCTACGCCGCCCGCGGCAACCTGCCGATGGTCGAGCACGTGATGGAGGCCGGCATGACGCTCATGCCGATGATCGGCAAGGCGCGCGTCCTGCGCTCCTGGGGCGGCATCATGGACATGTCCCCGGACGGCTCGCCGATCATCGACCGCACGCCGACCGAGGGCCTCTTCCTGAACTGCGGCTGGAACTACGGCGGCTTCAAGGCCGTGCCCGCCTCGGGCTGGTGCATGGCCCATCTGATGGCCACGGGCGAGCCGCATCCCGTCGCCCGCCGCTACCGCCTCGACCGCTTCGCCACCGGCCACCTCCTCGACGAGGAAGGCACCGGCAGCCAGCACAACCTGCACTGAGAGGCACCGATGCCCGCCCGATCTTCCGCCCGCCCCCCCGCCATAACGACCGCCACGTCCGCGACGCCCCGCGCCGCGGCCGGCCGGCCGCCCCTTCTCCTTTGCCGCAATACCCCGGGGGAGCGCGCCCTGGGCGCGCGGGGGCAGCGCCCCCTCCGCCGACCCTGCGCAGGAACCTCCGCATGCGTCTGACCTGTCCCCTCTGCGGCGAGCGCGACCGGCGCGAGTTCTACTACTACGGCGCGGCGGACTACGCCGACCGGCCGGCCGCCGAGGCGCCGCCGGCGGCCTGGGACGACTATCTGCACAACCGCGACAACCCGGCGGGCATCACGCGGGACCTGTGGTACCATGAGGCCGGCTGCGGCGCCTGGCTCGAGGTGACGCGCGACACGATCAGCCACCGGATCGACGGCGTGCGCCTGCTGGCCGACCGTCACGCCGGCGCGGCCCGGCGCAGGACGGCGCCTCGGGGGGACACGCCATGAGGATCGACGGCCGCGGCCACATCGACCGCGCGACGCCGGTCGCCTTCACCTTCGACGGCCGTCCGCTTGCGGGATACGCCGGCGACACCCTCGCCTCGGCGCTCCTGGCCAATGGCGTGCGCCTCGTCGGCCGGTCCTTCAAGTATCACCGCCCGCGCGGCATCCTGTCGGCCGGACCCGAGGAGCCGAACGCGCTCGTCACCATCGGCACGGGGGCCGCCGGCCAGCCCAACGTGCGCGCCACCGTTCAGGAACTCTACCCGGACCTCGCCGCCACCAGCCAGAACCGCTGGCCGGGTCTCGGCTGGGACGTGATGGCGGTGAACGATATGCTCGCGCCCTTCCTCGGTGCGGGCTTCTACTACAAGACGTTCATGTGGCCGCGCGCCTTCTGGGAAAGGCTCTACGAGCCCCTGATCCGGCGCGCGGCGGGTCTCGGGCGGCTCTCGGGCCTGTCGAACCCCGACCCCTACGAGAAGGCCTTCGCCTTCTGCGACCTGCTGGTCATCGGGGCCGGACCGGCTGGCCTGATGGCGGCGCTGACCGCGGGGCGGGCGGGGGCGCGGGTCATCCTGGCCGAGGCCGACCCGCACCCCGGCGGGCGGCTTCTGGCCGAGGACGAGGCCATCGACGGCCAGCCGGCGCCGCGCTGGGCCGCGGCGGTTCTGGCCGAGCTTGGCGCGCTGCCGAATGTGCGCGTGATGACGCGCACCTCGGTGGTAGGCGCCTATGACGGCGGCACCTACGCCGCGGTCGAGCGGGTCGGGCTGCACCGCGCCGACCCGGGTCCCGACCTGCCGCGCGAAGCCTTCTGGCGGATCGTCGCGCCGCGCGCGATCCTTGCGACCGGCGCGGTCGAGCGCCTGATCGCCTTCCCCGGCAACGACCGTCCGGGGATCATGCTGGCCGGCTCGGTGCGCGCCTATCTCCACCGCTGGGGCGTGGCCCCCGGCCGCAGGATCACGGTCTTCGGCAACAACGACGACGCGCACCGCACCGCGCGCGACCTCTCGGCCGCCGGCGTCGAGGTCGCGGCGCTGATCGACGTCCGCGAGGGTGTGCTGCCTCCGGGGGACTTCCCCGTCTATTCGGGCGCGCAGGTGGTCGCGACGCGCGGGCGCTTGGGGCTGCGGGCGATCACCGTTGCCGATCACAGCGGCCTGCACGAGATCGAGACCGACTGCCTGGCGGTCTCGGGCGGGTGGAACCCGTCCATCCAGCTGGCCTGCCACCGGAACAACCGGCCGCAATGGCATGAGGATCGTGCCATCTTCCTTCCGGTGCCCGGTGCGGTGGCCGGGCTCTCGGTCTGCGGGGCGGCGTCGGGCACCTTCTCCACGGCGGCCGCCCTGTCCACGGGACGCGCGGCGGCCGCCGAGGCGCTGGGGCTGACCGGCGCGCTGCCCGACCTGCCCATGGCCGACGACAGCCCGCTTCGCATCCGGCCGTTCTGGGAGGTGCGCGCCAGGGGGCGGGCCTGGGTGGACCTGTCGAACGATGTGACCACCAAGGACGTGCGCCTCGCCGCGCAGGAAGGCTTTGCCGCGCCCGAGCACATGAAACGCTACACCACGCTGGGCATGGCCCCGGACCAGGGGCGCACCGGCGCGACGGTGGCGCTGGCCGTTCTGGCCGATGCGACCGGGGCCACGCTGGCCGTCACCGGTCCCACGACCTACCGCCCTCCGTCCGAGCCGGTGACCATCGCGGCGCTGGGCGCGGGCGGTCAGGGCGCCGGCTTCGCGCCGCAGCGGTTCACGACGTCGGACGCGGCGGCGCGCGCCCACGGTGCCCCGATGATCGAGGCGGGGCTCTGGTATCGCGCCGCCTATTTTCCGCGGCCCGGAGAGACGCACTGGCGCCAGTCCTGCGACCGCGAGGTCGGGCATGTGCGCAACGCCGTCGGGGTCTGCGACGTCTCGACCCTGGGCAAGATCGACGTCCAGGGGGCGGACAGCGGCGCCTTCCTCGACCTCGTCTATGCCAACACGATGTCCACGCTTGCGCCGGGCCGCATCCGCTATGGCGTGATGCTGCGCGAGGACGGCATGGCCATGGACGACGGCACCTGCGCCTGTCTCGGGCCCGGCCACTATCTGGTGACGACCACCACCGCGGCGGCGGGTCAGGTCATGCGCCATCTCGACTTCGTGGCGCAGGCGCACCTGCCGCAGGCCGATGTGCATCTGGCCTCGGTGACCGAGACCTGGGCGCAGTTCGCCATCGCCGGGCCAAGGGCGCGCGACCTGCTGGCCGGGCTTCTCGATGCGCCGGTGCCGCTGTCCTTCATGCACTGGGCGCCGGTCCGGGTCGCGGGTGTCGAGGGCCGGCTCTTCCGCATCTCGTTTTCGGGCGAGGAGGGCTACGAGATCGCGCTGCCCGCGCGCTACGGCGCCGCGCTCTGGCGCGATCTCGTCGCGCGGGCCGAGGGCCTTGGCGGCGGCGCCTACGGGATGGAGGCGCTGAACGTGCTGCGGATCGAGAAGGGGTTCCTGACCCATGCCGAGATGCACGGCCGCGTCACGGCGGCCGATCTGGGCCTCGGCCGGATGGTCGCCGCCAAGGACTGCATCGGCCGGGCCGCGAGCCTGCGCCCCGGTCTGGTGGCCGACGACCGCGAGCAGTTCGTGGGGCTGAAGCCGGTCGATCCCGGACAGATCATCACCGCCGGCGCGCATCTCTTCACCCCCGGCGAGGAGACCGACGCGGCGCATGACCAGGGCTATGTCACCTCGGCCTGCTGGTCGCCGACGCTGAACACGCATCTGGCGCTGGGCTTCCTGAAGGGCGGCCGGGCGCGGCTGGGCGAGATGGTGCGGTTCCGTGACGGGCTTCGCGACATCGACGCGCTGTGCGAGGTCTGCGATCCCGTGTTCTTCGACCCGGAGGGAGGGCGCGCCCGTGTCTAGCCTAGCGAGCCTCAGCCCCTGCGCGGGGCACCTGCCGATCCGTCACGGCGGTCTCGTACTGACCGAGGCCATGCCCGCGCGCATCACCCAGATCGCGCCCCTGCGCGACCGCGACTCCGATCTGTCCGCGGCGCTCAGGACGATGGGGCTCGGCTGGCCCGCGCCGGGCCGGTCCCATGTCCGGGGCGAGGCCGGCTGTCTGTGGAGCGGTCGCGGCCAGGCCTTCCTGGTGAACGCCGATCCCGCACCGCTCGCCGGGCTGGCGGCGATCGTCGATCAGAGCGACGGCTGGGCGGTGATGCGGCTGTCGGGGCCGGGCGCGGACGAAGCGCTCGCCCGTCTGGTGCCCGTCGATCTGGCCCGGCTGGCCCGCGGCCAGGTCGCGCGCAGCCTTCTGGGCCACATGATGGCGCTTCTGCGCCGCACCGGCGCGCAGGAGCTCGAGGTCTGGGTGTTCCGGTCGATGGCGGCCACCGCCGTTCACGAGATCGGGACGGCGATGCGGTCACTGGCGGCGCGCGCCGCGCTTGCACCCTGAACGCGGGCCGGTCCCGCGCCCGCCCGGCGCATCCCCGCAACCGCCGGCCGCCGCCCCTTGCGTCGGTCCGCCTCCGCGGGACATAAGAAGGGCTCGACGTCACCCGCCTCCCGCGGACGCGGAATCGCCAATGTCGCTGCCACACGGATTCCTGGACGAACTGCGCGCCCGCACCTCGCTGGCCCGGGTGGTCGGCCGCAAGGTGACCTGGGATGCGCGAAAGTCCAATCCCGGCAAGGGCGATCTCTGGGCGCCATGCCCCTTCCATCAGGAAAAGACCGCCTCGTTCCACGTCGATGACCGCAAGGGCTACTACTACTGCTTCGGCTGCCACGCGAAGGGCGATGCGCTCACCTTCCTGCGCGAGACCGCCAACATGACCTTCATGGAGGCGGTCGAGGAACTGGCGCGCGAGGCGGGGATGGCCATGCCCGCCCAGGATCCGCAGGCCGCGCAGAAGGCCGATCGCCGGCGCGAGCTGTCCGAGGTGCTCGAGGCCGCCGCGCGCCACTACCGGCTACAGCTGGCCGGCCACGCCGGTGCGCCGGCGCGCGCCTATCTTGCGCGGCGCAAGGTCAGCCCCGAGATGCAGGACCGTTTCGGGCTGGGCTTCGCGCCCGACGACCGGCGCGGGCTGGTGCGGGCGCTGGGAGGGCAGGGGATCGGGGTCGACCTTCTGGTCGATGCGGGCCTCGCGATCCGGCCCGACGACGGCGGCGAGCCCTACGACCGCTTCCGCGGCCGGGTGATGTTTCCGATCCGCGACGGGGGCGGGCGGATGATCAGCTTCGGCGGGCGCGCTCTCGACCCGTCGGTGCCCTCGAAATACCTCAACGGCTCGGACACGCTGCTTTTCGACAAGGGGCGCACGCTCTACAACCTGGCCTTTGCCCGCGAGGCGGCCGCGAAGGCGGGGCCGGTCCTCATGGCCGAGGGCTACATGGACGTGATCGCGCTGTCGCAGGCGGGATTCGGGGCGGCGGTGGCGCCCCTCGGCACCGCGGTGACCGCCGATCAGCTCCAGCTCCTGTGGCGCCTCTCGCCCGAGCCGGTGGTGATCCTCGACGGCGACAAGGCGGGGCTCAAGGCCGCGCTGCGAGTGGCCGACCTGGCCTTGCCGCTTCTCGAGGCCGGGCGTGCCCTGCGCTTCGCGACGCTGCCCGAGGGGCTCGATCCCGACGATCTGATCCGCGAGCGCGGGGCGCAGGCCATGACTGAGGTCATCGCCGCGGCCGAGCCGATGGTGAACCTGCTGTGGCGGCGCGAGATCGAGGGCCGCGTCTTCGACAGCCCCGAGCGGCGCGCGGCGCTCGACCGGTCGCTGCGCGCGATCCTGGGCCGCATCGCCGACCCCTCGCTGCGCCGCCACTACGGCGACGAGTTCGCGCGCCTGCGCCAGGAGCTCTTCGCCCCCGCACGGCCGGCGTTCACGCCGAGGAAGGCGCCGGGTGCGGGTGCGCGGGTCTGGCCGGCCGGGGGGCGCGCGGCGCCGGTCACCGCGCCGCTGCCCGCGACCCGCAGCACGCTCTTGGCGGCTGCCGGGCCGCAGACCGAGGAGGTGCTGCGCGAGGCGATGATTCTCGCCATAGCCATCAACCATCCCGAGGCCGCGCGCCGGTTCGAGGCCCAGATCGAGTCGATCGCGCTCGTCGGGCCCGGACATGCGGCGCTGCGGGCCGCGCTCCTCGATCACCTGCACGGCGACCCCGCCCATCTAACCGAAAAACTGGCGGCCGTGGCGGGCGCCGACCTTGAAAAGCTCTTCGCCATGACCCACGTCCAGATCGCTCCGCCGGTGAGCCCGGACGCGGATGGGGAGTTCGCCGCCATGTGTCTGGCCGAAGAACTTGCCAAGCTCGAGGCGCGGCGGGGCGTGCAGTCCGAGATCGAAGACGCGATGGCCGACCTTCAGGGGCTGGCCGACGAAGGCGTGACCTGGCGGCTGGGCAAGGCCGCAGAGGCCCGCCACCGCGCCGAACGGTCCCGGCTGGACGATACGAGTGACATGGGCGAGGATCGCGCCGCGCTGTCCGCCAGTCTCCAGCGTCTGATCGACGCCGAGGTCTGGGTCAAGAAACGGCGCTGACCCTTTCCCGCCCTGTGATTTGCGCTACTGATTCGATAAAAGCCCCGCAGCCCGATTCGCCCCGGCGAATCACCCGAACCCCAGGAGCCCGCATGGCCGCCAAGGACACCGACGACGCGCCCACCCAGGAGCAGGAGGCCGATCACTCGCTGGACATGAGCCAGGCCGCGGTCAAGCGGATGATCGCGGAGGCGCGCGAACGGGGCTACATCACCTACGACCAGCTCAACGCGGTCCTGCCGCCCGAGCAGGCCTCGTCGGAGCAGATCGAGGACGTGATGTCGATGCTCTCGGAGATGGGCATCAACATCATCGAGGAAGAGGAAGCCGAGGAGGGCGAGGGCGGCGAGGTCGTGCAGGTCTCGACCTCGCGCGAGGTGGCGCTGGCCACCACCCAGGCCGAGACGCTCGATCGCACCGACGATCCGGTGCGGATGTACCTGCGCGAGATGGGGTCGGTCGAGCTTCTGTCCCGCGAGGGCGAGATCGCCATCGCCAAGCGCATCGAGGCCGGCCGCAACACCATGATCGCCGGGCTCTGCGAAAGCCCGCTCACCTTCCAGGCGATCACCATCTGGCGCGACGAACTGCTCGAGGAAGAGATCCTTCTGCGCGACGTGATCGATCTCGAGGCCACCTTCGGCCGGTCTCTCGACGGCGAGGACGATCTCGAGGGGGCTGGGCTCGACGGTGTCGATCTCGCGTCGGCGCCGCGCCGCAACCCCTCCGCCTCCGAACCCGAGCTCGACGCCGACGGCAACCCGATCCTGCGCGAGAGCGACGAGGAAGAGGACGACGAGGCCTCGGCCATGTCCCTCGCGGCCATGGAGCAGGCCCTGCGCCCCAAGGCGCTGGAGACGCTCGAGCGCATCGCCACCGATTACGCGAAGCTCGCCGAGATGCAGGACCTGCGCATGTCGGCCACGCTCAATGAGGACGGGTCGTTCTCGAAGGCCGACGAGGCCGCCTATCAGAAGCTGCGGTCGGAAATCGTGCTGCTGGTCAACGAACTGCACCTGCACAACAACCGCATCGAGGCCCTGATCGACCAGCTTTACGGCATCAACCGCAAGATCATGACCATCAACTCGGGCATGGTGAAGCTGGCCGATGCGGCCCGCATCAACCGGCGCGAGTTCATCGACGAATACCAGGGCTACGAGCTCGACCCCACCTGGCTCGACCGCATGGCGAAGAAGTCGGGCCGCGGCTGGCAGACCCTGATCGAGAAGAGCCGCGACAAGGTCGAGGAGCTGCGCGCCGAGATGGCGCAGATCGGCCAGTATGTGGGCGTCGACATCAGCGAGTTCCGCCGGATCGTGAACCAGGTCCAGAAGGGCGAGAAGGAGGCGCGTCAGGCCAAGAAGGAAATGGTCGAGGCGAACCTGCGTCTGGTGATCTCGATCGCGAAGAAATACACAAACCGCGGGCTGCAATTCCTTGATCTCATTCAGGAAGGCAACATCGGCCTTATGAAGGCCGTGGACAAGTTCGAATACCGCCGCGGCTACAAGTTCTCGACCTACGCGACCTGGTGGATCCGCCAGGCGATCACCCGGTCCATCGCCGATCAGGCACGCACCATCCGCATCCCGGTCCACATGATCGAGACGATCAACAAGCTGGTGCGGACGGGTCGCCAGATGCTGCACGAGATCGGCCGCGAGCCCACGCCCGAGGAACTGGCCGAGAAACTCCAGATGCCGCTGGAGAAGGTCCGCAAGGTGATGAAGATCGCCAAGGAGCCGATCTCGCTGGAGACGCCCATCGGCGACGAGGAAGACAGCCAGCTTGGCGACTTCATCGAGGACAAGAACGCCGTCCTGCCGCTCGACTCGGCCATTCAGGAGAACCTGAAGGAAACCACGACCCGCGTGCTCGCCTCGCTTACCCCGCGCGAGGAACGGGTGCTGCGCATGCGGTTCGGCATCGGCATGAACACCGACCACACGCTGGAAGAGGTGGGCCAGCAGTTCAGCGTGACGCGCGAGCGCATCCGCCAGATCGAGGCCAAGGCGCTGCGCAAGCTGAAGCACCCGAGCCGGAGCCGGAAGCTCAGGAGTTTCCTCGATCAGTGAGGCCAGAGGCTTGTGCGGGCGCACCGTGAAGACCCTGACCTTTGACTGGAACTGCGTCCTGGCGGTCGAAAATGGCGAGCCGGCTGGAAAGGCAGTGAACGAGCTGGTCAACCTGCATCGGAAAGGCCGCATCGAGGTTGCGCTGCTTCAGGTCTCGGCCTCCGAGAACCTCAAGGGAACCAGGAAATTTCCCGGCTCCTACGATTGCTTCGCGGAACGCTTAGCGAACCTCGGCTGGGATGATCTGCCCCGGTTGCCAACTCCAGGTGTGATCGGACTGACGTTCCTGGGCTGTTCCTATATCGTTGACGAGAATGCCTACGCCGACATGTCCGACAGGCTCTGGTCCATCATTGCACCGAACCGGAAGACTTTTCTCGACGATTGGATTGCCACGCGCGGCGAGCCCTCGGACGAAAAATTCTCGGGACCGGCGTTCGCGAAGTTCCGCAATGCGTGGTGCGACGTTCATTCCGCGTACTGCCACATCAACGAGCGACGGGATCTGTTCGTCACCACGAACACTAACGACTTTCAGGAGAATTCGGACGCATTGACGCCATTGGGTCTGGTCGCAGTCTCCCCGGAAGAAGCACTCAATCGTGTCGCGTGCGTGTAGCAGGAGACCTCCATCCGCGGCGGTCCATCGGAGCCGCGCATGGGCGCGATCTCACGCGGACCGCTCCGCCATTCGAGGCACCCCGGGGCGGACCCGGCTTGCGCTGCGCGCCGGTTCGGGCAACACTTCCCCATGCCCTTCTGGTCCCGCCTCTTCGGTGACAGGCCCGCCAAGGCGCAGGCCGCCGACCCCGCGCCCTCGGGGGCGGCCGAGGAGTACAAGGGCTTTCGCATCACCCCCGCCCCGATCCGCGAGGGCGGGCAGTTCCGCGTGGCCGCCCGGATCGAGAAGGACGGTCGCCGCCACGAACTGATCCGGGCTGACACCATCGCCGCGCTCGACCAGGCCACCGCGATCTCGGCCGCCAAGGCGCGGCAGGTGATCGACGAGCGGGGCGATCGCATCTTCGGCACCACGCCGCCGCAGGGCTGACCGCCGCGGGGCCCCGGCCCCCGGCTCCAGCGGCTTTCCCGCACCGAAGCCGCGCCGCATCCCGGGGTTGCTCCGATTGGCCCCGCTCACCTGACGACCTGTGCTATCCTTGGCGCGCCTTTGCCAAGGGGAGGCCTGCCATGACCGCGATGAATGTGGTGCACATGCGAGTGAAGCCGGGCAAGGAGGACGAATACGTCCGCATCCACAGGGAGATGGACCCGCGCGCGATGCCGGGCGGGCGCAACGTCTGGCTGGTCCGGTCCGGCGAGCGCGATTTCATCGTCGTTGCCGAATGGGACAGCCTCGCGTCGATGGTCGCCGCGCGCCCGGCGATGATCGCGAACCTTGACCGCATCCGGCCGCTCCTCGAGGACCTCGGCGGCGGGCGTGGCGTGACCGAACCCTGGTCGGGCGAGGTGGCGCTGCATCTGCGGCCCTAGCGGGGCAGACGGCCGCCCAGCCGGCCGGTCGCGCAATCTTGATGGCTCCGGCCGGGACTCCGGGGCGCAAAGTGGTCATGCTGTCACCGTCCGCATGAGGAGGTCGCATGATCCGCCCGATCCTTGGCCTGGCGCTGGTGGCGTCGCTCGCCTCGCCCGCAGAGGCCTTCACGGCCCGGAACGGCATGCGCGTCACCCCCGTCGATGCGCAGAGCTTCGTGGTGCATTTCCCCAGTCCCGACGCCGAGACCCAGTATCTGTGCGCGGCCGGCGATTTCGTGATCCGCGGGCTCGGCCTGCCGGAACGGACCCGCATCTACCGGGAATCCCCGGCTCCGCGAAAGCAGGGGCAGGGCATCACCTTCACGCTGGACGCCGCCCAGAAGACCCGCATGGCGCTCTTCACCTCTTTCGGCGGCAACGACGATGGCGGCATCTCGGCGGGTGTCGCCCGGGACACCTACTGCACGATCGTCCGCATCTTCCCGGACTTCTGAGCGCGCCGTCGCGGGCCGTCGACGCGGACGGTGCCGGCGTGTAGGGTCGGCGCCGGCCCGCTCATGCCAAGGATCCTGCCCGTGACCCCACCCCCCGAGATCCGGCACTCGGTGTCCGAACCCGGGCGCGGGGGGAGCGCCGCCGAGGTCTTCCGCGTGTTTCTGCGCCTTGGCCTGACCTCCTTCGGCGGCCCGATCGCGCATCTGGGCTATTTCCGGGACGAGCTGGTGACGCGGCGGGGCTGGCTCGACGACCGGACCTATGGCGATCTGGTGGCCCTGTGCCAGTTCCTGCCCGGCCCCGCGTCCAGTCAGACCGGCTTCGCGCTGGGCCTGATGCGCGCGGGCTGGCCCGGCGCCCTCGCGGCCTTTGCCGGCTTCACCCTGCCGTCGGCGGTCGCACTCGTTCTTGTGGCGGTCTCGGCCGGGCGGATCGGCGGGCCGCTGGGTGACGGGGTGCTGCACGGGCTGAAGCTCGTGGCCGTCGCCGTCATCGCGCAGGCGGTTCTCGGCATGGCCCGCAGCCTCTGCCCCGACCGCGAGCGGGCGCTGATCGCGGTCGGCGCGGTCGCGGTTCTGGCCGTGGCGCCCGGAACGGCGGGCATGATCGGGGCGATCGGGCTTGGCGCGCTGGCCGGGCTTGCCCTCGGTCGGGGCGCCGCGACGGACGGGGCGCCCCTGGCCCTGAGGGTGTCGCGCCGGGCCGGACTGGTCGCGCTGGGGCTCTTTGCCGCGCTTCTCCTGCTGCCGCCGCTGCTGGCGGGCCAGTCGCAGGCCGTCGCGGTCTTTGATGCCTTCTACCGCGCGGGCGCTCTGGTCTTCGGCGGCGGGCATGTGGTGCTGCCGATGCTCGAGGCCGGGGTGGTCCGGCCGGGCTGGGTGACCGAGGGCCAGTTTCTTGCGGGCTACGGGGCGGCGCAGGCGGTGCCCGGCCCGCTCTTCACGGTCGCCGCCTATCTGGGCGCGGTGCTCGGGCCGTGGCCGAACGGCCTGGCCGGCGCGGTTCTGGCGCTGGCAGCGGTGTTCCTGCCCGGCTTCCTGATCCTGATCGGGGTGCTGCCCTTCTGGGACGCTCTCCGCGGACAGCCCGCCGCGCGATCGGCGATGCAGGGCGCGAACGCGGCGGTGGTGGGTGTCCTCGGCGCGGCGCTCTATGCGCCGGTCTTCACCGGCTCGGTCGCCGGCCTCGCCGACCTCGCACTGGCGCTTCTGTGCTTTGTGCTCCTTGTGGCCTGGAAGGCGCCGCCCTGGAGCGTGGTCCTGCTCGGCGGCCTCGGCGGAGCGGCCCTTGCCCTGGCCGGCTGAGGGTTGAGCCCGCGGCGAGGGGCTTGTCAGCCCGAAGGCCTCGGCCGCACACTGCGCGCCATGCACAGCATCCTGACGATCGAGACGCGGGGCCCGGGCCTCTACGAGTTCACCGCCGAGGTGCGGGCCCTCGTGGCCGGCCGGGGGGATGGGCTGGTCACGCTTTTCGTGCGCCACACCTCCTGTTCGCTCCTCATCCAGGAAAACGCCGATCCCGAGGTCCGGTCCGACCTTCTGGCCTTCTTCGACCGGCTGGTACCGCCCTCCGATCACCCGGCCATGGCCTACCTGCGCCACATCTGCGAAGGACCGGACGACATGCCGGCGCACATCAAGGCGGCCCTGCTTCCGGTGAACTTGCAGATTCCCGTCCTTTCTGGGCGTCTGTCACTTGGAATCTGGCAAGGAATCTATCTTTTCGAACATCGCCGCGCACCGCATCGGCGCGAGGTGTCCGTCTGGTTCGGCTAGGCCGCGTCAGGGTGCGACCAGGATCGTCTCGTCCATGGCCACGTCATGGGGCTGGGGAAAGATCGTCGGAATGCGCTGGAAGGCATAGCCCACCCCGATCACCAGCGGCCTGCGGCCGGCGGCGCGAAGGGCGGCGAGCGTGCGGTCGTAGAACCCCCCGCCGTAGCCGAGCCGGTACGACCCGTCGCCCGCGCCGACCACCGGGGCGATCACGACCTCGGGCACCTGCTCGGGGGCCGACAGCGGCGGAACCGGAATGTTCCAGACCCCGCGTTCGAGCGCCGCCTCACCCGTCCAGAGCCGGAAGACAAGCGGCGCGTCCTTGCGCAGCACGACCGGCAGCAGGATCCGCGCGCCGTCACGCCGCCGGTCGGCCGCCCAGCCGCGCAGGTCCGGCTCGCCCCGGAACGGCCAGTAAAGCCCCACGGTCCGGTCCGTCAGCGCCCCCAGCCGTTCCGTCAGGGCGGCCACGAGCCGGGCATCGGCCGACCGGCGGGCAGAGACCGGCATCGCCTGCCGGGCCGCGATCAGCCGGACGCGCTCGGCCCGGCGCCAGCGCGCCACGTCGATTGCGGTCTGCGCATCGGTCAGTCCCGAGATCGCCGGGTCGAGCTCGTGCAGAAGGCACGGCGGCGAGGCGGGGCTCCCCCCGCCCTGCGGATCATCGTCGTTCCGGGTCATCGCGTCTCCTCCGCTTTCCCGGAGACAAGCACCGGAACCGGGCGACCGCCCCGCCAAATCCGTCGCGGCCGCGACCGGATCCGTCAGGACAGCCGATCCCGAAAGAAGGCCAGCGTCCGGTCCCAGGCCAGCCGCGCCGCCGCCTCGTCGTAGCGCGGGGTGGTGTCGTTGTGAAAGCCGTGGTTGACGCCCTCGTAGATGAAGGCCTGATAGTCGGTGCCTGCGGCCTTCAGCGCCGCCTCGTACTCGGGCCAGCCGGCGTTGATGCGCTCGTCGAGCCCGGCGTAGTGCAGCATCACCGCCGCGCGGATCCGCGGCACGTCCGCGGCGGCCGGCTGGCGGCCGTAGAAGGCCACCGCCGCCTTCAGTCCGGGGAAGGCCACGGCCGCGGCGTTGGCGACCCCGCCGCCGTAGCAGAACCCGACGATGCCGACGTTTCCGGTCGAGTCGGGGCGGTTCGTCACTTCGGTCACCGCCGCGAAGAAGTCGTTCATCAGCCTGACCGGATCGACCTTCGCCTGCAGTTCGCGCCCCGCCTCGTCGCTGCCGGGATATCCCCCGACGCTGGTCAGCCCGTCCGGGGCAAGCGTCAGGAATCCGGCCTTGCCCAGACGGCGCGCGACATCCTCGATATAGGGGTTGAGGCCCCGGTTCTCGTGAACGACGACCACGGCGGGCAGGGGGGCGGAAACGCCAGCCGGGCGCACCAGAAGCCCGTTCACCGTCCCGTGCCCCTCGGGCGAGGGATAGTCGATGCGTTCGGCCGCGATCGACGGATCGTCGGGCGCCACCTGGTTGGCAAGGGCGTAGTCGGGGCTCATCATCGCGAGGATGGCGGTGGCGGTCAGGCCGCCCACGGCGCAGCGGCCGGCGCGGTCGAGGAATTCGCGCTTGGTGATGCGGCCGTGCGCATAGAAATCGTAGAGCTCGAGAAGCTCGGGGCTGAAGTCCTTCGCCGTCAGTCGCGTCATGTCTGGCCCTCCCTGCGTGATCCGGGGAAGGCTAGCATGGCGACCGGGCAAGCCGGCTCACGATCCGGCGATGCGGCGGCAGACGGCCGGCCGGCGGCCGCCATGTGTGCCGGCAAGCCCGCGATCTGGTGGCCGGAATTGCCCCCTACCCAAACGCTAGCGGCCCCCCTATAGTGCCAGCGCAGGGTCGGGTTTCGGGGGCAAGGGGAAGCGGATGCGCTGTCCGTTCTGTGGCAATGTCGATACGCAGGTGAAGGATTCGCGTCCGGCCGAGGATCATGTCGCCATCCGCCGGCGCCGGTTCTGCCCGGCCTGCGGCGGGCGGTTCACCACCTACGAGCGCGTGCAGCTGCGCGATCTGGTGGTGATCAAGTCCTCGGGCAAGCGCGAAGACTTCGACCGGTCCAAGCTCGAGCGTTCGATCCGCATCGCCATGCAGAAGCGTCCGATCGAGCCCGAGCGCATCGACCAGATGATTTCGGGCATCGTCCGGCGGCTCGAAAGCCTGGGCGAGACCGACATCCCGTCGAAGGTGATCGGCGAGATCGTCATGGAAAGCCTCGCGCGGATCGACACGGTGGCCTACGTGCGCTTCGCCAGCGTCTACAAGAACTTCCAGGCGGCGGACGATTTCGACAAGTTCGTCTCCGAGCTTCGTCCGCAGGCCCCGGCCGAGGAATGACCGCCGAGGACGACCGGCGCTTCATGGGGCTGGCTCTGGGGCTGGCCCGGCGCGGTCTGGGCAACGTCTGGCCCAATCCCGCCGTTGGCTGCGTCATCGTCCGAGACGGCCGCATCGTCGGTCGCGGCTGGACGCAGCCGGGCGGGCGCCCGCATGCCGAGGTGGTGGCTCTGGCCCAGGCGGGTGACGCCGCGCGCGGGGCCACCGCCCATGTGACACTCGAACCCTGCGCGCATCACGGCAAGACGCCCCCCTGCGCCGAGGCGCTGGTCGCCGCGGGCGTGACCCGGGTGGTCAGCGCGCTCGAGGATCCCGACCCCCGCGTCGCCGGCCGGGGCCATGCGCGGCTGCGGGCGGCCGGGATCACGGTCGAGACCGGCGTGCTGGCGGCCGAGGCCGAGACGCTTCAGCGCGGCTTCCTGTCGCGCATCCGGCTCGGCCGGCCGATGCTGACGCTGAAGCTGGCGGCCAGCCTCGACGGACGCATCGCCACCGCCGCCGGCGAAAGCCGCTGGATCACCGGACCGGAGGCCCGCCGCCGCGTGCACGCGATGCGCGCCGCGCATGACGCGGTGCTGATCGGCGCGGCCACCGCGCGGACGGACGATCCGCTGCTGACCGTGCGCGGGCTCGGCATCGCCCGCCAGCCGGTGCGGGTCGTCGCGGTGCGCAATCTCGGCCTGCCCGATGCCGGTGCCCTGGCGCTCAGCGCCCGCGACGTGCCGCTGTGGCTCCTGCACGGTCCCGGCGCCCCGGCCGAGCGCGTCGCCCGCTGGCAGGATCTTGGGGCCCGCACCATCCCGGTGGACGAGACGGCCGAGGGGCTCGATCCGGTGACGCTCCTTGGCGCGCTGGGGCAGGCGGGTCTGACCCGCGTATTCTGCGAGGGGGGAGGCCAGATTGCGGCGGCGCTCCTGCGCGCGGGGCTCGTGGACGAGATCGTTCTTCTCTCGGCCGGCGTGGTGCTTGGCGCGGATGGCCGGTCGGCGGTCGGACCTCTGGCGCTCGGGCGCCTCGCGGACGCGCGCCGGTTCCGGCGGGTGGGGATCGAGGCGGTCGGCGGCGATGTGCTGACCTACTGGCGGGCCTGAGCCGTCCGCCACAGCGGCGCGAGCGGCCGGGCAAGCCGCTGCATCCGCGACAGAAGCCGCAGGCCGGCGGGTGCGGCGGGCAGCGTGTCCGAGGCCAACCGCTCGGCCGCGGTCTCGGCTGTGCAGGGCAGGCCGCTTACCGGGTCGCGATAGCGCGGGTAGGCGATCAGCACGGCATGGGCCAGGGCCGCAAGGCTCGGCCGAGCGGTGCGGCGGGCCGGCACCGGGCCGAGATCGCGGGTAAGCCCCCAGCCCGCGTAGAAGGGCGCCCCGAGGCAGGTCACCGGCACCCCGCGCAGAAGCGCCTCGAACCCCATCGTCGAGGCGATGGTCAGAACCTCGTCCGCGGCGGCGATCGCGGCCGCGGACGGAACTCCGGTCAGATCGACATCGGCCCAGCCGCGGCTGTCCGTGGCGCCCGGCCGCAGCCCCGCCGCCACGTCGGGATGCGCCCGCCACAGGATCACCGCCTCGGGGTGTTCCCGCCGTGCGCGATCGAGAAGGGCGGCGTTGCTGCGCTCGGCGCCGACGGCGTGGCGAAGGGCCGCGTCGTCCTCGACCTGCCCGATGACCAGGACGCGCCGCCCCGGCGGAAGCTCGGGCATCGCCCTTGACCCGGCCGGGCCGTATTTCGTCAGCCCGTCGCGCACCAGCCGGGCAATGAGCCGCCGCGCACGGTCCTCGCCGCCCGGCGGCGGCCCCGCCGCGATCAGCCGCTCGAGCCGGCTCTCGCGCGCCGGAACGGTGGCCAGACCCAGATCGTCGAGGACCAGCGACAGCGGCGGAACCAGATCCGCCCCAAGCCCGCGCGAGCGCAGAAACCCGTCCTCGACGCGCAGGACGCCCAGACCCTGCGCGGCCGGGGCGTCCCCCCAGACAAGCGCGCGCCGGCCCTCGGCCAGCGCCGCCGATGCCCGGCCGGCCGATGCGGCAAAGACCAGGGGCTTGCGGGTGCCGAAGAACTGCCGCAGGTGCCGGCGCTTCCACCGCGCCATGCCGATGGCCACATAGCCGTCGCGGTCGTCGCGCCAGGCGCGCAGCGCCGCCTCGGCCTGGTCGAGCGCCTCCTCCGGCGCGGCGTCGCGCCCGCGCACCGGATCGTGCCACCGCGCGAGGTCGATCATCAGCGCGGCGATGAGCTGGGCCCGCGTCAGGCGGCGCCGGCGGGCGGGTGCGTCCTCGTCCAGACTGAGACCCCAGCCCGACCAGAGCGGGGCGCCGAAGAGGCGCGGCCGGTGCCCGGCGAGGATCGCGACCAGACCCGCCTCGGCGTCGCGTGCATAGACCGCCGTCGCGCCCTCGCACAGCGCCCAGGGCGAGAGCGACGGGTCAGAGCGTTCGACCCCCTCGGGCAGGGCGTCGGGCAGGGTGCCCGGCCCCGCGTCGGGCGGCAGCACGAGGATCCGCGCGGCAGGATTCTCGATGCGCGCGACCGCCAGCATTTCGCGCAGCGCCGACGCCGGCGCCAGGCCGGGCCGCTGGTCGGCCACCAGGACATGGCCCGCAGCCGGCGGGGTGCGGTCGGGATCGCAGGCGGCCGAGCCGCAGAGATGCATCGCGGCCATGCGCGCGATCATCACCCGCGCCCGCTCCAGCACCGCGGTGTCGTCGAGCGCAAGGCCCTCGATCCGCCGCACCGGATCGGGGCCGTCGAGACGGCCGAGCGGGATGCCGGGGATGCCCTGCGGCATCAGCGGCACGCGAAGCCCCGCGTCGTCCGGCGGGTCGGCGGTCTCCCGCGCGGACACGGGGCCGCCCCGGCTCACCCGGGGTTGACCGCGTTCTGCACGGCCCCGGCCGTTCCGAGCGACCCGGTCAGGGCCGAGATGGTCTTCTGCCACTGCACGAAGGGCGCCTCGGTCACATAGACCGTGTCGCCGTCGCGGATCAGGAAGTCCCGGGCGTTGAACATGCCGTTCGGCTCGGTGAGGTCGAGGACATAGGCCATGCGCTGGTTGCCGACGAGGTCGCTGCGGCCGAGCACGGCGTTGGCGATCTCGGCCGGCTCGTCGCGGAACACGAAGACGCCGGTCGGATCGGCGAGATTGCTGGACAGGCCGCCCACCTGCGCAAGCGCCTCGATGGCGGTGAGCGACTGGCTGTCGAACGGCACCCGCGTCTGCCCGCCCGTCGCGCCAAGCGCAGTGAACGATCGCGGATCGGCCTCGACCAGGATGATGTCGCCGGGGCGAAGGGCGATGTCGAGCCGCGGATCGGCGTAAAGATCCTTCAGCCAGATCTTGCCCGACTGGCTGCCGCGGGTGACGGTGATCTGCGCGATCTCCGGCGCGACGGTGACGCCGCCGGCCTTGGCCAGCATCGCCGAAAGCGTGCGCGTGGGTTGCTGGATCGGATAGACGCCCTGTCCGCCCACGCCGCCCATGACCGAGACCGACGCCCCGTCGCCCGACAGGCGCGTGACCATGACCTGCGGATCGGGCGTCTGGCCTTCGAGCTTGCCGGTGATGATGCGGCGCAGCGCCTCGGGCGAATTGCCGGCGGCCTTGATGCGCCCGGCGTAGGGAACGAAGATGTATCCGGCCCCGTCCACCTGCACGTCGTTCAGCTGCGTCGCGCTGAGGCCCTTCTTGGCCAGAAGCCCCTCGTCGACGTTTTCCCAGATCGACAGGCCGAGCCGGTCGCCCGGCCGCACGATGTCGGCCCCGACCAGCCCGGCGTTCTCGAACGCGGCCGAAAAGCCCAGCGCCGGCATGACCGCGGTCGCCCGCGCCACGCTTTCGGTCACCGGGACGATGAAGGCATCGCCCTGTTTCTGCGCCGAACCGGCGTAGATCTCGCGCTTGTTCGGACCGGACCGCGGCAGGGCGCATCCGGCCACTCCCGCCACGACGACAAGCAGGACCAGCGACCTGGCCCCGCGTCCCATTCTGCCTCTCACTGCCCGGGCTCCTTGTTTCTGCCTCAGGATTTTCAGGCAGCCTAACGCAAATGCAGCGAAAAGCCAGACTCTGCCCTAACGGGTGGCGCGCAGGTGTTGCCGCTCTGCCGAGCGCGGGTCGATGAGCCGCTCGTACGGGTCCGCCGGGTCGAGCATCGCGTCCACCAGATCGCGCAGCACCAGACGGCGCCCGCGGCCGGAATAGAACCCCCCGCGCCGCTGCGAGGTGACCAGAAGGAACTGGCGGTAGCGGCGATAGGCCTGGCTGTCGGGGGCGTCCGGCCGGGCGAAGAAGTCGACCAGCGGCTGCGGCGAGATGAACTCGGGCTTGTCATAGACCGAGGCGCCGAAGGTCTTGAGCGGCAGGCCGTGCCAGAGCGCCTGCTGGCCGGCGGTCGAGTTGACGGTGACCGCGCTCCGGGCCGGCGCAAGAAGCGGAGCGAGCTTGCCGCCGGCGATGAAATGCACCCGCCCGGTCAGGCCCAGCGCCGCCGCCTGCTTGCGGATCTCGGCCGCCGGGCGCCCGCGGTCGTCCTCCAGCGGGTGGGCCTTGAACACCAGGTGATGGTGCGGCGGCGCGCCGCGGGCAAAGGCGGACAGGCAGAGGGCGATGAACTCGGACTGGCGCGTGAACGGCGAATGGGTCTGGAAGCTTGCATCATGTTCGAGCTGCAACAGCACGAGATGATAGGGAAAGCCGCCGCCGAGCACCCGGCGCGTGGCGAGACGGCGCACGGTCCGGTGCCAGGGCATCTTCACGAGCCGGCGCAGGTAGAGAAGGAACTCCTGCCGCACGCTCAGGCCGCGATGGGGCTGAAAATGCGGATAGCGCCCGTTCATCGCCAGCACGAAGAAATGGTAGAGGGCGCCGTAGACGATGTGCTCGCGCATGTCGCCCCATAGGGCCGGCGCCCCCGGCAGGTCGTCGGGAACGCCCGCGGCGGCCAGCGCGTCGGCCATCTGCCGCACCGACAGCGCCATGAGCCGCGAGTGCCCGTTCGATCCGCCGCGCTCGTAGGTGATCCAGTAGGGCCGCAGGTAGCCTTCCTCGAAGATGTGCAGCGTGAGGGCGCGGGCCGCCGCCTGCACCCGCGCCTCGGCGTGGATCGGGCGGGCATCGCCATAGAGCACCAGATCGGTCACGCCCAGCCGGTCGATCAGGCCGGCCAGCGTCGCCGGCCAGTCGGCCAGGGGGCCTCGAAAGGCGACATAGCCCGGTCGCCCGGCCCAGAACGCCTCGTCGCCCCGGTTGAACCCCACCCGCCAGACCGCGGCGCCCGCCGCGCGCAGGCGGTCGGCAAGCTGGCCGAAGAACGGCCCGTGCGGCCCCTGCAAGAGCAGGAACACCCGCTGCCGCTGCGGGGCGGCGAACGGACCGGGCGAAAGGGCGGAGGCATCGCGCATGGCCTCGACAGTCGCGCGGTCCGGCGCCCCTGTCACGCCAATTCGCTCGGCCCGTGGCGCCGGCAGGCCCGGCTATGGCAGGCTTGCAGCAGCGGCCGGTCGCGGCTAGTCCTTGGCCGATCAGCAAGGGGCCAGCCATGTTCACCGGCATCGTCACCGACATGGGCGAGATCCTCGCCGTCTCGCGCGATGGCGACCTGCGCGCCCGCATCGCCACCGCCTATGATCCCGAGGGCATCGACATCGGCGCCTCGATCGCCTGCGACGGCGTCTGCCTGACCGTGGTGGACCGCGGCGCCGCCCCGCGCGCTTGGTTCGATGTCCAGATCTCGGCGGAGACGCTCTCGAAGACCAACCTCGGCGGCTGGGCGCCGGGGCGCCGCGTCAATCTGGAACGCGCGCTCAGGGTCGGCGACGAACTCGGGGGCCACATCGTGTCCGGCCATGTCGACGGTCTGGCCGAGATCGTCGGGCGCGAGCCGGAGGGCGCCTCGGTCCGCTTCACCTTCCGCGCGCCCGCGCCCCTCGCCCGCTACATAGCGCCCAAGGGGTCGGTGGCGCTGAACGGCACCTCGCTCACGGTGAACGAGGTGGCGGGCACCGACTTCGGCGTGAACATCATTCCGCACACCCAGGCCGTGACCACCTGGGGGACGGCGGCCATCGGCGACCGGGTCAATCTCGAGATCGACACGCTGGCGCGCTACGTCGCCCGGCTGGCGGAGTGGCAGGGATGACCGGCATCGGCCACAACGGCGGCCCGTCGCTGGAACCCGGCCGCGCCTGGCGGGCCCATTGCTGGCGGCGCGCGCGGGCCGATCTGCTTCCGACGCTTCCGGTCGAGGTGGTCCGGCTGCGGGTTCGGCGCGCGGCCGAGATCGGCCTCGACTACCGCACCTACGCCGGGGTGCGCGCGACCACCGGCCACGATCTCGTGGCCTTTCTCTTTTCGTCGAACGCGCTCGGCCTGCGGCGGGCGGGGGATGCGCCCGACCCGGCGCGCGTGGCGCATCTGGCCGGCCTGCGCGCCATCGACCTGACGGCCGCCGTGCATCGTCCCTTCGACCCCGCCGGCCTCGCGCAGGCCCTGTCGCAGGCCGGGCTGCGCGTGACCGCGGGCGCTGCGCCCACCCTGTCGGAGGGCTGGCCTCAGACCCGCGCCCGGCTGCGGGCGATCCTCGCCGAAGTCGGCCATCCGGCCGACCGCGTGCTGGTCATCGGCGAGACCGGGCTCGAACGTGACTGGGCGGCCGCGGCGCGCTTTGCGGGCTTCGTGCCGGCGGACCGCTATTTCGGCATGGCCGCACAGGCAGGGGTCTAAGGTCGCACTGGCCTTCGCGCGGCGGCTGCGCTATCGGACAGGCGCAGGAGGCGCCGCCCATGACCACCGAATACACCGACGCGATTTCCTCGGTCGAGGAGATCATCGAGGACGCCCGCAACGGCCGCATGTTCATCCTCGTCGATCACGAGGACCGCGAGAACGAGGGCGATCTGGTGATCCCCGCGCAGATGTGCACCCCGCAGGCCGTGAATTTCATGGCCACGCACGGGCGCGGCCTCATCTGCCTGGCGCTCCCCGGCGAGCGCATCGACGCGCTCGGTCTGCCGCTGATGAGCGCCAAGAACGCCTCGCGCCACGAGACGGCCTTCACCCTGTCGATCGAGGCGCGCGAAGGGGTCACCACCGGCATTTCCGCCCATGACCGCGCGCGCACGGTCTCGGTGGCGATCGACCCGACCAAGGGTGCGGCCGACATCGCGACCCCCGGGCACGTCTTCCCTCTGCGTGCGCGCGAGGGCGGCGTGCTGGTGCGCGCGGGGCACACCGAGGCGGCGGTGGACATCGCGCGCCTTGCCGGCCTGAACCCCTCGGGCGTGATCTGCGAGATCATGAACGACGACGGCAGCATGGCGCGGCTTCCCGACCTCGTGGCCTTCGCGCAGAAGCACGGGCTGAAGATCGGCACGATTTCCGATCTCATCGCCTACCGCCGCCGTCACGACAACCTCATCAACGAAAGCGCGCAGCGCGCGGTCACCTCGATCCACGGCGGCCAGTGGATGATGCGGGTCTTCACCGACGAGACCCAGGGCGCCGAACATGTCGTGCTGACCAAGGGCGACCTGACCACGCCGGAACCGGTGCTGGTGCGGATGCACGCGCTCGACCCGCTGGCCGATGTGCTGGGGCTGGCGGGGGCGCGCGCGGGCGAGCTTCCCGCCGCGATGCGCCTCATCGCCGCCGAGGGGCGCGGCGTGGTCGTGCTCCTGCGCGATCTCGGCATGAAGGTCTCCGAAGGCGGCGGCGTCTCGCCGCAGACGCTGCGCCAGTACGGGCTTGGCGCGCAGATCCTCGCCGCGCTCGGGCTGCACAGCCTGACGCTTCTCACCAATTCCGGTCCGCCGAAGGTGATCGGGCTCGAGGCCTATGGCCTGACCATCGCCGGCACCCGCCCGATCCCGCTGGAGTGACATCATGGCCGCGAGCGAAAGCCACCACATCCTCGACCTGCCGGCCTTCGACCGGGCGGTGCGCCTGCTGATCGTGGTCGCGCCCTATTACAAGGACATCGCCGACAGTCTTGTGGCGGGCGCGCGCGCCGTTGCGGCGAAGGCCGGCGCAAGCGTCGATCTGGTCGAGGTGCCGGGAGCGCTGGAAATCCCGACCGCGATCGGCATGGCCGGCCGCATGGCCGACTACGACGGCTTCGTGGCGCTCGGCTGCGTGATCCGCGGCGAGACCACGCATTACGACACGGTCTGCAACGACAGCTCGCGCGGGCTGACGCTGCTGGGTCTGCAGGGCTACTGCATCGGCAACGGCATCCTGACCGTCGAGACCTACGATCAGGCCGCCGTGCGCGCCGATCCCGCGGGTCAGGACAAGGGCGGCGGCGCGGCGGCGGCGGCGCTGCACCTGGTCGCGCTGTCGCGGCGCTGGACCCGGCCCAAGGGCATCGGCTTCGGCCGGGGCGAGCCGATCCGCATCGCCGAGGGTGGCGAGGCCAAGGCATGACCGCCCCCACCGCTGACGAACGGCGCAAGATGCGCTCGGCCGCGCGGCTCTACGCCGTGCAGGCGCTCTTCCAGATGGAGGCCGCCGACCAGTCGGCCGACAAGGTCCGGCGCGAGTTCGAGACCCATCGCTTCGGCGCGGTCTACGATGACGACGAGATGGCCGAAGGCGATCCCGACCTCTTCCGCGCGATCCTCGACCAGGCGGTGACCTGGCAGGCGAAGATCGACCAGATGACCGACCGGGGGCTGGTCGCCAAATGGCCGATCGACCGGATCGACCCGGTCCTGCGCGCGCTCTTCCGGGCGGCCGGGGCCGAGCTCCTGCTGCGCGGGACGCCCCCGAAGGTCGTCATCACGGAATATGTGGACGTGGCGCACGCCTTCTTTCCCGACGGCCGCGAGCCCAAGTTCGTCAACGCCGTCCTGGACCACATGGCGCGCGAGGCCCAGCCCGAGGCGTTCTGATCCCGCCGGACCTGCGACCAAATGGGACTGGCGCGACCGCGTCAGGATGGTAGTCTTGCGCGAACCCGGGGGTCTGCCATGCCAAAGCTCGTCCGTCTCTACATCGTCAACGTGGCGCTGGGCTTCGTCCTGTCGCTGATCTTCGTGGCGCTGATGGTCGGGTTCGACGTGCGCAACCTGCGCCACCTGATCTTCGAGACCGACATGGGTTGGCTCGCGGCGATCATGCTGGTGATGTTCAACGGCATCGTCTTTGCCGGCGTCCAGTTCGCCATCGCCATCATGCGCATGGCCGAGGGCGACACGCCCCCCGGCGGCGGCAAGCGCGACGCGATCCCTCTCGATCCGATGGCGATCCCGGCCCTGGCCCCGGCGACGGCGCGCAAGCGCCGCTGAGGGCCGCCTTTCGCGCGGAATAGTCCCGCCCGCGGCACCGGGCCGGCTGACCGGAAAGGGCGCCCGCGATGAAGCGCGTCTTTACGAGTGGGTTTTCCGAGACGGGAAGGGTGGCGGGATCCGCGGCAACCGTGGCAGCGTGTTTTTCCCGAGAGCCTGGTATGACCAGGTGGGCGCCAGATACCGAGGCCAGAACCCCGGCAGAGCCAGCTCCCTCGGAAATGATTATCGGCCACTGGAAAAAGGCCACGCACGAGAGGGGCAGAACCCGCCGTCCATCAATCTAGGACCGGTGCCGCGCCCGGGCAAGGGGCTCACGCAAGGCGCGACGTCCGGGCACCGGGCGCTCTGGTCTTGCCCCGCGAATTCGCCTATCTCCACGCAGCAAGAGTCTGAAGGCGTGAAGGACGGACGATGGCGAAGATCACCTATGTGGAATTCGGCGGCAAGGAACATGTCGTGGAGGTGGCGACGGGCATGACCGTGATGGAGGGCGCCCGCGACAACGGCATTCCGGGGATCGAGGCCGATTGCGGCGGCGCCTGCGCCTGCTCGACCTGCCATGTCTATGTCGATCCGGACTGGGTGGCGAAGCTGCCCAAGAAGGACGCGATGGAAGAGGACATGCTCGACTTCGCCTATCAGCCCGACCCGGTCCGCTCGCGCCTGACCTGCCAGATCAAGGTCACGGACGCCCTCGACGGGCTGAAGGTCTTCATGCCCGAAAAGCAGATCTGACCGTCCCGACCGCGCGGGAGGGGCGCGACGCGGGCCGCCCGGCCCGCGCCGCCCCGCCTCAGTGCTTGATGCGGTTGGCCACGAAGCTGCGGGTCGATTTGCCGGGCACGGTCGGATAGTAGGTGCAGCGGAACGACTTCACCTTGGGGGCGTCCGGCACGATCACCCGACCCTGCGGATCCTTGCGATTCTGGCCGAGCAGCTCCGAAAGGATCACGTCCAGCGCGCTGCGCGGGCGGCAGACGACACGGGCCTCGGCCCAGGCCACCCTGCGGTTGCAGGATTGGCGCTTGAGCGTCATGTGCACGTCGCGGCCCTTGGTCTTCCAGGTCATCCGGCCGTCGCACTTGATGCCGTCGCCGCGCACCGAATAGGTGCCCTTGTTGCCCAGGCACATGGTCAGCCGGTAGGGGCCGTAGAGATCGCGGTCGGCCCGGTAGCAGCCGCCAACCTCGGCACCGCCCGGCACATCCGGCACGATCACCCGCGCCTGCGGGCCCTCCGACTGTGCGACCGCCCCCGAGGCGGCGAGGAACGCCGCCGCTATTGCCGCCAAGGCCATCCTGATCATTACTCATCTCCCGTCCCGACCACGCCCGCAGAGCTTCACGGGGGATCCTAGCCGCGAATCGGGCGGCTTTCACCGGAAATCTCGGCGGCGGCGCCGGCCGCGTCAGGGAACCAGCTTGCCCGGGTTGACGATGCCCCGGGGGTCGAGCGCGCGCTTGATCGCGCCCATCACCGCCCAGGCCTCCCCGTGCTCGGCCGCCATCAGCCCTTTCTTGCCAAGCCCCACGCCATGCTCACCCGTGACCGTTCCGCCGACGGCGAGCGCGCGTTCCGCCATGCGCTGGGCAAGCGCCTTCGCGGTGGCCAGTTCGGCGGCGTTGCCGCGCTCGATCAGCAGGATCGCGTGGAAGTTACCGTCGCCGACATGGCCGAGGATCGGCCCCGGCAGGCCCGAGGCCGCGATGTCCTCGCGCGCGGCCCGCACCTGGCCGGCCAGCTCGGTGATCGGCACGCAGACATCGGTCACCAGCCCCATCGCGCCGGGTCGCAGCGCCAGACAGGCCGGATAGGCCCCGTGCCGCATGCGCCAGAGCGCGCTGCGCGCCTCGGTGGTCTCGGCCCAGTCGAAATGCGCACCCCCCATCGCCGTGACGATCTCGCCAAAGCGCCGGGCGTCCTCGGCCGCGCCCTGCGCGCTGCCGTGGAACTCGACCATCAGATGCGGCTTCTCCGGCAGATGCGTGCCCGCCTGCGCGTTGAAGGCGCGCGCCACCATCTCGTCCACGAACTCGATCCGCGCCATCGGGATCGCCGACTGGATCGTGGCCATCACCGTCTCGACCGCCTGGCCGAAATCGTCGAAGGCGCAGACCGCCGCGGTGATCGTCTCGGGCTGCGGCGCCAGGCGCAGCGTCAGCTCGGTGATGATCCCGAGCGTGCCCTCGGCGCCGACAAAGAGCGCCGTCAGGTCGTAGCCGGCCGACGACTTGCGCGCCCGCCCGCCGGTGCGGATCACCCGCCCGTCGGCCAGCACCACCTCGAGCCCCGCCACCCGGTCGCGCATGGTGCCGTAGCGCACCGCCGTCGTGCCCGAGGCGCGGGTCGAGGCCATGCCGCCGAGGCTTGCGTTGGCGCCCGGATCGATGGGGAAGAACAGCCCCGTCGCCCGCAGCTCGCGGTTCAGCGCCTCGCGCGTGATGCCGGGCTGCACCACCGCGATCATCTCGCCCTCGTGCACGGCCAGCACCCGGTCCATGCGCGCAAAGTCAAGCGTGATCCCCCCCGACTGCGCCTGCGCATGGCCTTCGAGCGAGGTGCCCGCGCCCCAGGCGACCACCGGGCAGCCCTCCTCGTGGCAGATCGCCAGGATCCGGCGGACCTCGCCGGTGTCGGCCGGCCAGACCACCGCATCGGGCGGGGCCGGCGGAAACCAGGATTCGCTCGACCCGTGCGCGTCGCGGTCCGCCGCCGTCCGGCTGATCCGCACCCCCTCCAGCGCGGAAATCCGCGCAAGTGCCGCTTCGACGCTCATGGCCCCCTCCGGTCATCGATCGAGCGCCACGCTAGCCCCGCCGGGCGGCGGGTGAAAGGGCGGGGCGGCCGCGATCGGAGGCACGCGGCCCCGTCAGAGCGCCCGTTCGGCGGTCCGTTCGAGAGTGACCCGGTCGAGGCGGAACGCGACATGGCCGGCGATCGCCTCGAAGCCCGGCTCGGGGTGCTCGTAGCTCCAGGCCGCATCGGCCAGGGTGCCGGCCGGCGTCACGATGTCGAAATGCAGGGCCTCCCCGAGGACCGGACTGCGGGTCCGCGCCACCGAGGGTTCGAAGAACGGCATGGCGATGTCGGCACGCGGGAAATAGATGACCGGCGCGCGCTCGCCCTCGCTCAGTTCCAGCGCACGGGAGGTCTCGCCCAGGATCGCGCCGCCGGCGCGGATCACCCAGGTTCCGGCGGACTTGCGCAGACGGATTCGGTCAGGCATGGCGGATCCCCCCTCGTGAACGACGGCGAAGGGTGTCAGATCGGCTCTGTTAGCGCAAGCATCCAGTCGCGCGCCTCGGCCGAAACCCGCGGACCAATCGCCGCACGCACCTCGGCGTGGTAGGCGTTCAGCCAGTCGCGCTCGCCTTGCGACAGCATCGACGCGACGATGAGCCGCCGGTCGATCGGCACGAAGGTCAGCGTGCGGAAGGCCAGCCACCGCCGCTGGGGATCGACCAGGGGCGGGGCCTCCTCGACCAGGACCAGGTTCTCGATCCGGATGCCGAACGCCCCCTCGCGGTAGTATCCCGGCTCGTTCGACAGGATCATGCCGGGCTCGAGCGGCACGTCCGAGACGCGCGAGATCCGCGCCGGCCCCTCGTGGACGCACAGGTGCACCCCCACGCCATGGCCGGTGCCGTGATCGTAGTCCTGCCCGGCCAGCCACAGCGGATAGCGCGCCAGCGCGTCGAGATGCGCGCCGGCAAGCCCCACCGGCCAACGCAGGCGCGAGATCGCGATCATGCCCTGAAGGACGCGGGTGAAGGCCTCGCGCGCCTCCGGCCCCGGGTCGCCCACCGCCAGGGTGCGGGTGATGTCGGTGGTGCCGTCGATGTACTGGGCGCCCGAATCCACGACGACGAGCTCGCCCGCGCGGATCGGCCGGTCGGTCGCCTCGGTCACGCGATAGTGCATGATCGCGCCGTTCGGCCCCGCCCCGCAGATCGTGTCGAAGCTGATGTCCAGCAGCGCGTTCGTCGCGCGCCGGAACCCTTCCAGCGCCCGGACCACGGCGATCTCGGTCAGCCCGCCCTTCGGCGCCTCGCGGTCGAACCAGGCGAGAAACTCGACCATGGCCGCCCCGTCGCGCAGATGCGCCTCGGTCGTCGCGGCAATCTCGGCGGCGTTCTTGCGCGCCTTCGGCAGAAGACAGGGATCGTCGCCCCAGACCACCGCGGTTCCCGCCGCCTCGAGCGCCGTCGACACCGCCACCGGGGCGGTCGCCCGGTCGACCCGCACCGGTCCCTCGACCCGGCCGAGCGCGGCGGGGAACTCGGACGGATCCTGCACCGCCACCTCGGGCCCGAGATGGGTCCGCACCGCCTCCGACAGCTTGGCCGCGTCGACGAAGAGATCGACCCGCCCGTCGCTGTAGAGGATGGCGAAGGCCTGCACGACCGGATTGCGCGGCACATCCGAGCCCCGGATGTTCAGAAGCCAGGCGATCGAATCCGGCAGCGTCAGCACCGCCGCCCTCTGCCCGGCGTTCGCAAGGATCGCTCCGATCCGGGCCCGCCGCGCCGCTGCGTCCTCGCCGGCGAAGGCCGCGGGCTGGATCGAAACCGGCCCGCAAGGCGGCGGCGGCTGGTCCGGCCAGATGGCGTCGACGGCGTTCGCCGCCGCCACCAGGCGGATGTCGGTGCCCTCCAGCGCCGCCTCGATCTCGGCGATCTCCTTCACGGTGTGCAGCCAGGGATCGAAGGCGATGCGCCCGCCATCCGGCAACTGCGCGGCGATCCAGGGGCCGGGCCGCGTCTCGGGCCAGGGCACGGGCGTGAAGGCCGCGAGGTCCACCTGCGCCTTCACCTGCGTGCGGTAGCGCCCGTCGACGAAGACGCCGGCGATGTCTGGCAGCACCACGCAGAAGCCGGCCGATCCGGTAAAGCCGGTCAGCCAGGCCAGCCGCTGGTCGTGTTCGGCGACATACTCGCCCTGGTGCGCATCGGCCCGCGGCACCAGCATTCCGGCGAACCCCTCCTGCGCAAGCCGCGATCGCAGCGCCGCCAGCCGGCCCGGGCCGGCGCCCGGATCGGCCGTGGTCTCGAAGGTCTGGAACATGCTGTGCCCTTCTCGTTCGCCGAAATACCCCCGGGGGAAGGCGGCAGCCCGCTGCCGCCGCGGGGGCGGGAGCCCCCGTCCGTCGCCTCACGCGACCCGGTGCATCCGCCCGCCGTGCGCGATGCCCATCACCCGCGCCCGCGCCCGCGGATCGCTGTCGAAGAGGCTCGCAAGCTGCTCGGTCATCGCGCCGGCCAGCTGCTCGACATCGGTGATCGTCACCGCCCGCTGGTAATAGCGCGTCACGTCATGGCCGATGCCGATCGCGATCAGCTCGACCGCGCGGCGCTTCTCGACCATCGCGATCACGTCGCGCAGGTGCTTTTCCAGAAAGCTCGCCGGGTTCACGCTCAGCGTCGAATCGTCCACCGGCGCCCCGTCCGAGATCACCATCAGGATCTTGCGCTGTTCGGGCCGGCCGATCATCCGCCGGTGCGCCCATTCCAGCGCCTCGCCGTCGATGTTCTCCTTGAGAAGCCCCTCCTTCATCATCAGCCCGAGATTGTCGCGCACCCGCCGCCAGGGCGCGTCGGCCGACTTGTAGATGATGTGGCGCAGGTCGTTGAGCCGCCCGGGCGCCTGCGGGCGCCCCTGCGCGAGCCATTTCTCGCGGCTCTGGCCGCCCTTCCAGGCCCGGGTGGTGAAGCCCAGGATCTCGACCTTGACCTGGCAGCGCTCGAGCGTGCGCGCCAGCACGTCGGCGCAGATCGCCGCGATGGAAATCGGCCGCCCGCGCATCGAGCCCGAGTTGTCCAGAAGCAGCGTCACCACGGTGTCGCGGAACTCGGTGTCCTTCTCGACCTTGAAGCTGAGCGGCGTCGTCGGGTTCGCCACCACGCGCGCCAGACGGCCGGCGTCGAGGATGCCCTCCTCGCGGTCGAACTCCCAGCTGCGGTTCTGCTGGGCCTGAAGCCGGCGCTGCAACTTGTTGGCCAGCCGGCTGACCGCGCCCTTCAGGGGCTCGAGCTGCTGGTCGAGATAGGCGCGCAGTCGCTCGAGCTCGGCGGGCTCGGCCAGATCCTCGGCGCGGATCTCCTCGTCGAACTCGGTGGTGAAGACGGTGTAGTTCGGATCGGCGTCGGAATGGGCGGCCGGGGGCGGGGGCTCCATCGGCACGTCGCCTTCCGGCTGGTCGACCTCGTCGAGCTCCTCGCTTTCCGCGCTCTCGTCCATCGAGACCTGGGCCTGCGCCTCGTCCTGGGTCTCGTCCTGGCTGCGCTCGGGTTCGGCCTCGGCGTCCTCTTCCTGACTCTCCTCGCCGCCTTCCTCCTGCTGCTGCTCGTCCGCGCTCTGGTCGCCGCCGTCCTCGGCCTCGTCCTGCATGTCCGGGTCGTCGCCCAGCTGGTCGCCGTAGCCGAGATCGCGGATGATCTGCCGTGCAAGGCGCGCGAAGGCCGCCTGGTCCCCCAGAACCTCGTTCATGTGGTCGAGGCTGAGCGAAGCCTGCTGCTCGATGAACGGGCGCCAGAGCTCCATCACGTTCGCGGCGGCCGCCGGCAGCGGCCGGCCGGTCGCGAGGTGGCGCACCAGATAGCCGGCGGCCTGGGCAAGAGGCGCGTCCTGCGCGGCCCGGATCTGCCCGTAGCCCCGGCGCTCGGCCTCGTTGGCGATCTTGGCGTCGATGTTGCCCAGCGTGCCCGGCATGGCGCGCGCGCCCACCGCCTCGGCCCGCGCCGTCTCCATCGCGTCGTAGAGATCGCGCGCCATCTGCCCGGTCGGATTGTAGCGCGCGGCCACGCCCTCGTCGTGGTAGCGGCGGCGCAGCGCCAGCGCGTCCGCCGTGCCGCGCGCCAGCAGCACCTCGTCGCGGGTCATGCGGCGCGACACCTGCGGCAGGCGCATGGTGTCGCCCGCCATGCCCGGCGGATCGACCGAATAGGTCACGGTCAGCTCCGGCTCGTCGGCCATCGTGCGCGTGGCTTCGGCCAGGGCCTTCTTGAACGGGTCGGCGGGGTTGTCGGACGGCTTCTGCATGGCTCCAGATAAAGCACCCGGCGGCACCGCCGGCAAGGGCGGTTCGGCGGCCGGCCGGGTCCGCGCCTACGGGCGCCGCCCGTTCAGAAGGTTGCAATAGACCGTGTCGTCACGCACCAGCCGGTCGTCCCGCCACGGCGGGCTCGCATCGGCCGGGGCCTCCGCAAAGCGCGCCTTGTAGAGCTCATAGACCCGCAGCACGTCGGTGCGGATCGATTCCTGCGCGGCCACGATGTCCTGGCCCTCGTTGCGGCGCTGCTGCTCGGCACGGGTGAGGTTGTCCTCGACATCCTGCAACTGCGCCCGCGTCGGGCGGCCGGCGCCGCCGTGATGGTCGGCCCAGTCGTTCTGCGCGATGAAGAGGCCCGCGCAGCGGATGCCGGCCACGTCGAATTCCGGCGGGTTGTTGGCGGGGTTGTAGACCTGCATCAGCGGCACGAGGCTGTCGAGCGCCTCGTGCGCCGTGGCCGGGGCGGCGGCGATCATCAGGCCCAGGACAAGCGCGCGCGTCATTCCAGATCCTCCAGCCCGCGCCGGCCGGTCGCCAGATCGGCCAGCAGCGCCACATGCACGTCCAGCGCGTCGATGACCGGATAGCCGGGGTCGCGCCCGTCGAACGCCAGGTTGAGATCGGTCCCCGCCAGCACGATGGCCCCCGCGCCGCGATCCATCATCCGCCGGCCGGCGAGGAAGAGCCGCTCCCGCGCCGTGTCCGGGCAGGTGCCGCTGACCGCCATATCCTGATAGACCTGCCCCGCCTCCTGGAAGTCCTCGTCCGGAGCCAGCGCCTTGGTCCGCGTCATCAGACCGAAAAGCCGGGTCCGCATTGCCACCCAGGTGCCCAGCAGTCCGACGGTGCCCACGCCCTGGGCCGCGAAATGCGCGTCGAGAGGCGCCACCGCGCTGACCATCGGCAGGCTGGACAGCGCGCGGGTCTCGTCAAAGCAGAAATGCGCCCCGATCGAGGTCAGCGCCGCGCAGTCCGCGCCGGCCGCCCTGAGCCGGTCGATCAGCGGCGCGAAGAGCCGCGCCTGCGCCTCGCGGCCGCCGAAATTGGCGTTCGCGATCAGCGGTCGGATGTCCGCCTGCACGATGGTCAGCTCCAGCGGCTGGTGCCGCGCGGCCACCGCCGCCGTCAGCCTCTGGTAATAGGCCACCGTCGCCGCCGCGCCGATGCCGCCGATCAGGCCGATGTGCATCCGTGCCCCTCTCGGGCCGCCGGCATCGCCCCCGCCGTCACGGCCCCGTCGCTCTCTCGCAGTGAAAGCACGCCCTCGGCCGTTCGGCAAGCCGCTCGTGCGCGGGCGCACAGGATCGGCGCGGCGGCGCAGAATTGGCAGCGCAGCAATTCGCGCCAGATTGAGAGATGTCAGTTCGCACAACCGCTCAACCGCACAACTCCCGGAAGGACATCGAAAATGACCACCAAGCCGAAGATCGCGATCATCGTCTCGTCGACCCGCCCGACGCGCTTTGCCGACATTCCGACCGCCTGGATCAAGGCCCAGGCCGAGGCCCGCGGCGACATCGCGGTCGAGGTCGTCGACCTGCGCGACTACCCCATGCCCTTCTTCGCCGAGGTGGCCTCGAACGCCTGGGCGCCGACCCAGGATCCGGTGGCGCAGAAGTGGCAGAAGAAGGTGGGCGAGTTCGACGGCTACATCTTCGTCCTCGCCGAATACAACCGGTCGATCACTGGCGCGCTGAAGAACGCGCTCGATCAGGCCTATGTCGAATGGGCCCGCAAGCCCTTCGGCGCGGTGTCCTACGGTTCGATGGGCGGCGCCAACGCGCTGGGCCATCTGCAGAACATCGGGGTCGAGCTCCAGATGGTTCCGACCCGCAACAACGTCCGCATCGGCGGGTCGGACTTCTTCAAGGTGCATCCGGGCTTCGGCGGCTCGGGCAACCTGGCCGACATCGAAGCCGTGATCGCGCCCTCGGCCAAGGCGATGCTCGATGACGTTGTCTGGTGGGCGAAGGCCACGAAAGCCGCCCGCGGCTGAGCCCGGCGCATCCCAGCCATCCGGCGGTCAGGGCATCGGCTCTGGCCGCCGTCGGCGCAGGGGGACGGCCAGGCCCGGCCGGTCCGCCGCGGCCCCCCCCGGCGTTGGCCCTCAGAGAATTCCGCACCAGTAGGGGTGGCGTCCGCCCGCATAGGGCAGGGCGAGGCCGCTTGCGATCATCCGTCGCGCCACATCCTGCCCGCCGACCTCCAGACGGACCAGGGCGCGCCCGTAGCGGTCCTGCCCCTGGAACCGGGCCTGCGTGATCGGGCCGGATTGCAGGACCTGCCGCAGGACCGCAGTCGCCTCGTGGCCGGCCACCGCTTCCGCGCGACAGCGCGGCGCGTGGATTTCGGGCGTGTCGAAGCCCAGAAGCCGCGCCTTCACCGGGCCCGTGGAGGGGCAGGTCAGATGGACGGTGTCGCCATCCACCACACGGGCGATCCGGCAACCCGTGTCGGCCGCGTCCTGCGGCGGCTCGGCCGGCCCGGTCGGGGCCGCGCACCCCGCCAGACCGACGAACGCAAGCAGGGCAAGGACAAAGCCGAGGGACCGACCCGACCGGCTCACCTCATCGCCATGCTGGCCGCCGATTCCGGCAGCTCCTCGTCGAAGCAGCGCTGGTAGAACTCAGCCACGGTCTGCCGCTCGAGCTCGTCGCACTTGTTCAGGAAGGTCAGCCGGAAGGCATAGCCGATGTTGCGGAAGATCTCGGCGTTCTGCGCCCAGTTGATGACCGTGCGCGGGCTCATGACCGTGGACAGATCCCCGTTCATGAAGGCCGTGCGCGTCAGGTCGGCGACCGTCACCATCTGGCTGATGTGCTTGCGGCCCTTCTCGGTGTTGTAATGCGGGTTCTTGGCCAGCACGATCGCGGTTTCCGCGTCATGGCTGAGGTAGTTCAGCGTGGCCACCAGGGACCAGCGGTCCATCTGCGCCTGGTTGATCTGCTGGACCCCGTGGTAAAGCCCCGTGGTGTCGCCAAGCCCGACCGTGTTCGACGTCGCGAACAGCCGGAAGTAGGGGTTCGGCGTGATGATCTCGTTCTGGTCCAGAAGCGTGAGCTTGCCGTCATGCTCGAGCACGCGCTGGATCACGAACATCACGTCGGCGCGGCCGGCGTCGTATTCGTCGAAGACGATGGCCACCGGGTTGCGCAGCGCCCAGGGCAGGATGCCCTCGTGGAACTCGGTCACCTGCTTGCCGTCGCGCAGCTTGATCGCGTCCTTGCCGATCAGGTCGATGCGCGAGATGTGGCTGTCGAGGTTCACCCGCACGCAGGGCCAGTTCAGCCGCGCCGCCACCTGCTCGATGTGCGTGGATTTCCCGGTGCCGTGATAGCCCTGGATCATGACGCGGCGGTTGTAGGCAAAGCCTGCGAGGATCGCGAGCGTGGTGTCGGGGTCGAACTTGTAGGTCGGGTCGATGTCGGGCACGCGGTCGGTGCGGTCGGCAAAGCCCTTGACCTTCATCTCGGTGTCGATGCCGAACACATCGCGGACCGAGATCTCTTCCGTGGGCTTCATCGTCTGGTCGAGCATCGCTTCCGCCATCGTCAGGAGTGTGCACCCGCGGGTCGCGGGCCGTTCACGCGTTGTCATGGAACATAAAGCCGGAGGCTGCAAGGGCAAGCGGCGCCCGCCATTGCGGCAGGGCGCCGGTTCCGGCGGATCGGACCGGCGCCTCGGCGGCGTGGCGATGCACGTCCGGCACGCCTGACCGGAGGCGCCGGGCGGCCCGCGCCTGGCAGGACGGGGGCACGGCGCCCGTGGCGCGCGTGTCCGCGCCCCGGTTCCGGCCCGTTGCGCCGTGGCGACGGACGGCCAGGACCGCCGACCCGCGCGGCAGGCCGGGGACATCGCGCGACCCTGCCGCGCCTACGCGCCCGGCCGGTGACGGAAGTCTTGCCGGAACGGTCGGACTGTTGCGCGCGGACCTCGCCCCCGCAGTTCCATGCCCCGTTGCCGCAGGGCCGGCTTGTCTTTCGGATAAATGTGTTTTAGATCAATGGGCTATGCCACGGGCTCGCGCAGCTATCCGGCCACTCTGGCGGCTACAACTTTGGTTTATTCTTGACAAATAGGCCAAAGGTTAGAGAGTCGGCCCCGTCAGCGTTTGCGCGATCCGGGTGGTGGTCATGGTGCGTCTCGGTCTTGTCTGCGGCCTTCTTTGCGCGGGGCCGGCTCTTGCGCTTACCCCGGCCGAGGAGCTCGGCCGGCAGATGTTCTTCGACGGCTCGCTATCGGTGAACGGAAACCAGCCCTGTTCCTTCTGCCACGATCCCGCGATGGGGTTCAGCAGCCCCCACGCGTCGGTCAACGCGACCGGCGGCGTGGTCGAGGGGTCGGTCCCCGGCCGCTTCGGCAACCGCAAGCCGCCAAGCGCCGCCTACGCCGCCTTTGCGCCGGTGCTGCACCACGTCTGGGAGGACGGTGACATCCTCTTTGTCGGCGGCGCCTTCCACAACGGCCGCGCCACCGGCGGCGTCACCGGCAATGCCGCGGCCGATCAGGCCATGGGGCCGTTCCTCAATCCGGTCGAGATGGGCATGCCCCACGCCGCCTGCGTGGTGCGGCAGGTCTGCGCCGAAAGCGCCTCGGGCGACTACCCGGTGACGATGCAGGCGGTCTGGGGCAAGGACGTCTGTGCCATCGACTTTCCCGCCGATCTGGCGACGAAGTGCGCCGATCCCGATGCGACGATCGCCATCGACGACGCGGAGACCGCCGAGAAGATCGAAGCCGCCTTCGTGAAGATCGCCCATGCCCTCGGCGCCTATGAACGGTCGTCCGAGGTGAGCCGCTTCTCGTCGCGGTACGACCGCTGGGTGGCGGGGCAGGGCACGCTTTCGGCGCAGGAGCAGGCGGGGCTCGCGGTCTTCGAGGGCAAGGCGATGTGCGCCGAATGCCATGTCATCGCGCCCGGCCCGGAAGGCCAGCCCGCGCTCTTCACCGATTTCACCTATGACAATCTCGGCGTGCCGCGGAACCCCGAGAACCCGTGGTACGGGCAGGCCGCCTACAACCCGGCCGGCGGCGGCTGGATCGATCACGGCCTTGCCGAGACGGTGGCCGCCGACCCGGCGCTTGCGTCCTACGCCGCCGCGCAGGAGGGCAAGCAGAAGGTCCCGACGCTGCGCAACGTCGATGCGCGCATCGATGCCGCGACGCCGCGCGCCTACATGCACAACGGCTACTTCAAGACGCTCGAGGGCGTGGTGAAGTTCTACAACCTCCGCGACGTCTGGCCGCGCTGCGAGGGCGACGCCACCGAGGCCGAGGCGCTGGCGCGCCAGTGCTGGCCCGCGCCCGAGGTGCCCGCCACGGTGAACAAGGACGAACTGGGCAACCTGAAGCTGACCGCGCAGGAGGAGGCCGATCTGGTGGCCTTCCTCAAGACCCTGACCGACGAGTGACGGCCCGCGGGCGAGGCCGCCGCCGCCGCGTCCGCGTCATTCGCGGAAGAAGCGGCTGTCCTTGATCTGGTCCCAGGCCCAGACGACCTCCTGCAGGCGATCCTCGTCGGACCGGTCGCCGCCGTTCATGTCGGGGTGCAGGTCCTTGACCAGGCTCTTGTACTGCTTGCGGATCTCGGTGCGCGTCCAGTGATCGCGCGCCTCGAGGATCTCCAGCGCCCGGCGCTCGGTCGGCGGTAGCTTGCGCGCAACCCCCGAACGCTCGGGCTGGGGCGTGGCCCGGTCGCCGAGGATCTCGTGCGGGTCGTCGATTCCCATCCGCGCCCAGGCCCGGTCCTCGGCGCCGCCGAAAGGCTTGGTCGGCCGGCCCCAGACCCGGTCCTTGTCGAGAAACGCCTCGAACTCGGCCTCGGTCTGGCCCTGGAAGAAGTTCCACTTGAGGTTGTACTCGCGCACATGGTCCTTGCAGAACCACAGGTACTCGTCCAGCCGCTCGGGCGAGCGGGGGGCGCGGTACTGCCCGGCCAGCGTGCAGCCCGGGTGATCGCAGTGGCGCGACGACGCCTCGAAGGCGCCGGACATGCCGCGGCGGTTCTTGGCGCGCCGTTTCTTGTCCGACGCGGCCGAAATATCGAATCCGAAGGGGTCGTTCCTGCTCATGCGCGGCCTTGCCTGTCTTCCGACGTGCCTGTTTTGCGACTCGGGCGCTCAAGTCTAGGGAATTTCGTGCCACGCGGAAGGGGGGATCGTCGCCCATCCGATCCGCAAGGGATCGATCCGGCCCCTGCGCAGGAACCGGCGCGTCGCTGGACTATTCTGCGGCCAGGTCGCGGTCGGCGGGACCGAGCCGCGGCGCGGGCCCCTCCGGTTCCGATCCGTGCCGGAAGGTCACCAGCGGCGGCTCCTCGACCCTGGCCGGTGGCGCGGAGGCTTCGGGCCGCGGGCGCCGGAAGATCAGCAGGTTGTGATAGACGGTGGTCCGTCGGGTCAGGCCGCTTCGCTCTTCGCTCGGCAGCATGTCGCAGCGCAGGTATTCCCAACCCTCGCGCGCAAGGGCGTTGATCGCGTTCGCGACGGCCACGGCCAGCCGTTCCTCGCCGCTGCGCGCGCCGCGCGCCTTTTCTCCGCGCGACGGAGCCGGCACGACCTTGTACTCGTAAAGCTGCATGGTTCCCCCGGGCCCGGGATCCTGAACGCTCAGGCTCCAGAGCGCTCATTTAGGGACTCGGACGCGGCTTGTCACGGCGGGAGCGGGCGAATTCGTCGGGCGTGGGCGGAACGCAACAGGATGGCATCGGCAAGAATCAGCCAAAGGTAGAGTTTCCCCGTCGAGGTCGCCGGCCTTGAGGGGAAAAAAGCCCAAATTTTGCCGCAATTCATAATCAGTCTTTAGTTGTGTTCGAATGGGAAACGGTTTTGTGCCGGGTCCTGCTTTGATCGCACACGTCAAAGTTGTTAACGCGGTCTCTGGGGGCGAAAGGTGTTAGGAATGCTCAAGACACTCACTACGGCGGGTTCCGCCGCGATCGTTGCGACGACCCTGGCACTTTCGGGGGCCTCGGCCGCGACGATCCTGACCAACGGAAGTTTCGAGACCGGTGTTCCGGGCAACACGCCGGGCCTCGTCAACGGCGCCAACTATGCGGACATGCCGACCACCGGTCCCGACTCGGACGTCTGGGCCGGCCTGAACGGCTGGACCCTGCACAGCGGTCCGGGGATCGAGGTCCAGACCCAGCGCACGCTCGGCCTGACGCCCAAGGACGGCAACTACTACGCCGAACTGGACAGCCTCGCGAACTCGGTCATGTATCAGACCGTGCGCCTGAACGTGGGCAAATACATGCTCAGCTTCTGGTACAGCCCGCAGGTGGCCGACGCGACCACCAACGGGATCTCCTACCGGCTGGGCGGCCTGGTCAACGGGCTGGTCACCGGCCTGACGCCGGGCGCCGTGGTCGGCGACTGGGTCGAGATCACCGCGGAATACGTGGTTCGCAAGGCCGGCTACTACCGTCTGGCCTTCCAGGCGCGCGGCCGCAGCGATGGGGTCGGCGGTCTTCTGGACAACGTGGCCATCGCCTCGATCCCGGTTCCGGCCTCGGGTCTCGTCCTGCTGGCGGGACTGGGGGGCCTCGCCGCGCTGCGCCGCCGCAAGACGGCCTGACGCGGGGCCTCGGCCTCGAACGTGTCTCTCGCAAGGGCAGGGGCGGCGCAGCGGCGCCGCCCCTTCCGTTTCAGAGCCCGAGCTTTCGCGCCACCAGCTCGTTGACCGTGGCGGGGTTGGCCTTGCCGCCGGTGGCCTTCAGCACCTGGCCCACGAACCAGCCGGCAAGCTTGGGATTGGCCTTCGCCTTCTCCACCTGCGCCGGGTTCTCGGCGATGATCGCGTCCACCGCCGCCTCGATCGCGCCGGTGTCGTTGACCTGCTTCATGCCGCGGGCGGCGGCCACCTCGGCCGGGTCGCCGCCTTCGGTCCACAGGATGTCGAAGAGATCCTTGGCCATCTTGCCCGAGATCTCGCCCGAAGCCAGAAGGTCGAGCACCCCGCCGAGCTGCGCGGCCGACACCGGCGAGGCGGCGATGGCCAGCCCCTCCTTGTTCAGCCGTCCGAAGAGCTCGTTGATGACCCAGTTCGCGGCGATCTTGCCGTCGCGGCCCCTCGCCACCGTCTCGAAGAAGTCGGCGTTCTCGACCTCGGCGGTCAGCACTCCGGCGTCGTAGTCGGTCATGCCGTATTCGGCCACGAAGCGCGCCTTCTTGGCATCCGGCAGTTCCGGCATCGAGGCGGCGATCTCATCGACCCAGGCCTGTTCGATCTCGAGCGGCAAGAGGTCCGGGTCAGGGAAGTAGCGGTAGTCGTGCGCCTCTTCCTTGGACCGCATCGACCGCGTCTCGCCCCGGTCGGGATCGTAAAGCCGGGTTTCCTGCTCGATCGTGCCGCCGTCTTCCAGGATCGCGATCTGGCGCCGCGCCTCGTAGTCGATGGCGGCCTGGATGAAGCGCATCGAGTTCATGTTCTTGATCTCGCAGCGCGTGCCCAGATGCGCGAAGTCCTGGGTCGCCTGGTATCTCTCGTAGGCGCCGGGGCGGCAGACACTCACGTTCACGTCGGCCCGCAGGTTGCCGTTCTGCATGTTGCCGTCGCAGGTGCCGAGATAGCGCAGGATCTGCCGCAGCTTGCCCACGTAGGCGGCCGCCTCCTCGGGCCCGCGCAGGTCGGGGCGCGAGACGATCTCCATCAGCGCGACGCCGGTGCGGTTGAGGTCGACGAAGGACATGGTGGGGTCGAGATCGTGGATCGACTTGCCCGCGTCCTGTTCGAGGTGGATGCGCTCGATGCGCACCCGACGGGCAACGCCCGGCCCCATCTCGACGATCACCTCGCCCTCGCCGACGATCGGGTGGTAGAGCTGGCTGATCTGGTAGCCCTGCGGCAGGTCGGGGTAGAAGTAGTTCTTGCGATCGAAGGCGGACCGCAGGTTGATCGCGGCCTTGAGCCCCAGCCCCGTCCGCACCGCCTGCGCCACGCAGAATTCGTTGATCACCGGCAGCATGCCCGGCATCGCCGCATCGACGAACGAGACGTTCGCGTTCGGCTCGGCCCCGAATTCGGTCGAGGCGCCGGAAAAGAGCTTGGCCTTGGAGGCGACCTGGGCATGGACCTCCATGCCGATCACGAGTTCCCAGGGACCGGTGGCCCCCTCGATCACGCGGGCGGCCGGGGCGGTGAAGGACAGGTCGAGCATGGCGGTCCCTTTCGTCAATCGCGCCCCTTCTAGGACAGGGGGCCGAGGCAGGCAAGCGCGGCCACCGGCCCGCGACCACCGGCGGATCCTTGCCGAAACCGGCCGCGATCAGGCCCTTGCGGCCGGCGGATCCCTGCCGAGGCGCCCTTGGCGCGCCGCGGTCGGCCTCGGCACCGCTTGCCAGCGCCGCCTCCGGCCGACAGTCTCTCGCCGCCGGCCGTGGGGGCCCGGTGCTGCCAAGACGGATCCATGCTCAAATCCCTGACCAGGCCGCTGGCCCTGTGCGCCGTCCTTGCGACCTCGGCCTGCGTGATGCCCGCGGATGGCGCGACCGACGCGATGCCGGTGATGCGCTGGGACCACCGGCCCGAGGCCGGCCAGTGGACCGAGGCGACGCTCGATGCGTTGCGCACCGAAGGCGCGGTGCTGACCTCGACGGTCCCGATGGATGTCGCCACCTTCTGCCCCGGCTACGAAGACGGCACGCCGGCCGAGAGACAGGCCTTCTGGGCGGGCCTCTTCTCGACCATCGCGAAATACGAAAGCACCTGGAACCCGCAGGCCAGGGGCGGCGGCGGGCGCTACATCGGGCTTCTGCAAATCTCGCCCGCGACGGCGCGCTACGTCGGCTGCGACCTGAGCCGGGGCGGTCTGACCGACGGGGCCACCAACCTTGCCTGTGCGGTCAAGATCGCCGCGAACCGGGCGCCCGAGGGGGGTGGCCTGGTCGAGGGCAAGGGCGCGCTCGCCGGTCTGGTAAACGACTGGGGACCGATGCACGACCGGTCCAAGGTTGCCGAGATGGCCGCCTGGACCCGCAGTCAGCCCTACTGCCGCTAGATCAGGATACGCACGTCCCGCATGGTGAACTGCCGGCGCAGGTCGGCGGGCTGGAAGCGGCTGGCGCAGGGCAGTGCGATGCGCCGGCCGTCGCGCGTATGGATCATGCAGTCCGGCGCACCCTTGTCGTCGCGGGTCAGGGCCACGCTGTCGATGTGGTTCAGCGGCACCACCCGGAAATCGCCGGGTGCAAAGATCTCGAGCCTGTCCTCGGTGAGGCGGAACCCGGTCCGCGGATTGACGGCAAGGCGCCAGAGGATCGCCGAGAGAAGCGCAAGGACTGGAACCCAGGCAATGGCGGGCGCCCTGAGGATCCAGGCGACGCAGGCCAGAAGGCCGCAGGCCCCGAACGCGAGATAAGTGCCCGGATTGCGGGCCTGAACGCGATACTCGAAACTCGTCATGACAAAGGCCGGATACAAAGACTGTTCACGGGACGATCTTAGACGAACCGATTGCGGCAGACCTGCGGCACGCGCCCCGTGAACGCCTCTTGCCCGACGATCCGGAAACAGTGCCGCGGTTTTGGGCCGACCGATGCCGGACGCGCGGCGATGCGGGGGACGCCATGGGCGCCCCGGCCGACTCAGCCCCCAAAACTCAGCCCCCGAAACTCAGCCCCCGAGAAGCCGGTCCACCATCTCGCTCATGTCCCGGCTCAGCCCCGGCCGCTCGCGGATACGGGAAAGCTCGGATCGGATCAGCGCCTGCCGCGCGCCGTCATAGCGCCGCCAGGTCTCGAAGGCCGTGGACATGCGCGCCGTGGTCTGCGGGTTGACCGGATCAAGCCGGATCAGCCAGTCGGCGTAGAAGCGGTAGCCCACGCCCGAGGCGTGATGGAAGCCCGCATGGTTGGCCGCCAGCGAGGACAGGAGCGCCCGGAAGCGGTTGGGGTTCTTCCAGTCGAAGTCGGGATGCGCCGCCAGCCGCTCCGCAACCGCGGCCGCCCGGTCCGGCGCGGCCAGCATCGGTTGCAGCGCGAACCACTTGTCGATCACCAGCCGGTTGCCCTGCCAGCGCTCGTGGAAGGCGGCCAGCTCGGCCTCGCCCGCGCCGATCATCAGCAGCGACGACAGCGCGCCCTGGCTTTCGGTCATTGTGGCGGTGGTGGCGAAAAGGGCGCGCGCCCGCGCGCCCCCGTCGATGCGGCTGAGGTAGCCGAGGGCGGCCAGCCGGAGGGCGCGTTGGCCCGCCTGGTGCGCATCCGGGCTGAAGGGGCCGGACGGCTCCATCGCCGTGAAGGCCGCCGCCAGCGGCCGCTCGAGCCGGGTGGCGATCGCGCGGGCCAGATCCTCGCGTGCGGCGTGGATCGCGTCGGGGTCGGGGACCGTGCCGGTTTCGTGCAGCGCCTGCGCGATCTCCTCCTCGGGCGGAAGCCGGAGCACCAGCGCCCGGAACGCCGGATCGAGCGCCTCGTCCGCCAGCACCCGGCCGAGCGCGTCGATGAAGCCGGCCGAGGGCGCGTCCCCCCGGGTCACCTGCCGGATCAGCCCGTCCCGCGCCAGCGCGCGGCCCGCTTCCCAGCGGTTGAAGGGGTCGGTGTCATGGGCGAGGAGGAACGCGCGTTCCTTCGGGCCGGCGTCGCGGTCCAGCACCACCGGCGCCGAGAAGCCGCGCAGGATCGAGGGCACCGGCCGCGCCGCCAGACCCTCCCAGCGGAAGCTCTGGCTGGTCTCGGTCATCTCCAGCACCTGCGTCGGCACCACCTCGTCGCCGTTGGGGTTCAGAAGCCCGACCGCGATCGGGATCACCCGTGGCGGTTTCTCGGTCTGGCCCGGCGTCGGCGGCGTCTTCTGGTGGAAGGTGAGCGTGTAGGTGCCGCCCTGCGGCCCCGGGTTCCACGCTTCCGACACCGAGAGCCGCGGCGTGCCCGCATCGGTGTACCAGCGCTTGAACTGCGTGAGGTCGCGCCCGGTGGCGTCCTCGAACACCCTCAGCCAGTCCTCGATGGTGGCCGCCTGCCCGTCGTGGCGGTCGAAGTAGAGGTCGAGCGCCTTCCTGTAACCCTCGGGCCCGACAAGGGATTTCAGCATCCCGATGACCTCGGCGCCCTTCTCGTAGACGGTGGCCGTGTAGAAGTTGTTGATTTCCTGATAGTGGTCGGGACGGACCGGATGGGCGAGCGGCCCCTGATCCTCGCGGAACTGGCGGGCGCGCAGGGCCGCCACATCCTCGATCCGCTTCACCGCCTCGGACCGCATGTCCTTGGTGAACTCCTGGTCGCGGAAGACGGTGAGCCCTTCCTTGAGGCAAAGCTGGAACCAGTCGCGGCAGGTGATGCGGTTGCCGGTCCAGTTGTGGAAGTATTCGTGGGCGATGACGCTCTCGATGCGCTCGAAGTCGGCGTCCGTCGCGGTCTCGGGGCTGGCCAGGACGAGCTTGGAGTTGAAGATGTTCAACCCCTTGTTCTCCATCGCCCCCATGTTGAAGTCGTCGACCGCCACGATGTTGAACACGTCCAGATCGTATTCGCGCCCGTAGGCCTCTTCGTCCCAAGCCATCGCCCGCTTCAGACTGTCCATCGCATAGGCGCAGCGGTCCACGTCGCCCGGACGCACCCAGATCGCCAGATCGACGGTCCGGCCGGACCGGGTGACGAAGCGGTCGTGATGCGCGACCAGATCCCCCGCGACCAGCGCAAAGAGATAGGCGGGCTTCGGCCAGGGGTCTTCCCACTCGGCCCAGTCGGGTCCGGCGCCGAGCGGATCGCCGTTCGACAGCAGCACCGGAAGGTCGCTCTCGATGCGCACATGGAAGGGTGCCATCACGTCGGGACGGTCGGGATAGAAGGTGATGTGGCGGAAACCCTCGGCCTCGCACTGGGTGCAGTAGAGGCCGTTCGACATGTAAAGTCCCTCGAGCGCGGTGTTGTCGGCGGGGTCGATCCCCGTCTCGGCCTCCCAGGTGAAGCCGCCTTCAGGCAGGTGGGCCGCCGGGACGGTCACACCCTCGGCATCGGGCACGACCGAAAGCGGGCGCCCGTCGATGGCGGCCGAGACCAGCCGCAGACCCTCGCCGTCCAGCCGCAGGTCGTGACGCCCGGGCCGCGCCGGGTTCGGCGCGAACCGGATGCGCGCCATCACCCGCGTGTCGCGGGGCGCAAGGCGGAAGGTCAGCTCCACCCGCTCGACGAGGAACGGATAGGGCGCGTAGTCGGCAAGGCGGACGGTCTTCGGGGCAGGCGTCTGGGTCATGGCGGTGTCTCCTCGCGCCCGACCCTAGTCGGCCCTCCGGCAGGTGCAAGGCCGGCCGAGGGGATCGGGCGGAGGCGAAGCGCCGGCTCCGGCGACCGCCCCTCCGGCCGCGGCGCCTGAAAACCGGGCAATTGCTCACTCGGGACGCGAAAGGCGACCGCCGGGCGTTTACATTGCCGCCTGTCGGCCTATCCTCCGCCCCATCATGAGCGCGCATTCTTCGACCCGTCGCCCGATCGTGGGCATCATCGGAAACATGAGCCTGCTGAACGGCGACTACCCCGTGCACGGCAGCGGGCTGACGAACTCCAAGGCCGTCGCCGAGGTGGCCGGCTGCATGCCTCTCCTGATCCCGGCGGATCCGAACCTCGTCAGCGTCGAGGAACTCATGGCCGTCTGTGACGGGTTCCTGCTGACCGGCGGCCGGCCCAACGTGCACCCGGCCGAATACGGCGAAGAGCCGACCGAGGCCCACGGCGCCTTCGACCGCTGCCGCGATGCGATCACGCTGCCCCTCGTGCGCGCCTGCGTCGAGCGCGGGCAGCCGTTCTTCGGCATCTGCCGGGGGTTTCAGGAGGTGAACGTGGCGATGGGGGGCACCCTGCACCCCGAGATCCGCGACCTTCCCGGCCGGATGAACCACCGCATGCCCCCGGACGGCACGCAGGAAGAGAAGTTTGCCCTGCGCCACGCGGTGCGCTTCACGCCGGGCGGCGTCTTTGCACGGCTTCTCGGCGCCGAAGAGGTGATGACGAACTCGCTCCACGGTCAGGGCATCAAGACGCCGGGCGCGCGGATCGTGATCGAGGGCTGGGCTCCGGACGGGACGCCGGAGGCGCTCTACGTGAGGGACGCGCCGGGCTTCACGCTGTCCGTCCAGTGGCACCCGGAATGGCGCGCCGCCGAGGATCCGGTCTCGCGCCCGCTGTTCGAGGCGTTCGGGCGCGCCGTGCGCGACTGGGCCGGGCAGCGCCGGGCCGCCTAGCGCGGGCGGCGCAACGCCAGAAAAGGGGGGCGCGCGCGATGGCGGACTGGAGGTCGATCGCCCGACAGTTCGCGCCCAGCGCGCGGCTTGCGGTGCCGCTGGACGCGGGCCTTTCGGCGACGATGCCGATCTCGGTGGCCGATGCGGTGATGCTGGCCCCGCTCGGGGCGATCCCGGCACTGGGGCTCACGGGGGCCGGCATCGCGGCGGTGCTGGCGACGCGAGGCGGCATGGGTGCGCCGGGCGTCTGGGCGGGGTTCTTCCTCGGCCCGTTGACCGCCGCCGTGGCGCTGGTGCTGCGCTTCCTGCGGAGCACCCGGCCCGTGGCCAAATCCGGCGGTCCGGCCGATCCGGCCCAGGACCGGCCGTGAGACGGTTCAGGTCACGCGGGCGCGGCGGCGATACTCGGGCCGGTCCCAGCTGCGGTCGGCCATGACCCGCGCGAGGATCCGGGCCGCGCCCTCGACATCGGCCATCGAGGTGTAAAGCGGGGTGAAGCCGAAGCGCAGGATGTCGGGGGCGCGAAAGTCGCCGATCACGCCCTCGGCGATCAGCGCCTGCATGATCGCGTAACCCTCCGGGTGGCGGAAGCTCACCTGGCTGCCGCGGGACTGTGGGTCGCGCGGGCTGGCCAGCGCGAGATCGGGGCAGGCGGCCTCGACCGCCGCGATGAAGGCCTGAGACAGGTCGATCGACCGGGCGCGCAGGTCGTCCATGGCGACGCCGTCCCAGACATCCATGGCCGCATCCAGAGCCGCCAGCTGCAGGACCGGGGGCGTGCCCACCCGCATCCGCTCGATCCCGCGTCCGGGCCGGTAGTCGAGATCGAAGGCAAAGGGCGCCTCGTGGCCGAGCCAGCCCGACAGCGCCGGCCGCGCGGCCTCGGCGTGGCGGGGGGCGACGTAGATGAAGGCCGGGCCGCCGGGGCCGGAATTCAGATACTTGTAGGTGCAGCCCACCGCAAAATCGGCGCCGCACCCCGCCAGATCGACCGGCAGGGCACCGGCCGAATGCGCAAGGTCCCAGACCGCGAGCGAGCCGGCCTCGTGCGCGATCCGGGTCAGATGGCGCATGTCGTGCCGGCGGCCCGTGCGGTAGTCGACCTCGGTCAGCATCAGCACCGCGGTCTCGGGGCCGATCGCGGCCTCGACGTCCTCGGGCGCGACGGTGCGCAGCTCGTATCCGCGCCCGAGCGTGCGCACGAGGCCGTCGGCGATGTAGAGGTCGGACGGAAAGTTCCCGGTGTCCGACAGGATCACGCGGCGGCCCGGGTTGAGTTCCAGCGCCGAGGCGAGCGCCTGATAGACCTTGATCGACAGGGTGTCGCCAAGGACGACCGTGCCGGGTTCCGCGCCGATCAGCCGGCCGATGCGGTCGCCGATTCGGGCGGGCAGGTCCATCCAGCCGGCCTTGTTCCAGCCGGTGATGAGCATCGCGCCCCATTCCGCCTCGATCGTGCGGGCAACCCGCGCCGCCGCCGCCCGGGGCAGGGGCCCGAGCGAATTGCCGTCCAGGTAGATCACGCCCTCGGGCAGATGGAACAGGGCGCGGGTGGCGTCGAAATCGGTGGTCATGGCGGTCTCCTTCCCGGGCGAGACTAGTCCGGGACGGGCGGGCTCCGCCAGAGGCCGCGTCCGCCGGGCGCCTTCGGCGATTCTGTTTGCATTGGTCGGCAGAGGCGCGAATATCGGGGACCGGATCGGGAGAATGGGCGATGCGAGCCACGGTATCGGCGGATGGGCCGGCCAGGGCGCCGGCCGGGCGCACGGGGACTCGGGCAACCGGGGCGGGGGCAGCCGGGGTGGGGGCGTCGCCCGGTCGCGCCGCGCAGGCCGCCGCCTTTCCGGCGCAGGACGGCCCCAAGCCCCGCGGGGGTCGCGACCGGTGACCGAACGGCTGACCCTGCGCGAGGCGATCGACCTGCCGCCGGTCTGGCTCGCGGGCTTTGCCGCGGCCGCCTGGGCGATCGGGCGCTGGATGCCGACGCCCATTGCGGGGGCGCCGGCGGTCGGCGTCGTGCTGATCCTCGCCGGTCTCGCGCTGATGGCGGCGGCGGCGGTGCAGATGCTCGCGCGGCGCACCACCGTCGTCCCCCGCCGCGATCCCGACGCGATGGTCACGGGCGGGGTCTTCCGCATCTCGCGCAATCCGATCTACCTCGCGGACGCGACCGTGCTCACGGGCCTGATTCTGTGGTGGAGCGCGCTGATGGCGCTGCCGCTGATCCCGGCCTTCGTCATGCTCATCACCCGCCGGTTCATCCTGGGCGAAGAGGCCCGCCTGCGCGCCCGCTTCGGCAGCCAGTTCGACCAGTTCGCGGCCCGCACCCGGCGCTGGCTGTGACCGGTTGCCGCCCGGGCGCCCGGCAACGCCCTGTCGCGCGCAGCCGGGCCTTGTGAAACTTTCTTGCGCAATGCTAAAGCAGGTCCGCAGCCTGTGAGGGGGGACGACACAGTGAAGATCGGCGCACCCAAGGAAATCCAGCCGGGCGAGGCGCGCGTTGCCATGACGCCCGACTCGGCCGTCCAGTTGCAGAAACTGGGCCACGAATGCCTGATCGAGACCGGCGCCGGCGATGCCGCGGGCTTTGCCGATGCGGCCTACGAGGCGGCCGGGGTGAAGGTGGTCAAGACCACCGCCGCGCTCTGGAAGGAGGCCGAGGTGGTGGCGAAGGTGCGCCCGCCGATGCCCGCCGAGGTCAAGCGGCTGCATGAAGGGCAGACGCTGATCTCGTTCTTCTATCCCGCCCAGAACAAGGACCTGCTCGACGCGGCCGCCAAATCGGGCGCCACCGTCGTCGCCATGGACATGGTGCCGCGCATCTCGCGCGCGCAGAAGATGGACGCCCTGTCGTCGATGGCCAACATCGCCGGCTACCGCGCGGTGATCGAGGCGGCGAACAACTTCGGCCGCTTCTTCACCGGGCAGGTGACGGCGGCGGGCAAGGTGCCGCCCGCGAAGGTGCTGGTCGTGGGCGCGGGCGTCGCGGGGCTGGCCGCGATCGGGGCGGCGACCTCGCTGGGCGCGATCACCTACGCCTTCGACGTGCGCCCCGAGGTGGCCGAGCAGATCGAGTCGATGGGGGCCGAGTTCGTCTATCTGGACTTTGCCGGTCCGGCGCAGGACGGGGCCGCGACCGGCGGCTACGCCGCGCCCTCGAGCCCCGAGTTCCGCGAGGCGCAGCTGAAGAAGTTCCGCGAGCTGGCGCCGGACATGGACATCGTCATCACCACCGCGCTCATCCCGGGCCGGGACGCGCCGAAGCTCTGGCTCGCGGACATGGTGGCGATGATGAAGCGCGGATCGGTGATCGTCGATCTGGCGGCCGAGCGCGGCGGCAACTGCGACCTGACGGTGCCCGACCAGAAGATCGTCTCCGACAACGGCGTGACCGTCATCGGCTACACCGACTTTCCCTCGCGCATGGCGGCGCAGTCCTCGCAGCTCTACGCCACCAACATCCGCCACATGCTGGCTGACCTCACGCCGAAGAAGGACGGCGTCCTCGTCCACAACATGGAGGATGACGTGATCCGGGGCGCCACGGTCACCAAGGCGGGCGAGGTCACCTTCCCGCCGCCGCCGCCGAAGGTGCAGGCGATCGCGGTGCAGAAGCCCAAGGAAAAGCCAAAGGAGCTCACGCCCGAGGAGCGCCGGGCCCAGGAGGTGGCGGCGTTCAAGGCCCAGACGCGCAACCAGGTCACGCTGCTGGCCGCGGGCGGGGCGGCGATCCTGCTGGCGGGGCTCTACGCGCCGGCGAGCTTCATGAGCCATTTCATCGTCTTCGTGCTCTCGGTCTTCGTCGGCTTCCAGGTGATCTGGAACGTCTCGCATTCGCTGCACACGCCGCTGATGGCGGTCACGAATGCGATCTCGTCGATCATCATCCTCGGGGCGCTGATGCAGATCGGGTCGGGCTCGTGGCTGGTGATCGTCCTCGCGGCCCTGTCGGTCTTCATGGCCGGCATCAACATCTTCGGTGGCTTCATGGTCACCCGGCGCATGCTCGCCATGTTCCAGAAGTCGTAAGGAGACCGGCGCGATGGACTACGGATTCACCACCGCCGCCTATGTCGTTGCGGCCGTTCTCTTCATCCTGTCGCTGGGCGGGCTGTCCGGCCAGGAAAGCGCCAAGCGCGCCGTCTGGTACGGCATCGGCGGCATGGCGCTGGCGGTGCTCGCCACGCTCTACGGTCCGGGCGCCGGCCTCTGGGGCGTGTCGCTGGCGATGGTGCTCGCCGGCGGCGTGATCGGCTGGATCGTCGCGCAGCGCGTCCAGATGACCGAGATGCCGCAGCTCGTGGCCGCGATGCACTCGCTCGTGGGTCTTGCGGCCGTCTTCATCGGCTACAACGCCCACATCGAGGCGGCGCGGGTCGCCGACATGGTGGCCGGCCTGTCGCCGACGCTCGGCGCCGCGGGGCGCGCGGCCGCGCTCGAGGAACGCGGGCTGCGCGGCTTTGCCGCCGTGCTGGCGCACAAGTCCGCGGTCGAGATGACCATCCTGCGCATCGAGGTCTTCCTCGGCGTCTTCATCGGGGCGGTCACCTTCACCGGATCGGTCATCGCCTTCGGCAAGCTCGCGGGCCGCGTCGATGGCAAGGCGAAGAAGCTGCCCGGCGGGCACCTTCTGAACGCGGGCGCGGCCATCCTGTCGTTCCTGCTGCTTCTCGCCTACATCAACGGGGCCGGCCTCTGGGCGCTGCTGCTGATGACGCTTCTGGCCTTCTTCATCGGCTATCACCTGATCATGGGGATCGGGGGCGCGGACATGCCGGTGGTGGTCTCGATGCTGAACAGCTACTCGGGCTGGGCGGCGGCGGCGATCGGGTTTTCGCTGTCGAACGACCTCCTGATCGTGGTGGGCGCGCTGGTCGGCTCCTCGGGGGCGATCCTGAGCTACATCATGTGCAAGGCGATGAACCGGTCGTTCATCAGCGTGATCCTCGGCGGCTTCGGCAACACCACGGGTCCGGCGATGGAGATCGCGGGCGAGCAGATCGCCATCGACGCCGAGGGCGTGGCCGCGGCGCTCAATGACGCCGACAGCATCATCATCGTGCCGGGCTACGGCATGGCGGTGGCGCAGGCGCAGCAGTCGGTCAGCGAACTCACCCGCAAGCTGCGCGCCAAGGGCAAGACCGTGCGCTTCGCGATCCACCCGGTGGCGGGGCGTCTGCCCGGCCACATGAACGTGCTTCTGGCCGAGGCCAAGGTGCCCTACGACATCGTGCTGGAGATGGACGAGATCAACGACGACTTCCCGAACACCGACGTGGTGATCGTCATCGGCTCGAACGACATCGTGAACCCGGCCGCGCAGGAGGACCCCAACAGCCCCATTGCCGGGATGCCGGTGCTCGAGGTTTGGAAGGCCAAGCAGGTGTTCGTGTCCAAGCGCGGGCAGGGGACCGGCTATTCCGGCATCGAGAACCCGCTCTTCTACAAGGAGAACACGCGGATGTTCTACGGCGACGCCAAGAAGTCGATCGACAGCCTTCTGCCGATGCTCGACTGACCGGCCCACGCCCGCGCTCCGGCCCCGGGGGACGGATCCATCCCGGGGCCGGAGCGCGGGCACCCTGTCGCCGTGCAGGACCGGTCCGCGACCCGCCGCAATTTCTCTGGCACCCCTGGCCGCAAGCGGCTATCCGGAAGGCAGGCCACCGCAACCCCTCTGCCGACATGACCCCCACCGACCACCCCCTCCGCTACGCGCTCGTCAACGAGCTGCACGCGCGCCCGTTCCCGTCGATCGAGGTGCCGTCACAGGTGGTCTACGTCGCCTTCAAGCAGCCTCTGGACGCGGCCAACCGCGACCGCGCGCTGGACGTGGCCCACCTTGGACGGCTTCTCGACCGCTACGGCGCTCCGCCGCCCCCCGAGGGCGCCGGGCACTACACCGGCGACATCGGGCGCCACCATCTAAAATGGGAAAGCCACACCGAGTTCGTGACCTGCATGGCCTATGAAACGGCCCTGTCGCCGCGGCCCTTCGATCCGGCCGAGGCCGAGGTCTTTCCGGCCGACTGGCTCGCCTCGGCACCGGGCGGGCGCATCGCGGCCATGCTGATCCGGGTGGAGCCGATGCCCGACGATCCCGCCGGGATCGCCGCGCGGATCGACGACTGGTTCGTGCCCGAAAGCCTCGCCTGCTCCTCGATCATCGACGGGGCGGCGATCGTCGCCGGCGATTTCCGCATCGATCCGGCCGGCCAGATGCGCTTTGCCGTCTTCGTGCGGCCCGGCACCGGGCCGCGCCGCGTGGGGCGGATCGTCCAGCGGCTGTGCGAGATCGAGACCTACCGCGCCATGTCGATGCTCGGCCTCGGCCGGGCGCGCGACCTGTCCAAGCGGCTGAACGCCTTCGACACCCAGCTCTCGGCGCTGATGGAGGGGATGGCCGACGCGACCCGCCCGGCCGACGCCACGCTGCACCAGCTGCTCGCGGTCTCCGAAGAGCTGGAGAGCCTCGCCATGCGCCACACTTTCCGATTCGGCGCCACCGGCGCCTACGAGGCGATCGTGCTCGACCGCATCGCGGTCCTGCGCGAAACCCGGTTCGACGGCCGCCAGCTCTTTTCCGAATTCATGACCCGCCGCTACGAACCAGCGATGCGCACGGTGAAATCCGCCGAGCGGCGGCTTGCCCAGATGATCGAGCGCGCCACCCGGGCGGGGGAACTCCTGCGCACTCGCGTCGATGTCGAGCGCTCGGCCCAGAACCAGATGCTTCTCGAAAGCATGGACCGCCGCGCCGACCTCGCGCTCCGGCTCCAGCACACGGTCGAGGGGCTCTCGGTCGTGGCGATCAGCTACTACGCCGTCAGCCTCGCCGCCTATCTGGCCTATCCGCTGGCCAAGGCCATGGGCCTGTCGAAGGAGGCGCTGACCGCCGGCCTCGTGCCCGTGATCGTGCTGGCGGTCTGGCTGATGGTGCGGCGGATTCGCCGGGCGATGCACTAGCGCGCCGGATTCCGTAGCGGTCCTGGCTTCTTCTTCGTCGAAATACCCCGGGGGCTGCGGGGGCAGCGCCCCCGCCCTTCCGGACCGCTCAGCGCCCGCGGATGCGCGGGTCGAGCGCGTCGCGCAGCCCGTCGCCGATGTAGTTGACCGACAGCACCGTGAGCGAGATCGCCAGCCCCGGCCAGATCACCCGAGCCGGGAACTGCTGCATGTAGTCCACGCCCTCGAACAGAAGCCGGCCCCAGGTCGGGAAGTCCGGCGGGAAGCCGAGGCCCAGGAACGACAGCGCCGATTCCGTGATGATCGCGCTCGCGATGCCGAGCGTGGCCGAGACCATGATCGGGCTCAGCACATTGGGCAGGATGTGGCGCAGGATCAGCCGCCGCGGCGGCGTGCCGATCGACCGCGCCGCCAGCACGAACTCGCGCTCCTTGAGCGCCAGAACCTCGCCGCGCACGATCCGAGCCGTCTGCATCCAGCTCGTCACACCGATCGCGACCACGATCAGGATGAAGATCCCCAGTTCCGGCCCGAAGCGGCGCGACAGCGGCTCGCGGAAGAGCGTGACCATCAGCAGCAGCAGTGGCAGCAGCGGCAGCGCGAGGAAGAGGTCGGTCATCCGCATCAGCAGGTTGTCGAGCCGCCGGAAGAACCCCGACAGCACCCCGATCAGCGTGCCGAGCGACAGCGACAGAAGCATCGCGGTCAGGCCCACGGCGATCGAGACCTTGCCCCCCTGGATGAGCCGCGCCAGCGTGTCGCGCCCGAGCTGGTCGGTCCCGAACGGATGCGCGAGCGTCATCGGCAGGTTCTTGTTGCGGATGTCGAGCTTGGCCGGGTTGATCTGCCAGAGCCAGGGCCCGAGCGCCACCAGCGCCAGGATCAGCGTGAACACGGTCAGGCCGACCAGCGCACCCTTGTGGGTCTTGAACTGGTCCCACACGTCGCGCCACTGGCTGCGCGGCGGGCGGACGGCGGCGGCGGTCGGAGGGGCGGCGGTGTCAGTCATAGCGGATCCGCGGGTCGAGGACGCCGTAGAGGATGTCGGCGATCAGGTTGAAGAGCACGATCAGCACGGCGAAGATGAAGGTCAGCGTCTGCACCATCGGCAGGTCGTTGGCGTAGATCGCGGTGATGAGCAGCTGGCCGAGGCCGTTCACCTTGAACACCTGCTCGGTGATGATCGCGCCGCCGAAGACCGAGGGGATCCCCAGCGCGATCACGGTCACGACCGGGATGAGCGAGTTGCGCAGCACGTGCTTCAGTACCACGACCCTTTCGGTCATGCCCTTGGCCCGGGCGGTGCGCACATAGTCCTGCCCGAGGTTGTCCAGCATCGAGGCGCGCATGAAGCGGCTGATCTGGCTCGCGTTGAAGAGCGCGAGCACCGTGACCGGCATCACCATCTGGCGCACCTGCTGCCAGAAGCTGGACCAGTCTGTCACCTTGAGCGTGGTGTCGTAGATCGACGGGAACCACTGCAGCTTGACCGCGAAGATGATGATGAGCAGGACGCCGGTGAAGAAGGTGGGCACCGAGAAGCCGATCATCGAGATGAAGGTGCCGATCTGGTCGAACCAGGAATACTGCCGGTAGGCCGAGATCACCCCGATCGGCACGGCGATCAGCACGCCGACCAGATAGGCCATGCCGACGACGGTCAGCGTCTGCGGCAGGCGCTGCCAGATCACGTCCATCGCCGGGCTGCGGAACTGCCAGGACAGGATGCGCTGCTGGCCCTCGGACCAGTGTGTGCCGAACAGCCCGTCCAGCATGTGCAGCGGCTCGACCCAGAAGAACTGCTTGAGCCAGAGCGCGTAGCGCACGATCGCCGGCTGATCGAGGCCGAGCGCGATGCGCATCTTCTCGCGCACCTCCGGGGGCACGGTCAGCGGCTGGTCGGCCAGCGGGTCGCCCGGCGCCAGGTCCAGCAGCATGAAGATGACGAAACTGATGAACAGAAGCGTCGGAATGGCGATCAGCAGCCGTCGCAGCGTGAAGGTGAGCATCGGCGTCTCGGTTCAGCGGTTTCAGGGAAAGGCAACGGCCCCGCGGGCGGAGGATCCGCCGCGGGGCCGCATCCGGTTCAGGTCACTTCACCCGGTACCAGTCCGAGACGTTCCACAGCTCGGAGTCCCAGGTGTTCAGCACGACCCCGCCCAGGGTCTTGGACTTGCCCGAGTTCCGGCCGCGGTCCACCAGCGGGACGACAACATAGCTGTCCACGGTCAGCATGTTGTTCATCTTCTTGGCCAGTTCCTCGCGCTTGGCCATGTCGGCGGTCTTGCCGAGTTCGGCCACAAGCGCGTCATAGTCCTTGTTGCAGAACCGGTTGATGTTCTCGCCCTGCCACTGGGTTTCCGGGCGCGGCGCCTTGTCGCAGGTGTACTGCGCGAGGTACGGCTCGGGGTCGGTGCCGTCGAAGTTGTTCGCGTACATTTCCACGTCCGCGTAGAACTTCTGGAAGGTGTCCGGCGAGCCGGGGTCGCCACCGAAGAAGACCGAGGCGTCGACGTTCTTCAGTTCGGCGTCCACCCCGATTTCCTTCCACCATTCCTTGATCAGCGCCTGGAAGTCCTGACGCACCGCGTTGGTCGAGGTCTGGTAGAGCAGCTTCAGCTTCTTGCCGTCCTTCTCGCGGATGCCGTCGGCGCCCACGGTCCAGCCCGCTTCGTCGAGAAGCTTCTTCGCGCCCTCGATGTCCTGGGTCAGGCAGACGGTGTTCTTGGCGGCGAAGGCCTCGGGCGCCGGCACCAGATCGCAGGTCGGGCGGCCGGCCTTGCCGTAGCCCACTTCCACCAGCAGGTTGCGGTCGATCGCCATCGACAGGGCCTGACGCACCTTCATGTCCGACAGGATCGGGTGCGGATGCTTGGCGGTCGAACGCTCGCCTTCCGGCAGGTCGGGCGAGGGGTCGGTCATGTTCATCTCGATCCGCTCGACCAGGGTGCCGAAGCCGTTGATGACCTCGCCCTTGCCGGCCGCTTCCATCCCAGCCAGCACGTCGGGGGCAAGCTGCAGGTTCCAGGCGTAGTCGTATTCGCCGGTTTCCAGAACCGCGCGCGCCGCGGCCGCCGCATCGCCGCCACCCTTGAAGTTCACGGTGGCGAAGGCGGGCTTGGCCGGATCACGGTAGTTCTCGTTGGCCTTGAGCTGGATCACGTCGTTCGGCTTGAACTCGGTCACCACGAAGGGGCCGGTGCCGATCGGGCCGAAGTTCGCCGCGGTGCACTCCGGGGCCTTGGCGCCGAGGCAGTCCTGGAACTGGGCCTTCTGCAGGATCGGCGAGGTCGAGCCGACGAAGGCGTTGTAGGGGTTGGGCTTCGGCTCCTTGAACGTCACCTTCACGGTCAGATCGTCCAGGGCCTCGACCTTGTCCACGCCCTCATAGCGGGCAAGCTGCGCGCAGCCGCCTTCGGGATGCATGCAGTACTCGGCCGTGAACACCACGTCGGCCGAGGTGACCGGGGTGCCGTCCGACCATTTCAGGTCGGGCTTCAGCTTCCAGGTGATGGTCTTGAGGTCGGCCGAGATGCCGCCGTTGTCGACGGTCGGGATTTCGGCGGCCAGACGCGGGAAGATGGCGCCCTTCTCGTCGAAGCCGGCCAGCGGCTCGAGCACGAGCGACGCGGATTCCACGTCCTTGGTCCCCGACGACAGATACGGGTTCAGGATCGACGGGGCCTGCCAGTAGATGATGTTCACCTGGCCATCGGCACCGCGCTCGGCCCAGGCCGCGGGGGCGAGGGTGAGACCGGCAGCGGCGCCCAGAAGGGCGGTTCTGAGTTTCATTGGGTCACTCCTTGTTGGATGCTCTGGGTTGCCTCGGGTGCCGCCGTTTGCCCGGCGGTCGCGTTCTGTTCGGTGTAGAGATGGCAGGCCACGAAGCGGCCCGGCTCGATCTCGGTGAAGGCGGGGACGACGGAACGGCAGACGTCCATGACCTTGGGGCAGCGCGTGCAGAAGGTGCAGCCCTTGGGCGGATTGGCGGGCGAGGGCACATCGCCGGTCAGGATGATCCGGCGGCGGGTCGCCTCGATCTCGGGATCGGGTTCGCAGACCGCCGACAGCAGCGCCTGCGTGTAGGGGTGCAGCGGCCGCTCGTAGAGCGCGTCGCGCGGCGCCAGCTCGGCGATGCGCCCCAGATACATGACCGCGACCCGGTCGGCGATGTGGCGCACCATCGACAGGTCGTGGCTGATGAAGAGATAGGTGAGCCCGAGCCGGTCCTGCAGCTCCTCGAGCAGGTTCACCACCTGCGCCTGGATCGACACGTCGAGCGCGGCGATAGGCTCGTCGCAGACGATGAACTTGGGGTTCAGCGCCAGCGCCCGCGCGATGCCGATGCGCTGACGCTGCCCGCCGGAGAATTCATGCGGGTAGCGGTTGGCAAAGGCACGGTTCAGCCCGACCTGATCCATAAGCTCGTAGATCCGGGCGAGCTTCTCGGGCTTCGACAGGCCCGAGTGCTCGTCGAGCGGCTCGCCGATGATCGAGGCGACCGTCATCCGCGGGTTGAGGCTGGCCTGCGGGTCCTGGAACACCATCTGCATGGTCGGCCGCATCCGCCGCAGCGCCTCCGGCGCGGCCTTCGCGATCTCCTGGCCGTCGATCACCACCGTTCCCGCCGTGGGCTCGTAAAGCCGCAGGAGCGCCCGCCCGCAGGTGGACTTGCCGCAGCCCGATTCCCCGACAAGGCCCAGCGTCTCGCCCTCGTAGATGTCGAAGCTCACGTCATCGACGGCCTTCACGTCACCGACCTTGCTGCGGAAGATGCCCGCCGTGATCGGGAAATACATCTTGAGGCCCGAGACCTCGACCAGCTTGCGCCGGCGTGCAGTGGCGTCAAGCATGGCGGACCCCGTTCTGCGTCCCGGCCCAGAAGCAGGCGGCGAAATGACCGGGCGCGCGTTCCTCGAGCGGCGGGTTCTCCTTCGCGCAGCGGTCGAAGGCGTGGATGCAGCGGGCGCGGAAGGAGCAGGACCGCGGCGCTTCGGTCAGGATCGGCGGCTGGCCCTCGATGACCGACAGCCTGGCCGTGCGTTCACCGCGCACCGAGGGAATGGTCTTGAGCAGCGCCTGGGTGTAGGGGTGCCGCGGACGGGCGAACAGCTCCTTGACCGGGGCCATCTCGACGACCTGGCCGCCATACATCACCATCACCCGGTCGGCGATGCCGGCGATCACGCCCAGGTCGTGGGTGATCCAGATGATCGCCATGCCGAGCTTCTGGCGCAGGTCGCGCACCAGCTCGAGGATTTGCGCCTGGATGGTCACGTCAAGCGCGGTCGTCGGTTCGTCCGCGATCAGCACCTTCGGGTCGCAGGCGAGGGCGATCGCGATCATCACCCGCTGCCGCATGCCGCCCGAGAACTGGTGCGGATAGTCGTTCAGCCGCTGCCGGGCCGCCGGAATGCCGACCAGCTCCAGCAGCTCCTGCGCGCGCTTGCGGGCCTGCTCGCGGGTCATGCCCATGTGGCGGCGCAGCGGCTCCATGATCTGGAAGCCCACCGTGAACACCGGGTTGAGGCTGGTCATCGGGTCCTGGAAGATGAACCCGATGCGCCCGCCGCGGACCGCGCGCAGATGCTCGGGCGTGCAGCGCAGCAGGTCGGTTCCCTCGAAGCGGACCTCGCCCTGGCGCACATCCGCCGGCGGCGACGGCAGCAGCCCCAGCAGCGACATCATCGTCACCGATTTCCCCGAGCCGCTTTCGCCGACGACGCCCAGAAGCTCGCCGGGCCGGAGATCGAAACTCACCGAGTTGACGGCGTGCACCTCGCCGCCGCGGGTCCTGAAAACGGTCTTCAGGTCCCGGACATCGAGGACGGGCTGGCCCCCATCGGGCATACGGCGCTCCCAGTCGGTTGTTATTGTTTTGCTTTTATGCCCGGCCCTCGTGGGGCGGATTTGCGCGAGTGTTAGCGATATTTGACCGCCGGGCAACACTGAAAAATGATGTCCCGTCCCTGCGGCAACCTGGCAATCTGCCGGACGGATCAGGCAATCTGCCGGTCGCTTGACCCTGCCGCGCCGTCGCGACAGGGTGGCGGGGAACAGGCGGGGGCAGGAGGATCGGGATGACAGAGCTTTCGGCGCGGCAGATTCTCGAGCGCCTCGTGGCCTTCCCGACCGTCAGCCGGGACAGCAACCTCGATCTCGTCGCATGGGTCGAGCGCTACCTCGCCGGTTTCGGCATCGAGTCGCGTCGGGTGCCGGATCCGACGGGCCGCAAGGCCTCGCTCTACGCCGAGGTCGGGCCGTCGGTCGCCGGCGGGGTCCTGCTGTCGGGGCATACGGACGTGGTTCCCGTGGACGGGCAGACCTGGACCTCGGACCCCTGGACCGTGACCGAGCGCGACGGGCGCCTCTACGGGCGCGGCACCTGCGACATGAAGGGGTTCCTCGCGCTGATGCTGGCCGCCGTGCCCATGGCGCTGAAGGCCGGGGTGAAGCGGCCGCTGCAACTGGCCTTTTCCTATGACGAGGAGGTCGGCTGCGTCGCCTGCATCCCGATGGTGCAGGAAATGGCCGCGCGCCTGCCCCGCGCGGCCGCGGTCGTCGTGGGCGAGCCATCGCGGATGAAGGCGGTGACCGGCCACAAGGGCGGCAGCGGCTTTTTCGTCCGTGTCCGCGGCCACGAGGTGCATTCCTCGCTCATCCACAAGGGGGTGAGCGCGATCATGGAGGGCGCGCGGCTGATCCAGTGGGCGAACGATCGCAACGCCGAAAGCGCGGCGCGTCCCCCCTCGGCGCTGGCGTCGCGATTCGATCCGCCCTGGACGACGCTGCATGTCGGCATGATCGAGGGCGGCACGGCGCACAACATCACCGCGGCGCGCTGCGACTTCGCCATCGAGTTCCGCGTCGTGCCCGGCGAGAGCGTCGCCGACTGGGCCGCGCGGGTCGCGGCCGAGGCCGACCGTCTGACCGCGGCGATGCGGCGGATCCACCCGGAGGCGGGGATCACGCTCGAGCCGTTCTTCACCGTCCCGCCGCTGGTGCCCGAAGCCGACGGCGCCGCCGAGCGGCTGGTGCGCCGGCTGACCGGCGACAACGGAACCCATGTGGTGAGCTACGGCACCGAGGCCGGCCAGTTCCAGGCGGCCGGCTATTCGACGGTGGTCTGCGGGCCGGGCGACATCGCGCAGGCCCATCAGCCAGACGAATACCTCGAGGTCTCGGAATTCGAGGCGGGTCAGAGGTTCATGCGCGACCTCGTGGCCGAGCTCGCCGTCTGACCCGGCGCCCGGCCCCGGCGGAACCGCTCGTGCGCCCGGTCGCGACCGGCGTCGCTTTTGGGGTTGCGGGCGCCGCCGAAACGGGCTGACCATGGGCGCAGGACGGAGCCCCGCCCGCGCGGCCCGCGACAAGGAGACCCCCCGATGCCCGTAAAGAACCGATTTGCCGAGCTTCTGCCGGAGATTGCCGCCTGGCGGCGCGATTTCCATGAACATCCCGAGCTGCAGTTCGACGTGCAGCGCACGGCCGGCAAGGTGGCGGCCCTTCTGCGCGACTTCGGCTGCGACGAGGTGGTCGAGGGCATCGGACGGACCGGCGTCGTCGGCGTGATCCGCGGCAAGACCGACACGCGCGGCCGCGTCATCGGGCTGCGCGCCGACATGGACGCCCTGCCGATCCACGAGGCGACCGGGCTGCCCTACGCGTCGAAGACCCCCGGCAAGATGCACGCCTGCGGCCATGACGGGCACACCTCGATGCTGCTGGGTGCGGCGAAATACCTGGCCGAGACCCGCAATTTCGACGGCACCGCGGTGGTGATCTTCCAGCCCGCCGAAGAGGGCGGCGGCGGCGGGCGCGAGATGGTCAACGACGGCCTGATGGACCGCTTCGGCATTCAGGAGGTCTATGGCATGCACAACATGCCGGGGATTCCGGTCGGCCATTTCGCAATCCGGCCCGGCGCGATGATGGCCGCGGCCGACCAGTTCGAGATCGTCGTCACCGGCAAGGGCGGCCACGCCGCGAAGCCCCACGACTGCATCGACACCACCCTGGTCGCGGCCCATATCGTCGTCGCGATGCAGTCGATCGCCTCGCGCAACGTCGATCCGCTCAAGCAGGTGGTGGTCTCGATCTGCACCTTCCGCACCGAATCCGAGGCGCACAACGTCATCCCGCAGACGGTCCTCCTGAAGGGCACGGTGCGCACCATGGACCCCGGCGTGCAGGATTTCGTCGAGGCGCGCGTCAAGGCGATCGCAGAAGGCACGGCGGCGACCTTCGGCGCGACCGCGGCGGTCGATTACCAGCGCGGCTATCCCGTGACCATGAACACGCCCGAGAACACCGAATTCGCCGCGGCCGTGGCGCAGGCCGTGTCGGGCCATGTCAACACCGACACCGCACCGCTCATGGGGGCCGAGGATTTCTCGTTCATGCTGAACGAGCGCCCGGGGGCCTACATCTTCGTCGGCAACGGCGACACGGCCATGGTGCACCATCCCGCCTACAACTTCGACGACAACGCGATACCCTTCGGATCGAGCTGGTACGCGGGCATGGTCGAGACCCGGATGCCGGCGGCCTGAGGGCGCGCCGCGGGGCCACGCCGGCTAGAGGATCGGACGGACACGGCTGCCCGCCTCGGGCGCCTTCGCCACGGTTTCCAGCGCCTCGCGGTCGGGAACGGTGAGCCGGCCGCCCCGCCAGTCGGCGAGGCCGCGGGCGCGCAGCGCCGCAAGCGTCTTGTTGGTGTGGACGAGCGACAGCCCCAGCGCATCCGCCAGATCCTGCTGGCGATAGGGCAGGGGCACCGACCCGCCCGAGTCCATCCCGAGGTCGCGCAGGCGCCGGTCCAGCACCGCCAGCGCCCAGGCGACGGCCTCGGTCGCGGTTCTCTGGCCCAGCGTCGCCAGCGCCTCGCCGAGGAAGTGTTCCTCCTGCGCCGCGGCCCAGGTCAGGGCGAAGGCCCGCTCGGGGTGATCCCGGAACAGGCCCCACAGGCGGTGGCGGTCGAAGACGCACAGCCGCATCGGCGTCGTCGCCTCGGCCGAGGCCCGGGCCTCGCCGGTCAGCGCGCTGTTGAGACCGATCAGGTCGCCGGGCAGCGCGAAGTTCACCACCTGCCGCCGTCCGTCCTCGAGCGTCACGCAGCGCAGTCCCATCCCCGACAGGACGGTGTAGAGCCGGCCCGTCGGGTGGCCCTGCAACTGGATGGCGCCGCCGGGGGGAACCGCGATCTCGTCGATCTTGAACCGGTCCATGAAGGCGACCTCGGATTCGCTCATCCGGTGAAAGCAGGGCCGCTGGCGCAGGAGGCAGGTTCGGCAATCCGTGGGCATCGGGACGCTCGCGCAAGGGTGAACAAGGGTGACGGTGATCGGCGTGCTCTATGTCGCAGTTTAATGCCGCCGCGCCGTTCCGGTTCCATAAGGGGCGGCGGCGCTGTCCGCCCGATGCTGCCCGAAGGAAGACCATGCACAACGAACCGCCGCGCGTCCTGATCGTCGAGTCCGATCCCTTCATCGCGCTCGACCTCGCCGAATCGATCCGCGACTGCGGACCGGCGGACCTCTCGATGGCCGCCTCGCCCGAGGAGGCGGCGCGCCTTCTGGAGGGAACGGCACGGCTCTGTGCGGCCATCGTGCGCGCCCCGGTCGCGGCGGTCGAGGACAGCGGGCTTGCCGCTCAGGTCGCGAAGGCCGGCGGCCGGCTGCTTCTGGTCGGAGCGTCGCTGACGCCCGAGGCGGCGCGCGATCGCGGCTGGCTCGTGCTCGACCAGCCCTTCACCTCCGCGACCATCGAGGAGGCGCTGCGCGCGATCGGTTGCGCGCGGCCGGCCCCCTAACGCAGCACCATGACCGAGCATTGGGCGTGGCGCACCACCCGCGAGGCGGTCGAGCCCAGAAGGAAATCGCGCATCCCCGGACGGTGCGACGCGATCACGATGCAATCGACACCGTGGCCGGCGGCATAGGCGAGGATCTCGGTCGCCGCATCGCCGTCGTGCAGCACGCCCTCGCCGCCGGGCACCGACTCGGCCAGACGGTCGAGCTCGCCCCGAACCGTGTCGCGCAGCTCGGCGTCATAGCCTTCGGGCATGTATTTGATCGCGAAGGGAGGCACGCTGGGCATGACATGCATGACGGTGATCCGGCCCTTCGGCCCGAGGATCGACCGGGCGGTCGCAAGCGCGCGCGACGGATCGTGGTCCTGATCGAAGGCCACGGTGACGAGAATGTGCTGGAACAACGGGCCGACCTCCTGCCTCGGACAGCCGCCGCGCCGTTGCCGTGCCCGTCAGGGCCGCGCGGCGCGGCGGACCTGCCTCAGGATTAGCGCGAGATAGAGGCCGGTGGCAATCGCACAGAAAAGGGGCGCCGCCCCGTCACGTGCCAGGCGTTCCCCAAGGGCCTCGCCCGTCTTCCAGGTCGCGCCGCAGTCGAAGGCAAAGAAATCGGCCATGCCCAGGGCCGCCGCCGCGATACGCCGGGCGGCCGGAGCCATCGCCGGGTCACCCGCCGGTGTGGCTCATGTGGCGGCTGACCTGGCCTGCGACATGCCGCCGGGAATAGTCGAAGTCGTGCCCCTTGGGCTTGCGGGTGATCGCCGCGCGGATCGCATCGACCAGCCGGTCGTCCGCGGGGCTGGCGCGCAGCGGCGCGCGCAGGTCGGCGCGGTCCTCCTGGCCGAGGCACATGTAGAGTTCACCGGTGCAGGTCACGCGCACCCGGTTGCAGCTTTCGCAGAAGTTGTGGGTGAGCGGGGTGATGAAGCCGATCTTCTGGCCGGTCTCCTCGAGCCGCACATAGCGGGCGGGGCCGCCGGTGCGCTCGGCCAGATCGGTCAGCGTGTACTGCTTGGCCAGCCGCGCCCGCAGGTCCGAAAGCGCCCAGTACTGGTCGAGCCTCAGCTCCTCGCCCATCTCGCCCATCGGCATCACCTCGATGAAGGTGAGGTCGTGGTCTTCGGCCGTGCACCATTCGACCATCGCAAAGAGCTCGTCCTCGTTGAAGCCCTTGAGCGCCACCGCGTTGATCTTGACCCGCATCCCCGCGGCCTTCGCGGCGCGGATTCCGTCGAGCACCGGCGCGAGCCTGCCCCAGCGGGTGATCGTCGCGAATTTCGACGGATCGAGCGTGTCGAGCGACACGTTGACCCGCCGGATCCCGCAGGCCGCAAGGTCGTCGGCAAAGCGCGCAAGCTGGCTGCCGTTGGTGGTCAGCGTCAGCTCCTTCAGCGCGCCGGTGCCGAGATGGCGCGAGACCGAGCGGAAGAAGGTCATGATGTCGCGGCGCACCAGCGGCTCGCCCCCGGTGATGCGCAGCTTCTGCACGCCGAGCCCGATGAAGGCCGAACAGAGCCGGTCAAGTTCCTCCAGCGTGAGGAGATCCTTCTTCGGCAGGAACTGCATGTGCTCCGACATGCAGTAGGTGCAGCGGAAATCGCAGCGGTCTGTCACCGAGACGCGCAGGTAGGTGATCGCGCGGGCGAAGGGGTCAATCAGCGGGGTCATGGGGTGCACGATAGGAGGAGGAGGGCGCGCCCGCAAGGTGGCTTGACAGGCCGCGGCCGGCGCGATGGGGTTCGGTCGGAAGGGGAGGCGCATGGACCGCAGGCTGATCCTTGGAACCGACTGGGCGACGATCCGCCGCGATTTCCGCTGGCGGATCCCGGCGCGATTCAACATCGCGACCGCCTGCTGCGACGACTGGGCCGCCGCCGATCCGGGCCGCGTGGCGATCCGGCACCGGCCCGAGACGGGCGAGGGCCGGGACTGGACCTATGGCGCGCTCAAGGACGCCTCGGACCGGCTGGCCTCGGCCTTGGCCGCCCGCGGCCTGGGGCGCGGGGCGGTCGTGGCCCTGCTGCTGCCGCAGGGCCCCGAGGTGATGATCGCGCATTTCGCGGCGATGAAGCTCGGCGCGGTGTCGCTGCCGCTCTTTTCCCTGTTCGGCCCCGAGGCGCTGGCCTACCGGCTGGGGGACGCGAAGGCGCGGGTGGTGGTGACCGATGGCGACGGCATCGCGAAGATCGAGGCGCTGCGGCCGGCCTTGCCGGATCTGGCCGAGGTGATCGTCGTGGGTGGAGGGCCGGCTCCTATCCGCGACTTCTGGGCCGAGATCGCGCGGGCCGCGCCCCTGACGGCGCCCTGCGACACCGCCGCCGAGGACCCTGCGATCCTGATCTACACATCGGGCACCACCGGTGCGCCGAAGGGCGTCTTGCACGCGCACCGCTTCCTTCTGGGGCACCTGCCGAATGTCGAGGTCTCGCAGGGGTTGTTCCCGCGGACCGGCGCGGTCGGCTGGACCCCGGCCGACTGGGCCTGGATCGGCGGGCTGATGGATCTGGCCATGCCCTGCCTCTACCACGGCGTGCCGGTCGTCGCCCGGCGGATGCGCAAGTTCGACGCGGACGCGGCGTTCCGGCTGATCCGCGACGAGGGTGTGACCAACCTGTTCCTGCCGCCGACGGCGCTGAAGCTCATGCGCGGCGCGCGGGTTCCCGGGGGGCTGCGGGTGCGGGCGGTGGCATCGGGGGGCGAGAGTCTCGGGGCGGACATGCTCGACTGGGGGCGGAGCGCGCTCGGGGCGCCGATCAACGAGATCTATGGCCAGACCGAGTGCAACCTGGTGGTGTCCTCGGCCGAAGGGCTGTTTGCGACGCATCCCGGCTGGATGGGCCGGGCCAGCCCCGGGGCCGAGGTCGCGGTGATCGGTCCCGACGGCGGGCCGGTGGCGGAGGGCGCGCTGGGCGAGATCGCGGTCCGGCGGGGCCATCCCGCGATGTTTCTCGGCTATCTCGGCCGGCCGGAGGCCACGGCGGCGAAGTTCGCGGGCGACTGGATGCGCACCGGAGACCTCGGCCGCCGCGATGCCGAGGGCTACCTGGCCTATGTGGCGCGCGACGACGACATCATCGCCTCGGCCGGCTACCGCGTCGGCCCGTCCGAGATCGAGAACTGCCTGACCGGGCATCCGGACGTGGTGATGGCCGCCTGCGTCGGCGTGCCGGATGCGGTCCGCGGCGAGGCGATCAAGGCCTTTGTCGTCCTGCGCGAGGGCGCGCAATGGGAGGGCCTGCCCGAGACGCTGGCCGCGCGGGTGCGCGAACGGCTGAGCCCGCATCTGGTGCCGCGCCAGTTCGAGCGGCGCGACCGTCTGCCGATGACCGCGACCGGCAAGATCCTGCGCCGCGATCTGCGCGGATAGCGCCGGGGCGCTGCCCCGGACCCCGGGGGTATTGGGGCGAAGAAGAAGTCAGTCGCGATGTCGTGCCGCCTCGCGCCGGGCGAAGGGCTTGAGCCGGTCGCCATGGGCGGCGAGGAAGGCGCGGGCGCGGACGGGGTCGTGGCGCGAGAGGTTGCGCAGCCACCCGGCGATGGCCTTCTGGATGAACCAGTCGCGTTCGGGGGCGAGGAGCGCGGCCCAGCCGAGCACGCGGTCGCGGATCGCCTCGTCGGCCGGCGTGGGGTGGTTCTGCCTGGTCCAGGGCAGGGTGATGACCAGCGCCGCGCGCCGCACCCACATCCGGGGGTGTGCGAGCCAGGTCTCGACGGTGTCGATCCGGCGCGGGTCGGCGACGAGGCGCCGCGCGCCGGCGGCGCAGGCGTGGTCCGCGATCGCCCAGGCGTCGAAGTCCGGCACCCAGGAGACGATCGCGTCCCAGACCGGGCCGTCGTCGCGGATCCGGGCCTGGGTGAGGAGTTTCGCCGCGGCGATCCGCGCCTCGTGGATGTTACTGTCCCAGAGGGCCCGCGCGAGGGCGGCGCGGCCGGGCACGTCCAGCGCCCCGCGCCAGCCCGTCGCCAGTTCGGTGATGACCGGAACCGGCACGCCGAGATAGGCGCGAGGCGCCTTGTGATAGGCGAGCGCCCCGGCGGCGCGGTCGGCATCGCCGGCCCGGCGCAGGGCGGCGAGCGCCTCGTCCGCGGTCACTCGACCGTCACCGACTTGGCGAGGTTGCGCGGCTGGTCCACATCGGTGCCCTTGGCGCAGGCGGTGTGGTAGGCGAGAAGCTGCGCCGGCACCGCGTAGAGGATCGGCGCGATCAGGTCGGGCGCCGCCGGCATCACAAGCTGCTTCCACGTGCCCTCGCCGGCGGCGTGCGCGCCGGCCCCGTCCGAGATGAGCAGCACCTTGCCGTGGCGGGCCATCACCTCCTGCATGTTCGAGACGGTTTTGTCGAAGAGCGCGTCGCGCGGGGCGAGCACGATCACCGGCACGGTGCGGTCGATCAGCGCGATCGGCCCGTGCTTGAGTTCGCCCGATGCATAACCTTCGGCGTGGATGTAGCTGATTTCCTTGAGTTTCAGCGCGCCTTCGAGGGCAAGGGGAAACAGGGCGCCGCGGCCGAGGAAAAGCACGTCCTGGGCGGTGGCGATGGTCTCGGACAGGGCGGCGATCTCGCCTTCGCGCGCCAGGGCCTGGTTCATCAGGCCCGGCAGGGTGGCGAGGTCGGCGAGATGGGCATCCATCCGGGCCGCATCGAGATGCCCCCGGTCGAGGCCGGCCCGCAGCGCCAGCAGCAAAAGCACGGTCAGCTGCGCGGTGAAGGCCTTGGTCGAGGCGACGCCCACCTCGACCCCGGCCAGGATCGGTAGCGCGATGTCGCTTTCGCGGGCGATCGAGGAGGTGGGGACGTTCACCACCGACAGCACCTTCGCCACCTTGCCCCGGGCGTAGCGCAGCGCGGCCAGCGTGTCCGCCGTTTCGCCCGACTGGCTCACGAAGAGCGCGTAGGAGGCGGCGGGCAGGGGCGGCTCGCGGTAGCGGAACTCCGAGGCGATATCGACCTCGCAGGGCAGGCCGGCCAGGCGTTCGAACCAGTATTTCGCGGTCAGGCAGGCGTAATAGGCCGTGCCGCAGGCCACCATGGTCAGCCGGTCGATGGCGGCAAAGTCGAGCCCGTCCGGCAGGGTGATGCCGGTACCGCGGCAGTAGTGGCCGAGAGCCTGGCCGATCACCACCGGCTGCTCGGCGATCTCCTTGGCCATGAAATGCTTGTAGCCGGATTTCTCGATCCGCGCCTGGTCGATCTGGATCCGCGTCATGTCGCGGTTCGCGCGCCGTCCCTGCGCGTCGAAGATCTCGGCGCCGGCCCGGGTGACGAAGGCGTAATCGCCCTCTTCGAGATAGGTGATCCGGTCGGTCAGCGGCGCCAGCGCGATCGCGTCCGAGCCCACGAACATCGCGCTGTCGCCGTGGCCGATGGCGAGCGGCGAGCCCTTCCGGGCGGCGACGATCAGGTCGTCCTCGCCGTCGAAGAGAAAGCAGAGGGCGAAGGCGCCTTCGAGCCGGCCGAGCGTCGCCACCGCGGCCTCGCGCGGGGCGAGGCCCTGGTCCATGTAGTGGCGGGCCAGGAGCGCGACGGTTTCGGTGTCGGTCTCGGTCTCGGGCAGGATGCCGCCGGCGGCGAGCTCGGCGCGCAGGTCGCGGAAGTTCTCGATGATGCCGTTGTGAACCACCGCCACCTTGCCCGAGCGATGCGGATGGGCGTTGCCCACGGTGGCGGCGCCGTGCGTGGCCCAGCGGGTGTGCCCGATGCCCGACTTGCCCGGCAGCGGGTCGTGCACCAGCAGGTCCGACAGGTTGATGAGCTTGCCGACGGCCCGGCGCCGGTCCAGCCGGCCGTTGTTCACGGTGGCGATGCCGGCCGAGTCATACCCGCGGTACTCGAGCCGCTTGAGCGATTCGACCAGCAGGGGGGCGACCTCGTTGTTGCCGAGGATACCGATAATTCCGCACATTATTGCGATTCCTTCTGGCGCCTTGCCTTCTCGAACTTGAGCTTTTCGAACAATTTGGCCGCCAGCCCGGGCTTCGTGACCTGCCGCGCGCGGGCGATGGCCAGCGCCGCGTCGGGCACGTCCTCGGTGATGACCGATCCGGTGGCGGTGAAGGCGTCGTCCCCGACCCGCACCGGGGCGACCAGCATGGTGTCCGATCCGATGAAGGCGCGCGCCCCGATCTCGGTGCGGTGCTTCATCACCCCGTCGTAGTTGCAGGTGACGGTGCCGGCGCCGATGTTCGTGCGTTCGCCCACATGCGCGTCGCCCAGATAGGTCAGGTGCCCGACCTTCACACCCTCGTCGAGGATGGCGTTCTTGATCTCGACGAAGTTGCCGACGTGGACGTCCTCGGCCAGTTCCGCGCCCGGGCGCAGGCGGGCGAAGGGGCCGACCGTCGCGCCGCGCGAGATGTGGCAGCCCGCCAGATGGCAGAAGCCGAGGATCTCGGCCCCGGATTCGACGGTGACGCCGGGGCCGAAGATGACCCCCGGCCCGATGAGCGCGTCGCGGCCGATCACGGTGTCGAGCGCGAACCAGACCGAGGCAGGGTCGGTGAGCGTGACCCCGTTCTCCATGGCCTCGGCGCGGGCCTGCGCCTGAAAGATGGCCTCGGCCGCGGCCAGGTCCGCCCTGGTGTTGATGCCGAGCGTCTCGGCCTCGGGGCAGGTCATGACGGCGACCACGCGGCCTTCGGCCCGAGCCGCGGCGACGATGTCGGTCAGGTAGTATTCGCCCTGCGCGTTGTCGTTGCCGAGGCCCGCGACCAGCCGGCCGAGAAGCGCGGCGTCGCAGGCCATGACGCCCGAATTGCACAGGCGCACGGCGCGTTCGTCCTCGGTCGCGTCCTTCCATTCGACGATCCGCTCGAGACGGCCCTCGCGCAGGATCAGCCGGCCATAGCGCATCGGATCCTTCGCCTCGAAGCCCAGCACCACCAGATCGGCCGGGTCCGCGGCCATCGCGGCGATGGTCTCGGGCCGCACGAAGGGCGTATCCCCGAAGAGCACGACCACGCGGCCCTCGAAGCCCGCAAGCGCCGGCAGCGCCTGCGCCACCGCATGGCCGGTGCCGAGCTGCTCGGCCTGCACCACCACCTCGGCCGTCTCGTCCGCCTCGCGCACGGCCCTGGCCACCGCCTCGGCCCCGAAGCCGGTGACCACGACCATCCGCTCGGGCTCGACCGCGGCGCCCGCACGCAGCGCGTGCGCGACCAGCGGCGCGCCGGCCAGCCGGTGCAGTACCTTGGGCAGGTCCGAGTTCATCCGGGTTCCCTGTCCGGCCGCGAGGATCACCAGGGCCACGGGCATGGCGGTCACTTCCTTCGATTGCATCGGCGCGCCCTTCCATTCCGGGCGCGCCCGTTTTACCGAAGGACCGCAAGGCCGCAAGGGCCACGGGTTCACGGGATCTTTCGGCGGGTTACAGTGCCGAATTGCGGCGAGGATAGGGCAGGCCGGTGCGAACAGTCGTCTTCGATCTCGACGGTACCCTCGCGGATACGTCCGGCGACCTTGTGGCCGCGGCCAACGCCTGCTTCCGGGCGATGGGGGCCGGCGACCTGCTCGACCCGCAGGGCGACGCGCTGACCGCCTTTCACGGCGGACGGGCCATGCTGCGGCTCGGCCTGTCGCGGCTCGGGCGCACCGACGAGGCCGAGGTGGACCGCTGGTATCCGGACCTGCTGGCCGCCTACGAGCGCGGCATCGACCGCACGACCCGGCTCTATCCCGGTGCGGCCGACGCGGTCCGCGCCCTGCGCGCCGCGGGGTTCGCGACCACGATCTGCACCAACAAGCCCGAGCGGTTGGCCGAGACGCTGCTGGCCCGTCTGGGCGTGCGCGGGCTTTTCGATGCGCTGGTCGGCGCCGACACGCTGCCGGTGCGCAAGCCCGATCCGGCGCCCTATGTGCTGGCGGTCGAGCGTGCCGGAGGCACGGTGGCGCGCTCCTTCCTGGTCGGCGACACCGACACCGACCGGCGGACGGCGGCCGCGGCCGGGGTGCCGGTGGCGCTGGTGGCCTTCGGTCCCGAGGGCGAGGGGGTGGCGCGGCTCGCGCCCGACGCGCTGCTCGCCCGGTTCGACGATCTTCCGGCGCTGGCGGACCGGTGGCTGCCGTGACCGAGGTCTTCGCCAAGCCATTCACCCAGCAGGAGCCGATCCCCGAGGAGGGCATCGCCGCCGCCGTGGCGGTCCTGCGCCACGGGCGCCTGCACCGCTACAACACGCTCGGCGACGAGATCGCCGAGACGGCGCTGCTCGAAGAGGCCTTCGCCGCCGCAACCGGGGCGCGCTACTGCCTCGCCGTGGCCTCGGGGGGCTATGCGCTGGGCTGCGCGCTGCGGGCCGCCGGCGTCGGGCCGGGCGATGCGGTCCTGACCAACGCCTTCACGCTCGCGCCGGTGCCCGGTGCGATCGCCGCACTGGGCGCGCGGCCGGTGCTGGTCGAGACGACCGAGAACCTGACCATCGACTTCGACGATCTGGACGCCAAGGCCCGCGCCAGCGGGGCGCGGGTGCTGATGCTGTCGCACATGCGCGGGCATATCTGCGACATGGACCGCATGGTGGCCTTCTGCGCCGCGGCGGGCCTCACGCTGATCGAGGACTGCGCCCACACCATGGGGGCCGCCTGGGCCGGCACGCCCTCGGGCCGGCACGGGGCCATCGGCTGCTATTCGACGCAGACCTACAAGCACATGAACGCGGGCGAGGGCGGGCTCGTCGTCACCGACGACGCCGATCTTGCGGCGCGGATGATCCTTCTGTCGGGCAGCTACATGCTCTACCCCCGCCACCGCGCCGCGCCGGGGCCCGAGGTCTTCGAGCGTCTGCGATACGACACGCCGAACGTCTCGGGCCGGATGGACAACCTGCGCGCGGCGATCCTGCGCCCGCAGATCCCGACCCTGCCGGACCGCGTGGCGCGCTGGAACCGGCTCTACGGCCGGCTCGAGACCGCGCTCCGCGACACGCCTGGCGTGGCGCTCTGCCACCGCCCGCAGGCCGAATCCTTCGTCGGCTCGTCCTTCCAGTTCCGGCTGCCCGGCCGGGACGCGGCCGCGATGGCCGATCTGGTGCGCCGCGCCGCGGCGCGCGGGGTCGAGCTCAAGTGGTTCGGGGCGGCCGAGCCCGCGGGCTTCACCTCGCGCCACGACAGCTGGCGCTACGCCGGCCGCCAGTCGCTGCCGCAGACCGACCGGGTGCTGGCCACGCTTCTCGACCTGCGGCTGCCGCTCACCTTCACCGAGGAGGACGTCGCCTGCATCGGCCGCATCCTCGTCGAGGAAATCCGGCGTTCGTCCCCCGGCGGCTGAACTCTCGCTGGTGCAAATATCCCGGGGGTGCGGGGGCGGCGCCCCCGCCCGGCGCTGGCCCCCGCCCGCGCAACCCCATTGACGCGACTCGGGGCTTGCGGCCATAATTGAACACATGTTCAATAACGCCGGGCAGGGGAGGCAGGCGCCATGTTCACCGCATCCATGCGTTTCGATCTGGGCGAGGACATCGCAGCCTTGCGGGACACCGTCCACCGCTGGGCGCAGGAACGGATCAAGCCGATCGCCGCCGAGGTGGACCGCCGCAATGTCTTTCCGGCCGAGCTCTGGCGCGAGATGGGGGATCTGGGCCTGCTGGGCATCACCGTGCCCGAGGAATTCGGCGGCGCGGGACTGGGCTATCTGGCCCATGCCGTCGTCACCGAGGAGATCGCCCGCGCCTCGGCCAGCGTGTCGCTGAGCTACGGCGCGCATTCCAACCTCTGCGTCAACCAGATCAAGCTCAACGGCACCGAGGAGCAGAAGCGCAAATACCTGCCGAAGCTCATCTCCGGCGAGAGCGTCGGCGCGCTGGCCATGTCCGAACCCGGCGCCGGGTCGGATGTGGTCGGCATGAAGCTGCGCGCCGAGAAGCGCAACGGCTATTACGTGCTGAACGGGTCCAAGTACTGGATCACCAACGGGCCGGACGCCGACACGCTGGTGGTCTATGCCAAGACCGACCCCGAGGCGGGCGCGAAGGGCATCACCGCCTTCCTCGTCGAGAAGGGCATCAAGGGCTTCGTGCAGGGGCCGCATTTCGACAAGCTCGGCATGCGCGGATCGAACACCGGGGAGCTGGTCTTCACCGACTGCGAGATCCCCTTCGAAAACGTGCTCGGCGAGGAAGGCCGCGGCGTGCGGGTGCTGATGTCGGGGCTCGACTACGAACGGGTGGTGCTCTCGGGCATCGGCACCGGGATCATGGCGGCCTGCCTCGACGAGGTTCTGCCCTATGTGCGCGAACGCCGGCAGTTCGGCCAGCCGATCGGGAACTTCCAGCTCATGCAGGCCAAGGTGGCCGACATGTATGTCGCGATGAACACCGCGCGCGCCTATCTCTACGAGGTCGCCCGCGCCTGCGACCGCGGCGAGGTCACCCGGCAGGACGCGGCCGGCTGCGTGCTCTACTGCTCCGAACAGGCGATGGTGCAGGCCCATCAGGCCGTGCAGGCGCTGGGCGGCGCGGGCTTCCTCAACGACTCGGTGGTCTCGCGGCTCTTCCGCGACGCCAAGCTCATGGAGATCGGCGCCGGCACCAGCGAGATCCGCCGCATGCTGATCGGGCGCGAGCTGATGGGGGCGGGGGCATGATCCGGGCCGCGACCGGGACCGCCTGCGCGACCGCATTCCGCGTCCTCGCCCGGCGGGGTCGGACCGATGCGGGCTGACCGGGGTCCGGCAGACGGGAAACGGGCGGCCACTGGCCGCCCGTCCCGCCGTTCCTCGTGGGAAGCCCGATCAGAACTTCATGATGTAGCTGACGCCCACCACCGCCGGATCGATCTCGACGGTGCCGATCTTGGTCCCGTTCAGCTTCACGTCGGTGTCGATGTCCATCCAGCGGACATCGGCGCGCAGCGCGGAGCTGTCGGTCAGCCAGTAGTCGAAGCCCGCGTGCAGCGCGACACCGAAAGAGTCCTCCAGCCGCAGGTTGCTGCCGGCGATCGGACCCGTGGTGCGTTCGCTGAAGAAGACCGTGTAGTTCAGGCCGGCGCCCAGGAACGGCGCGAACTTGCCCATGCCGGCGAAGTGGTAGTTGAGGCTGACGGTGGGCGGCAGGTGCTTGGTCGACCCGATCTTGCCCACGCCCTTCACCTTGATGTCGTGCTCGAACGGGGTCGCCGCCAGAACCTCGAGGCCGAGGTTGTCCATCACGAAATACTCGAAGGTCAGCGTCGGGCGGACGTTGCTGCCGACCTCGATCGGCAGCAGACCCAGCCCGCCGCCGTTCAGGGTGCCGTTGTCGGACTTGGGGTCCACGTAGCCCAGACCGAGGCCAAGCGTGAAGTCGCCCTTCGACTGGGCAAGGGCGGGCGATGCCAGGGCCGAGGCGGCCAGGAGCGCGAGAAGCGGAAGTTTCATGTCAGGACCTTTCCGAGTCATTCCGGCGCGACCATCCGCCCGTCACGGATCTGTGACATTGACCTGAATCAACCCTGTGCCGCGGCGGTGTTCCGCCGGGGTGCGGCATTTTGGCAGGGCGGCGGCCGACCCGCCGAGGGAGGTGCCCCATGCAGCTGACGAGCCGCGTTCTGACCGGATCCGAAGAGTTCCGCGCGAACCGCGCCGCCCATCTCGCCCTGCTCGACGAGGTGCGGGCCGCCGCGGCGCTCGCCTCGGCCGGCGGCGGCCCCGAGGCGGTCGCCCGCCATGTCGCGCGCGGCAAGATGGCGCCGCGGGAACGGGTGGCGAACCTGCTCGACCCCGGATCGCCCTTCCTCGAGATCGGCGCCACCGCCGCCCATGACCTCTACGACGGCGCGGCGCCCGGAGCCGGCCTGATCGCCGGCATCGGCCGGGTCGCGGGGCAGGAGGTGATGGTCGTGGCGAACGACGCCACCGTGAAGGGCGGCACCTACTATCCGATGACCGTCAAGAAGCACCTGCGCGCGCAGGAGATCGCCGAGGACTGCGCCTTGCCCTGCGTCTATCTGGTGGACAGCGGCGGGGCCAACCTGCCCAACCAGGACGAGGTCTTCCCCGACCGCGACCATTTCGGGCGCATCTTCTACAACCAGGCCCGGATGAGCGCGAAGGGCATTGCCCAGATCGCGGTGGTGATGGGCAGCTGCACCGCCGGCGGCGCCTATGTGCCCGCGATGTCGGACGTGTCGATCATCGTGCGCGACCAGGGCACGATCTTCCTTGCCGGGCCGCCGCTGGTGCGCGCGGCCACCGGCGAGGTGGTCTCGGCCGAGGATCTGGGCGGCGGCGACGTGCACACGCGGCTCTCGGGCGTGGCCGACTATCTGGCCGAGGACGACGCCCATGCCTTGGCGCTGGCGCGTCGGGCGGTGGCGGGCCTGAACCGGCGCAAGCCCGAGACGGTGGTGCTGCAAGCGCCCGAGCCCCCCGCCTTCGATCCCGACGAGATCCTCGGCCTCGTCCCCGCAAGCCTCAGCACCCCCTACGACATCCGCGAGGTGATCGCACGGGTGGTGGACGGATCGCGCTTCGACGAGTTCAAGGCGCGCTTCGGCGAGACGCTGGTCACGGGGTTTGCCCACGTCGAGGGCATCCCGGTGGGCATCATTGCCAACAACGGCGTGCTCTTCAGCGAGAGCGCGGTGAAGGGCGCGCATTTCGTCGAACTCTGCAGCCAGCGCGGCATCCCGCTCGTGTTCCTGCAGAACATCACCGGCTTCATGGTCGGGCGGAAATACGAAAGCGAGGGCATCGCGCGCCACGGGGCCAAGATGGTGACGGCCGTGGCCACCACGAACGTGCCCAAGATCACCATGCTGGTCGGGGGCTCCTTCGGCGCGGGCAACTACGGCATGGCCGGCCGCGCCTACTCGCCGCGCTTCCTCTGGACCTGGCCCAATTCGCGCATCGCGGTCATGGGGGGCGAGCAGGCGGCCGGCGTTCTGGCCACGGTCCGGCGCGAGGGCATCGAGCGCAAGGGCGGCACCTGGTCGGCCGAGGCCGAGGCCGAGTTCAAGCGCCCGACCATCGCGATGTTCGACCGCCAGTCGCACCCGCTCTACGCCTCGGCCCGGCTCTGGGACGACGGCATCATCGATCCGCGGCAGACGCGGCAGGTGCTGGCGCTGTCGCTGTCCGCGGCCCTCTGCGCGCCGATCGAGCCGACGCGCTTCGGCCTCTTCCGGATGTAGGGCGATGGGCATCCGGCGCGACAACATCGTCCCCTACAGCCGCGACTACCGGCGTGCGCCCCGGCTGGACATGGGGCTCCCGCCCGATGGCCCCCGGCGCCGGCGCCGCGTCCCCGATCCCCGCACCCGGCTCCGCGCCGTCATCGTCGTGGCCAGCCTCGGACTGGTGCTCCTGCCGCTCGCTGCCGATGCCTGGATGGCTCTGGCCGGGGCACGGGCCGCCGACGGCTGCCGGGTGGTCTCGGTCGTTGACGGCGACACGGTGCGCCTCTGGTGCCGCGGGCGCGGCGTCTTCGCGGCGCGCATGACCGGGTTCGACACGCCCGAGGTATTCAGCCCGTCCTGCGTCTCGGAACTGGCCGCTGGCCTCGCGGCGACGGTCCACCTGCGCAGGCTTCTGCTCTCCGCCGACCGGTTGATCGTGGGTTTCCGGGGGCAGGATCGCTACGGGCGGGCGCTGGTATCGCTTGCGACCGAGGGCGGATCGATCGCCGGGCTCATGATCGCCGCGGGGCATGCCCGCCCCTACGCCGGCGGCCCGAGGCCGGGGTGGTGTGAATGACCGTCCCCCCGATTTCTTCTTCGCGCAAATACCCTGCGGGGGTCCGGGGGTGCAAAACCCCCGGCCTCGCCGAAAGGACTGCCCCATGTTCGACCGTATCCTGATCGCCAACCGCGGCGAGATCGCCTGCCGGATCATCGACACCTGCCGCCGGATGGGCGTCGGCACCGTCGCGGTCTTTTCCGAGGCCGATGCCCGGGTCCGTCATGTCGCGATGGCCGATGCGGCCGTGCCGATCGGAGGGCCGGCCCCGAAGGACAGCTATCTGCGGGGCGACGCGATCATCGCGGCCGCCCTCGCCACCGGCGCGCAGGCGATCCACCCCGGCTACGGCTTCCTGTCCGAGAACCCGGACTTCGCCGAGGCGGTCGAGGCGGCGGGTCTGGTGTTCATCGGGCCGCCGGCCGGTGCGATCCGGGCGATGGGCCTCAAGGATGCCGCCAAGGCGCTGATGGAGCGGGCGGGCGTGCCCGTGGTCCCGGGCTATCACGGCGCCCGTCAGGAGGACGACCACCTTTCCGGCGCGGCCGAGGCGGTGGGCTATCCGGTGCTCATCAAGGCGGTGGCCGGCGGCGGCGGCAAGGGCATGCGACGGGTCGAACGCGCCGCGGACTTCGCCGCCGCCCTCGCCTCGGCCCGGGCCGAGGCGCAGGCCGCCTTCGGCAATCCGGCGGTGCTGATCGAGAAATACGTGGACAAGCCCCGCCACATCGAGGTGCAGGTCTTCGGCGACGGCACCCGCGCCGTCCACCTCTACGAGCGCGACTGCTCGCTCCAGCGCCGCCACCAGAAGGTCATCGAGGAAGCGCCCGCGCCGGGCATGACGCCCGCGATGCGCGCCGCGATGGGGCAGGCCGCGGTGCGCGCGGCCGAGGCGGTCGGCTACCGCGGCGCCGGCACGGTCGAGTTCATCGTCGACGGGTCGGACGGGCTCCGGCCCGACCGGTTCTGGTTCATGGAGATGAACACCCGCCTTCAGGTCGAGCATCCGGTGACCGAGGCCATCACCGGCATCGATCTGGTCGAATGGCAGCTCCGCGTCGCGGCCGGAGAACCCTTGCCTCTCGCGCAGGACGCGATCCCGCTCTGCGGGCACGCCTTCGAGGCGCGGCTTTACGCCGAGGACGTTCCGGCGGGCTTCCTGCCGGCCACCGGGACGCTCGCGCATCTGGTGTTCGCGCCCGATTGCCGGGCCGAGACCGGCGTGCGCGCCGGCGACACGATCAGCCCCTGGTACGATCCGATGATCGCCAAGATCGTGACGCACGGGCCGACGCGGGACATCGCGCTTGCCCGGCTGCGCCGCGCGCTGGCCGGAACCGAGGTCGCGGGCTCGGTCACCAATCTCGACTTCCTCGCGCGGCTGGCCGCGCATCCGGGGTTCGTCGCGGGCGATGTCGATACCGGGCTCATCGCGCGCGATCTCGACGCGCTGACCGCCCCGGCGGATCCGCCCGACTGGGTGGCGCCGCTGGCACTTCTCGCGGCCGCCGGGCTCGATGCGGGGCAGGGGTCGGGGTTCGCCCTCTGGCAGCCCCTGCGCAGGTCGGTCGCGGTGCAGGGGTTCGCGGGTCATCTCAGCCTGCACGCGCCCGGCCATGCCACGGTCGAGACCGGCGGGCGCAGCTTCGACTGCCGCCTCGGGGCCGACGGCTGGTGGGTGGACGGCCGCAAGACCGGCGCCCGCATCGTGCACCACCGCGCCGGGTTCAGCCTCTTTGGTGCGGGGGCGCATCATTTCGTGCGCCTCGATCCCCTCGACCGGCAGGTGGCGGATGCCACCCACGGGCTCACGCTCGCGCCGATGCCGGGGCGGGTGTCGGCGGTGCTGGTCGCGGCCGGCGACCGGGTTCTGGCCGGCGACCGCATGGCCGTGATGGAGGCCATGAAGATGGAGCACACGCTGACCGCCGCGCGCGACGGCACCGTGGCCGAGGTGCTGGTCGCGGCGGGCGACCAGGTCGAGGCCGGAGCGGCCCTGATCCGGCTGGTCGAGGAGGACGCGGCGTGATCCGCCTGCACCATGTCGCGCAGGCGCGCAGCTTCCGCGTGCTCTGGGCGCTGCACGAACTGGGCCTGCCGCACGAGGTCGTGCGGCATTCCTTCTTCGACCGCAGCCTGCGCGACCCGGCCTATCTGGCGCTGTCGCCGGCGGGGCGGGTGCCGGCGCTCGAGATCGACGGGCGCGCGCTTTTCGAGAGCGGGGCGATCCTGCAACACCTCTCCGAGCGCGAGGGGCGTCTTGCGGGCGGGCCGGGCGAGCGGCCCGACTGGCTGGAATGGATCCATTTCGCCGAGACGATCGCGGCGCATGTGGCCAACCTGACCCAGCAGCACATCGTCCTGCGCGAGGACTGGATGCGCAGCCCCACGGTGATGCGGCTCGAGGCGCAGCGGCTTGCGCGGACGCTGCGGGTGATCGAGGACCGGCTGGCGGGCGACCATCTGCTGGGCTCGGACTTCTCGATGGCCGACATCGCGGCCAGCTACGGTGCGATCGTCGGTCGGCGCTTCGTGCGGCTCGACGATCTTCCGCGGGTCGCGGCCTGGCTCGGGCGGCTCGAGGCGCGCCCGGCCTTCCGGGCGGCGCTGGCGGCGGACGGCCCGGCGCAGATCTATCTCAAGGCGTTCTACGAGGCCCCCGATGCGTGATCCGGTCGAACTCTTCGAGGTGGGCCCCCGCGACGGCCTGCAGAACGAGCCGCGGGCGATCCCGGCCGCGGACAAGATCGCGCTGGTCGACCGGCTGTCGCGCGCGGGGTTCCGGCGCATCGAGGTGGCAAGCTTCGTCAGCCCGAAATGGGTGCCGCAGATGGCCGACGGGGCCGAGGTTCTGGCCGGCATCGCCCGGCCGCCCGGAGTGCACTTCGCGGCACTCACCCCGAACCTCAGGGGCTATCAGGCTGCGCGTTCGGCCGGAGCGGACGAGGTGGCGATCTTCGCCTCGGCCTCCGAGGCCTTCTCGAAGGCGAACCTCAACTGCTCCATCGCGGAAAGCCTTGCGCGCTTCGCCGAGGTGGCCGTGGCGGCGAGCGCGGACGGCGTGCCGATGCGGGGCTACGTCTCGATGGTGACCGACTGCCCCTTCGAGGGGCCGGTGGCGCCGGCGGCGGTGGCCCGTGTCGCGGCGGCGCTTCTCGGCATGGGCTGCTACGAGGTCAGCCTCGGCGACACCATCGGCCAGGCGCGGCCCGAATCCGTCGAGCGGATGCTCGACGCGGTGACGCGGGTGGTGCCGCCCTACCGGCTGGCCGGGCACTTCCACGACACGGCCGGGCGGGCGCTTGCCAACATCGAGGCCGCGCTCGGCCACGGGCTGCGGGTCTTCGACACGTCGGTGGCCGGGCTCGGCGGCTGTCCCTATGCTCCGGGGGCCGCCGGCAATGTCGCGACCGAGGCGGTCGCGGCGCGGATGGCGGCGCTCGGCCACGACACCGGCCTCGATCCCGCGGTGCTGGCCGAGGCGGCCCAGATCGCGCGGGGGCTGAGGGGACAGAAGGAGGGGACGGCATGACCATCCGCATCGAGACCGACGCACGCGGAGTCGCGCATCTGTGGCTGGCGCGGCCGGACAAGCACAACGCGCTCGATGCCGCGACGATCGCCGCACTGACCGGCGCGGCCGAGCGGCTGGGCGCCGACCCGGCGGTCCGGGTGGTGGTGCTGGCGGGCGAGGGCGCCTCGTTCTGCGCCGGCGGCGACCTTCAGTGGATGCGCGACCAGATGGCGGCCGATCCGGTGACGCGCGCCGTGCAGGCGCGGGCGCTGGCCACGATGCTGGGGGCGCTGAACGGACTGCCGAAGCCGCTGATCGGGCGCGTCCACGGCAACGCCTTCGGCGGCGGCATCGGGCTGATGGCGGTGTGCGATGTCGCGGTCGTGGCGAGGGGGGCGCGCTTCGGCCTGACCGAGACCCGGCTCGGGCTCATTCCGGCCACCATCGGCCCCTATGTCGTGGCGCGCATGGGCGAGGCCTTCGCGCGGCGGGTCTTCATGTCGGCCCGGCTTTTCGACGCGGCTGAGGCGGTGACGCTGGGCCTGGCCGCGCGGGCGGTCGCGCCCGAGGCGCTGGACGCGGCGGTCGAGGCGGAGGTGACCCCCTATCTGGCCTGCGCGCCGGGCGCCGTGGCCGAGGCCAAGGCGCTGGTGCGCCGGCTCGGGCCGGTCATCGGCGCGGCCGAGATCGAGCACAGCATCGCGGCCCTCGTGGCCCGATGGGAGAGCCCCGAGGCGGCCGAGGGAATCGCCGCGTTCTTCGGCAAGCGCAGCCCGACCTGGGCGGGGTGAATCCGGGCCGGCGGGCGAAAAACCCTTCCCCGGCCATGCGTCTCTGTGTGCCGCGGTATGCATTTCGTCGCAGCCGGCCATGAAACCCCGGCCGGCGGCGCCCGCCTCGGTTGACCGCACCGGGGGGCAACGCTAAACCGTGACCAGCCAAGCCACGGCGCGCCGGTGCACCCGGCGGCGCGACAAGGGGAAGGAGCCACGCCTTGGACCTCATGCTGCGCGAGTATCTTCCGATCCTGATCTTTCTGGCGATGGCGACGGCCCTCGGGCTGGTGCTGATCCTCGCCGCGGCGATCATCGCGGTGCGCAATCCCGACCCGGAGAAGGTCTCGGCCTACGAATGCGGCTTCAACGCCTTCGACGACGCGCGGATGAAGTTCGACGTGCGCTACTATCTCGTGTCGATCCTGTTCATCATCTTCGACCTCGAGGTGGCGTTCCTGTTCCCCTGGGCGGTCGCGTTCAAGGACATTTCGACGGTGGCCTTCTGGTCGATGATGGCCTTCCTGGTCGTGCTGACCGTGGGCTTCGCCTATGAATGGAAGAAAGGGGCGCTGGAATGGGAGTGATGACCGGGGCGAACACCGCCGGTGCCGACCGCGAGGTGGCAGTGCAGGAACTCGGGCGCGAGCTGTCCGACAAGGGCTTCCTGCTCACCTCGACCGAGGACATCATCAACTGGGCGCGCAACGGCTCGCTGCACTGGATGACCTTCGGCCTCGCCTGCTGCGCGGTCGAGATGATGCACACCTCGATGCCGCGCTACGATCTCGAGCGCTTCGGCACCGCGCCGCGCGCCTCGCCCCGCCAGTCCGACCTGATGATCGTGGCGGGCACGCTGACGAACAAGATGGCCCCGGCGCTGCGCAAGGTCTATGACCAGATGCCGGAACCGCGCTACGTGATCTCGATGGGGTCCTGCGCCAACGGCGGCGGCTACTACCACTACAGCTATTCGGTGGTCCGCGGCTGCGACCGGGTCGTGCCGGTGGACATCTACGTGCCCGGATGCCCGCCGACGGCCGAGGCGCTGCTCTACGGGATCCTGCAGCTGCAGCGGAAGATCCGTCGCACCGGCACGCTGGTGCGCTGAGGAGGGACGACATGTCGCTTGCCACCCCCCACACCGCGACCCCCGAGGCTCTCGAGGATCTGGGCGCCCACATCGCGCTGAAGCGGCCCGAGGCCGTGCTCGACACGAAGGTCGCCTTCGGCGAGCTGACCGTGACGATCACCCCCGCCTCGGTGCTGTCGTTCACCGAGTTCCTGCGCAGCGACCCGAGCTGCCGCTTCACCACGCTGATCGACATCACGGCGGTGGATCACCCGGACCGGCCCGCGCGCTTCGATGTCGTCTGGCACTACCTGTCGATGTGGCGCAACCAGCGCATCCGCGTGAAGGCGGCCATCCGCGAGGACGAGATGATCGCCTCGGTCCTGCCGGTGCACCCCGCGGCCAACTGGTACGAGCGCGAGGTGTTCGACATGTTCGGCATCCTCTTTTCGGGCCACCCCGACCTGCGGCGCATCCTCACCGACTACGGCTTCCGCGGCCACCCGCTGCGCAAGGACTTCCCGACGACCGGCTATGTCGAGGTGCGGTTCGACGAAACCCTCAAGCGGGTCGTGTACGAGCCGGTCAAGCTCACGCAGGACTACCGGCAGTTCGATTTCCTCAGCCCCTGGGAGGGCGCGCAGTATGTGCTGCCCGGCGACGACAAGGCGGGGGCGAACTGATGCGGCGGCAAGCGCTTTCGGAAATCGGAGCCGTCGTTGCTGCTGTGGCGGCACTCGTCGGGATTGCGGCGGCACGGAAAGATCGGTTTCGTCTGCAAGCCAAGACGTTGAAGAACAGAAGATACGGCAGTCCCAGCCCTGCGGAGGCAATCTGATGGACGGCGACATCCGCAAGACCACCTATGACGACGGCTCGATCGACAGCGAGACCGGCGAGCAGAAGATCCGCAACTTCAACATCAACTTCGGCCCGCAACACCCGGCTGCGCATGGCGTTCTGCGCCTTGTGCTCGAGCTGGACGGCGAGATTGTCGAGCGCTGCGACCCGCACATCGGGCTTCTGCATCGCGGCACCGAGAAGCTGATGGAAAGCCGCACCTACCTGCAGAACCTGCCCTATTTCGACCGGCTGGACTATGTGGCGCCGATGAACCAGGAACACGCCTGGTGCCTCGCCATCGAACGGCTGACCGGGACCGAGGTGCCGCGGCGCGCGAGCCTGATCCGGGTGCTCTATTCCGAGATCGGGCGCATCCTGAACCACCTGCTGAACGTGACGACGCAGGCGATGGACGTGGGCGCGCTGACCCCGCCGCTCTGGGGCTTCGAGGAACGCGAGAAGCTCATGGTCTTCTACGAGCGCGCCTGCGGGGCGCGGCTCCACGCCGCCTATTTCCGTCCCGGCGGCGTCCATCAGGACCTGCCGCCCGCGCTGCTCGACGACATCGACGCCTGGGCCGACGCCTTCCCGAAGGTGCTCGACGATCTCGACGGGCTGCTGACCGAAAACCGGATCTTCAAGCAGCGCAACGTGGACATCGCCGTGGTCACGCCCGAGGACATCCAGCACTGGGGCTTTTCCGGCGTGATGGTGCGCGGCTCGGGGCTGGCCTGGGATTTGCGCCGCAGCCAGCCCTACGAATGCTACGACGAGTTCGACTTCCAGATCCCGGTCGGCAAGAACGGCGACTGTTACGACCGCTATCTCTGCCGCATGGAAGAGATGCGCCAGTCCACCCGCATCATCAAGCAGGCGCTGGCCAAGCTGCGCGCGCCCGACGCGCAGACCGACGTGCTGGCGCGCGGCAAGCTCACGCCGCCGAAGCGGGGCGAGATGAAGCGCGACATGGAGGCGCTCATCCACCACTTCAAGCTCTACACCGAGGGCTTCAAGGTTCCGGCGGGCGAGGTCTATGCCGCGGTCGAGGCCCCCAAGGGCGAGTTCGGCGTCTATCTGGTCGCGGACGGCACCAACCGGCCCTGGCGGGCGAAGCTGCGCGCGCCGGGCTATCCGCACCTTCAGGCCATGGACCATCTGGCCAAGGGCCACATGCTGGCCGACGTGGCCGCGATCATCGGCTCGCTCGACATCGTGTTCGGCGAGGTGGACCGGTGAATTCCGCCCTCCGTCCCGCGCACCCGCTGGCCGGCCTTGCCGGCGATACGACAGGAATGCTCTGAATGCTCCGCCGCCTTCATCCCGAACAGCCCGCGTCCTTCGCCTTCACGCCCGCGAACCTCGCCTGGGCGCGGGCGCAGATGACGAAATACCCCGAGGGCCGGCAGGCCAGCGCGATCATTCCGCTTCTGTGGCGCGCGCAGGAACAGGAAGGCTGGCTTACGAAGCCCGCCATCGAATACGTCGCCGACATGCTGGGCATGCCCTACATCCGGGCGCTGGAGGTCGCGACCTTCTACTTCATGTTCCAGCTGCAACCCGTCGGATCGGTGGCCCATGTCCAGGTCTGCGGCACCACCTCCTGCATGATCATGGGGGCCGAGGACCTGATCGGCGTCTGCAAGAAGAAGATCGCGGCCCGCGCGCACGAGCTCTCCGCCGACGGCAAGTTTTCCTGGGAAGAGGTCGAGTGCCTGGGCTCCTGCACCAACGCGCCGATGGCCCAGATCGGCAAGGATTATTACGAGGACCTGACGCCCGAGACGCTCGAGGCGCTGCTCGACCGCATGGCGGCGGGCGAGGTCCCGGTGCCCGGCCCGCAGAACGGGCGCTACGCGTCCGAGCCGCTGTCGGGGCTGACCTCGCTGCGGGAATTCGACTCGGGCCGGACCCAGTACAATGCCAGTGTCCAGCGGGCGGTCGATCTGCGCGACGGGCTGAAGCGGATCGACGGCACCGAAGAGCCTCTGACCGCGCCCTGGCAGGGCGTGACCGCGAAGGCGGCGCCGAAAGCCGCCGCGAAGCCCGCAACGAAACCCGCCCCCGCGGCGAAGGCCGCGAAACCGGCCGCCCCCGCGGCGAAGGCCGCGGCCGTGAAGCCCAAGGCTCTGAAGGCCGCGCGCAAGGGCCAGCCGGACGATCTCAAGCGCATCGTCGGCGTGGGGCCGAAGCTCGAGGCGCTGCTGCACCGGCTCGGCTATTTCCATTTCGACCAGATCGCCGCCTGGACCGAGGCCGAGGTCGCCTGGGTCGATGACAACCTCGAAGGCTTCAAGGGCCGCGTCAGCCGCGACAACTGGGTGGCGCAGGCACGGGAGTTCAGCCGCAAGGACTGACGCGGAACGGAAACGCGCACGGAGAAAAGACGGTAAGAGGGAGTGGATGCCATGACGGACAACGGGTCTTCGGAGTGCCGGCGGAACTGCTGGGTCGCGGCTGCGGCCGGCGGTCTTCTCGTCGCAATTCTGCTTGCCATGGTTGCGCACTATCCGCTGGTCACGGCGGTGTTCTTCGGCCTGCTGTTCTTCGCCCTCTTCGGCGGCTTCCTCGCCTGGGCGTTCTGCTCGGGCCGGATGCCCGCGCAGGACACGCGGCCGATGACCGCTGCGGCACCGGCGCCACCGGCACCGGCACCGGCACCGGCACCGGCGGCGGCCCCGAAGCCGGTCGCCCCCGCGGCCGCCGCCCCCGCCGCCGCCCCCGCCGCCGCTCCGGTTGCCGCTCCGGTTGCCACTGCGGTCGCGGCCCCGAAGCCGGCGCCCGCACCGGTCGCTGCCCCGTTGGCGCCCGCCGCTCCGGCTGTCGCCCCGGCCGCCGCCACCGCTCCGGCGGCGGTCATGTCCGCGGTGGTGTCGGCCCCGCCGGCGCCCGCCCCCAAGGCGGCGCCCGGCAAGCCCGCCGCGAAAGCCAAGGCGGAGAAGCCCGCGCCCAAGGCGGCGTCCGGCAAGCCCGCCGCCAAGGCCAAGGTGGGCAAGCCCGCCGCCAAGGGCAGGGCCAAGGCCCCGGCTGCGGCGGACGCCGCAGCCACTCCGCGCGCCTCGGGGCTCGACGCGGCGCTCGCCAAGTCCAAGGCCGAAAAGCCCGCCGCGGCCCCCGAGCTGCTGGCCGCCCCGCGCGGCGGCAAGGCCGACGACCTGAAGCAGATCAAGGGGGTCGGGCCCAAGCTCGAGGCGCTCCTGAACTCGGTCGGCGTCTGGCATTTCGACCAGATCGCGTCCTGGAAGGCCCGCGACATCGCCTTCGTCGACGAGAAGATGGTGGGCTTCCACGGCCGCATCACCCGCGACGAATGGGTCAAGCAGGCCAAGATCCTCGCCAAGGGCGGCACGACCGAATTCTCGAAGCGGGTCGCCAAGGGCGAGGTCTACTGAGGCGGATGAGGGAGCCCCGACGTGGACGAACGGCAGGCAATCGGCCGGCAGGGACGGGTGGTGGCGATCGTGATCGCCGCCGCCGGCCTTCTGTGGGTGGCGGCCAACTACGCCGGCCAGCGCTTCGGCTGGGACCCGTCGCTGTCGTTCCTCTTCGACCTCGCGGCGCTCGCGGCCTTCCTCTGGGCGCTGATCGTCGCCTGGCGGCTCTGGCGGCGGCAGGCGCGTCTGGCTCACCCGCCGGCGGCCCCCACACGCCGCACCACGCAGAAATCCTCGCGCCCCCGCAATTGGGGCTCGGCCCGGAAATAGGAAGCGGACCATGCTGAAAGACCAGGACCGGATCTTCACCAACCTCTACGGCATGCACGACCGTTCGCTGAAGGGCGCCATGGCGCGCGGCCAGTGGGACGGAACGGCGAAGATTCTTGCGCAGGGCCGCGACTGGATCGTCGAGCAGGTCAAGGCATCCGGCCTGCGCGGCCGGGGCGGCGCGGGCTTTCCGACCGGGCTCAAGTGGTCGTTCATGCCCAAGGCCTCGGACGGGCGGCCGTCCTATCTGGTGGTGAACGCCGACGAATCCGAGCCCGGCACCTGCAAGGACCGCGAGATCATGCGCCATGATCCGCACACCCTGATCGAGGGCTGCCTTATCGCATCCTTCGCGATGGGGGCCCATGCCTGCTACATCTACATCCGCGGCGAATACATCCGCGAACGCGAGGCGCTTCAGGCCGCCATCGACGAGGCCTACGAGGCCGGGCTGATCGGCAAGAACGCCTGCAAGTCGGGCTATGACTTCGATCTCTACCTGCACCACGGCGCCGGCGCCTACATCTGCGGCGAGGAGACCGCGCTTCTCGAAAGCCTCGAAGGCAAGAAGGGCATGCCGCGGATGAAGCCGCCGTTCCCGGCCGGGTCGGGGCTTTACGGCTGCCCGACCACGGTGAACAACGTGGAATCCATCGCGGTGGTGCCGACGATCCTGCGCCGCGGCGCGTCGTGGTTCGCGTCCTTCGGACGCCCGAACAACACCGGCACCAAGCTCTTCGCGATCTCGGGCCACGTGAACAACCCCTGCGTCGTCGAAGAGGCGATGTCGATCCCGCTGAAGGAGCTTCTGGACAAGCACTGCGGCGGCGTGCGCGGCGGCTGGAAGAACCTCAAGGCGGTGATCCCGGGCGGCTCGTCGGTGCAGCTTCTGCGCGCCGAGGAATGCGACGAGGCGCTGATGGATTTCGACTGGCTGCGCGAGAGGAAGTCCGGGCTCGGCACCGCGGCGGTGATCGTGATGGACCAGTCCACCGACATCGTGAAGGCGATCTGGCGGCTGTCCAAGTTCTACAAGCACGAAAGCTGCGGCCAGTGCACGCCCTGCCGGGAAGGCACCGGCTGGATGATGCGGGTCATGGACCGGCTGGTGCGCGGCGAGGCCGAGATCGAGGAGATCGACATGCTCCTGTCGGTGACGAAGCAGGTCGAGGGCCACACGATCTGCGCGCTCGGCGATGCGGCCGCCTGGCCGATCCAGGGCCTGATCCGGCAGTTCCGGGACGAGATCGAGGACCGCATCCGCGCCCGCAAGGCGGGCCGGGTGACGGCCGTGGCGGCGGAGTAGGGCGATGATGCGCGACGAATCCTGGGGGTTCCAACTGACCGGGCTTCCGGCTCTGGTGCCGATGCTGATCGGGGGCGCGCTGCTGCTGGCGCCCTTCTATCAGCTCTGGAAGCGGACCGGCCATTCGGGCTGGCTCTGCCTGCTGATGCTGGTGCCGCTGGTGAACCTGATTTCGCTTTACGTGCTGGCGTTCAAGGACTGGCCGGCGCTCAGGGGGCGTTCGTGACCGGGACCCTGCACCTGGCCGAGCTGAACGTCGGGCGGCTTCTGGCGCCGACCGACGATCCGCGCGTGGCGCCCTTCATGAAGGCGCTCGACGCGGTGAACGGCATCGGCCGGCGCAGCCCCGGTTTCGTCTGGATGATGGAGGGCTCGGGCGCGCCGGGCACGGGCAACACCGAGGCGAAGATCGCCAATGACCCGCAGTTCATTGCGAACCTCACCGTCTGGGAATCGGTCGAGACGCTGGAAGCCTTCGTCTGGAACACGGTCCACCGCGCCTTCTACCAGCGCCGGCAGGAGTGGTTCGAGATTCTCGGGCAGCAGCACTTCGTGATGTGGTGGGTGCCGGCGGGCCACCGGCCCACGCTCGACGAGGCGCTGGCGCGGCTCGATCACAGGCGGGCGCATGGCGACAGCGACCACGCCTTCGGCTGGAACTGGCTGAAGGACGCGCGGCTTTGGCGGACCCGCGCCTGCGGCGAGAGGGCGGCATGAGCGCGGTTATTGCCTATCCGGCGGATCGGACCACTTTCGGGGGTCAGGCCCCCGGAACGAAAGGATCCGCCATGAAACGCGCAATCTGTGCCGCGCTCGCCGCCACCCTGCTGGCCGCGCCCGCCGTCGCCGCCCAGGACGCCCCGAAATGGGACGACCTGCGGTCCGACCAGCAGCTGACCGACGGCCTCGTGGTCGTCGCCGCCGGCGGCCGCATCCACCGCGGCTGCCCGACCATCTCGCCGCGCCGCATCCAGGGAATCATGTTCCTGATGGATCTCAAGAGCCGCGCGGCATCGCACGGCTATTCCGACGCCGAGATCCGCGCCTTCGTGGACGACCCGGCCGAGAAGGCCCGCATCGAGGCCATCGCCGACGCCTGGCTGGCCAGCCGCGGCACCGCCAAGGGCGACGAGGCCGGGCTCTGCCGCGTCGGCCGGGAAGAAATCGCAGCCAACACCCAGATCGGCCGCCTGTTGAGGAACGACTGACCCATGAGCACCCTGCGCAAGATCATCATCGACGGCATCGAGGTCGAGGTCGATCCGAACCTGACCCTCATCCAGGCCTGCGAGCAGGCCGGCGTCGAGATCCCGCGCTTCTGCTACCACGAACGCCTGTCGATCGCCGGCAACTGCCGGATGTGCCTTGTCGAGGTGGTGGGCGGCCCGCCGAAGCCCGCCGCAAGCTGCGCCATGCAGGTCAAGGACCTGCGCCCCGGCCCGAACGGCGAGCCCTCGGTGGTCAAGACCAACTCGCCGATGGTGAAGAAGGCGCGCGAAGGGGTGATGGAGTTCCTGCTCATCAACCACCCGCTCGACTGCCCGATCTGCGACCAGGGCGGCGAATGCGACCTTCAGGATCAGGCGATGGCCTACGGGGTGGACTTCTCGCGCTACCGCGAGCCCAAGCGCGCCGCCGAGGACCTGAACCTCGGGCCTCTGGTCGAGACGCACATGACGCGCTGCATCTCCTGCACCCGCTGCGTGCGCTTCACCACCGAGGTCGCCGGGATCACTCAGATGGGCCAGACCGGGCGCGGCGAGGACGCCGAGATCACCTCGTATCTGAACCGCACGCTCGATTCGAACCTTCAGGGCAACATCATCGACCTCTGCCCGGTCGGCGCGCTGGTTTCGAAGCCCTACGCCTTCACCGCGCGGCCCTGGGAACTGACCAAGACCGAGACGATCGACGTGATGGACGCGCTCGGGTCGAACATCCGCGTCGACACGAAGGGGCGCGAGGTGATGCGCATCCTGCCGCGCAACCACGACGGCGTGAACGAGGAGTGGATCAGCGACAAGACCCGCTTCGTCTGGGACGGGCTGAAGCGCCAGCGGCTGGACAGCCCCTACATCCGCGAGGGCGGACGGCTGCGCAAGGCCAGCTGGGCCGAGGCGCTGAACGCCGCGGCCGCCGCCATGAAGGGCCGGAAGGTCGTGGGGCTGGTGGGCGATCTCGCCCCGGTCGAGGCGGCCTTCAGCCTCAAGCAGCTGGTCGAGGGCCTCGGCGGTTCGGTCGAGTGCCGCACCGACGGGGCGCGGCTTCCGGCCGGCAACCGGTCGGCCTATGTCGGCACCGCCCGGATCGAGGACATCGACAGCGCGGGCGGCATCCTTCTGATCGGCACCAACCCGCGCGACGAGGCGCCGGTGCTGAACGCGCGCATCCGCAAGGCCTGGACCAGGGGCGCGCAGGTGGCGCTGATCGGCGCGGCGGCCGACCTGACCTATCCCTACCACCATGTCGGCACCGACCGGGCCGCGCTTCTCGATCACGTGAAGCTCGCAGAAAGCGCCCCCGAGGACACCAGGCCCGGGATCGTCATCGTCGGGCAGGGCGCGCTGAACGAAGCCGACGGCGAGGCGGTGCTGTCGCAGGCCATGCGCATCGCCGAGGCGCGCAAGGCGAAACTGCTGGTGCTGCACACCGCGGCCGCGCGCGTCGGCGCGATGGACGTGGGCGCGGTGACCGAGGGCGGGCTTGCCGCGGCGATGGAAGGGGCCGAGGTCATCTACAATCTCGGCGCCGACGAGGTCGAGATCGGGCCCGGTTCGTTCGTGATCTATCAGGGCAGCCACGGCGACCGGGGCGCGCACCGCGCCGACATCATCCTGCCCGGCGCCGCCTGGACCGAGGAGAGCGGGCTCTTCGTCAACACCGAGGGCCGCCCGCAGCTGGCGCTGCGCGCCGGCTTCCCGCCGGGCGAGGCCAAGGAGAACTGGGCGATCCTGCGGGCGCTTTCGGCCGATCTCGGCCGCACCCAGCCCTGGGACAGCCTCGCGCAGCTGCGCCAGGCGCTGGTCAAGGCGCATCCGCATCTGGGCCGCATCGACGAGGTGCCGGCAAACGACTGGGTCGCGCTGGCGCCCCGCGCGCCGGCCAGGGCCACTTTCCGCCCCGCGATCCGCGACTTCTACCTGACCAACCCGGTCGCGCGGGCAAGCCTTCTCATGGCCGAACTGTCGGCCATGGCGGCCGCGCGGGCCAAGGCCCCGCTGGCGGCGGAGTAGGCGCGATGCGGGCTGCGGCGCGGATGGCGATTCTGGCCCTGGCGGCGGGGCTGTCGGGCTGTGCCGAGGCCGGCCCAGCGCCCGAGGCCGCCGCCTTCCGTCCCGCGCAGTTCCAGGGCGTCGAGGTCTGGCGGCTCGACAACGAACTGATCAATTTCCTCGTGGCGATGAAGGGTCCGGGGGCCGCAGACGGCGTGGCCGAGTACGCCCGCTGCGCCGCCGCCGGCTACACCGTGGCGCGCGGCTACGGCTTCGCGCGTCATGTGCGCACCAAAGTATACGAAGAGGGTGGAGTTTGGCGAGCGGATGCTGTTTACACCATCTCGCCGGCTCTGCCGAAGGGCATACGGACCATCGACGCGGAAGTGACGGTGGCCGACTGTCTGGAACGCGGAATACCGACGGTCTGAGGGTTACGGGGGGACACTAGGCACCATGGCGGACTTTCTTTCCACGCCCTTCGGAACCTTCGTTCTGATCCTGGCGCAGGGGCTCGGCATCATCGCCTTCGTGATGATCTCGCTTCTGTTCCTCGTCTACGGTGACCGCAAGATCTGGGCCGCCGTGCAGATGCGCAAGGGGCCGAACGTGGTCGGCGCCTTCGGCCTGCTGCAATCGGTGGCCGACGCGCTGAAATACGTGGTCAAGGAGATCGTGGTCCCGGCCGGGTCCGACAAGTTCGTGTTCTTCCTCGCGCCGATGCTCAGCTTCGTGCTGGCGATCCTGGCCTGGGCCGTCATCCCCTTCGACAAGGGCTGGGTGATGGCCGACATCAACGTGGCCATCCTGTTCGTCATGGCGGTCTCCTCGCTCGAGGTCTACGGCGTCATCATGGGCGGCTGGGCGTCGAACTCGAAATACCCGTTCCTGGGCTCGCTGCGGTCGGCCGCGCAGATGATCTCGTACGAGGTCTCGCTCGGGCTCATCATCATCGGGATCATCCTGTCGACCGGCTCGATGAACTTCTCGGCCATCGTCGAGGCGCAGAACACCGGCTACGGGCTTTTCGGCTGGTACTGGCTGCCGCACCTGCCGATGGTGGTGCTGTTCTTCGTCTCGGCGCTCGCGGAAACCAACCGCCCGCCCTTCGACCTGCCCGAGGCGGAGTCGGAACTGGTGGCCGGGTTCATGGTCGAATACTCCTCGACGCCCTACCTGCTGTTCATGGCCGGCGAATACATCGCCGTGTTCCTGATGTGCGCCCTCATCAGCCTTCTGTTCTTCGGCGGCTGGCTGTCGCCCATTCCGGGCCTGCCCGACGGCTGGTGGTGGATGGTGGCGAAGATGTGGGTGTTCTTCTTCCTGTTTGCGATGGTGAAGGCGATCGTGCCGCGCTACCGCTACGACCAGCTCATGCGGATCGGCTGGAAGGTGTTCCTGCCCCTGTCGCTGGGCTGGGTGGTGCTGGTGGCGTTCCTGGCGAAATTCGAGGTGCTCGGCGGCTTCTGGGCGCGCTGGGCGGTGGGGGGCTGAGATGGCATTCGACTACGCACGCGCGGCCAGGTATTTCCTCATGCTGGACTTCATCAACGGCTTCGGCCTCGGGATGAAGTATTTCTTCGCGCCGAAGGCCACGCTGAACTATCCGCACGAGAAGGGACCGCTCAGCCCGCGTTTCCGGGGCGAGCACGCGCTGCGCCGCTATCCGAACGGCGAGGAACGCTGCATCGCCTGCAAGCTCTGCGAGGCGATCTGCCCGGCGCAGGCGATCACCATCGACGCCGAACCGCGCGAGGACGGGTCGCGCCGGACCACGCGCTACGACATCGACATGACCAAGTGCATCTACTGCGGCTTCTGCCAGGAGGCCTGCCCGGTCGATGCCATCGTCGAGGGCCCGAACTTCGAATTCGCGACCGAGACGCGCGAGGAGCTGTTCTACGACAAGGCCAAGCTTCTCGACAACGGCGCCCGCTGGGAGGCCGAGATCGCCCGCAACCTCGAGATGGATGCGCCCTACCGATGACCGACGCCTTCCAGAAGCTTTTCGCGCAGATGCTGGAGCAGGGCCAGGACATGGCCCGCGCCTTCAATCCTGCGCTCGAAAGCTTCAGCTTCAAGGGTTTCGAGTCGCTGATGCCCACCATGTCCAAGGACATGATGGAGATGTGGTTCGGGCGCACCTTCAACCGCGAGGGGCTGGACGCCAAGACCCGGCTCCTGCTGACCATCGGCGCGCTGACCGTGCTTGGCGCGCAGGCCGAGCCGCAGTTGCGGCTGACCATCCGCCACGCGGTCGAGGCCGGCGCGACCCAGCGCGAGATCGCGGAAACCATCTACCAGATGAGCATCTTCGGCGGCCTGCCCGCCATGACCAAGGCGCTGGAGATCGCGCAGAGCGTCTTCGGCGAGACGGAGGACAAGACATGACCGTGGCCGCCTTCGCCTTCTGGCTCTTCGCCGTCTCGACCGTCGTCGCCGGCCTCATGGTCGTCCTGTCGAGGAACCCGGTGCACTCGGTGCTGTGGCTGATCCTGGCCTTCCTGTCGGCCTCGGGGCTTTTCGTGCTGCTCGGGGCAGAGTTCGTGGCGATGCTTCTCATCATCGTCTATGTCGGCGCGGTCGCGGTGCTGTTCCTCTTCGTGGTGATGATGCTCGACGTCGATTTCGCCGAGCTCAAGGGCGAGATGGTGCGCTACATGCCGCTCGGGCTGCTGATCGGCGTCATCATCCTGCTGCAGCTCGGCATGGCGCTCGGTGCCTGGCAGGCCAGCCCCGAGGCCGGGGGCCTGCGCCAGTCGGTGACGCCCGGTGACCTGAGCAACACCGCGGCGCTGGGCGCGATCCTCTACGACCGCTACCTGATGATGTTCCAGCTTGCCGGCCTGATCCTTCTGGTCGCGATGATCGGGGCGATCGTGCTGACCCTGCGCCATCGCGTGAACGTCAAGCGCCAGGACGTTCTGGCGCAGATGTACCGCGATCCGGCCAAGGCGATGGAGCTGCGGGACGTGAAGCCGGGGCAGGGACTGTAGGGCCGGGTCCACGAAGGGGCCGCGGGCCGATCCCCGGGCGCGGGATCGGAAAGAGAAGACAACGAGGGACGGACGATGATCGGACTGACACATTACCTGGGCGTGGCCGCGGCGCTGTTCGTGACCGGGATCTTCGGCATCTTCCTCAACCGCAAGAACGTGATCGTCATCCTGATGTCGATCGAGCTGATGCTTCTGGCGGTGAACATCAACCTCGTGGCCTTCTCGTCCTTCCTCGGCGACCTGACCGGGCAGGTGTTCACGATCTTCGTGCTGACGGTGGCCGCCGCCGAGGCCGCCATCGGCCTTGCGATCCTGGTGTGCTTCTTCCGCAACCGGGGATCGATCGACGTGGAAGACGTGAATGTGATGAAGGGCTGAGGCGTCATGGAGCAGATCATCCTTTTCGCGCCTCTGGTCGGCGCCATCGTTGCGGGCTTCGGCTGGCGCCTCATCTCCGAAAAGGGGGCGCTGGCGCTGACGACGGGGCTTCTGTTCCTGTCCGGCCTGCTTTCGTGGATCGTGTTCCTGCGGCTGCCGCAGGAGGCCTACTTCGTCCACATCCTCGACTTCATCCAGTCGGGCACGCTGATGACCGAATGGTCGATCCGCGTGGACCGGCTGACCGCGATCATGCTGGTGGTGGTGACGACGGTCTCGGCCCTCGTCCACCTCTATTCCTGGGGCTACATGGCCCATGACGAGAACTGGACCGAGGATCAGCCCTACAAGGCGCGCTTCTTCGCCTACCTGTCGTTCTTCACCTTCGCCATGCTGGCGCTGGTCACCTCCGACAACCTCGTGCAGATGTTCTTCGGATGGGAGGGCGTGGGCGTCGCGTCCTACCTGCTGATCGGCTTCTACTACAAGAAGCCCTCGGCCAACGCCGCGGCGATCAAGGCCTTCGTGGTCAACCGGGTTGGCGACTTCGGCTTTGCGCTGGGGATCTTCGGGCTCTTCTACCTCGTCGACTCGGTGCGCTTCTCGGACGTGTTCGCGGCCGCGCCGCAGCTGGCCGAGACGCAGATCCGCTTCCTCTGGACCGACTGGAACGCCGCGAACCTGCTCGCCTTCCTGCTGTTCGTGGGCGCGATGGGCAAGTCGGCGCAGCTTTTCCTGCACACCTGGCTGCCCGACGCGATGGAAGGCCCGACCCCGGTGTCGGCGCTGATCCACGCGGCGACGATGGTGACGGCGGGGGTGTTCCTCGTCTGCCGGATGTCGCCGCTCTTCGAATATGCGCCCGAGGCCAAGCAGATCGTGATGTATCTCGGCGCGGCCACCGCCTTCTTCGCGGCGACGGTGGGCCTCGTGCAGAACGACATCAAGCGCGTCATCGCTTATTCGACCTGCTCGCAGCTCGGCTACATGTTCGTGGCGGCGGGCGCGGGGGTCTATTCCGCCGCGATGTTCCACCTCTTCACCCATGCCTTCTTCAAGGCGCTCCTGTTCCTGGGCGCGGGCTCGGTCATCACCGCGATGCACCACGAACAGGACATGCGCAATTACGGCAACCTGCGCCGCAAGGTGCCCTTCACCTTCTGGGTGATGCTGATCGGCACGCTGGCGATCACCGGGGTCGGCATTCCGCTGACCGCGATCGGCTTCGCCGGGTTCCTGTCCAAGGACGCGATCATCGAATCCGCCTTCGCCTCGGGCAATTCCTTCGCCTTCTGGGCGCTGGTGGTGGCCGCGCTCTTCACCTCGTTCTATTCGTGGCGGCTGATGTTCATGACCTTCTGGGGCGAGGAACGGGGCGACCATCACGCCCATGAGCACGCCCATGAAAGCCCGAAGGTGATGCTGGTGCCGCTGGCGGTTCTGGCGCTGGGCGCGGTTTTCTCGGGCATGGTCTGGTACAACAGCTTCTTCGGCGATCACGCCAGGGTCTCGGCCTTCTTCGGAATGCCCGAACACCTTGCCGTCGTCGAGGGTGCTGCGGCCGACCACGCGGCCGCTCCGGCCGAGGGTGCTGCGGCCGACCACGCCGCGGCCCCGGCCGATGGAGAGGCCGCGACCGCGAACCACGAGGCGGCGATGGCCGCGACCGGGCCGGTGGCCGAGGGCGGTCATGCCGCTGCGGCCCCGCAGGGCGCGATCTACATGGCCGAGAGCAACACCGTGCTGAACGATGCGCACCACGCGCCGGCCTGGGTGAAGGTCTCGCCCTTCATCGCCATGCTGATCGGTCTGGCCACCGCCTGGCTCTTCTACATCCGCGACCCCTCGCTGCCGCGGCGCCTGGCCGAGGCGCAGCCGGCGCTCTACCGCTTCCTGCTGAACAAGTGGTATTTCGACGAGATCTACGACGCCCTCTTCGTGCGTCCGGCGTTCTGGCTGGGCCGCTTCCTGTGGAAGCGCGGCGATGGCGCGACGATCGACGGGTCGATCAACGGCGTGGCGATGGGGGTGGTGCCCTGGTTCACCCGCCTCGCGGCCCGGATCCAGTCCGGCTACCTCTTCCACTATGCCTTTGCGATGGTGATCGGGATCGCGGTCCTCATGACCTGGGTCACGCTCGCGGGGGGACGCTGAGTCATGGACAACCAACTTCTGTCGATCATCACCTTCATCCCGGCGCTCGCCGCGCTCATCCTTGCGCTCTTCCTGCGCGGCGAGGACGAGGCGGCCAACCGCAACGCCAAATGGCTGGCGCTGATCGCGACCTCGGCCACCTTCCTCGTGTCGCTGATCCTGCTGGCGGGGTTCGATCCCGCCAACACCGGCTTCCAGTTTGTCGAGGACCGGACCTGGATCATGGGCCTGCGCTACAAGCTCGGGGTGGACGGGATCTCGATCCTCTTCGTGCTGCTGACCACCTTCCTGATGCCGCTCACCATCTGGTCGGCCTGGGAGGTGGAGAGCCGCGTCAAGGAATACATGATCGCCTTCCTGCTGCTCGAGACGCTGATGATCGGCGTCTTCGTGACGCTCGATCTGGTGCTCTTCTACCTCTTCTTCGAGGCGGGGCTGATCCCGATGTTCCTCATCATCGGGATCTGGGGTGGCAAGGACCGGATCTACGCGGCCTTCAAGTTCTTTCTCTACACCTTCCTCGGGTCGGTGCTGATGCTGGTGGCGATGATCGCGATGTACCGGCAGGCCGGCACCACCGACATCCCGACGCTGATGACGTTCCGGTTCGCCTCGGACACCATCCCCGTGTTCGGCTTCCACATCGTCGGCGGCGTGCAGATGCTGATGTGGCTGGCGTTCTTCGCGTCCTTCGCCGTGAAGATGCCGATGTGGCCGGTCCACACCTGGCTGCCCGATGCCCACGTGCAGGCCCCGACGGCGGGGTCGGTGGTGCTGGCGGCGATCCTCCTGAAGATGGGCGGCTACGGGTTCCTGCGCTTCTCGCTGCCGATGTTCCCGGTGGCGTCCGAGATCATGACCCCGTTCATCTTCTGGCTCTCGGCGATCGCCATCGTCTACACCTCGCTGGTGGCGCTGGTGCAGACCGACATGAAGAAGCTTATCGCCTATTCGTCGGTCGCGCACATGGGCTATGTGACGATGGGCACCTTCGCCGCCAACCGGCAGGGCATCGACGGCGCCATCTTCCAGATGCTGTCGCACGGCTTCGTCTCGGGCGCGCTCTTCCTCTGCGTGGGCGTGATCTACGACCGCATGCACACGCGCGAGATCGACGCCTACGGCGGCCTCGTGAACCGGATGCCGGCCTATGCGCTGGTGTTCATGTTCTTCACCATGGCCAACGTCGGCCTGCCGGGCACCAGCGGGTTCGTGGGCGAGTTCCTGACGCTGATGGGCACCTTCCAGGTCAACACCTGGGCGGCGGCGGTGGCGACGACCGGGGTGATCCTCAGCGCGGGCTACGCGCTCTGGCTCTACCGCCGGGTGGCCTTCGGCGATCTCATCAAGGAAAGCCTGCGCTCGATCACCGACATGACCGCGCGCGAGAAGGCGATCTTTGCGCCGCTCGTCGCCATGACGCTGGCCCTCGGCATCTACCCGAGCCTTGTCACCGACATCATCGGCCCCTCGGTCGAGGCGCTGGTGGCCAATTACCACGCCGCGCTGCCCGCTGTCGCCGAGACGGCGCAGGCCGCGGCCGGACACTGAAGGAAGACCGCGATGGTTGCGTTCGACTACTCCGCCGCGCTGCCCGAGATCGCCCTGGCCGTCTATGCGATGGCGGCGCTGATGTTCGCCGTCTGGTCGGGCAAGGATCTGGTGGCGCCGCGGCTGACCTGGGCCACGGCGGCGGTCTTCGTGCTGGTCGCGATCTGGATCGGGGTTAAGGGCGAGGGCGACCGGCTGGCCTTTTCCGGGGCCTTCCACGACGACGCCTTCGCGCGCTTTGCCAAGATCACCATCCTTCTGTCCGCGGCCGCGGTGCTGGCGATGGGGCAGGACTACCTGCACCGCCGCGGTCTGGGTCGGTTCGAATACCCGGTGCTCGCGACCCTCGCGGTGGTCGGCATGATGGTCATGGTCTCGGCCGGCGACCTGATCGCGCTCTACATGGGGCTCGAGCTGCAATCGCTCTCGCTCTACGTGGTGGCGGCGCTGCGCCGCGACTCGCCGCGGTCGACCGAGGCGGGGCTCAAGTATTTCGTGCTGGGCGCGCTTTCGTCCGGGCTTCTGCTCTACGGGGCCTCGCTGACCTACGGGTTCGCGGGCACCACCGAATTCGCGGGCATCGTCCAGACCGTGAAGGGCGGGCACGCCTCGCTCGGCCTGCTGTTCGGCATCGTCTTCCTCATCATCGGCCTCGCCTTCAAGGTCTCGGCGGTGCCCTTCCACATGTGGACGCCCGACGTCTATGAGGGCTCGCCCACGCCGGTGACCGCCTTCTTCGCCACCGCGCCCAAGGTCGCGGCGATGGCGCTGATCGCGCGGCTTCTCTTCGACGCCTTCGGCACCGCCACGGCGGACTGGACGCAGGTGCTTGCGCTTCTGGCCGTCGCCTCGATGTTCCTCGGCGCGGTCGCGGCGATCGGGCAGCGCAACATCAAGCGGCTGATGGCCTATTCCTCGATCAGCCACATGGGCTTTGCGCTTCTGGGCCTTGCCGCCGGAACCGCGCAGGGCGTGCAGGCGATGCTGGTCTACATGGCGATCTATGTGGCGATGAACATCGGCACCTTCGCCTTCATCCTGGCGATGGAGAAGGACGGCCGGCCCGTCACCGACATCGAGGCGCTGAACCTCTATTCCCGGCGCGAGCCGCTGAAGGCGCTGGCGATGCTGGTCCTTCTGTTCTCGCTGGCCGGGGTGCCGCCGATGCTGGGGTTCTGGGCCAAGTTCGCGGTGCTGCGCGCGGCCGTGGACGCGGGGCTGGTCTGGCTTGCGGTCGCCGGGGTCGTCGCCTCGGTCATCGGCGCCTTCTACTACCTGCGCATCGTCTACTACATGTATTTCGGCGAAGAGCGCGACGGGCTGAACGGCACCATGCCGCCGGCGCAATGGGTGCTGCTGATGGCGTCGGCCTTTGTGATGGTGGCGGGGGTCGTCAACCTGTTCGGCATTGACGGCGCGGCGGCGACGGCGGCCCAAGTCCTTGTCCACTGAGACCGCGAAAGGCTGGCCTGCGGGCGTCGGCCGGGTGATCCTCGACGAGGCCGCCAGCACGATGACCGAGGCCGCGGCCCGTGCCCCCGGACCGGCCTGGGTGATGGCCCGCCGCCAGACCGCGGGACGCGGGCGGCGCGGGCGGGCCTGGGTCGATCCCGAGGGCAATCTCGCCGCCACGCTGGTGATGCGCCCCGAAGGCGGACCGGCCGAGGCGGCGCAGCGCAGCTTCGTCGCGGCGCTGGCGCTGTCGGATGCGCTGCGCGCGCTCTTGGGCCCGGGTGCCCGCATCGCGCTGAAATGGCCGAACGACGTTCTCCTGAACGGCGGCAAGGTCGCGGGGATCCTCCTCGAATCCTCGGGGCAGGGTGGGCGGCTCGACTATCTCTGCATCGGTGTGGGCGTGAACCTCGCGGCTGCGCCGGCGCGGGTCGAGCCCGGGGCCGTCGCCCCGGTCTCGGTCCGGGGCGAGACCGGGGCCGAGATCGCGCCCGAGACGCTCCTCGACGCGCTGGCCGCGGCCTTCGCCCGGCGCGAAACCCAGCGGGCCGCCGAAGGGTTTGCGGCGATCCGTGCGGACTGGCTGGCCGAGGCCGCGCATCTGGGGCAGACCATCACCGCCCGCACGGTGGCCGAGACAGTGACCGGAACTTTCGATACGCTGGCCGAGGACGGGGCGCTGATCCTGGCCACGCCGCAGGGTCCGCGCCGGATCGCGGCGGCCGATGTCTACTTCGGGGGGGCGTGAGATGCTGCTCTGCATCGACTGCGGCAACACCAACACCGTGTTTTCGGTCTGGGACGGATCCCGCTTCGTGTGCACGCTGCGGACCTCGACCGAGCATCAGCGCACGGCCGATCAGTATTTCGTCTGGTTCTCGACGCTGATGGCCCATTACAAGGTCCCGGTCGAGATCGACGCGGCGATCATCTCGTCCACGGTGCCGCGCGTGGTGTTCAACCTGCGCGTCCTGTGCAACCGCTACTTCGACTGCCGGCCGCTGGTGGTGGGCAAGCCCGACTGCCTGCTGCCGGTGCCCCCGCGCGTCGATCAGGGCACGACGGTCGGCCCCGACCGGCTGGTGAACACCGTGGGCGGCTTCGACCGCCACGGCGGCAACCTCATCGTTGTGGACTTCGGCACCGCGACCACCTTCGACGTGGTCGACACCGACGGTGCCTACATCGGCGGGGTGATCGCGCCGGGCGTGAACCTGTCGCTCGAGGCGCTGCACATGGCCGCCGCCGCCCTGCCGCATGTGGACGTCACGAAGCCCCAGCACGCGATCGGCACCAACACGGTCGCCTGCATGCAGGCCGGCATCTACTGGGGCTACATCGGGCTTTGCGAAGGCATCGTCCGCCAGATCCGGCTCGAACGCGACCGGCCGATGAAGGTCATCGCGACCGGTGGGCTGGCGCCCCTGTTCAATCAGGGATTCGATCTGTTTTCTTCGGTCGAGGATGACCTGACCCTTCACGGTCTGGTGCTGATTCACCGCTACAACCAGCAGCAAGGCATGGCATGACCCGCGACCGGCTGATCTATCTTCCTCTGGGCGGCGCCGGCGAAATCGGCATGAACTGCTATGTCTACGGCTACGGACCCGAGGGCCGCGAACGGCTGATCGTCGTCGATCTGGGCGTGACCTTCCCCGACATGGACACCACGCCCGGGGTCGATCTCATCATGCCCGACATCGCCTGGCTGGCCGAACGGCGTGACCGGATCGAGGCGATCTTCATCACCCACGCCCACGAGGATCACGTGGGCGCGCTCGGCCATCTCTGGGGGCAGTTGCGGGCGCCGGTCTATGCCCGCCCCTTCACCGCCCTGATCGCGAAGTCCAAGCTGGAAGAGGCGGGCCTCTCGCCCGAGGCCGTCAAGGTCGTCGGGCCGCGTCCGGCCGCGACCCAGGCGGGGCCGTTCCGCGTGCAGTATGTGCCGGTCAGCCATTCGATCCCCGAAAGCGCGGCGCTGGTCATCGACACGCCCGCCGGCCGCATCGTCCACACCGCCGATTTCAAGCTCGACGGCACCCCGGTGGTGGGCGAGCCCTTCGATCCCCACGAATGGCACGCGATCGGCCGCGAGGCCGGGGGGGTGCGGGTGCTGGCCTGCGACTCCACCAACGTGTTCGTGCCCACCCCCGGCCGGTCCGAGGCGACGCTGACCGCGCCGATCTCGGCGCTGATCGCATCCTGCGAGGGCATGGTGGTCGCCACCACCTTCGCCTCGAACGTCGCGCGCCTGAAGACGCTGGCCGAGGCGGCGACCGCCGCCGGCCGCACGGTCTGCATGATGGGCCGCGCCATGAAGAAGATGCTGGCCGCCGCCGTCGAGTCCGGCGTGCTGACCGACTTTCCCCGCACGATCCCGCCCGAGGAGGCCGCGGACGTGCCGCGCCAGCATCTCATGCTGATCGTCACCGGCAGCCAGGGCGAACGCCGGGCGGCGACGGCGCAGCTCGCACGCGGCAAGTATCTGGGCATCGCGATGAAGGAGGGCGACACCTTCCTGTTCTCGTCGAAGACCATTCCCGGCAACGAACGCGGCGTGATCCGCATCATGAACGCCTTTTCCGAGATGGGCGTCGATGTGGTCGATGACCACGGCGGGCTTTACCATGTGTCGGGCCACGCCAACCGCCCCGATCTCGAGGCCGTGCACGACCTTCTGCGCCCGCGGATCCTGCTGCCGATGCATGGCGAGCACCGGCACCTGCGCGAGCACGCGGGTCTCGGCGCGGCCAAGGGCATCGCGAGCGCGGTGGTGACGAACGGCTCGCTGACCGACATCACCCACGACACGCCGCGCATCGTCGAACACATCGAAACCGGGCGCGTCTATCTCGACGGCACCGCCCTGATCGGCGCGATGGACGGGGTCGTGCGCGACCGCATCCGCATGGCGCTGGGCGGGCATGTGCTGGTGACGGTGATCGTGGACGAGGACGGCCGGCCCCTGGGCGATGCTTGGGTGGAACTGATGGGCGTTCCGGAAACCGGCCGGTCCGGGCGGCCGCTGGTCGAACGGATGGAAGACGATCTGGCCGATTTCCTGAACCGGGTCGATGACCGGGTGATCGCGGACGACGACAAGCTGGACGAGGCCATCCGCCGGACGGTGCGCCAGGCGGCCATGGACGAGGTCGGCAAGAAGCCCGAAGTCACGGTGGTGGTCAGCCGGCTGATGGCCGAGTAAGGCCCGACGGCCGGCTGGCTACCGGCGTGGTGGCGCGGGCGTCAGGCCCGCGCGCGCCGTCTCATTCGTCGCTGCCGACCGTCGTGCGCGGCCGGAAGGTCCGGGTCAGGAAGTCCGGCAGATGATCGCCCATGCCGACCACGGGCGCGCCGCTGTCGCCGTCGCGGCGCGGCTCGCGCCGGCGGTCGTCCTTGCGCTCGTCCCGGTTGCGGTTCTCGCGCGGTTGATCGCGGCGCGGCTCGTATCCGGGCTGCTCGTCGCGCGCCTC
>JBMOOG010000012.1:0-4539 GCA_049324535.1 Pseudomonadota bacterium | reverse complement strand
GGCGGCGGGCTGGGCGGCCAGAGGCGTCATCGGGGCCTCTTCGCCATGCGGCTTGATCGGGCGCGCGCGCTTGTCGCCGCGCTCGTGGCGCTCGGCCGTCCGGGACCGGCTTCCGCGGCCACCCTCGGCGCGCTCGCGCGGCGGAAGCTGGGCGGCCTCGGACAGGGCGAAACCCTCGGGGATGGGCGCGCGCGGGATCGGCGCCTTGATGAGCGCCTCGATCGCGGCCAGATACTTGCCGTCGGCGGGGGTGGCGATGGTGATCGCGGTGCCCTTGCGCCCGGCGCGGCCGGTGCGGCCGATGCGGTGGACATAGTCCTCGGCGTGGCTCGGCACGTCGAAGTTGAAGACGTGGCTCACCGCCGGGATGTCGAGCCCGCGCGCCGCCACGTCCGAGGCGACGAGGAAGCGCAGCGTGCCGTCGCGGAAGCCATCGAGCGTCTTCATCCGCTGGCTCTGGTCGAGGTCGCCGTGGATCGGCGCCGCGTCAAACCCGTGGGTTTTCAGCGACTTGGCCAGAACGTCCACCTCGGTCTTGCGGTTGCAGAAGAGGATGGCGTTGGTGCAGGCGTCGCCCTCGGCCGCGATGACCGCGCGCAGAAGCTCGCGCTTCTGCTTGGCGGACTGGTCCTTGCGGGTGGGGGTGATCTCGATCAGCCGCTGCTCGATCGTCTCGGAGGTCGTCGCCTGGCGGGCGACCTCGATGCGGGCGGGCGAATGCAGGAAGGTGTTGGTGATCCGCTCGATCTCGGGCGCCATGGTGGCCGAGAAGAACAGCGTCTGGCGGGTGAAGGGGGTAAGCTGGAAGATGCGCTCGATGTCGGGAATGAACCCCATGTCGAGCATCCGGTCGGCCTCGTCCACCACCATGATCTGCACGCCGGTCAGCAGGAGCTTGCCGCGTTCGAAATGGTCGAGAAGGCGGCCGGGGGTGGCGATCAGCACGTCGACGCCGCGGTCGATGAGCTTGTCCTGTTCGCCGAAGGACACGCCCCCGATCAGCAGAGCCTTGGTCAGCCGGGTGTGCTTGGCGTAGATGTCGAAGTTCTCGGCCACCTGGGCGGCGAGTTCGCGCGTCGGGCACAGCACGAGCGAGCGCGGCATCCGGGCGCGGGCGCGGCCACGGCCCAGAAGCGTGATCATCGGCAGGGTGAAGCTGGCGGTCTTGCCGGTGCCGGTCTGGGCGATGCCCAGCACGTCCTTGCCTTCGAGGGCGGGCGGGATGGCGCCGGCCTGGATCGGGGTGGGGGTTTCGTAGCCGGCTTCGGCAACGGCTTGCAGGACCTTCGGGTCCAGCTTGAGGTCGGAAAATCGTGTCATTGGCGTCCTGGGGTTGCGGCATCGGGCCGCAAGGGTGAAGGGACGCTGGGTTCCGGGCGTCCCGGCAGAGCCCGCCGGATGCGGGCGTAAGACGCCTATAGGAAAAGCACGCGCGCGTCAAACAAAAGCCGGTCCGGCCCGGCGCGCGGCCGCCGTACGGGGTGACGCCGCCCGCGGGGGGCGGGCGGCGTCGGGGTGTGGGTGGGTGTGGGTACTTGGGTAAAGAGTCTTCTCAGGTGCAACGTCCGCCCATCCGGGTAATTCCGGGAGACGGAAGTCCGCCTTGGGGAAAGCGGACGGGACGCCCGTGGCTGCGCTCCTGTGCTGCGATGCCAGTCTTTCGACAGTTGGCGGGCAGGCAGCGGATTGTGCCCTCGGACCATTCCAATCCTGCCGGAAATTGCGGCCAGAATAAGGCGCGAAAACCGGCCCCGGATCGGATGGTTTCCAGTCCTGCAACGATTTCCGATTCCATTCCAATTTGCAGGGAAAATGGGCAACAAATTCGGCCGAATCCTGCCGCGCCGCGCCGCCGGTTCGGCGGGTTCTTGCTGCGGTGCCGCCGGGTGCGCGCGCAAGCCCCCGACTTCACAGGGGATTTCGTCAGACCCACCGGACCGGCGACTCGCCGCGCGCCCGCATCCAGCCGTCCACCCGCGAGAACGGGCGCGACCCGAAGAACCCGCGATGGGCCGAAAGCGGCGAGGGGTGGGCGCTTTCGATGGCGAGATGCCGGCCCGGGTCCAGGAACGGCCGGGCTGCGGCCTGCGCCGGCCGGCCCCAGAGCACGAAGGCCAGCGGGCGGGGCGCGACTTCGGACAGGACCTCGGCCACCAGCGCCGCCCAGCCGAGCCGGGCGTGCCCGCCGGCCGCGCCGAGCGGCACGGTCAGCGCGGTGTTGAGCAGAAGCACGCCCTGCGCGGCCCATCCCGACAGATCGCCCGAGGCGGGGCGTGCGCCGATGTCGGCCTGCATCTCGGCGAAGATGTTGCGCAGCGAGGCGGGCAGGGGCCGGCCCTCGGGCACGGAAAACGCCAGCCCGTCGGCGTTGCCCGGCGTCGGATAGGGGTCCTGGCCGAGGATCACCACCCGGACGCGGTCCGGCGCCACCAGCTCGAGCGCGCGAAAGATCCGGTCGGGCGCGGGCGCGCAGGGCCTCTCCTCGGCCGCAAGCCGCGCCGCGATCCCTGGCCAGTCGCGGGAAAAGAAGGGCAGGTGGGCCCAGGCCGCCGGGGGGACGGCGGCCTGCGTCATGCCGCCGAGGTGATCCGCACCAGCGCCGCGAGCTTGGCCGCCGCCGCGCCCGAGCCGATGCTCTCGCGCGCACGCGCCACCCCTTCGGTCAGGTCGGTCGCGATGCCCGCCACCACCAGCGCCGCCGCCGTGTTCAAAAGCACCGCGTCGCGATAGGCGCCCTCGGCGCCGCCCAGAAGCGCGCGCAGCGCCGCTGCGTTCTCTTCGGGCGTGCCGCCGATCAGGGCCTCGAAGGGATGCACCGGCAGGCCGGCCTCTTCGGGGTGCAGGTCGAACTCGCGCACCACGCCGCCGTCGAGCGCCGCGACATGGGTGACGCCGGCGATCGAGATCTCGTCGGTGCCGTCCGCGCCATGCACCAGCCAGGCGCGGTCGGACCCGAGCGCGGCCAGCGTCTCGGCCATCGGCCGGATCCAGCGGCGCGCGAAGGCTCCGGTCAGCTGCCGCCGGACGCCGGCGGGATTGGTCAGCGGGCCGAGCAGGTTGAAAACGGTGCGCGTGCCAAGCTCCTGCCGCGTCGGCATGACGTGGCGGATCGCGGGATGGTGCATCGGCGCCATCATGAATCCGATCCCGATGGATTCCAGCGCTGTTTCAACGGCTTCCGGGCCGATCATCACGTTGATCCCGAGATGCGTGAGCGCATCCGCCGCCCCCGATTTCGACGACAGGTTGCGGTTGCCATGCTTGGCCACCACCGCGCCGGCCCCGGCCGCGACCAGCGCGGCGGCGGTCGAGATGTTCAGCGTGCCCTTGCCGTCGCCGCCGGTGCCGACGATGTCGATCGCACCCTCGGGCGCGCGCACCTTGTGGCACTTCGCCCGCATCACGCGGGCGGCCGCGGCGATCTCGTCCACGGTCTCGCCGCGGGTGCGCAGCGCCATCAAGAGCCCGCCCATCTGGCTCGGGGTCGCGGCGCCCTCGAAGAGGATCGCGAAGGCGCGCTCGGCCTCGTCGCGGGTGAGCGGGCGTTCGGCTGCAAGCCCGATCAGCGGGCGCAGATCCTCGCTCATGCGGCGGCCCCCCGCAGGTGGACGCCGGCGCCCTCGAGGAAGGTGCGCAGCATCCGGTGCCCGTGCTGCGAGGCGATCGACTCGGGGTGGAACTGCACGCCCTCGATCGGCAGGTCGCGGTGGCGCAGGCCCATGATCGTCCCGTCCTCGGTCCAGGCGGTCACCTCGAGCACCTCGGGCAGGGTGGCGCGGTCCACGACCAGCGAGTGATAGCGCGTCGCCTCGAAGGGCGAGGGCAGGCCGGCAAAGAGGCCCTTCCCCTCGTGATGGATGATCCCCATCTTGCCGTGCACGATCTCGGGCGCGCGCACGACCCTGCCGCCGAACGCCTGGCCGATGGTCTGGTGCCCGAGGCAGACGCCAAGGAGGGGCGTCCGCGTCTCGGCCGCGGCCAGAGTCAGCGGCAGGCAGATCCCGGCCTGGTCCGGGTCGCAGGGGCCGGGCGACAGCACGATCGCCTGGGGCGAAAGGCCCATCGCCGCCTGCACGTCGAGCGCGTCGTTGCGCACCACCTTCACCTCGGCCCCCAGCTCGCCCAGGTAATGGACCAGGTTGTAGGTGAAGCTGTCGTAGTTATCGATCAGAAGCAGCATGTTCGTCCTCGGGTCCGGCCTGCCGGGCCAGAAAACGGGGGTGATCCCGACGGAATGTCGGGCTATACATGGTCAGAGCCGCGGCCCGGGGTCAAGGGCGGCAAAGGGCGGCATGGGGCAGTCAAGGCGGAGGCGGGCGTGGGCAAGAGTGTCCTGACGGGATTGCTGGCCGGTACGGTGTTCTCGACGCTGCTGGCCGCGGGGGTGTCGCTGATGCTGCCGCCGCCGGCGGTCACGCCGCCGATGGCGCCCGAGCCCACGGCCGAGGCACCGGCGGCGCCGACCGACGTTCAGGCCGCCCCCGAGGCCCCGACCCCTGACGCACCGAAACCCGAGGCCCCGACCCCCGAGGCCACCCT
>JBMOOG010000011.1:73526-123541 GCA_049324535.1 Pseudomonadota bacterium | reverse complement strand
CGTAGGCCTTGAACTCGCCGAAATACTTCGTGATCGCCGCCGTCAGCGTCGTCTTCCCGTGGTCAACGTGGCCAATCGTGCCAACGTTCACGTGCGGTTTCGTCCGTTCAAACTTTGCCTTGGCCATCGTGCGGGCGCCTCTGTTCTGGGGGGCCGGACCCGGCCCGATTCAGCATCGCGCGCTAGGTATTCGCCGGGCCGGGAAAAATCAAGCGTCAGTTGCCGGCCGGCACCGGGGCCGGCAGAGGGGCGGGAACCGGCGCCGGAAGCGGGGCGGGAACGGCCTTTGCGGCCGCTGCAGGGGCGGGCGCGCCCGTTCCGGCGGCCTTGGCGGCGGCGGCCGCGGCGGCGCGGGCGGCGACCGCCTCGGGCGTGAACCAGGCCTTGTTCTCGACGATCCAGGCGGTGATCTGGCGCGCCGCGTTCGAGGCCAGGTTCTGCATCTGCTTTTCCCGGCTCTGCGTCAGGCCCGAGCCCACGACCGTCTCGCCCGACAAGCGCTCGAAGACCGTGAAGCGCTTCGACTCGGCGTTCACGGTGACGCCCGCGGTGTCGTCGAAGATGTTCACCGACAGGGCCAGCACGGACTTGGGGCTGACGACCAGGGGAATGCCCGGCACCGCCAGCGCGTAGGCGTCGACGGCGACACCGACGTGATAGAGCTTCTCGCCGTCGTAGCGGCCCAGCCGCTTGGCGATCTCTGCCTGAAGCACCGCTTCCCATTCCTCGGGCGTCGCCTTGCGCGACGGGCCCACCGTCTGCGCCTTGTCGGCCACGACGATGTTGTAGCCCAGGCGGAAGTCGCCGATCGGCTCCGGCGGCCGGGTCAGGTCTTCGGCGGCGCAGGCCGACAGGGCGAGGACGCCGGCAAGCAGCAGGAACCGGGTGACGAGGGCGGGCATGGGCGTCTCCGTTGCGTTCTCCGGCATGTATCCCAGCCGGAGCCTGCGCGCAACGCGCCTGAGACCTCGGCGCCTGTGCGCCGCCGGCGATCCTGCTATCTTCGGGGGCAGGAGGCACGCCATGACCCAGGCCGAGACCAGCCCAGCCCCGCTGCCCGCCCGTGTCACGCTCGCGACCCGGCCGATGGGCATGCTGCAGTCGCTTGCCACCGCGCAGCGCAACCTTCTGGAACTGATCCCGGAAATCGCCGTGCGCCAGCCGATGGTGTCGGGGCGGACCGGCAAGCGCTGGCATATGGTGATGGACCCGGCGGCGTTGCGGCACATCCTGCGCGACGCGCTGGACGACTACCCGAAATCCGACGTGACCAAGCTCATCCTCGGGCCGGCGATCGGCCAGAGCCTCTTCGTCGCCGAGGGCGCGCATTGGCGCTGGCAGCGCCGGGCCGCGGCCCCGGCCTTCTCGGCGCGCCACGTGCAGGCGCTGGCGCCGGTGATGACCGCCGCGGCGCAACGGGCCAGCGACCGGCTGTCGCGGGTCACTGGCCGGGCGTCGGACCTTTACGCCGAGATGGTCGCGGCCACGTTCGAGGTGATCTCGAACGTCACCGTCTCGGGCGGCGACGGTTTCGACCGCGCCGCCGTCCACCGCGCGATCGAGGATTACATCGCGACGACGGCGCGGGTCTCGATCCTCGACATCGTCGGCGCGCCCGCCTGGGTGCCGCGCCCGTCCCGGCTGGTGTCGGGTCCGGCGATGCGGATGATGAAGCGGCTCGCAGACGAGGCGATCCGGGCACGGCGGGACCGGCCCGACCGCGCGGTGCCCGATCTTCTGGACCTGCTGCTGGCCGCCGAGGATCCGCAGACCGGGCGGCGCATGGACCCGGACGAGCTGCGCGACAACCTGCTGACCTTCATCGTCGCCGGGCACGAGACGACGGCCCTGTCGCTGGCCTGGTCGCTCTACCTGCTAGCCGGCGATCCCCCGGTGCAGGAGGCCGCGCGGGCCGAGGTGCGATCGGTGCTCGGAGACCGCGCGCCCGGAGCGGCGGACGTGCCGCGCCTGCCGCTCGTGCGGCGCATCGTGGACGAGGCGCTGCGGCTTTATCCCCCCGCGGCCTTCCTTGCGCGCACGGCCCGAAAGGCCGACACGCTCTGCGGACGCGAGATCCGCCCCGGCGACACGGTGATGCTGCCGATCTACGCGCTGCACCGCCACCACCGGCTCTGGCGGGACCCCGACCGCTTCGACCCGTCGCGCTTTGCCGACCCGCGCGCGATCGACCGTTTCGCCTACCTGCCGTTCGGCGAGGGGCCCCGCGTCTGCATCGGCGCCTCCTTCGCCATCCAGGAGGCGGTGATCATTCTGGCCACGCTGCTTTCGCGGTTCCGCTTCGCACCGGTCCCGGGGCGCACGCCGAAGCCCGTGCTGATCCTGACGCTCCGGCCCGAAGGGGGCGTCTGGCTTCGGGTCGATCCGGTCTGAGCGCACTCCGGCCGCTTTTCCCCTGCGGACGCGCCGCACGGCCGTGCTAGGCTGCCCCCGGTAGACCTTGGAGGGTGGCATGAGTCTGGTCGGCACATTGGCGAAAGTGGCTATCGGCGTGGTGATCGCGAAGGGCGTGGGCAGCATGATCCAGAAGGGGCGCGCCCCGGGCGGCCCGTCCGGCGGCGCGGTGCCCGACGCGGGCGGGGGCTCGGTCTTCGGCGGGCCGTATTCGCCGGGCGGCACCGGGCTCGAGGACATGATGGGCGAGGTCCTCGGGGGCGGCCGCGCCGCCGGTACCAACCGGACCGCAGGTGGCCGGACCACGCCGGCGCCGGACGCGGGCGTCGGACCGGCCACGGGGGGCGACTCCGGTCTCGGGGGCGGCGGTCTTGGCGGGTTTCTCGAAGAGCTGGCGGGCGCCGGCCGATCGGGACGCGCGGCTCCGGGCGGTGGCGCGGCCCCGCAGGGCGGCGGTCTGGACGACCTTCTCGGTCAACTCGGCGGTGCGCTGGGCGGTGGCACGGCGGGTCCGGCGGGCGGCGGCAGCCTCGGCGACCTTCTGGGCGGTCTTCTCGGCGGTCTTGCCGGCGGCATGGCCGGCGGCATGGCCGGCGGCGGAGCGACCGGCGGGGCGGTCCCCGGCAAGCCGGACGCCCCCTTCGGCGAGGTGCTGAACCAGTCGCTGCGCAACCGCGGGGAACCGTCGGTCGCACCCACCGCCGGGCAGGATGCGGCGGCCGCACTGATGCTGCGCGCGATGATCATGGCCGCCAAGTGCGACGGCCGCATCGACGAGACGGAACGCCAGAAGCTGCTCGGCAACCTCGGCGATGTCTCCGCCGCCGAAAGGCGCTTCGTGGAAACCGAACTGGCCGCGCCGATCGATGTCGCGGGACTCGCCCGGCAGGTGCCCCGCGGTCTCGAGCCGCAGGTCTACACCATGTCGGTGATGGCGATCGATCTCGACAGCCAGGCCGAGGCCCGCTACCTCGACGCCCTCGCGCAGGCGCTGGGCATCGGCCGCGACCAGGTCAATCACATCCACGCCCGCCTCGGGTTGCCGGCCCTCTACGGCTGAGGGCCGCCATTTCCGACTGAAACAGTCATCCTTGGCTTTGACAGGGCCACGGGACGCGCTATGACTGTCCGTGGACCCATTGCGGGGGATGGCCCATGACCGATCGCGACGAGACGAGGAGACAACCGGCACGGATCGTGCAGCCGCGCCGATGGGGCGCCCTGGCTCTGGCCGGCGTCGCCGCGCTGGGGGTCGGTCCGGGGACGTTCGCCGGGCCGGCCGCGGCCCAGACCGCCGCGGTCGCCCCCGCGGCGGGCGAGGGCGGCGAGGGTGGCGAAAGCGGCACGTCCAGCGCCGCGGGAACCGACGAGGCCTATCTCGAGGCGCTCGGCCAGATCGACGGCCACCTGCACGCGGCGATGGCGCTCTACCGCGAGGGCCGCATCGCGCTGGCGGCCGAGCACATCGACAGCCCCGACAGCGACGCCTATGTGGTGCTGTCGTCGGAGATCGCCGAGCACGGCCACGAGGGCTTTGCCAGGGAACTGGCCGCGCTGGACATCGCGGCCGACGAGTCGGCACCCCTGCCCCAGGTCGAAGAGACCTACGCGCGGCTGCGCGCCCGGATCGACGCTCTGTGGCAGAAGGCGGACGCCGAGCCGGGGCTTCTGATGATGGCGCTGTCCGCGCTGATCCGCGGCGCGGCCGAGGACTATGCCGTCGGCGTGCAGGCCGGTGCGGTCGTCGATCTGGGCGAGTACCAGGACGCGCTCGGTTACGTCGAGGTCGCGCGGGCGCAGTTGTCGCGGCTGACCACCTCCTCGGACCAGCGGGTTCTGGCCGCGGCGAAAAAGGGGCTTGCCGCACTCGACACGCTGGCGCCCGCCTTCGACGGCAGCGTGCCGGACGGGGCGCTCGGGGGCGATGCCGGGCTGCTCTATGCGGCGGCGGCACAGATCGAGCTGGCCGCCTATCCGCTGAAGACGCCGTGATCCTCGTCCTCGAAGCAGTTCTGAAGCCGGCCGAGGCCGCGGTGCTTGCGGCCGAGGCGGCGAGCCTCGCGTTCGCAGACGGCCGCGCCACCGCGGGCCGCCATGCCCGCGCGGTGAAGGCCAACGATCAGGCGTTGCCCTCCCCGGCCCGCGATGCGGTCCTTGCGCGCGCCGAGGCGGCGCTGCGCGCGCATCCCGTGTTCGCCTCGGCGGCACGGCCGCGGGCGATGACACCGCTCATCCTGTCGCGCTACCGCGAGGGTCAGACCTACGGGCTGCATGTGGACGATGCGCTGATGGGCGGGGTCAGGACCGACCTTTCGTTCACGCTCTTCCTCAGCGATCCGTCCGGCTATGACGGCGGCGCGCTCGTCATCGAGGACACGCTCGAATCCCGCGCCTTCCGGCTGTCGGCGGGGGACGCAATCCTCTACCCGTCCACCTCCCTGCACCGGGTCGCGCCGGTGACGCGCGGCGTCCGCCTTGCGATCGTCGGCTGGGTGGAAAGCTGGCTGCGCGACCCGCGGCAGCGCGAGATCCTCTTCGATCTCGACCGGGCCGTGGCCGAGATCCATGCGCGCGACGGCCACAGCGCGCTGTTCGACACGCTGGCCAAGACGCGGTCGAACCTGCTGCGGATCTGGGCCGGGCTCTGACCGGCAGCGGTCGGCGCCGGGGCCGCCCGGCCGGTGCCGTTCAGTCGAAGCGGTTGTCGCGCGGAAAGCCGCGCGGCGCCATCCGCCCGGCGGTGGCGCGCTTGGCCAGCCATTCGGTCAGGTCCGGCTCGGTGCGGGTGCGCCCGGCCGGATCCTTCCACGACAGCCCGTCGGCCAGACGGAAGGTCATGGCATCGGCCAGACCGCCGTCCTTGTATTTCTGAAGGCGCACGCCCTTGCCGCGCCCCATCTCGGGCAGTTCGTCCAGCGCGAAGACCAGCACCTTGCGGTTCTCGCCCACCACGGCGACGTGATCGCCGACCACCGGCCGGCAGACCTTGAGCCGAGCCGCGCCCGAGAGGTTCATCACCTGCTTGCCGGCACGGGTCTGGGCCAGCACCTCGTCGGCGGGGACGATGAACCCGTCACCCTCCGAGGACGCCACCAGCAGCTTCTCGCCCGGCCGGTAGAGCCGCAGCTCGGCGATCTCGGTGTCGTTCGGCAGGTCGATCATCAGCCGCACCGGCTCGCCCATGCCGCGCCCGCCCGGCAGGTTCGCACCCAGAAGCGTGTAGAAGCGGCCATTCGCGGCCGCAAGAAGGATGCGGTCGGTCGTCTCGGCGTGGATCTGGAACCGGCCCTCGTCGCCGTCCTTGAACTTCACCTCGGCATCGGCGGCCAGGTGGCCCTTCATCGCCCGGATCCAGCCCATCTTGGACAGGATCACCGTGATCGGCTCGCGCTCGATCATCGCCTCGATCGGCACATCCTCGACGCTGCCCGCCTCGGCAAAGCGCGTGCGCCGCGCGCCGCCCGGCGCGTCGCGGCCGAACAGCTTCTGCATCTCGGCCAGATCCCGGCCGATCCGCTTCCATTGCAGGCGCTCGTCGGCGAGCATGTCGTCGAGCCCCGCGCGCTCTTCCATCAGGGCATCGCGCTCGCGCTTCAGCTCCATCTCCTCGAGCTTGCGCAAGCTGCGCAGGCGCATGTTGAGGATGGCCTCGGCCTGCACCTCGGTCAGCTCGCCCTCGCCCTCGGGCGGCGAGATATAGTCGCGCTCGGACGTGGCGCGCGCATAGGTGCGCGACCAGTCTTCCGCCATCAGCGCGCGCTTGGGATCGGCGTCATAGCGGATGATGTCGATGACCCGGTCGAGATTGAGGTAGGCGACGATCAGCCCTTCCAGCACCTCGAGCCGGGCGTCGATCTTCTCGATCCGGTGCCGGCTGCGGCGGATCAGCACGTCGCGCCGGTGATCGAGGAAGGCGCGCAGCACCTCCTTCAGCGAACAGACCTTGGGGGTCCGCCCGTCGATCAGCACGTTCATGTTGAGCGAGAAGCGCACCTCGAGTTCCGAGTTGCGGTAGAGCATCCCCATCAGCATCTCGGGATCGACGGTGCGGGCGCGGGGCTCAAGCACGATGCGCACATCCTCGGTGCTCTCGTCCCTCACATCGGCAAGCGCCGGCACCTTCTTGGTCTGGATCAGCTCGGCCAGACGCTCGATAAGCTTCGACTTCTGCACCTGGTAGGGGATCTCGGTCACCACGATCTGCCAGGTGCCGCGGCCGAGATCCTCGACCTGCCAGTGCGCGCGCAGGCGGAAGGCCCCGCGGCCGGTCCGGTAGGCATCAACGATCGCGGCGCGCGGCTCGACGATGGTGCCGCCGGTCGGGAAATCGGGGCCCGGCACCAGCGCCACCAGCGCCTCGTCGGTGATCTTCGGGTCGCGGATCATCGCCTGGCAGGCGTCGATCAGTTCGTGCAGGTTGTGAGGGGGAATGTTCGTCGCCATGCCGACGGCGATGCCGCTTGCGCCGTTGGCCAGCAGGTTCGGGAAGGCCGCGGGCAGCACCACCGGCTCTTCGAGCGTGCCGTCGTAGTTCGGGCGGAAATCGACCGCGTTCTCGGCCAGCCCTTCCATCAGCGCCTCGGCGGCGGAGGTCAGGCGGGCCTCGGTGTAGCGGCTGGCGGCGGCGTTGTCGCCGTCGATGTTGCCGAAGTTGCCCTGCCCGTCCACCAGCGGATAGCGCATGGCGAAAGGCTGCGCGAGGCGCACCATCGCGTCGTAGATCGCGGCGTCGCCGTGCGGGTGGTAGTTCCCCATCACGTCGCCCGAGATCTTGGCCGACTTGCGGAAGGCGCCCGTGGGGCTGAGCTTCAGCTCGCGCATCGCATAGAGGATGCGGCGGTGGACCGGCTTCAGCCCGTCGCGCGCATCCGGCAGGGCCCGGTGCATGATCGTCGAGAGCGCGTAGGTCAGGTAGCGCTCGCCGATCGCGCGGCTCAGCGGCTCGGACGAGGTCGAGGTCGGCGGAAGATCGTCGCTGGCATCGCTCATGGCGCCCGTGTAATGCGGGGCGCGGGGTCCGTCCAGAGGCAGAGGCAGGCAGATGCGGAAGTCGATCCTGATCACCGGATGCTCGTCGGGCATCGGCCTTGACGCAGCCCAGGGGCTCCGGCGGGCGGGCTGGCGCGTGCTGGCCACCTGCCGCAAGGAGGAGGACGCCGCGCGGCTGCGGTCCGAGGGATTCGAGAGCTTTGCGCTCGACTACGCCGACGAGACGAGCGTGGCGGACGGCGCCGAGCGGGCGCTGGAGATGACGGGCGGACGGCTCGACGCGCTCTACAACAACGGCGCCTTCGCCTGCCCGGGCGCGGTCGAGGATCTGCCGCGCGGCGCCCTGCGCGCGATCTTCGAGACCAACCTCTTCGGCGTTCACGACCTGACGCGGCGGGTGATCCCGGCCATGCGGGCGCAGGGCTCGGGCCGGATCATCAACTGTTCCTCGGTGCTCGGGCTCGTCGGCATCCGCTGGCGCGGGGCCTATGTGGCGACCAAGTTCGCGATGGAGGGGCTGACCGATGTGCTGCGGCTCGAGATGCGCGACACGCCGATCCGGGTGATCCTGATCGAGCCCGGTCCGGTCACGTCGCGGATCCGGGTCAACTCGATCCCGCATTTCGAGCGGTGGATCGACTGGGAGAACAGCGCCCGCGCCGACCAGTATCGGGGCAGCCTGCTCAGGCGGCTCTACGAGAAGCGGGGGCCCGACCGGTTCGAGCTGCCGCCCTCGGCGGTGACGGCAAAGCTCCTGCGGGCGCTGGAAAGCCCGAACCCGCGGCCGCGCTACTACGTGACGACACCCACCTACATCTCGGGCCTTGCGCGCCGGCTGCTGCCGTCGCGGGGGCTCGACTGGTTCCTGGAACGGGGCGGCTGAGAACGGGGCGGCTGAAGATTCCCGTTCGCTTTTCGCCGGCGCGGGGCTAGATCAGGCGGATCAGGGAGACTTCTCATGGCGCGAGACCCATTGTTCTGGATCGTGGCGGCCGCCTGCATCGCGGTGCTGGTGATCCTGCTGATCGGCATCGGCGGCTTCGCCAAGGGCGGCGATTTCAACCGCAAGCACGCCAACCGGATCATGCGCTACCGGATCGCGGCGCAGGCGGTGGCCGTGGCGCTGATCCTGCTCTTCGTCTGGCTGCGTCGGTCCTGGGCGTTCTGATGGTCGTTCTCAACCGCATCTACACCCGCACCGGCGACAAGGGCGAAACCGCGCTGTCGGACGGCACCCGCGTGCCCAAGCACAGCCTGCGCGTCGCGGCCTACGGCACCGTGGACGAAACCAACGCCGCCCTCGGCCTCGCCCGGCTTCATGCGTCGGGCGACATGGCGGCAGCCCTCGCCCGCATCCAGAACGACCTCTTCGATCTGGGCGCCGACCTGTCGCGCCCGGACATGGAGCGCGACGCCGAGGCCGGCTATCCGGTGCTGCGCATGGTGCCGGCGCAGACCCTGCGGCTCGAAGCCGAGATCGACGCGATGAACGCGCGGCTCGAGCCCCTGCGCAGCTTCGTGCTGCCGGGGGGCTCGGCGCTCGCCGCCCATCTGCACCTGTGCCGGACCGTCTCGCGCCGGGCCGAGAGGCTGGCGGTGGAACTGGCCGGAACCGAATCCGTGAACCCGGCCGCGATCACCTATCTGAACCGCCTGTCGGACTGGTTCTTCGTCGCCTCGCGGGTCGCGAACGACGACGGACGGGCGGACATCCTCTGGATTCCGGGCGCCAACCGCTGAGTTCGGGCGCTAACAGTCGCAAACGTGGCGTCGCAAGCCCGCGCCGCGTCGATTTTGCATTGTTCCGCGCGCCCGAGAGAGGCTAACAGACAGCCAGTTTGAAAGGCCGCGCGGGCCGCGGCGCATCCCTGGGGAGACACAGACCGATGAAGGTACTGGTGCCGGTCAAACGGGTCATCGACTACAACGTGAAGGTTCGGGTCAAGGCCGACGGATCGGGGGTCGATCTGGCGAACGTCAAGATGTCGATGAACCCCTTCGACGAGATTGCCGTGGAAGAGGCGATCCGGCTGAAGGAGAAGGGCGTTGCGAGCGAGATCGTCGTGGTGTCGATCGGCGTGAAGCAGGCGCAGGAAACCCTGCGCACGGCGCTGGCGATGGGCGCGGACCGCGCGATCCTGGTCGAGGCCGCGGCCGACGTGCATCAGGACATCGAGCCGCTGGCGGTCGCGAAGCTTCTGGCCGCGGTGGTCCGGGAGGAACAGCCGGGTCTGGTGATCGCGGGCAAGCAGGCGATCGACAACGACATGAACGCGACCGGGCAGATGCTGGCGGCGCTTCTCGGCTGGGCCCAGGCGACCTTCGCCTCGGCGGTGACGGTCGAGGGCGACAGCGCCACGGTGACGCGCGAGGTCGACGGCGGGCTGCAGACGATCAAGGTCAAGCTGCCGGCGATCGTGACGGTGGACCTGCGGCTGAACGAGCCGCGCTACGCGAGCCTGCCGAACATCATGAAGGCCAAGGCCAAGCCCCTGGCGATCAAGACCCCGGCCGACTACGGGGTGGACGTGACCCCGCGGCTCTCGGTGGTGAAGACCGTCGAGCCGGCCGGGCGCAAGGCCGGGATCAAGGTCAAGTCGGTGGACGAGCTGGTGGCGAAACTCAAGGACGCGGGGGTGATCTGATGGCGGTTCTTCTTCTGGCAGAGGTCACGAACGGGCATCTGGCCACGGACACGGTGGCCAAGACGCTGACGGCGGTGAAGGCCCTCGGCGAGGTCCATGTGCTGGTCGCGGGCGAAGGCGGCGACGCGGCGGCGGCCGAAGCGGCGACGCTTGCCGGGGTGTCGAAGGTGCTCTTCGCGGGCGATCACGCGCTCTGCCACGGCATGGCCGAGGCGACGGCGGCGCTGGTCGTCTCGCTGGCCCAGGGCTACAGCCACATCTGCGCGGGGTCCACGGCCTTCTCGAAAAGCGTGCTGCCGCGGGTGGCCGCCCTTCTGGACGTGATGGTGATTTCGGACGTGACCGCGGTCGTCGACGCCGACACGTTCGAGCGGCCGATCTATGCGGGCAACGCCATCCAGACGGTGAAATCCTCGGACAAGGTCAAGGTCTTCACCGTGCGCACCGCCGCCTTCGCGGCGGCCGGAGCGGGGGGCTCGGCCCCGGTCGAGACGATCACGGCCCCGGCCGACGCCGGGCTGTCGTCCTGGGTCGAAGACAAGGTCGCGGCCTCGGACCGGCCCGAACTGACCTCGGCGAAGATCGTCGTGTCCGGCGGTCGCGGCGTCGGGTCCGAGGCGGACTTCCACCTGATCGAGAAGCTCGCCGACAAGCTGGGCGCGGCGGTCGGCGCAAGCCGCGCGGCCGTGGACTCGGGCTATGCCCCGAACGACTGGCAGGTCGGCCAGACCGGCAAGGTCGTGGCGCCGAACCTCTATGTCGCGGTCGGCATCTCGGGCGCGATCCAGCACCTCGCCGGCATGAAGGATTCGAAGGTCATCGTCGCCATCAACAAGGACGAGGAAGCCCCGATCTTCCAGGTCGCCGATTACGGTCTGGTCGCCGACCTCTTCCAGGCGGTGCCGGAGCTGACCGACAAGCTCTGACATCCGGGTCTTGCCGCCTTCACGGGGCCCGCGCGATGCGGGCCCCGACCGTTTCAGGGGCCGGCCATGGCCAGAAGCGCGGCCAGTGGCGGGGCAAGCCGGTCGGCAATCGTGGCGTGCCAGGCCGCCTCGCGATCGTCGGAGGGCGCGCCGGTCGGACCGTCGCCCGGGCCGCGGGGCTCGAGGCTCACCAATCCGTCGGCCCGCGCCGCCAGCGCCGTCACCATGGACTCGGTCACCAGGAGCGGCTCGGGTCCGTTGGGACAGACCCCCGCGACCGGAAGCGGCATCGTCTCGGGCAGAAGCAGCAGAATGCGCCGCCCCCGCACGCAGTCCAGAAGGCCGAGCATCCTCTCCAGCCATGTCGCGCGCAGTCCGGCGGCCACCTGATCGAAGGCGACCGGGTCGCGCCGGGCCAGCGCCGACAGCATGTGCCGGGTGAAGTTGAACTCGGTGAAGTCGACCGCCGGATAGAGCGCGCCGAGCAGCGGCGTGGCGGCAAGGAAACGGTCGTTTCGGCGCGGATGCACCGAATAGTAGCGATTGGTCAGGTTGTGCGCGCCGAGAACCTGCACGACCGTGACCGCGGCCTGCCTGAGGATGGTGCCGACGCCCTCGTCGCCAAGGAAGACGTCCGGCCCGGCGTTCGGCAGGCCGAGGTTGACGAAGGGAAGGCCGAGCCTGTGCTCGAGCAAGGCCGGGAACGGCGCGTCCACCGACCGTCCGAAGACCTCGGCGCCGCCCACCACCGCGACGAAGCGACCGTCCAGCGACCGCGCCGGGCCGCGGAAGCGCAGGCGTGACTGCGGATAGACGCACCAGTCGGGGTCCAAGACCCCATGGTCAGGCTGAAGGCATGCCATGATCCCCACCGAACAACCGATTCACCCGGACCCAGAATCACCCGGTGCGCTTTCCAAATCCCTAAGAACCGCCTGGCCGTTGCCCGCTTATGCCTTGCGGGTCGGCCGGGCCGGTGCTTATGGTCGCGGGCAGTCCGAGAGAAGGGGCCGGTCATGAACATCCAGACGGTGGGAATCGTCGGCGCGGGGCAGATGGGCAACGGCATCGCGCATGTCTTCGCGCTGGCCGGCTACGAGGTGCGGATGACCGATGTTTCGGCCGAGGCGCTGGACAAGGCCGTGGGCATCATCGGTCGGAATCTGGACCGTCAGGTCGCGCGCGGAAAGATCAGCGCGGCCGACCGCGAGGCGGCGCTCGGCCGCATCCGCACCACGCGGAGCCTGGCCGAGATCGGCCAGACCGATCTGGTGATCGAGGCCGCGACCGAGCGCGAGACGATCAAGCAGGCGATCTTCGAGGATCTGCTGCCGCATCTGAAGCCCCACACCATCCTGACCTCGAACACCTCGTCGATCTCGATCACGCGGCTCGCGTCGCGCACCGACCGCCCCGAGAAGTTCATGGGTTTCCACTTCATGAACCCGGTGCCGGTCATGCAGCTGGTCGAGCTGATCCGCGGCATCGCCACCGACGACGCGACCTATCAGACCCTGCTCGCCGTCGTCGAGAAACTGGGCAAGACGGCGGCCTCGGCCGAGGACTTCCCGGCCTTCATCGTCAACCGCATCCTGATGCCGATGATCAACGAGGCGGTCTACACGCTCTACGAAGGTGTGGGGTCGGTGAAGTCGATCGACGAATCGCTCAAGCTTGGCGCGAACCATCCGATGGGGCCCCTGGAACTGGCGGATTTCATCGGGCTGGACACCTGCCTGGCCATCATGAACGTCCTGCACGAAGGGCTGGCGGACACCAAATACCGCCCCTGCCCGCTTCTGGTGAAGTATGTCGAGGCGGGGTGGCTCGGGCGGAAGACCCAGCGCGGGTTCTACGACTACCGGGGCGAGGAGCCGGTGCCGACGCGCTGACCCTCCCGCTCCAGGGCGAGGGTGTGCTCGCGCAGCCAGGCCAGGAACCCCCGCGGGTTGCCTTCCCACTTCTTCAGCTCCTCCGCCGGGATCGGCTCGCCGATGACCGGGCGGGCGGGCTTGAAGAGGCAGCGCTTGATCTCGTAGAGCAGAAGACCCTGCCGCAGCGTGTCCGAAAGCTGGTTGGCGATCTGGAAGGCGCGGGAATTCTGGCCGGGGAAGAAGACCGGGACGATGGTGGCGCCCGAGGAGCGGACGATCTTGTGGGTGAAGACGTTCCACTCGCCCTCGACCGCCGGTCCCCACCAGCCTTCCGACATCGCGACCTTTCCCGCCGGGAACAGGATGATAACCCCCCCGGCCTTCAGGTGCCGCATCGTCGCGTCGCGCATCTCGAGTCCGAGCTCGCGCGCGTTCTCCTCGTGCGGGAAGGGCACGGGGATCATGAACTCCTCGACTTCGGGAATGCCGGTCAGAAGCGAGCGGGTCAGGATCTTGAAGTCGGAGCGCACCCGGTTGACCAGCTCGCACAGGATCATCCCGTCAACGAGGCCCGAGGGATGGTTCGACACGACCACGACCGGTCCGGTCTTGGGAATGCGGGCGACTTCCTCGGGCGGCGTGTCCAGCCGGATCCCCATGTGGCGGATCGCCTTCGGCCAGAAGGGCGACCCGAAAGGGGCGCCCGAGCGTTCGAAGGCGCGGATCAGCCGCAAGAGCGTCACCTTCGCCGTCAGCCATTCGATGGTGCGGATGGTGCCGGCCTTGATCGGGTTCCTGAACGTGCCCGCGTAGGACAGGCGGCTCATCTGGTAGGGTCGCGGAACCGCCTCGGTGGTCGTCCCTGGGATCTCGTCGTCCAATGCTCGGGGCCCGCGGAATGGAATCAGTAGTCTTCGCCGAAGCGGTTTGCCACCAGCGCCTCGAGAGCACCAGCCAGCTTTTCGGCATCGGGGCCCGAACAGCGCACGAGGATCGTCGTCCCGCGCGAGGCCGCCAGCATCAGCAGCCCCATGATCGAATCGCCCGAGACCGACATCCCGTCGCGCTCGACCGTGGCGCGGGCGTCGTGGTTCTCGACGACCTCGACGAACTTCGCCGAGGCCCGGGCGTGCAGGCCCTTCTCGTTGATGATGGTCAGTTGCTGCTCGATCATTGCCTGCCCTGCCCGCTGCCGACATAGGTGTTGATGTACTTGCGGCCCGCATCGAGCGCGCTGGCCACCGCGTCAGGCACCGTCAGGTTGCGGGACTTCGCCAGCTTGATGAGCATGGGAAGGTTGGCGCCGTAGAGAATCTGGCGGTTGCTGGGCGAACAGGCCCGCAGCGCCAGGTTCGAGGGCGAGCCGCCGAACATGTCGGTGACCACGATGACCCCGTCGCCCTCGTCCACCTCGTCGGCGGCGTCGTAGATCTCGGCCTGCTTCAGGGCGCGGTCGTGATCCTCCTCGATGGCGATGGCCCGAATCCCCGTCTGCCTGCCGACAACATGTTCGACAGCGGCGAGATACTCTCTCGCCAGCCCGCCATGCGCAACGATCACGATACCGATCACGCGCGACTACCCTGCAGCATCCCTGGGCGCCCCTGCCGCCCTGCGTTCCAGTTCCCGATGCCTTATAGACACCTGCCACCCCTCGGCTGCAAGCGCTTTGGCCATGTTTTCCGCCAGCACGACCGACCGGTGTTGCCCTCCGGTACAACCGAATCCGATCGCCAGGTGGCTCTTGCCCTCATCGACCTGCGCCGGCAGCGTCAGCAGCAGCAGGTCGCGCACTCGGTCGAAATAGGGGGCGTAGCGCGGGTCCGCGGCCACGTATTCGGCCACGGCTGCGTCGCGTCCGTCGAGCGGGCGCAGAGCCTCCTGCCAGTGCGGGTTCCGCAGGAACCGGCAGTCGAACATCAGGTCGAGCCCGCGCGGTGCGCCGCGCTTGTACGAGAACGACTGCACCGACACCGCAAGGCGCTCGTGTGCGCCCTGGTCGAACCAGCGCGCGAGTTCCGCCTTGAGATCGTGGGGGGAAAGGCCGGTCGTGTCGATCAGCACGTCGGCCCGGGCGCGGATCGGCGCCAGAAGGTCGATCTCGGTGTCGATGCCCTGCGCGGGCGGCTCGCCGGGCTTCAGCGGATGCCGTCGGCGGGTCTCGCTGTAGCGGCGCACCAGCTCGTCGGGCGCGCAGTCCAGATAGAGAACCTCGGGCTGGACATCGGGCCGGCGGGTCAGGCTGTCGATCAGGTCGATCAGCGCATGGGCCGAAAAGTCCCGGTTGCGCACGTCGATGCCCAGCGCCACCGGGCGCGACAGCGCGGGGCCGTCCAGAAGCCGCGGCACCAGGCTGAGCGGCAGGTTGTCGATCGCCTCGTAGCCCAGGTCCTCGAGCGCATGGATCGCGGTTCCGCGACCCGATCCCGAGGGTCCGGTCACCAGCACCACCCGCTGGCCATCCTGATTTGCGTCGCGCGCCGGGCGCGCAGTGTCAGTCGGCACGTCCGCCCCGCAGATACTGAAGAACTGCCGCTGGAAAATGGGGGCTGGACGGCCCGAGTAGCAAGGGCAGATCGACACCGCACACGCAGATGTGGCGACGGGGCGGCAGCCGTTCGGTCTCGGTCTGGCCGAGATCGACGGCAAGGGCGACCTCGGCCCGGTCCACCGGATCGGCCCGCAGCAGGCCGATGCCCCGCGCCTCGATCACGCCGCGCAGGATGGCGGGCGCAGAGGCGAAGAGCCGGCCGTCCCGGGCGACCAGATCCGTGCGGTCGTCGCTGACGAGGCGGCACCCCAGCGCCATGAGATCGAGCGCGAGGGCGGACTTGCCGGAACCGGACGGCCCGAGGATCAGGATCCCCCGGCCTTCGAACGCAACACAGCCGGCGTGCAGGTTGACCGCACCGGCGCCCCCGGTCACAGCGGCAGGCCCACCACGAAGCGCGCGCCCAGCGGATCCGAGGCGATGTCGGCATCGGTCGGGCGGATGTTCTCGGCCCAGATCACCCCGCCGTGGGCCTCGACGATCTGCTTCGAGATCGCGAGGCCCAGACCCGAATGCTCGCCGAACTGGCCGGGCGGACGTTCCGAATAGAACCGCTTGAAGATCTTGGTGAGCGCCTGCTCGGGGATGCCCGGCCCGGTGTCCTCCACCACGATCAGCACCCGGTTCTCGCGCTTGCGCGCCCAGACGCGCACCGCGTCGCCGGTCTCGCAGAACGAGATCGCGTTGGTGATGAGGTTCACGAACACCTGCGCGAGACGCGCCTCGAGCCCGTCGATCGTGATGGCCTCGGACGGCAGGTCGGTGATGAATTCGACGCCCTTCGCGCGCGCCTCCTGACCGAGGTATTCGGTGACGTTCGACAGCATCTTCACCAGGTTGAAGGACTCTTCCTCTTCCTTCACCAGCTCGCTGTCCAGCCGCGAGGCGTTGGAGATGTCGCTCACCAGCCGGTCGAGCCGCCGCACGTCGTGCTCGATCACGTCCAGAAGCTTCGCGCGCTGGTCGTCGCGCCGGGCCACGCGAAGCGTGCCGACCGCCGAGCGCAGGCTGGCCAGCGGGTTCTTGATCTCGTGGGCGACATCGGCGGCGAACTGCTCGTTCGACTCGATGCGGTCGTAGAGCGCGGCGACCATGCCCCGCATCGCCCCCGACAGCCGGCCGATCTCGTCGGGGCGGGCGGTCAGGTCGGGGATGCGGACCCGGTTGGGCGACATCTTGCGGGCGTTCTTGTCCCGGCCGAGCTCGGCCGCGGCTGCGAGGTCGGACAGCGGGTTGGCGATGGTCGAGGCGAGCACGAGGCTGAGCCCGATCGAGACGATGATCGCGATGACGAACATCTGGAGCACCTGCTCGCGCTCGACCCGCACGAGACGGTCGATCTCGCCCGCGCCCGAGGTGACGCCGATGACGCCCTGCACGCTGCCGCCCAGCCGGATGGGCGTCGCCACGGTGAAGATGGCCTCGCCCTCGGAATCGCGGCCGCTGCGGATCTGGGTCTCGCCGCCCATCGCCTTGTCCACCAGCGGCTGGACAAGGTCGCGCGCGTCGGTCCCGGGCGCCACGGGGTGGCTCGGCGACAGGAGCGCCGACATCGCCTCCCAGAGCCGGTTCAGGATGCCGGTGATGACCGTCGAGCGGTCGTCGCGCTGAAGCCCCGCGACGGCCTCGGGCTCGGGCCGCGGCTGCCCCACGGTCGACAGCAGGATCTTGCCCGCCGGGTCGAACACGAACATCTCGACGCCTTCCGGCAGTTCGATGCCCGAGGCGACGGCGGCCAGATCCACGGCCGCCGGGTCGCGCGCGAGCTGGGCCTCGAAGACGTCGGCGATGAGCTGCGCCTCGGCGACAAGCCCGCTTTCGCGCTGGAGCACGAGGCTGTCGCGAAAGGGATTGAGATAGAGCACCCCCGCCACGAGTACGATCATGGCGAGAAGGTTGAAGGTGATGATCTTGCGCGCGAGGGGCGAGCGGTTGAGCGAGATGAAGCCGCGCTTCTCGCGGCCCGCCTTCAGCTCGGAGTCCACGACTCCGTCGGCCGCCACCCAGTCTTCACCGAGGACGACTTCGGCTTTGCGAGCTGACTTCCGGTCGCGCAAGTCGATCCTCGACGCGAAGCTCATTCTTCGTTGTAGCGATAACCGATCCCGTACAACGTTTCGATGGCCGAGAAGTCGTCGTCCACGGTCCGCATCTTCTTGCGCAGCCGCTTGATGTGGCTGTCGATGGTGCGGTCGTCGACATAGACCTGATCGTCGTAGGCCACGTCCATGAGCTGGTCGCGGCTTTTCACGAAGCCCGGCCGCTGGGCGAGCGCCTGGAGAAGCAGGAACTCGGTCACGGTCAGGGCGACGTCGCGGCCCTTCCACGTCACCGAATGGCGCAGCGGATCCATGGTCAGCGATCCGCGGGTCATGATCTTGGTGTCCTCGGTCGTCGCGACTTCGCCCGAGGCGATCGCCTCCTGACGGCGCAGGAGCGCCCGGATGCGTTCGACCAGAAGGCGCTGGCTGAAGGGCTTCTTGACGTAGTCGTCCGCGCCCATGCGAAGGCCGAGAACCTCGTCGATCTCGTCGTCCTTCGAGGTCAGGAAGATCACCGGCATCGTGGTCTTCTGGCGGAGGCGCTGGAGCAGGTCCATCCCGTCCATCCGCGGCATCTTGATATCCAGCACGGCCATATCGGGCATGCGCTTGTTGAAGGCATCGAGCGCCGACTGCCCGTCGTTGTAGGTCTCGACCTCGAATCCCTCGGCCTCGAGGGTCATCGAGACAGACGTCAGGATGTTCCTGTCGTCATCGACCAATGCGATCCTGGACATGATGTGCGTCCTTGCTACTGCTCTGTTTCATTTTGCGCCGGAGTGTGGTTCCTCCGGCCATTGGAATCAACTGCGAACTGGGCGGAAGCCCACCGGCACGAATCAGACTGCACAAATAGAGCGAAACTTTGACCAATTTGCCGCAGTCTCTCCGAATGTTGCCCAATTTCGGGATAATGAAAGCGACCTGGCGCCTATGGTGGCGCTAACCGGCGGTTGATTGCGCTAACGGCAAGAATCCCTGCTATTCCAATGTTCTGGGCACATGGTATAGGGGCGCTCAACGGCCGCCTCCGTGGCCGGAAGCGTCGGATTCAGACTTCGGCGCCGCCTTGAAACCTGAAACAGCCGCCTGCGGCGAACGGAGCCCCCACGATGACCCAAGGACGCGTCAATCCCGCCAACCGCCTCGAAGACCAGGGCATCCGCGGATTGGGCCGTGCCTATTACAACCTGCCGGAAGCCTCCCTCGTGCACGAGGCGGTGGCCCGCGGCGAGGGCCGGCTGGGCAGGGGCGGCGCCTTCCTCGTGTCCACCGGCCGGCACACCGGCCGGTCGCCCAAGGACAAGTTCGTGGTCCGCACGCCCACGGTCGAGGGCACGATCTGGTGGGAGAACAACGCGCCGATGGCGCCCGACGCCTTCGACCGCCTGCACGCCGACATGCTGGACCACCTGAAGGGCCGCGACGTCTTCGTGCAGGATCTCTATGCCGGCGCCGACCCGGAGCACCGTCTCGACGTGCGGGTCGTGACCGAGCTTGCCTGGCACGGGCTTTTCATCCGGCACCTGCTGCGCCGTCCGACCGACGACGAGGTCGCCGTGTTCGTGCCCGAGTTCACCATCGTCAATTGCCCGTCGTTCAAGGCCGACCCCGCCCGGCACGGCTGCCGGAGCGAGACGGTGATCGCGATCCACTTCGACAAGAAGCTGATCCTGATCGCCAACACCGCCTACGCGGGCGAGAACAAGAAGTCGGTGTTCACGCTCCTGAACTACATCCTGCCCGGCAAGGGCGTGATGCCGATGCACTGCTCGGCCAACCACGCGATCGGCAACCCCTACGATGCGGCGGTGTTCTTCGGGCTCTCCGGCACCGGCAAGACCACGCTGTCGGCCGACCCTTCGCGGGTGCTGGTGGGCGACGACGAACACGGCTGGTCCGAGCGGGGCATCTTCAACTTCGAGGGCGGCTGCTACGCCAAGACGATCAACCTCTCGCGCGAGGCCGAGCCCGACATCTACGCGACGACCGAAAAGTTCGGCACCGTGGTCGAGAACATGGTCTGGAACCCGGACACGCTGGAGCTCGACTTCTCCGACACCTCGCTGACCGAGAACACGCGCTGCGCCTATCCGCTGCACTACATTCCGAACGCGTCGGCGACCGGGATGGCGGGGCACCCGAAGAACGTCATCATGCTGACCTGCGATGCCTATGGCGTGCTGCCGCCGATCGCGCGGCTCACGCCGGCCCAGGCGATGTATCACTTCCTGTCGGGCTTCACCGCCAAGACGCCGGGAACCGAAGTCGGTGTGGTCGAGCCGATCCCGACCTTCTCCACCTGCTTCGGCGCCCCGTTCATGCCGCGCCGGCCCGAGGTTTACGGCAAGCTCCTGCAGGAGAAGATCCGGGCTCATGGCGCCTCGTGCTGGCTGGTCAACACCGGCTGGACGGGCGGGGCCTTCGGCGTGGGCAAGCGGATGCCGATCAAGGCGACCCGCGCGCTGCTGACGGCGGCGCTGGACGGTTCGCTCAACGCCGCGAGCTTCCGCAAGGATCCGAACTTCGGCTTCGAGGTTCCGGTGGCGGTGCCCGGCGTCGATGCGGCGCTGCTGGATCCGCGCCAGACCTGGGCAGACAAGGCGGCCTATGATGCGCAGGCCCGCAAGCTGGTCACGATGTTCTCGGACAACTTCGCGCAATATGTCCCGCACATCGATGCGGACGTGAAGGCCGCGGCGATCGGCTGAGACCGCAGGAGGGGGCCGCCGGCCCCCTCCGACCCGTGCCGGGTCGTTCACCCCCGGGGGTATTTGGCCGAGGAGAAGATCAGGCGAGCGCGCGCGCCAGAAGATTGAGCCCGGTCAGGCACAGCAGGACCAGCGTCCAGCGCCGGAACCGCGCGGCGTCGAGCCGGTCGTGCAGCCGCTGCCCCATACCCATGCCCAGCGCCGCCGGAACGGTCATCAGCGCCGAGAGCGGCAGGGTCTGGCGGTCGAGGATTCCGGTCCGCAGATGGGCGATCAGCAGGACGGCCGCGCCGATCAGGAACACCACGCCCTGCACTCGGACCGTCTCGCGCTTGTCCGCGCCGATCGACACGAGATAGACGATGAGCGGCGGCCCCCAGATGCCGGAGATGCCGCCGTAGAGGCCCCCGATCGCCCCGAGCACCGCCTCGGCGCGGCGGCGATGATGGATCGGCATGGCCAGGCTGCGCCCGGCCAGCTGCCAGAGGGCGAAGGCCGTGATCGGAACCCCCAGAAGGCCATAGAGGACCCCGGCCGGTATCCGGTCCACGAACTGCGACGAGATCAGCAGGAAGACGAGGAGCGTGCCGATGTGCAGGCGGTATTTGCGGACGCTCTGCCAGGCCTCGGCCGGGCCGTCGCGCAGCGCCTGGGCGATGTTCGTGCTGAAGGTCGGCAGGATCAGCATGGCAAGCGCGACGTGCGGCGCGAGGAAGGCGCCGAAGGCCGACATCATGATCAGCGGCATGGCGAAACCGCTCACGCCCTTCACGAAGCCCGCAAAGAGCGTGATGCCCGCCGCGAGACCGACTTCCCACACCTCGAGTCCGAACACGCACGACCTCCCGTTTCCGAGAGACTTAGCCCGTCCGGCGGGCGGGCGGCAGCGCAATTCGTCTGCGACACTTTCGTACGCGTGCAGGCTCACTTTCGAATGAATATTGCGCTGCGGTTGCGAAACAGGCTAATGGTGCAGGCGCAGAACAAGGGGACGACTCATGGCGCATGACGGGGCACTCGATCCGGCGGACACGGGCATGGCGGCGCTGAGCGATGCGGCGGAGCTGGCGCGGGCCGCGCTGCCCGAGATCGCGCGGCTGGTCGAGGGTGGCCGCGCGGCCCTGCGGGACGCGGTGGTGGCCGAGGGCAAGGTGTCGGCCGCGGCCCTGGAGGACGCGCAGTTCGAGGCCCATGCGCTGGCCTGGCTGGCGACCTATGCGCAGGCGCTGACGCAGCTTTCGGCCTGGGCCGACCGGCTGGCGGCCGAGGGTCGGTTCGGGCCGATGGAGCGGCTGATCCTCCAGATCGGCTTCGGCGAATACCTCGCGCAGATCGCCGGCGGCATCCCGATGAGCCAGGGCGAGACGGCGCGCCTGTCCGACCTCGGCCTGGCCTGGACGCCCGGGCCCGAGGCGGCGCGGCTGATCGCGCAGGGCAACACGCCCGAGGCGCGGGCCGAGCTGGTGCGCCGGATGCAAGACGCGCATGGGCGCGCGACCTTCGGCGCCTCGGGGCTCGACGACGAGCTGGAGATGATCCGCGACCAGTTCCGCCGCTACGCCGACGAGCGGGTGGCGCCGAACGCGCACACGTGGCACCTGAAGGATGAGCTGATCCCGATGGAGATCATCGCAGAACTGGCCGAGCTTGGCGTCTTCGGGCTCACCATCCCCGAGGAATACGGCGGTCTGGGGCTGTCGAAGGCCTCGATGGTGGTGGTCAGCGAGGAACTGTCGCGCGGCTACATCGGCGTGGGGTCTCTGGGCACGCGCAGCGAGATCGCGGCCGAACTCATCCTCTGCGGCGGGACCGAGGCCCAGAAGGCCCACTGGCTGCCGAAGCTTGCAAGCGGAGAGATCCTGCCGACCGCGGTCTTCACCGAGCCGAACACCGGATCGGATCTCGGGTCGCTGCGGACCCGGGCGGTGCAGGTGGGCGACGACTGGGAGATCACCGGCAACAAGACCTGGATCACCCATGCCGCGCGCACCCATGTGATGACGCTTCTGGCGCGGACCGATCCCGAGACGACCGACTGGCGCGGGCTTTCGATGTTCCTGGCCGAGAAGACCCCGGGCACCGACGCGGACCCGTTCCCGACGCCGGGGATGACCGGCGGCGAGATCCCGGTTCTGGGCTATCGCGGGATGAAGGAATACGAGCTGGGCTTCGACGGGTTCCGCGTGAAGGGGGAAAACCTTCTGGGCGGGGTGACCGGGCAGGGGTTCAAGCAGCTCATGCAGACCTTCGAGAGCGCCCGCATCCAGACCGCGGCGCGGGCCATCGGCGTGGCGCAGTCGGCGCTTGAGGTCGCGATGCGCTACGCCGAGGACCGCAGGCAGTTCGGCAAGCCGCTGATCGCGTTCCCGCGCGTCGCCGGAAAGCTTGCCATGATGGCGGTCGAGATCATGATCGCGCGGCAGCTCACCTATTTCTCGGCCTGGGAAAAGGATCACGGGCAGCGCTGCGACCTCGAGGCCGGCATGGCGAAGCTGCTGGGCGCAAGGGTGGCCTGGGCGACGGCGGACAACGCGCTGCAGATCCACGGCGGCAACGGCTTTGCGCTGGAATACCCGGTCTCGCGCATCCTCTGCGACGCGCGCATCCTCAACATCTTCGAGGGCGCGGCCGAGATCCAGGCGCAGGTAATCGCCCGGCGGCTGCTGGACTGAGGAGGGTTTCGCGCTATCCTTGCCGGGCGGCCGACGGGCCGCGGACACGGGGTACTCGCCATGGCCAACGTTCTCTTGACCGGAGCCTCCGGCTTTCTGGCCAAGCACATCGCCCTGCGGCTTTTGCAGGAGGGCCACAGCGTCCGTGCAAGCCTGCGCAACCCCGCGCGGCAGGGCGAGGTGATCGAGGCGCTGACACCCCGGCTTCCGCCGGGCGCGATCGACCGGCTTTCCTTCGTGACGCTTGATCTGACGCGCGATGCCGGCTGGATCGAGGCGCTGGGCGGTTGCGACGCGCTGGTGCACACCGCCTCGCCGTTTCCGATCGCGCAGCCGAAGGATCCCGACACGCTGATCCGTCCGGCCGTGGACGGCACGCGGCGGGCGCTGACGGCCGCCAGGGCCGCCGGCGTCGATCGGGTGGTGCTGACCTCCTCGACCGTCGCGATCCTGTCGGGCTCGCGCGACGGCCGCATCCACACCGAGGACGACTGGGCCGATTCGGACGGGCCCCCCGCGCAGCCCTATGCCCGGTCCAAGGTCATGGCCGAGCGCGAGGCCTGGGCGATCGCCGGGCGCGAGGGGCTGTGGCTGACCACCATCAATCCCTCCTTCATCCTCGGACCGCCGCTTGATGCCCATTTCGGCAGTTCCATCGGCCTGGTGCGCCGTCTTCTGCGCGGCCGTGATCCGATGCTGCCGAGGATCGGCTTTCCGGTCGTCGACGTGCGCGACGTGGCGCTGGCGCATGTGCGCGCGCTGGACCGGCCCGAGGCCGAGGGGCAGCGCATCATCGCTTCGTCGGGTTCGCTCTGGCTGCCGGACTGGGGGCGGATCCTGAAGGCGGAGTGGCCCGATCGCCGGATTCCGACCCGCACCGCGCCCAAGGCGCTGTTGCGGATACTGGCGCTTTTCGACGCCGAGATCCGGGCCTCGCTGCCCGCGGTCGGCCACATGGAACAGGTGTCGGCGGAAAAGGCGCGGCGGCTTCTGGGGATAGACTTCATCCCGCCCGACGCGGCCCTGATCGCCGCGGGCCGCGAGCTGGTCGCGCGCGGGCTGGTCTAGACCTGCGGCTTGCCCAGCGGGACCGCGTTGCCGGACCCCGCGTCGGGCGCCAGCTCCTCGAAGTCGAAGTTGTCGAGCCGACGCGCGCGCCGGCCGGCCTTGTCGGCCGAGATCCTGATGTCCTCGATGTCCTTCGCGGCCTGGCCGAAGTGCCGGTCGAGACTCTCCACGCGCGTCCCGAGCCGGTCCACGTCGGCGTAGAGCGCGGCGAGCTCCTTGCGGATCGCCCCGGCCTGCTCTCGCATGCGGGCATCCTTGAGAACCGCGCGCATGGTGTTCAGCGTGGCCATGCAGGTGGTGGGCGACACGATCCAGACCCGCGCGGCAAAGCCTTCGCGCACCAGTTCGGGGAAATTGGCGTGGAGCTCCGCATAGACGGCCTCGGAGGGCAGGAACATGAGCGCACCGTCGGCGGTCTCGCCTTCGAGGATGTAGCGTTCGGCGATCGCCTTGATGTGGGCGCGCACGGCGATGCGCATCATGCGCTGGGCCTCGATCAGCTCGGACTGGTTCGCGGCCCGGCGCAGGGCCTCGTAGGCCTCGAGCGGGAACTTCGAGTCGATGACGATCGGACCGGGGGGGTTGGGCAGACGGATCAGGCAATCGGCCCGCCGGCCGTTCGACAGCGTCGCCTGCATGGTGAAGGCGTCCGAGGGTAGCGCCTTCTGCACGATGTCGTGCAACTGGATCTCGCCGAAGGCGCCGCGGGTCTGCTTGTTGGACAGGATGTCCTGAAGCCCCAGCACATTGCCGGACAGCTTTTCGATGTTGGCCTGCGCCCGATCGATGGCTTCAAGCCGCTGCTGCAGGTCGCCGAGGCTGCGGGCGGTGCGCGTGGCGGTGCCGTGCAGGCTTTCGGTCATGCCGCGCGACACCTCGGCCAGCCGGCGCTCCATCAGCTGCAGCATCTGCGCCTGGGCCGCCGCCTGCGCCTCGGACACGTGGTGAAGCCCGCCCGCAAGCTGCTGCTGGCCGTCCGACAGCTGCTGCACCCTCTGGCCCAGGGCCCCCATCTGCATCAGCATCGGCTCGGACAGGCGCGCCGCCCGGCCGGCCGAGCGCAGGGTCAGGACCAGAAGGACGACCAGCAGGAGCAGGACCGCGCCCCCGCCGAGGACGGCCAGAACCCGGGGGTCGTCCAGCGCATAGACCTGGCCGCGGAACTGGATCATGTCCGCCCGAACAGCCGCTCGATGTCGGCCAGCCGCAAGGTCACGTAGGTCGGGCGGCCGTGGTTGCACTGGCCCGAGAGCGGCGTCGCCTCCATCGCGCGCAGCAGCGCGTTCATCTCGTCGGGACGCAGCGCGCGCCCGGCCCGGACCGACCCGTGGCAGGACATTCGGCTGAGGATGGCGTTGATCCGCGCGCGCAGGGCGGTGCTGTCGCCCGCCTCGCGCAGCTCGTCGAGGATGTCGCGCAGAAGGGCGCCGGCCTCGACCCGGCCGAGGATCGCGGGCGTCGCCCGCACCGCGACCGCGCCGCCGCCGAACGGCTCGATGTCGAGCCCGAGCGCCGCGAGGTCGCCGGCGCGCTCGACCAGAAGCGCGGCATCGGCGGCGGGCAGGTCCACGATCTCGGGGATCAGCAGGGTCTGTGCGGCAATGCCCGCGCCATCGGCCTGGGCCTTGAGCCGTTCGTAGACCAGCCGTTCATGCGCGGCGTGCTGATCGACGATGACGATGCCCTCGGCGGTCTGGGAGATGATGTAGGTGTCGTGCACCTGGGCGCGGGCGGCACCCAGAGGATGGGACTCGGCGCCGGTCTCGGGCACGGGGTCGGCGCGCATGGCCGGGGCAAAGTCGACCGCCCCGTCCGACAGGCCCGGAGCCTGCGCGGCGAACGCCCTTCCGACCGCCGCGGGGGAAGGACCGAAGGAGGCCTGATAATGCCGCGGCGCGGGCGCGGGACCGGTCCGCATCGCGCCCAGCGTCGCCTCGGCCACGGTCGAGGACGACCGCCCGCCCGCCTGCATCAGCCCATGGCGCAGCGCGGTCACGATCAGCCCCCGCGCAAGCGCCGGATCGCGGAACCGCACCTCGGCCTTGGCCGGATGCACGTTCACATCGACCTCGTGCGGATCGCAGGACAGGTAGAGCGCCGCGGCCGGATGCCGGTCACGGGGCAGCACGTCCATGTAGGCGGCCCTAAGCGCCCCGAGCAGCAGTCGGTCGCGCACCGGGCGGCCGTTCACGAAGAGGAACTGTTCGACCGCGGCGCCCCGCGAATAGGTGGGCAGCGCCGCGTAGCCGGTCAGCCGGAGGCCGTCGCGTTCCGCCTCGACGGCAAAGGCATTCTCCGAGAACCCGCGGCCGAGGATCGTGGCCAGCCGACGCGACAGCGCGTCGAAGAACTCGCCCTGTTCGGCATCGGCGCGCAGAAGCGTGCGCTCCTCACCCCCCGAGACATCGGTCAGGGCAAAGCTCACAAGCGGCTCGGCCATGGCCAGACGGCGGATGACGTCGGTGATCGCCTGGGTCTCGGCACGGTCGCTGCGCAGGAACTTGAGCCGGGCGGGCGTGGCAAAGAAGAGATCGCGCAGCTCGGCCACCGTGCCGCGGTTGAGCGCCGCGGGACGCACCGGACCCTCGCGGCCGCCCTCGACCGAAACCTGCGCGCCCTCCTGCCCGGCCGCGCGCGAGGTCAGCGTCAGCCGCCCGACCGCGGCGAGGCTGGGCAGAGCCTCGCCCCGGAAGCCGAAACTGCGGATGTCGAGAAGGTCGGCCCCGTCGGTCTTGGACGTGGCGTGGCGCGACAGCGCCAGCGGCAGGTCGGCGGGCGCCATGCCGCAGCCGTCGTCGGTCACGCGGATCAGGGTCTTGCCGCCGTCGGCGATGGCCACCTGCACGCGGCGCGCGCCGGCGTCGAGCGCGTTCTCGACCAGCTCCTTCACCGCCGAGGCCGGGCGTTCGACCACCTCGCCTGCGGCGATGCGGTTGATCGTGGCCTCATCCAGTTGCCGGATGACCGGGGGGCTTGTCCGTATCTTGGGGGCGGCGGCGTTCATTCCACCAGCCTTAGCATGTGTCGCCAGATTCGGCCAGCAGCCGTCAGTTGGTGGCCGACAGGCCGGCGGGCTGTCCGACTACCACGAATCGCAGGCCCTCGGGCGTCATCAGGCGCCGCGCCACGCGGGCGATGTCCGCCTTCGTCACCGCCTCGATGTAGCCGTTGCGCTTCTGCACGTAATCCATCGGCCGTCCGTCGAGCTGCATTCCCACGAGAATGTCGGCGATCGGCCCGTTGCCGTCGAAGCGCAGGGGATAGGAGCCGGTCAGATAGGTCTTGGCCTCGGCCAGTTCCGCGTCGGTGACGCCGCCCGCCGCCATCCGCGCCCATTCGTCACGCGTGACCTGCACCGCCTCGGCCACCTTCTCGTTGGCCGAGGCGAAGGACCCCTGCCAGGTGTCGGCCAGATCGCGGTTCACCAGATAGCTGGCGATGCCGTAGGTGAGGCCGCGCTTCTCGCGGACCTCGTTCATGAGCCGCGACTCGAACCCGCCGCCTCCCAGGATGTGGTTGAGGACATAGGCCGCGAAGAAGTCGGGATCGTCGAACCGAAGCCCGGGCTGGCCGAAGACCACCATCGACTGCGGCGAGGCGAAATCGACGACAGTGACGCCGCCCGCAAGATCGACGCGCGCAGGCGGCGGCATCGGGGCGCCGGTGGCCGGCAGATCGCCCAGCAGGCGGTCGAGAAGCCGGCCGAGGTCCTCGGGGGTGATGTCGCCCACCGCCGAGACGAAGAGCCGGTCGCGCGCCATGGTCGCGGCCTTGGCGGCGAGAATGTCGTCACGGGTCAGCCCCTGGAGCGACGCGCGCGTGCCGTCGTCGCTGGTGGCGTAGGGGTGGTCGCCGTAGGCGAGCCTGCGGAAGGTGGCTGCGGCGATCTCCTGCGGGTCCTTGGCGTTCGACTCGACGATCGAGATCATCTGCCCGCGCACCCGGTCAAGCGCCGCCGGGTCGAACCGCGGCTCGATCAGCGCCATGCGCAGCAGGTCCACGGCCCGATCCCGGTTCTCGGTCAGGAACTTGGCCGAGACCGACACCGCATCGTCCCCGGCGTCGAAGCGGATCCCGGCGGCCAGGTCGTCGCGCGCGGCGGCAAAGCCCTGCGAATCCAGATCGCCGGCGCCTTCCTCGAGTGTGGCCGCCATCAGCTTGACCGCGCCCCTCTTGCCCGGCGCATCCAGCGCGGTCCCGCCCTTGAAGCGGATCTCCAGCGCGGTGAAGGGGATCGAGTGCTCCTCGACCAGCCAGGCCTTGATGCCGCCCGGCGACGTCACCTCCTGGATGGCGATCTCGGCGCGCAGGGGCGCGGCAAGCAGCAGGGCGACGATTGCGGAAAGGAGGACGCGGATCATTGCATCAGCTCCGTCGTCTCACCCTCTGCGGTGCGGGTCATCCAGCCGGTCACGGCGCGCTTGCGGTCCAGAACCTCGCGCCCCGCCGCCACGACATCCGCGGGTGTGACCGATTGCAGGACGGCGGGCCAGTCCTGGATGTCCTGGATCGTCAGGCCCGAGGCCAGCCCCTCGCCGTATTTCCGGGCGAGACCCTCGACATCGTCCTTGCCATAGATCTGCGCCGCCTCGATCTGGGTCTGGATGCGGGCGAACTGGGCCGGGTCAGGCCCGTTCGCGAGGAAATCGGCCAAAACGGCGTCAAGCGCCGCCTCGACCTCGGCCAGGCTCACGCCCTCGGCCGGCACCACCGCAAGGTTGAAGGTGGTGTCGTCGTAGGACGTGCCGTCGTAATAGGCGCTGGTGTACAGCGCCACCGGCTTGTCGAACTGCAGCGCGCGCGCGAGGACCGAGGTCTGGCCGTCGCCACCCAGAAGCTCGGCGAGAATGGTCAGAGCGGCCGCCTTCTTCTGGTCGCCGGGGTCCCGCTCGGGGGCGAGGTAGCTGCGGGTCAGCACCGGCTGGGCCACACGCGGATCGCTGAACGACAGGCGCCGCTCGGCGAGCTGCGGCGGCTCCTGCGGGCGGACACGCTCGACGATGCCGGGACTGGGCGCCAGCGGGCCGAAATACGCCTGCGCAAGGTCGCGGACCTCTTCGGGCTTCACGTCTCCGGCCACGATCAGGGTGGCGTTGTTCGGCGCGTACATGCGCTGATACCAGTCGAGCGCGTCCTGCCGCGTCAGCTGCTCCATCTCGTGGCGCCAGCCGATCACCGGGGTTCCGTAGGGATGGTTGAGGAACTGCGCCGCGCGGCGCTGTTCGCCGAAGATGGCGCCGGGGTCGCTGTCGGTGCGCTGGTTGCGTTCCTCGATGATGACCTCGCGCTCGGTCTTCCAGTCGTCGTCCGAGAGCAGGAGGTTGCGCATCCGGTCGGCCTCCATCTTCATGACAAGGCCCAGCCGGTCGGCACTGATCCGCTGGTAATAGGCCGTGTAGTCCCACGAGGTGAAGGCGTTGTCGGACCCGCCGTTGGCGGCGACGACCTTCGACAGCTCGCCCGGGGCCATGGTCCTGGTGCCCTTGAACATCAGGTGTTCGAGGAAATGAGCCACCCCCGAGACGCCGCGCTTTTCGTCCGCCGCGCCGGCGTTGTACCAGACCATGTTGACGACGACCGGGGCGCGATGGTCCTCGATCACCACCACGTCCAGACCGTTGTCGAGCCTGTAGGTCGTCACGTCCTCGGCCAGCGCGGGCCCTGCGATGGCAGCGAGAGCGAAGGCAAGAAATGCGCGGCGCATGATCACTCCGTCAGAAAGAGTCCGGACGGAAGGTGCCGGCTGTGCCCCGGTACCGCAAGGCCGCGCGCATCCCGATGACGGGGAAGTGACGGTCAGTACTGGACTTCGGGATCCGGCGGGGCGCCGACGTTGCGCACGCCGACCTTGCGCCAGCGTTCCAGTTCCAGATGCTGGTCCAGCGACTGGTTGCGATACGCGCGGTAATAGACGCTCACCGAGAACAGCCGTTCCAGGATGCGGCCGTTGTGATCGCGGCGCCATTGCAGATCCTCGGCCGCCAGCGTCTCGCGGATCGCGGGGTTGGTCCCGAACCGCGCCGCGTAGGACACAAGCCCGCCGTCCGACGCCGGAATGCCCCCGCGGGCGAGCGCCTTCGGATTGCCGCCCAGCGCGGCCACGGCATCGGCCTCGGGGGTCGGATCGGTGCGGTTCGCGCCGCCGGGAGTGGGCGGCGGCAGCTCGCTGTAGGACGTGGGCTGTTCGAGCGGCTTGGTGGGGACGATGGCAAATTCGTCCGGGGCCCGGGTGGTCGAGCGCAGGTTCATCAGGCGCGGTTCCTTGTCGCCCGAGCAACCGGCCACGGTCGCCAGAAGAACGACCCCAAGGATGACCGACGATGCCCGCATGTGATGCTCCCGCCCCATGTTCCGGCCTGTCTTAGCGCATGTCCCCGCGGACGTCACGGGGTCTTGTCCCGGCCGGTGAACAGCACGAGCCCGACCGCGCCGAGGAAGATCGCCACATCGGCGACATTGAAGGAAAACGGATTCTCGATTCCGGGCAGGGACATGTTCAGGAAGTCGGCCACCGCACCGTAGACGAGGCGGTCGATGACATTGCCGAGCGCCCCGCCAAGCAGGAGACCGGCCGATGTCTGGACGATGCGCGAATGCGGCTCGCGCCGGACCCAGACCCAGACCCAGGCCGAAATCGCCAGCGCCAGCGCGATCAGGGCCCAGCGCGCGATGTCCGAGCCGTGGGCGAAAAGCCCGAAGTTGATCCCCTGATTCCAGGCCATGCGGAAGACGAGGTAGGGCGGCAGAACCAGGATCTCGCCCCGGTTCACCAGGTCCATGACCTGCACCACCAGGTATTTCGAAGCCTGATCGAGGGCCAGGACGGCCAGGGCGGTCCAGGTGGCGATCCGCATCGATCAGTGCCGGAAATGGCGCATGCCGGTGAAGACCATGGCCAGGCCCGCGGCATCGGCCGCCGCGATCACCTCGGCGTCGCGCATCGAGCCGCCGGGCTGGATCACCGCCGTCGCACCCGCCTCGGCCGCGGCGAGAAGCCCGTCCGGGAAGGGAAAGAAGGCGTCCGAGGCCACGACGGACCCTTTCGCGGGCGACTGGGGCAGGCCCAGCGCCTCGGCCATGTCCTCGGCCTTGCGGGCGGCGATGCGGGTGGAATCGACGCGGCTCATCTGGCCGGCGCCGACGCCCACGGTTGCTCCGTCTTTCGCGTAGACGATCGCGTTCGACTTCACGTGCTTGGCGACGGTCCAGGCAAAGAGCAGGTCATCGAGCTCGGCCTCGGTCGGCGCGCGCTTCGTCACCACCGTCAGGTCGGCGCGCCCGACATGGCCGTTGTCGCGGTCCTGCACCAGGAAACCGCCCGCGACCTGCCGGAAGGCAAGGCCGGGCGCCCGCGGATCGGGCAGGGCGCCGGTGGTCAGCAGCCGCAGGTTCTTCTTCGCCGCAAAGACCGCGCGCGCCGCCGCGTCGGCCTCGGGGGCGATCACCACCTCGGTGAAGATCTGGGCGATCTCCTCGGCGGTGGCCGCGTCCAGCGGACGGTTCAGCGCGACGATGCCCCCGAAGGCCGAGGTGCGGTCGCAGTCGTAGGCGCGGCGGTAGGCGTCGAGCAGGGTCGCGCCGCGGGCCACGCCGCAGGGATTGGCGTGCTTGATGATCGCGCAGGCGGGCGCGTCGGTTCCGAATTCGGCGACCAGTTCGAAGGCGGCGTCGGTGTCGTTGATGTTGTTGTAGGACAGTTCCTTGCCCTGCCACTGGCGGGCGGTGGCGACGCCGGGGCGCCCCGATCCGTCGGTGTAGAAGGCGGCCCTCTGGTGCGGGTTCTCGCCGTAGCGCAGGGTCTGCGCAAGCCGTCCGGCAAAGGCGCGGTGGCGGGGTGCCGTCTCGCCGATGGCGGCGGCCATCCAGGTCGAGACGGCCGCGTCATAGGCGGCGGTCCGGGCAAAGGCGCGCTGAGCGAGCTGCCGGCGGAAGGACAGTCGCGTCCGGCCGCCCTGCCCGTCCAGCTCGGCAATCAGCGCATCGTAGTCGGCCGGGTCGGTCAGCACCGACACATAGGCGTGGTTCTTGGCCGCGGCGCGAATCATCGCGGGTCCGCCGATGTCGATGTTCTCGACCGTGGTCGCCTCGTCGGCGCCGGAGGCCACCGTTTCCTCGAACGGATAGAGGTTCACGATCAGCAGGTCGATCGGCGCGATCCCGTGCGCGGCCATCGCCGCCGCATGGTCCGCGTTGTCGCGCAGCGCCAGAAGGCCGCCATGCACCTTGGGGTGCAGCGTCTTGACGCGGCCGTCCATCATCTCGGGAAAGCCGGTCAGGTCGGCGACGTCGCGCACCGCCAGCCCCGCGTCCCGCAGCATGCCCGCGGTGCCGCCGGTCGAGAGGAGTTCGACCCCGCGCGCGGCCAGCGCCTGCGCGAGGTCCAGAAGGCCGGTCTTGTCGGAGACGGACACCAGCGCCCGGCGCAACGGTTGCAGGTCGGCGGCGTTGTTGGCGGGGGCGGCGACGGTCACGGGTGGCGGTCCTTTCAGTCGATGACGGGATCCGGTTGCAGGTCCCGGATGGCGGCGGGCGTATCCTGAGCCTTGGCCAGCGTCCAGCCGATCTGGAAGGCATAGTCAAGAACCGTGGCCCTCAGCACCACCTGTTTCGTCGCACGGGGCTTGAGCCGCCCCGCCTCGAGATAGACCGAGGGCTCGAGCGTCAGCTCGGCCACGCCATCGTGGCGGAAGACCCAGATCTCGCCGCTCTTGAGCGCCATCGACACCGCCGTGCCGCCGAGGTCCAGCGCCGCGTCCACCTCGGGGTGCAGATGGAAGTGGATGCCAAAGGCGATTCCCTGATGACGCGTGCGCTCCATGATGATCTCGAAGCGCCGCCGGTCGCCCACGGTCATCGCCCCCAGCGTGTCCTCGCCCGCCAGCGTGCGCCCGTCCGGCGACAGCAGAAGCTGGCGCACATGGGTCATGCCGTGGGTCGCGGCGTAGCCGTTGTGGCCGCAGAGCAGCGACAGGCCCTCGTCGCCGCGGTCCAGTTGCGCCCAGACCTGGTCGGGGCCGTCGGAGAGCAGCTCGCGCGACCCGGTCAGGACCCCGTCGGTGCCGAGCCGTGACGAGGAAAAGCCGCGGATGGCCAGCGTCGAATGCATCGGCGTGGCGCGCCCCGCGCGGTGCCACTCGGGCCCGAAGCCCGCGCCCGACCCGGCGCTCACGATCAGCGGCCGCCGACCCGAGGTCAGCTCGAAGGCCAGGGTCGAGGCGTGGGCATTGGCCGAGGCCGGTCCGACGGGGGGGCGCGCCGCATCGAGGATCACCGTGGTGCGGCCGGCCGACAGCCGCGCGAAACCCATGGCAAGCCCCTGCGCCGTCACCGCCTTGCCGCCGGCACTGGCGAGCGCCTGATCCAGCCGGCCTTCCTGACCGCGTCCGCCGCCGTGGAACCGCGCAAGCCCGCCGTCGGCGTGCCGCAGCGCCCGCAGCGTGGGCGCGATCCGCGCCATGGCATCGACATGCTCGCGCTGGGGGTTGCGGCCGGATTCGGTGAGGGCGGCCGCGGCCCAGGTCAAGAGCGTGAAGACCTCGAGCAGCTCCTCGGGGTTGCGGGTCGGAATCCCGCCTTCGGCGTCGATCTGGGTTGCACATTCGCGGGCCAGCGCGCGGGCCGCCGGCGCGACGCGGTCCTCCATGCCGGTCAGCGCCAGCCCCGCATAGATCAGCCCGGTCAGCGCCTCGAACCGCGGCAGCCCCGGCCGGGCGGTCGACCAGCGGCGCGACAGGAACAGCGTCTGCCGGCCCAGCGCCCGGAAATAGGCCCTGGCCTCGCCTCTCTCGCGCCCGTTCAGCAGAAGGATGGCGTGGTTGATCCAGCGTATCAGCCGCCGGCCGGTCAGGTCGGGGGTCCAGCCCGGACCACGCCCGCGTCCGTAGCGGGCGATCCAGTCGAAGGTCCAGTCCTGGGCCCGCGCTCGCGCGGTGGCGTCGCCGACGGCGGCCAGGTCATCCAGCCAGGCGAAGCCGTGCAGCTCTTCCTGAAAGCGCGAATCGGGGGTCGGAAGATCCCAGGGCGACCGGCCCGGACCCTCGATCAGAAAGCCGCCGAACAGGAAGTTGCCGGCCAGAAGCTGACGGCCGCGCGCAAAGCTGCCGATGGTGCGCGGCTCGGGCTGGCTGACGAAGCCGGCCGCGCCGCCCGAAAGGCCGCTCAGGCGGGCGTGCACACGGTCCATGAGGCCGATGCGCCGTTCGATACGGGTGTCGGATCGTGCCACGCCTGCGGGTCCCTGCGAACTTGCCGTCGGTCTCTAGGGGGAATCTGCCCGCCCGCACCATACCGGCGCCCTCCGCCGCTGTCACGCCACGCGCCACGCCTCAGTCCCCGAGCCGCAGCGCGGCCATGTGGAAGCCGTCCATCCCGCCGCGGTCGGGCCAGAGGTCGGGACGGGTGCGCAGTCCGGATTCGCCGGCGTGCCAGCCGGTTTCCACGCCCGGCAGGTCGCGTGCCGCGGGATCCGGACGCAGTCCGGGCAGGCGCGCGAGGGCGGCGGAAACCTGCCGCTCACCCTCCTCGGGCAGAAGCGAGCAGGTGCAGACCACGAGCCGTCCTCCGGGTTTGAGCAGGGTCGCGGCCCGGTCGATGAGATCGGATTGCAGGGCGACCAGCGGGCGCAGATCGTCGCGGCTGCGCAGGAAGGGCAGGTCCGGATGACGCCGGATCGTGCCGGTGGCCGAGCAGGGCGCGTCGAGCAGGATTGCGTCAAAGAGCGTCTGCGGCCGCCAGTGCAGCGCGTCGGCCACCACGATGTCCGCCGCGAGCCGGCAGCGCGCGAGGTTCTCGCGCAGCCGGGCGAGCCGCGCCTCCGATATGTCCAGCGCCGTGACCGCGGCCCCCGCCGCCGCCAGCTGCAGGCTCTTGCCGCCGGGCGCCGCGCAGAGGTCGAGCACCCGCTCGCCCGGCCGCACCGCCAGCAGGCGCGCCGCCAGCGCCGCGGCGGCGTCCTGGACCCAGAAGGCGCCCTCGTCATAGCCCGGAAGGCCGGACACCTGCGCGCCCTCGGGCAGGCGGACGCTTCCGGTGGGCAGCGCCACCCCGCCCACCGCCGCCGCCAGCCGCCCGGCGTCGCCATCGCGCGCCGTGAGGTCGATGGGTGCGCCCGCCGCATGGGCCCGCTCGATCGCCTGCACCGTGGCCTTGCCCCAGGCCGACATCAGCCGCCCGCGCAGCCAGCCGGGCAGTTCCTGCGGCGCAAGCGCGGCCCAGACGGCCGGATCGGTCGCGGCCACCTTGCGCAGGACGGCGTTGGCCAGACCGGCAAATCCCTCGATGGTGCGCCCCCGCGCCCTGAGCCCGGCGACGGCGGCCCCGACAACGCCGTGGGGCGGGGCACCCCCGGACAGCATCTCGACCGTCGCCACGCGCAGGACGGCGCGCACCAGCGGCGGCGGCTCGCGCCGCAGATGCGGCCGGAGCATCGCATCCGCCGGTCCGATCTGCCGCAAGGTGGCCATGGCCAGCCGCTGGGCCCGGGCCCGATCGGCCGGGCCCAGCGCGAGGAACCCGGGGCGCTGGAGCAGGTCGGACAGTTGCAGGGCCGATCCGGTCACACCGACCACGAGGTCCGCCGCCGCCATCCGGGCGGCAAAGGCCCGATCCCCGTCCGCCATGCGCACCCCCTGTTCCGCTTTCCCGCCGCCCCCTATATCATGCCCGTCTCACCGGCAAGGAGACCGCGATGACCGCTCCACGCAAGGATCTCCCTCCCGAGGCGCTGCGCGCGCTCGCCGAGGCCGAGGAACGCCGCCGCAAGGCCAGCCCCGAGACGCGGCCGACCGAGCTTGGCGGACGCGACGGCCCGGAACCCGTGCGCTACGGCGACTGGGAGAGGAAGGGCCTCGCGGTCGATTTCTGATCCCGCGGCTTCACCTTCGCGCAAATACCCCGGGGGTCCGGGGGCCGCGCCCCCCCCCCCCCCCCCACGTCAGAGCCCCAGAACGTCCGCCATGTCGTATTCGCCGGGTTTCTGCGCCTGACCCCAGAGCGCGGCCCTGAGCGCGCCACGCGCGAAGATCGCGCGGTCGGTGGCGACATGGCGCAGCACGATCCTCTCGCCCTCGCCCGCGAAGATCACGTCATGCTCGCCGACGATGTCGCCGCCGCGGATCGCCGAGAACCCGATGTGGCCGCGGGTCCGGGCGCCGGTCATGCCCTCGCGCGCCGCATCGCGCACCTGCGGCAGGGCCACGCCCCGCCCCGCGGCCGCGGCCTCGCCCAGCATCAGCGCCGTGCCCGAGGGCGCGTCCACCTTCATGCGGTGATGCGCCTCGACGATCTCGATGTCCCAGTCCTCGTCCAGCGCGGCGGCCACCCTGCGGGCAAGTCCGACCAGCAGGTTGACGCCGAGGCTCATGTTGCCCGCCCGGATGATGACGGCATGGCGCGCGGCCGGGCGCAGCCGTGCCAGATGCTCGGGGCCGAGCCCCGTGGTGCCGATCACATGGACCGCGCGCGCCTGCGCGGCCAGCGCCGCGAATTCGACCGTCGCCTCGGGCGCGGTGAAGTCGAGCACGGCCTGAGCCTGAGCGAAGGCCGCGAGCGGATCGTCGGTCACGATGACGCCCAGGGGCGCGCCGCCCATCGCCTCGCCGATGTCGCGGCCGATCCAGGGATGGCCCTTGCGCTCGACCGCCCCCACCAGCCGGGCGCGGTCCGAGGCGGCGACGGTTTCGACAAGCATGCGTCCCATGCGCCCGGAGGCGCCGGTCACGACAATACCCGGCTGGAGCGTGGTGGTCATGGCGTTCTCCCGATCTCGCCCCCGTGTAGCCCGGCCCGGCGGTCTTGGCAAAGGCCGGCTTGCGGCACCCGCCCCCATGCCCTACATCGGACGCATGGCCACCAACCGGTTTTCCCAGGGCCCCGGCCCGTCGCAACGCCAGCTTCGGGTGGGCGAGCTGATCCGCCGCACGCTGTCCGACGTGCTGGCGCGCGGCGACGTGCACGATCCCGACCTGAACCGGATCCCGATCACGGTGGGCGAGGTGCGGACCTCGCCCGACCTCAAGGTCGCGACCGCCTATGTGATGCCGCTGGGCGGCCAGGAACCGCAGGCGACTCTGGCGGCGCTGCGCCGCAACCGGGGCGAGTTGCGCCATCTGGTGGCGGGTGCGCTCACGCTGAAGTTCGCGCCCGAGCTGCGCTTCGCGCTCGACGAGACCTTCGACCGCATGGACGAAACGCGGCGGATGTTCGCGGACGAACGGGTGCGCCGCGACATCGAGGGTGGCGATCCCGACGACGATGCGCGGGACTAGGCCGGCGATCGCGGCGCTGGTCGCGGTTCTGGTCCTGCCCGTCCCGGTCGCGGCGGCCGATACCTGCCGGACGGCGGATTTCGAGGGTTCGGACTACGCGGTCTGCGAGGTGCAGGCCGGCGAGGATCTGCGGCTTTTCCTCAACGACGCGGCCGGCGCCCCCCTGGGCACGTTCGAGCGGCTGCGCGAGACGCTCGCACCCGGCGAACGTCTGGTCTTCGCCATGAACGCAGGCATGTACCATCCCGACCGCTCGCCGGTCGGTCTCTATGTCGAGGCCGGCCGGCAGATCGGCCAGCTCGTGCGCCGCGCGACCGGGGGCAACTTCGGCCTTCGCCCCAACGGCGTCTTCTGCGTCGGCGGGGACCGCTTCGCGGTGATCGAGACCGAGGCCTACGCCACGTCCCCGCCCGAATGCCGCTACGCCAGCCAGTCGGGGCCGATGCTGGTCCTTGCCGGCCGGCTGCATCCGCGCTTCCTTCCCGGCTCGCCGTCACGCCACATCCGCAACGGTGTGGGCGTCTCGGCGGACGGGCGCACCGCCTGGTTCGCGATCTCGGACGCGCCCGTCACCTTCCACGAATTCGCGCGGTTCTTCCGCGACGGGCTCGGCGCGCGCGATGCGCTCTATTTCGACGGTTCGATCTCGCGGCTCTTCGCCCCGGAACTCGGACGCGAGGACATCGGCTTTCCGATGGGACCGATGGTCGGCCTCGTCGCGCCCGGTTGACCCCGGGGGCCGCCACGCGCTAGCAGGCGGGCCTTGATCGGAGAGACATCGATGGCACGCAAGAAGGGGCGCGACATTTCCGGCTGGCTGGTCGTGGACAAGCCCGCGGGGCTGACCTCGACGGCGGTCGTGGGCAAGGTGCGCTGGGCGCTCGACGCGAAGAAGGCGGGCCATGCCGGAACGCTCGACCCGGCCGCGACCGGCGTTCTGGCCGTGGCGCTGGGCGAGGCCACGAAGACCGTGCCCTACATCGCCGACGCGCTGAAATGCTACCGCTTTGCGGTGCGCTTCGGCGCGGCCACCACCACCGACGACGCCGAGGGCGCGGTGATCGCAACCTCGGACAAGCGGCCGACGGACGACGCGATCCGTGCGGCGCTCGGGCCCTTCACCGGTGCGATCATGCAGGTGCCCCCGCAGTTTTCGGCGGTGAAGGTCGAGGGCGAACGCGCCTATGACCTTGCCCGCGCCGGCGAGTCGCTCGATCTGGCGGCGCGGCCGCTCTGGGTCGAAAGCCTGACCATGGTTGCGCGCCCGGATGCCGACACGGCCGAGCTCGAGATGGTCTGCGGCAAGGGCGGCTATGTGCGGTCGATCGCGCGCGATCTCGGACAGGCGCTCGGCTGCCTCGGGCATGTGCTCTGGCTGCGCCGGGAATGGTCCGGGCCCTTCGATGCCGCCGACGGGATCACGCTGGACGAGATCGAGCGGCTGGCCCGGACCGAGGCGCTGGAGGCGCGGCTTCTGCCGCTCGAGGCCGGGCTTGCCGATCTGCCGGAGGTGCGCGCGACGCCCGAGGGGGCGGCGCGGCTGGCGCATGGCAATCCGGGCATGGTGATCGCCTCCGATGTGGCCTTCGGCGACGAGGCCTGGGCCAGCTATCAGGGCCGCGCGGTGGCGGTCGGCACCTACCGGTCGGGCGAATTGCACCCGACCCGCGTCTTCAACACCTGAGCCCTATTCCGCCGCCCAGCCGGATATCGCCTTCACGTCGAGGAATTCCTCGATCCCCCAGTGGCCGCCTTCGCGCGCGCGCCCCGATGCTCCGACGCCGCCGAAGGGCGAGCCGCGGCCGCGCGACTTTCCGTTCATCTCGACCATGCCCGACCGCAGGCGCCGCGCCAGCCGGTTGCGGCGGGCACCATCCTGGCTCTGCACGTAGTTCGTCAGCCCGTAGGGCGTGTCGTTGGCCAGCGCCACCGCCTCGTCCTCGCTGTCGAAGGGGGCCATGGCCAGCACCGGGCCGAAGATCTCCTCGCGCCAGATGGTCATGTCGGGGGTCACGTCGGCAAAGACGGTCGGGCGCACGAAATAGCCGCGGTTCAGGTGCTCGGGCCGGTCCGGCCCGCCGGCGATCAGGCGGGCGCCCTCGCGGATGCCGGTCTCGATGTAGTGCTGGACCCGGTCGTACTGCGCCTGGCTCACCACCGGACCGATATGCCGGCCCGGCTGGCTTGCGGGCGCGACCTTCACCGCCTCGGCCACGGCGCGGGCGATCTCGACCGCCTTCGCGTAGATCGGCCGCTCGACCAGCATGCGGGACGGCGCGTTGCAGCTCTGGCCGGTGTTGTTCATCATGTGCAGGACGCCGCGCTTGACCGCATCCTCGTCGGCATCGGCGAAGATCAGGTTTGCACCCTTGCCGCCCAGCTCGAGCGCCACGCGCTTGAAAGTGTCGGCCGCCGCCTTGGTGATCGCCGCTCCCGCCCGCGTCGATCCGGTGAACGAAATCATCGCCACGTCCGGATGGGTGGACAGGTGCGTGCCCACGCCCGCGCCGTCGCCGTTCACCAGGTTGAAGACCCCCGGCGGCGTGCCGGCCTCGTCCATGATCTCGGCGAAGAGAAGCGAGGAGAGGGGCGCGATCTCCGACGGCTTGAGCACCATGGTGCAGCCGGCAAGAAGCGCCGGGATCACCTTGAGCGTCACCTGGTTCATCGGCCAGTTCCACGGCGTGATCAGGCCAACCACGCCCACGGGCTCCAGCGCGATCCGGTCCTCGGGCGCGTGCGGCCCGAGCGGGCGCAGGAATTCGAAATGGCGGAAGGCCTCGATGAAATTCTCGATGTGCCAGGTCCCGGCCCCGGCCTGGCTGGCGATGGCCATGTCGATCGGCGCGCCCATTTCCAGGCTGATCGCCCGGCCCATGTCGGCCGCGCGGCGGTTGTAGATGGCGAGGATGCGCTCGACCAGCGCCAGCCGGTCGGAAGGGGCCGTCGCCGACCAGCCGGGCAGCGCGGCCCTGGCCGCGGCCACGGCGGCATCGGTGTCGGCCTTCGCGCCCAGCGAGATCGTCGCGCAGACCTCTTCGGTCGAGGGGTCGATGACCGGGAAATCATGCGGCACGGCGGGGGCGACCCAGCGCCCGTTGATGTAGAAGTCGCGTTGGCGAGACATGGCGCACCTTCCTTTCGCGGCGGACAGTCGCACCGGACGGGCGGCTTCGCAAGGCCGCGCAGGACAGGATGACGCGGCGGCCGGGGGGTGCAACTTGGCGGGAAAGCCACTATCTGAGGCCTATCTCGCAACCGCAGCAAAGGGACAGGACATGGGACTGCGCATCAACGACATCGCCCCCGACTTCACCGCCGACACCACGGAAGGCACGATCCGCTTTCACGACTGGATCGGCGACAGCTACGTCATCCTCTTCTCGCACCCCAAGGATTTCACGCCGGTCTGCACCACCGAATTCGGCGCCGTGTCGCGGCTTCTGCCGGAATTCCAGAAGCGCAACACCAAGGTGATTGGCGTCTCGGTCGACACCGTGGAAGAGCACCACAAGTGGAAGTCCGACATCGAGATGGTGGCGGGCGCCAAGGCGGCCTTCCCAATCATCGACGACACCTCGCTGGCCGTGTCGAAGGCCTATGACATGCTGCCGGCCGAGGCCTACCTGCCCGACGGACGCACTGCGAACGATTCCGCCAGCGTGCGCACCACCTTCATCATCGGACCCGACAAGAAGATTCGCCTCATGCTCATCTACCCGATGACGGTCGGCCGCAACTTCGACGAGATCATCCGCGCGCTGGATGCCGTGCAGACCGCCGACCGCTTCCCGATCGCCACGCCGGCCGACTGGAAGGTTGGCGAGGACGTGATCGTGCGCACCTCGGTGTCGCTCGACGACGCGAAGAAACAGTTCGGCGACGTGAACGTGATCCTGCCCTACCTGCGCAAGGCGAAGCTGCCGAAGTGACCGGCGGAGGGCGCTGAATCGACGGGCGCGGGGGATTGTCTTCCCCCGCGCCCTTTTCTTCGTGTCGGTGCGTGTTCAGGCCGGCTGGCCGATCAGGGCCCCGCGGCCGGTGGCCGCCGCGCGGCGGTGCCTCGGCAGATAGCGGTCATAGCCCAGATCCGAGGTGTCGATCTCGGTGGCGCGGCCCGAGATGATGTCGGCCAGGGCCTTGCCCGAGCCCGCCGCCATGGTCCAGCCCAGCGTGCCGTGGCCGGTGTTCAGGAAAAGGTTGCCGATGGTGGACCGGCCCACGACCGGCGTTCCGTCCGGCGTCATCGGGCGCAGGCCGCACCAGAAGGTGGCGCGCGACTGGTCGCCGGCACCGCCGAAGAGATCCTCGACCGAATGCTCGAGCGTCGCGCGGCGCCGCGGATTGAGCGAGTGGTCGAAGCCCGCGATCTCGGCCATGCCGCCAACCCGGATGCGGTCGCCCAGACGGGTGATGGCGATCTTGTGGGTCTCGTCCATCACCGTCGAGACGGGCGCGCGGTCCTCGTCGACGATCGGCACGGTGATCGAGTAGCCCTTGACCGGATAGACCGGGAGCCGCATCCCGAGCGGCGCGACGATCTGCGGCGAATAGCTGCCCATGGCGACCACGAAGGCATCGGCGGCGAATCGTCCCGCATCGGTCCGCACCGCGGCGATCCGGTCGCCCTCGCGCTCCAGCCCGTCGATGCGGACGCCGTGGCGGAAGGTCACGCCGGCCGCGGCCGCCAGGTCCGCAAGCCCGTTGGTGAACTTGAAGCAATCGCCGGTCTCGTCGCCGGGCAGCCGGAGCCCGCCGACGATCTTCCCGCGCGCCGCGGCCAGTCCGGGTTCGGCGGCGATGCAGGCGTCGGCGTCCAGAACCTCGAACGGCACGCCATCGGCGCGCAGCACCTCGATGTCCTTGGCGGCGGCGTCGACCTGCTTCTGCGTGCGGAACACCTGCAGCGTGCCCTGGGTCCGCTCGTCATAGCGGATGCCGGTCTCGGCGCGCAGCGCGATCAGGCAATCGCGCGAGTATTCGGCCAGGCGGACCATCCGGCTCTTGTTGACCGCATAGGCCTCGGTCGTGCAGTTCGACAGCATCCGCACCAGCCAGCCCAGCTTGGCCAGGTCCGGCCGCGGCTGGATGATCAGCGGCGCGTGTTTCATGAACAGCCATTTCAGCGCCTTGACGGGAATGCCCGGCGCGGCCCAGGGCGCCGAATAACCCGGGCTGACCTCGCCCGCGTTGGCAAAGCTCGTCTCGAGCGCGGGCGCCGCCTGCCGGTCGATGACCGTGACCTCGTGTCCGGCCCGCGCCAGATACCAGGCCGAGGTGACGCCGATCACACCGGCGCCGAGGATGACGATGCGCATGGGAAGGCTCCTGTTTCGCGTGGCGGCAGAATACGCGGCGCAAGGAGAATTTCACGGCGATCCGAGGCGCATTCCGGACGATTCGGCGAAGATTGTTCGCCAAATTTTGTTCAAGGCCGTGACTTCTTGCGAAGGGATGCGGAATGGTCGAAGAATCGGGGCACCCGGAGAGGCGGCATGAAAAAGGCCCCGGCATCGCTGCCGGGGCCCTGATCGCTGGGGTGCCGGGTCTCAGGCCTCGGCGGCCTCGTCCTTTTCCCGCTTCTCGGGCGCGATTTCCTGCCCGGTTTCCTGATCGACCATCTTCATGCCGAGCCGGACCTTGCCGCGTTCGTCGAAGCCCAGAAGCTTGACCTTCACCTCCTGCCCTTCCTTCAGAAGGTCGGACGGGTGGTTCAGGCGCTTGTTGGCGATCTGGCTGACATGCACCAGGCCATCGCGCTTGCCGAAGAAGTTCACGAAGGCGCCGAAATCCACGAGCTTCACGACCTTGCCGGTGTAGATCTTGCCTTCCTCGGGCTCGGCCACGATCGACCAGATCATGTCATAGGCCTTCTTGATGCTGTCGGCGTTGGCCGAGGCGATCTTGATGACCCCGTCGTCGTTGATGTCCACCTTGGCGCCCGAGGTTTCCACGATCTCGCGGATCACCTTGCCGCCCGAGCCGATCACTTCGCGGATCTTGTCGGTGGGGATGGTCATGGTCTCGATGCGCGGGGCGTGGGCCGAGAATTCCTTGCGGCCCTCGGTCAGCGCCTTCGCCATCTCGCCCAGGATGTGCATCCGGCCGTCCTTCGCCTGGGCGAGGGCCTGCTTCATGATCGCCGGCGTGATGCCCGCAACCTTGATGTCCATCTGGAGCGAGGTGATGCCGTTCGCGGTGCCCGCCACCTTGAAGTCCATGTCGCCGAGGTGGTCCTCGTCGCCGAGGATGTCGGTCAGCACGGCCCATCTGCCGTCCTCTTCGAGGATCAGGCCCATGGCGACACCCGCGACCGGCGCCTTCAGCGGAACGCCCGCGTCCATCATCGACAGCGACGATCCGCAGACCGTGGCCATCGAGGACGAGCCGTTCGATTCCGTGATCTCGGACACCAGACGGATCGTGTAGGGGAAATCCGTCGGGGCCGGCAGCACTGCCTGCAGCGCCCGCCAGGCGAGCTTGCCGTGGCCGATCTCGCGGCGGCCGGGCGAACCCACGCGGCCAACCTCGCCGACCGAATAGGGCGGGAAGTTGTAGTGCAGCAGGAAGTTCGAGCGGAAGTTGCCGTGCAGGGCGTCGATGATCTGCTCGTCCTCGCCGGTGCCGAGCGTGGTCACCGCCAGCGCCTGGGTCTCGCCGCGGGTGAACAGCGCCGAGCCATGGGTGCGCGGCAGGATGCCGACTTCGGCCACGATCGGCCGGACGGTGCGGTTGTCGCGGCCGTCGATGCGGGCGCCACCGTTGATGATGTCACCGCGCAGGATCGAGGATTCCAGCTTCTTGATCGCCGCGCCGAGATTCTCGTCGGCCCGGTCCTCTTCGGACAGCGCCGCGACGATGGCGTCCGAGGCGGCCGCGATCGCGTTGGTGCGTTCCTGCTTGTCGCGCAGGGCGAAGGCCGCGCGCATCTGCGCCTCGCCGGCCGCCTTCACGCGGGCGTAGAGCGCCGAATAGTCCGGCGGCGCGAAATCGAACGGCTCCTTGGCGGCTTCCTCGGCGAAGTCGATGATGAGGTCGATCACCGGCTGCATCGCCTTGTGGCCGAACTCGACCGCGCCGAGCATCTCGTCCTCGGTCAGCTCGTAGGCTTCGGATTCGACCATCATCACGGCGTCCTTGGTGCCGGCGATGACCAGGTCCAGCCGCTGCTCGGGGTTGCCGCGCAGGTTGTCCATGTCGGCGACTTCGGGGTTCAGCACGTATTCGCCGTTCGAGAAGCCGACGCGCGCCGCGCCGATCGGACCCATGAAGGGCACGCCCGAAATGGTCAGCGCCGCCGAGGCCGCGATCATCGCGACGATGTCGGGATCGTTGACGAGGTCATGCGACAGCACGGTGCACATGATGAGCACCTCGTTGCGGAAGCCCTCGACGAAGAGCGGGCGGATCGGACGGTCGATCAGCCGCGAGGTCAGGGTTTCCTTCTCGGTCGGACGCGCCTCGCGCTTGAAGAAGCCGCCGGGAATCTTGCCCGCGGCGTAGTATTTTTCCTGGTAGTGCACGGTCAGCGGGAAGAAGTCCTGCCCCGGCTTCGCGGTCTTGGCGAAGGTCACGTTGGCCATCACCGACGTCTCGCCGAGCGTGGCGATCACCGATCCGTCGGCCTGGCGGGCAACCTTTCCCGTTTCCAGCGTGAGCGTTTCATGGCCCCACTGGATGGATTTCGTGGTCACGTTGAACATCGATCGTTTCCTCTTGGGAGCGCGCACGGGCGTATCCCGTGGCTCCCGTTCCTATGGCGGCCCCATTGCCGCCGCCCCCCTATCCTTCGCATGCGCCCGGGGGCAGGGGCTCACGTCACAGATGAACGGGGCCCATACAGGAAAACCGGCGGGTTGGGAAGCGATTGATTGGAGGCGCCCGGGTCACCGCCCGGTGACCGGGCGCTTCATGCCCGGTCTCGGCGGCAGCCCGTAGGCCTTGCGGGCGGTGACAAGCCGCAGGTCCTCGGGGTCCATGCCGAGGCTGAGGACGGTCTCGCGGTCGAAGCGGGCGCGCGCCAGATCGGGATCGTGGGGTGTCCCGAACAGCCGGTCGATCCAGCCCATGCCGAAGCTCACGTGGAAGGTGGCCCGGTGGTCCTGGTAGTGGTGCGCCATGTGTTCGCGCGTCACGTGACGCCCGAACCAGCCCTTCGGCACGTTCAGATGGGCGAGCGTGTGGCAGTATTCGTAGAAGGCGAAGGCCGAGACCGATCCCAGGAAAAGCGCGACATAGGCCGCGACGAAGGCGGCCCCGAGCCCGAGGAACGGCCAGAGCGCCGCCGTATGCAGCGCGGTCGAGACGAGACCGAAGCGCACGGCGTACCAATGGTCGTCGCCGGTCAGGAACTCGGGATCCGTCGGGAATTCGTGATGGCCGATGTGGCTGCGGTAAAGCGCGTTGAACGGGCTCTGCTCGTCCGGCGGCTTCCGGTGGAAGAGGAAGCGGTGCATGACGTATTCGACCACGAACTGCATCAGCACGCCGTAGACGAAGGCGAGGATGAGCCAGGGCGACCAGAAGACGATCGCGAGGCCCGCCGCGACCAGCCAGAACGGCAGCAGCCGTTGCAATCCGCCCATGTGGATCAGGATGCGCAGGGTCGGCAGCATCTCGGACTCCCAGCCGGAAACCCGGCGAAGGGTGGACCGGCGCGGCCGGCGCGGTCAACGGGGACGTGGCGTCACCGGAAAGGCAAACGCCCGCCTCCTGCGGGGCGGGCGTCCGGACGTCGGCACCGGCCAGGCGTCAGCGGCGCAGGCCGAGACGCTCGATCAGCTTGGCGTAGCGGGCTTCGTCCTTCTTCTTGAGGTAGTCCAGCAGCTTGCGGCGCTGGGCGACCATCATCAGAAGGCCACGGCGCGAATGGTTGTCCTTGACGTGGCTCTTGAAGTGCTCGGTCAGGGTGGCGATGCGCGAGCTGAGAATCGCGACCTGCACCTCGGGCGAGCCGGTGTCGCCGGCCTTGGTCGCGTATTCCTTGATGACGCGGGCCTTTTCTTCGACGGTGATCGACATCGGGGTCTCCTTCGGGTTCGGGGCGCAAGCCGGGATGTCGTCCAGCAGGGCCTGTGGAGGTCTCCGCCAAGGGCGGCGGATGCGGGCGTATAGGGGCAATCGCGCAAAAAGGAAAGCCCCTGCAAAGGGCACCTCGCGAACTTCAGGCTTCTGTATAGAATTTCGTGGGCAAGGTTACATTTGACGGGTGCTTCACTGGTGGAAGTGGCGGAGAGCGGACACGTCGCCACGAGGCGCTTTGGGGGAGTAGGGATTCATGAAGCGATACAGCACGGCGCGCAGCCTGCTTCGGTTGATTGCGATTCTGGGCTGGGTGACCGTTGCCTTGAGCCTCGTTGCGGTGGTCTGGTCCTTGTTCGCGGGCCTCGGGCTAGCGGCCTGGGTCACGGGGATCGGTGGCGCGTTCTCCGGTTTGGTGACGGTCGCCGGGGTACAGATCGCCGAAGCCATACTGGACTCGGCCGAGGCGGGTCAGCGAACGGCGGCGGGGGTCGAGGAATTGGTGCGGGCCGCGGCAAAGTCCCGTGTGCCTGCACCTGCCCCTGTTGAAAGCGCTCCGACGATCGCACCCGCGCGGTGGACCGGTCAGTATCGGGGCGTCGAATTGCAGCAACTGGCGTCCGGCTGGATGGTCTATGGCCATGTCTATGCCACCCGTCTGGATGCTATCGCGGCAGTCGACGAACGGCTCGGCCCCGAGACGGCAGGATAGGGCTCAGGGAGCGGACCAGACGAAGGGGGTGGCGCTCGCGGGGAGGTAGAGCGGGTGGCGGGGCGAGCCGTCGGCGTTGACCGCCAGCGCCAGCAGCGGACGCCCGCCCCGACGCAGGATCGCCGTTGCGGCCCGGTCGCGCCCCCAAAGGCCGCCGTGGCGCCCCCAGCCGCAGATCACCGGACGGTCGGGCGGCAGCGACCCGAGGGCCGCGTCCGTCTCCGGCCCGACCGGATCGGGCGCGGCGCGCAGGGCCGCGGGGAGGGTGGCGCGGAAGGCAAAGAGGTTCACGAGGTCGAACCCGCCGTGGCCCCAGTCGCGGGCAAACCGCTCGACCCGCGCCACGGTCGGGTCGTTGGCGCGCTCGGTCGCCGTCGAGGGATTGAGCAGGACGAAGGCCGCGCGCGGGGCGGCATCGTCCCAGATGCGCGACAGGCGATAGCGATACGAACCGCAGGCGGAATAGGCCGCCTCGGAGCTCAGGCCGGGTGCCTCGTGGCGGCGCAGCACCGCCATCAGAACGGCGCCGGGGCGGTGAAGGTCATGCCCTTGCCGCTTTCGGGGTGGCGCAGGCGCAGGCTTTCGGCGTGCAGCATCAGCCGCGGGAAGGCGCGCGCCGCACCCTCGGCGTAGAGCGGGTCGCCAAGGATCGGGTGGCCGAGCGCGAGCATGTGGACGCGCAGCTGGTGGCTGCGCCCGGTGACGGGCATCAGCCGGACGCGGGTGGTGCCGTCGGGGTCGTGGCGCTGCACGTGCCAGTCGGTCTGGGAGGGCCGGCCGTTCACCGGATCGACGTGCTGGCGCGGCCGGTTCGGCCAGTCGACGCACAGGGGCAGATCGACCCGGCCCTCCGGCGGAGCGAGGTGGCCCCAGAGCCGCGCGCGATAGACCTTGCGGGTCTGGCGCGCCTCGAACTGGCCGGAAAGGGTGCGCTGGGCGTGCCGCGTGAGCGCGAAGACCATGGCGCCGGAGGTGTCGAGGTCCAGCCGGTGGACCAGCAGCACCTCGGGATAGATCCGCGCCAGCCGGGCGATCATGCAGTCGGCCAGATGCGGACCCTTTCCCGGCACCGACAGCAGCCCCGCGGGCTTGTCCACCACGACGATGTGGTGATCCTCGTGGAGCACGCGGACCGGTTCGTCCGGGGGGGTGTAGAGAAAGCTCGGTTCGTGGTCTGTCATGGGTTCCCGATAGCAGGACGGGCGGAAAAGGCCAGCCGGTCAGTCCGGGCCGGGACCGGGGAACTGTGGCAGGCCGTCGTCGATCCGGTGGTAGTCGCCGCGGCCGGCGGTGAAGATGTGCGCGGCAAGGCGGCCGCCGGTCGGGCCCTGCACCGCGCCCGCTTCGACCGACAGGGTGCAGTCGGGGCCGGTGAAGGCGAGGGACGACCCGCAGTGGCGGCAGAAGTGGCGGGTGGCGCCTCCGGCCGTCCGGTAGCCGGCCAGACCGTCGCGGCGCAGCCATTCAAGCGTGTGCGGGTCGATGTCGAACGAGGCCGAGAAGTGCCCCGAGGTCCGGCGGCACTGGTCGCAATGGCAGGCGGTGATCGCCCCGGCCGGTGCGGGCACACCGAAGGCGACCGCCCCGCAAAGGCAACCGCAGGTCAGCCGCCCCGAGGTCGGGGTCGGCTCGGGGGGTGGACCCTCGGGCGCGTAGTAGTCGCCGGCACTTCCGGTGAACCAATGTTCGGCGACGGCCAGCCCCGTGGGCGGATCCAGCGCGCCGGCGGCGATCGCGATCCGCGCCTCGCCGGCAGGTCGCCAGAAGAGCGAAGCGCCGCAGCGGTTGCAGAAGCCGCGGCTTGCCTGCGCCGACGAGGCGAACCAGGCGAGCGTCGTCCCGCGGATCAGGCGGAAGCGGTCGGCGGGCACCGAGGTCGCGGCCCAGACGTGGCCGCTCCAGGTCCGGCACTGGCGGCAGTGGCAGACGATGACCGCGCGCAGGCGACCGGCGGCCTCGAACCGCACGCCGCCGCAGAGGCAGGCGCCGCCGTGCCGGTCAGCCGCGGACATCGGGCAATCCCGCAAGGCCGAGGAGCAGGCCGTAGACCACAAGGGCCGCCGCCATGGCCCTGCGGAACCAGAGGTTCAGCACCGTCCCCATCGCGGCGCGGCCCATGGCGGCGCCCAGCGCCGTGTAGCCCGTGTAGGACAGTGCGGTCAGCGTCAGCGCGGTCGGATAGATCGCGGTCATCTGGTGCCCGATCGGCACGCCCGGCTCGATGAACTGGGTGAAGGCGGCCAGATAGCCCGCCACGCTCTTGGCATTGATCGTGGCGATGGCGAGGGCGCGGGTGTAGATGCGATGGCCGGCGACCGGACCCGGTGCGGGCGGGCGGCCCGCGGCCAGCCAGCCGCGCAGCCCGAGCCAGACGAGGACCGCGGCGCCCGCGAGCTTCATCGCCCGGTAGACGACGGGCGAGGCGGCGATCAGCGCGGCGACGCCGAGGGCGGCGAGGGTCAGGAACAGGGCGGCCTGGGTCAGGATGCCGAGAACCCCCCAGAGGCCGGTACGAAACCCGTGCTGCATGCCGTTCGTCAGGCAGTTGACGGCGTTCGGTCCCGGGGTGGTCACGAACACGGCCCAGAACAGCGCAAAGACGATCCAGCCGTCGAGCGTCATGCGGCGTCCGGCGCCGGAATCCCGGAGAAGGTCGCGGCGAGGATCGCGGCAAGGCCCTCGGCGTCGCGGGCGTCGAAGGCGTCGGGCCGGTCGCTGTCGATGTCGAGAACGCCGAGGAGGCGGCCGCCCTGCCCGAAGACCGGCAGCACGATTTCGGACCGTGTCGAGGAGGAGCAGGCGATATGGCCGGGGAAGGCCTCGACATCGGACACGATCTGGGTCTGGCCGGTGCGCGCCGCCGCGCCGCAGACGCCGCGCGCGAAGGGGATCACCAGACAGCCGTGGCCGCCCTGGTAGGGCCCGATCTTGAGAAGCTCGGGTCCGACCACGCGGTAGAACCCGGTCCAGTCGAAACGGTCGTCGGCGTGGTGGATCTCGCAGGCGAGCGTCGCCATGAGCGCCACCGCATCGGTCTCGCCCTGCGTGAGGGCGGCGATGCGGGCGGCAAGTTCGGGGTAGTCGACGGTCATGACAGGCCTTTCGTCGCGGGCGGGGGCTGCCTGCC
>JBMOOG010000011.1:0-73516 GCA_049324535.1 Pseudomonadota bacterium | reverse complement strand
CCCGCACCCCCGGGGATATTTCCGCCCGTGAGAGATCACAACCGCTCGATGGCGATGGCGGTGCCCTCGCCGCCGCCGATGCAGATCGCGGCGATGCCGCGCCTCAGGCCGCGGGTCTCGAGCGCGTTCAGGAGCGTCACCATGATCCGCGCGCCCGAGGCGCCGATCGGATGGCCGAGCGCGCAGGCGCCGCCGTTCACGTTGACCCGATCGTGCGGCGCGCCGGTCATCGCCATGAAGGCCATGGGGACGACGGCGAAGGCCTCGTTGACTTCCCAGAGGTCCACGTCGCCGACCGTCCAGCCCAGCCGCGCCATCAGCTTCTGAGCGGCCGGCACCGGAGCGGTCGGGAAATCGGCGGGCGCCTGGGCGTGGCTGGCGTGGCCGAGGATGCGGGCGCGGGGCGCGACACCCAGCGACCCGGCCGCCGTCCGCGAGGCGAGCACCAGCGCCGCCGCCCCGTCCGAGATCGACGAGGAATTGGCCGCCGTCACGGTTCCGTCCTTGCGGAAGGCGGGCTTCAGCGTCGGGATCCGGTCGGGCCGGGCCTTGGCCGGCTGTTCGTCGCGATCGACCGGGACGGGGGTGCCGCGCCCGCCGGGCGTCACGGCGACGATCTCGCGCGCGAAGGCGCCGCCGGCTTCGGCGGCCAGCGCCCGGTCGAGCGATGCCAGCGCGTAGGCGTCCTGCGCCTCGCGCGCGAACTGGAAGGCCTGCGCGCAGTCCTCGGCAAAGGTGCCCATGAGCCGGCCACGGTCGTAGGCATCCTCGAGACCGTCGAGGAACATGTGGTCCAGCGCCTGCGCGTGGCCCATGCGCGCGCCCGCGCGCATCCTGGGCAGCAGGTAGGGGGCCTGGGACATGCTTTCCATGCCCCCCGCCACGACGACGCCCGAAGCGCCGAGCGCGATCTGGTCATGGGCCAGCATCGCCGCACGCATTCCCGAGCCGCACATCTTGTTCAGCGTGGTCGCGGGCACCCCCTCGCTGAGACCGGCGGCGAAGCCCGCCTGGCGCGCGGGGGCCTGGCCCTGGCCCGCCGGCAGGACGCAGCCCATGACCAGTTCCTCGACCCGGTCGGGGGCGAGACCGGCATCGGAGAGAGCGCCGGCAATCGCCGCACCGCCCAGCGTGGCGGCCGGTGTTTCGGAAAACACGCCGAGCATGGCGCCCATCGCCGTGCGGGCCGCGCCCAGGATCAAGACCTCTTCCATGCCGAATTCTCCGTCGCGGCCCCGACGCGAACTTACAGGTTGGTAAGGAATGGCGTCTAGCCTCGGCGAAACGGCGCAGGGAGAGCGGCATGGATCTGCAACGGGAAACCCTTGGCGAGACCGTGGTCATCCGCGTGCAGGACACACGGATCGACGCCGCGGCGGCCATCCGGTTCAAGGATGCGATGCGCGAGGCGACCGCGGGCGCCGGGCCGACCGTCGTTCTCGACCTCGCCCGGGTCGCCTTCGTGGACAGCTCGGGCCTCGGCGCCATCGTCGCGGTGATGAAGATGCTGGCACCCGCCACCCGCCTCGAACTCGCGGGGCTGACCGGCAATGTCGCGAAGGTCTTTCGCCTGACCCGGATGGACAGCGTGTTCACCCTGCACGACCGCGCCCCCGTCGCCGAGGCGGCCGGACCCGAACCCGGGCAGGCCGCCCGTGTGTGACGCCGGCTGTCAGGGACGCGAGGTGGCGACGCTGCCGGTTCCAGCAGCGGCCGAACCGGGCACGGCGGGGCACATCACGCTGGATGCGACCTTTGCAGAGGTGCGCTGCGCGGTGGCGCGGTCCCTCGCCCTGCTTCGCCCGCACCTTGGCGCATCGACGCTTGACGGGCTGGAGATCGTGTTGAGCGAGGTGCTCAACAACGTGGTGGAACATGCCTACGGCGGGTCGGGCGGACCGATCGAGCTGTGGCTCGCGCACCGGGACGCCGGCGCCACGGTGTCGGTCAAGGATCGTGGCCGCCCCATGCCCGGCGGCGGCCTGCCCTGTCCGGTCCCCGGCCCGGCCCGGGCCGCCGGCGCGCCACCGGCCGAGGGTGGCTTCGGCTGGGGGCTGATCGTGGCACTGGCGACGGATCTGCGCTACGTCCGCACGGGCGAGACCAACTGGTTCAGCTTCCGCGTCGGTCCGCTGTGACGCCCCGCGAAGAGGCCGCGACGGGACCGGAAGACCACGGACACCTGCCCCGTGCTCCGTCCCTCGGCCGTGCGGCGAAGCGGTTCGCCACCCGCGTGCGCCGTATCGGCGGGCGATGACGCGCGGACAGAATCTTGCCGCAATCCGAACCTATCCACGCCCGAATGCACCGCGATAAGAGCTTCTGTAGCTGCACAAGGCTTCCCTCGGCGCCGCGCTCAACAGCCCCCACCCATTGCGTGGCGCCGAGGTCAAAATCCGAACGGCCCCCACCCACCGGGCCGCATGAAGGATTCGCGCGCACGGCCGTTGCGCGGTGAATCGGTTTCGCGCCCGACGCTGCCAGCGGCGGCATCGGCCGTGGACCAACGCGGGAGCCGGTCAGTTCAGGCGAAAATGCAGGGGATAGCGGCCGTCCTGGAAATCACCGAACAGGTCGGGAAGGTCAGGATGCGCCACCGGCCCGTTGCCGCTGTCCGGCACGAGGTTCTGTTCCGACACATAGGCGACGTAATAATCCTGATCGTTCTCGGCCAGCAGATGATAGAAGGGCTGGTTGCGGGCGGGCCGGCTTTCGGCCGGAATCGCGGCATACCATTCCTCGGTGTTCGAGAAGATGGCATCCACATCGAACACAACGCCGCGAAACCGATGCGTCCTGTGACGCACGACCTGGCCAATATGATACTTGGCGAACGACTTCAGCATCGCATTGCAGCTCCCACCATGGCTAGGTAAACCCCTGGCGCGGCTGATGTCCATCGCAGCGGTCAAAAGGGGCGGAAACAGTCTGTGAACCTTGTTCTTACAGTGATCCAGACCGTCGCTCCGGTGTTCCTGCTGGCCCTGGTCGGCTATGTCTGGGTCAGGGCAGGGTTCGAGTACCGTGTCGAATTCGTCACCCGCCTGGCGATGACGCTTTCGGTGCCCTGCCTGATCTTCGTCGCGCTGATGCGGGCGCAGGTGGATCCGGCCGCGCTGACCACGCTGTCGCTGGCCTCGCTGGCGGCCTATGCGGCGGTCACGGCGGTCTTCTGGGCGCTCCTCTCCCTTCTGCGGCTCGAGCGGCGCACCTACCTGTCGCCGCTCATCTTCGGCAACACCGGCAATATCGGCCTTCCGCTGGCCATGTTCGCCTTCGGCGAGGCGGGGCTGGGCTATGCGGTCGTGGTCTTTGCCGTCATGGCGATCCTGTCCTTCACCGTCGGCGTCTGGCTGGTCAGCGACAAGGGATCGCCGGGGCGGGTGCTGCGCGAGCCGATGGTCGGAGCGACGGTGCTTGGCGCGATCTTCCTCTGGCAGGGCTGGCAGACGCCGGTCTGGCTGACCAACACGCTCCAGCTCTGCGGACAGATGGCGATCCCGCTCATGCTCATCACGCTGGGCGTGGCGGTGGCGCGCCTGCATCCCAGCGGCTTCCTTCGGCCGCTGTTGCTGTCGCTGGTGAAGGTCGCGGTCTGCACCGGCGTGGCCTGGGGGTTCGGCCGTTGGTTCGGCCTTGCGCCGGTTCCCTTCGCGATCCTCGTCCTTCAGGTCGCCTCGCCGGTTGCGGTCACCTCGTATCTCATCGCCGAAAAGTACAAGGCGGACCCCGACGCTGTCGCGGGTCTCGTCGTTCTCTCGACGCTGGTCTCGGTGCTGTCGATCCCGCTGACGCTGGCCTTCCTGATCTAGCCCCTGGCCGGTTTGTGATTTCCCTGCCCGCGGATTTCCCCTAGACTGCGGGCAAAAGAACACGATCCGAGGCAGTGATGGGCAAGATCCTGCGCCTGGTGGCGCTGTTGACCCTTGTATCCTGCGGCGGCGGTGACAATCGCGCCCCCCGCAACCTCGAGGACGCCTGCGCGATCCTCGCCGAGCGCCCGCGCTATCTGCGCGCGATGCAGCAATCCGAGAACCGGTGGGGCGTGCCGGTGCATGTCCAGATGGCCACCATCTATCAGGAATCGAAGTTCATCGGGAACGCGCGCACGCCGCACCGGTTTGCCCTCGGCATCATCCCGTTGGGACGGCAGAGCTCGGCCTATGGCTACAGCCAGGCGATCGACGGTACCTGGGACCAGTACCGCGAGGAGAGCGGCCGGTTCGGCGCGCGGCGCGACCGGTTCGAGGACGCCACCGACTTCATGGGCTGGTACATGGCCAAGTCGACCGAGAAGCTGGGCATTTCGCCCTACGACGCGACCAGCCAGTATCTGGCCTATCACGAAGGCTACAACGGCTATGCCCGCGGGAGCCACACCGAGAAGGCCTGGCTCATGCGCGTTGCCAACGAGGTCGGCCAGCGCGCCGAGATGTACCGTGCGCAGCTTGCCGCGTGCCGCTGACGGTCATCGGCCGGAGCGCCGCTCGATCTCGCCCCGGATGTCGAAGAGGCTGGACGGAAACGAGGCCCGCGGCTGCAGCCCGTCGAGCAGCACCAGCGTCTGGCCGCCGCCCTGATCGACGATCAGCCACTTGCGCAGGGCGATGGGGGACTCGGTGAAGAAGAGCTTGATCGAGCCGTATTCGGGATTGTCCGGGTCCTGCGCGGTCACGGTGGTGAAGCCGTCCTCGGTCCCGTGCGCAACCACCATGCGGTCGGCGGTGAGGTCGATCCTCGGCCCGAGGATGAGGCTCAGCGGCGTGCGGCGCAGCGGATATTGCTCGGGCGGCTGGTTCGACTTGGCATCGAAGATCGCGACATTGCCGCTTGAGGCCAGCACAAGCGCGGCGTCGCGGCCGTCGTATTCGAAGCGCATCCGGTTCGGCCGTGCGATGAAGAGCCGCCCCTTGTCGCGCGACCCATCGGCGTTCACCTGCGCAAAGTCCGACTGGGCCGCGGTGAGCGCGTTCAGATAGGCCGACACCTGGTCAAGCGACAGTTGCGCCCGAAGCGGAGCGGCGGCGGCGATCAGCGCGAGGGGTGCGAGGAGAAGGGCACGACGGTTCATGCACCCAGTATAACGCGCCTGGAGCGGAGTTTCACCGGTGACTGGCGCAGATGTGACCGCCGCAGCCGGCCAGGCGCCGGAACCCGTCAACCGATCACGGCGAAAAGCAGCGGTTCCACCTCGTGGATGCCTTCCCAGATCATCTTCAGGGCGACATACAGGATGATGCCCAGCCCGACATAGGCGATCCAGCGGTGGCGGTTCAGGAGTCCCGCGATCAGCGAGGCCGCAAGGCCCATCAGCGTGATCGACAGCGCAAGCCCGACCACCAGCACGGTCCAGTGATCGCGCGCGGCGCCGGCCACGGCCAGCACGTTGTCGAGACTCATCGACACGTCGGCGATGACGATCTGGGTGGCCGCCTGGGCAAAGGTCTTGCGCGGGACATTTCCGGCGATCTCGCCGTCGGCGTCGATGTCGGTGTCGGTCAGCGCCTCCTCGGCGGCGACCCCGGCCTCGTGGCCGTTGCGCAGTTCGCGCCACATCTTCCAGCAGACCCAGAGCAGCAGGATGCCACCGGCCAGAAGCAGCCCGACGACCTGCAGCGGTTCGGTCGTCATCACCGCGAAGACGATGCGCAGGACCGTCGCGGCCAGGATGCCGACCACGATCGCCTTGGCGCGCTGTTCGCGGGCAAGGCCCGCGGCGGCAAGCCCGATGACGATGGCGTTGTCGCCGGCCAGGACAAGGTCGATGCCGATCACGGCGAGAAGGGCGCTGAAGCCTTCGGGGGTAAGGATTTCCATGCGGGACCGGCTCCTTCCGTCCGGAATCGGCTCAGCCCGGACGGGCGCGCCGATTCCGTTGCGCGCATAGCACCGGCGCTCCGCGGATCACAAGGACGATGCGGGCCCGGGCGGCGCGGGCAGGGCTGCGTGCCGCGCCCTAGCGTTCCTCGACCAGGATCTCGCGCTTGCCGACGTGGTTCGCGGGGGTGACGACGCCCTGATCCTCCATCTGCTCGACCAGACGCGCGGCCTTGTTGTAGCCGATGCCGAGCTTGCGCTGGATGTAGGAGGTCGAGCACTTGCGGTCGCGTGCCACGATGGCCACGGCCTGATCGTAGAGCGCGTCCTCTCCGTCCTGAGACCCGCCGAGGCCGAGGATCGCGTCGATGTCGCTCTCGTCGTCCTTGTCGGGGCCTTCGACCACGCCCGACATGTATTCCGGCGGGCCGAAGGATTTCAGGTGGGTCACGATCTCCTCGACCTCCTCGTCGGAGACGAAGGGGCCGTGGATGCGGCTCACCCGGCCGCCGCCGGCCATGTAGAGCATGTCGCCCTGACCCAGAAGCTGTTCGGCGCCCATTTCGCCGAGGATGGTGCGGCTGTCGATCTTCGAGGTGACCTGGAACGAGATCCGGGTCGGGAAGTTCGCCTTGATCGTGCCGGTGATGACATCGACCGAGGGGCGCTGCGTGGCCATGATGAGGTGGATGCCGGATGCCCGCGCCATCTGGGCAAGGCGCTGGATGCAGGCCTCGATCTCCTTGCCCGCCACCATCATCAGGTCGGCCATCTCATCGACGATGACGACGATGTAGGGCAGCGTGACCGGGGTGATTTCCTCGGTCTCGAAGACCGGATCGCCGGTGTCCTCGTCAAAGCCGGTCTGGACGGTGCGCTTGAAGGTCTCGCCCTTCGCCAGTGCCTCGCGGACGCGGCCGTTGTAGCCCTCGATGTTGCGCACGCCCATCTTGGACATCTTGCGGTAGCGTTCCTCCATCTCGCCCACGACCCATTTCAGGGCGACGACGGCCTTCTTGGGATCGGTGACGACGGGGGAGAGCAGGTGCGGGATCCCGTCATAGACGGAGAGTTCCAGCATCTTCGGGTCGATCATGATGAGCCGGCATTCCTCGGGCGTCAGCTTGTAGAGGAGCGACAGGATCATGGTGTTGATCGCGACCGACTTGCCCGAGCCGGTGGTCCCGGCGATCAGCAGGTGCGGCATCTTGGCGAGGTTCGCGACCACCGGGTCGCCGCCGATGTCCTTGCCCAGCGCGAGCGGCAGGCGGTGGTTGCCGTCGCCGTAGTCGCGGGCGGCGAGGATCTCGCGCAGCACCACCTTTTCGCGGTAGGCGTTCGGAAGCTCGATGCCGATCACCGACCGTCCCGGCACCGTCGAGACGCGGGCGGAAAGCGCCGACATCGACCGGGCGATGTCATCGGCCAGGCCGATCACGCGGCTGGCCTTCAGGCCGGGGGCCGGCTCGAGTTCGTACATGGTGACCACGGGGCCCGGACGGACCGAGACGATCTCGCCCTTGACGCCGTAATCGTCGAGCACGGATTCGAGCATCCGGGCGTTTTCCTCGAGCGCCGCATCGGAAAGCTGGTGGCGGGTGACGGTCGAGGGTGCGGCCAGTAGCGAGAGCGGCGGCAGCTCGTAGGCGGCGCGCGCCTGACCGAAGTCGAGCCGGGGCTGGGCCTCGGCCAGGGCCCGCGTCGAGGGCGCGGTCTTGCGCCCGCCGTGATGAACCACCCGCCGCGCCTCGACCGCCGCCGGGGGGCGCGTGTCGATGTCGGCGAAGGCGTTGCGGTCGAAATCCGCCTCGTCGGGATCCTCGTCGAACGCGGCCGGCTCGGCCTCCGGCTCCGGCACCGGCGCGGCCGCGCCGGCGCGGGCGGTCAGCGGCGGCTCGGCGGTCTTGGTGATCGGCGGTTCCGGCCGATGGATCGCAACGCCTGCGCGCTGGCGCACCGCATCGGCGATGCGGGCGCGGATGCGGTCGTCGCTCGGGGCCTGCACGTCCCAGGCCGGCGGTTCGGGCTCGATCAGCTCGGGCTCGATCCGGCCATCCGGCGCAAGGCCGCGGCGCAGAAGGTCCGAGACACGGCCGAAGAGTCCCGTTCCGGCGGCGGTCTCGGCCGTCGGACCGGCGTCGAAGCGCGGCACGGCGCGAAGATCCGTCGCGCCACGGGAAGCGGCACCGGCCGCGCGGGATTCGGCGCGGCGCGCCCGGCCCTTTTCGTGCAAGCCCCGGGCACTCTCGTAGCCGGCCCTCGCGCCGCGACCGAGTAGCGCGACCATCCAGTCGTAGGTGCGCAGCGTGCCGATGACGAGGAATCGCGCGACCGAGCGGAGCTCCTCGCGGTCGAAGCCGCAGACGAAGAGCAGCGTCGCGACCGTCAGCCCCCCGAGCGCGAACGCGGCAAGCCGCAGGCCGAGGCCCGCGTCCACCGGCAGGATGCCGAGGATGGCGCCCAGCAGCGTGTCGCCGAACAGCCCGCCCAGCCCGAAGCTGTGCTGCCACGCCGCTCCACCGGCATGGGTCGAGGCATAGACCGCCGCCACGGCGACGGCGATCGGAGCGAAGATCATCCGGCCGAGGACGCGATCCTCACCCCGGTGGGTGATGAAGCGGACGCCCCAGGCCAGGGGCACGATGGCGGCAACCCAGGCCCCAAGTCCCACGATCACCATCAGCGTCGATGCGATCGCGGCCCCGGACCGGCCCAGCCAGTTGCGCGCCGGCTCGTCGGTCGCGGCCAGCCAGCTGGGATCGTCGGGCGAATAGCTGGCCAGAAGGGCCGCGACCAGCGCCGCAAGCACCACCAGACCGATGCCCATCAGTTCCTTGCCACGGCGCTCCAGCGCCGCCTGGGTGGTCTGATCCAGCAGGGGATCGCGCCCGCGTGCCTGATAGGATGCCATCTTTACCCTTCTCGACCGTAGAGGCAGTCGCGCAGCCGCATGAGCCCGCGCCGCGTTTCGTCCTCGGGGGCGACCAGCGCCACCCGGATGTAGCCCTTGCCGGGGTTCTGCCCGTCCACATCCCGCGCAAGATAGGCGCCCGGGAGCACCCGCACCCCGGTCTCGCGCCAGAGTTTCAGCGCCGCCTCTTCCCCGTCGGGAACCGGAAGCCAGAGGAAGAACCCGCCATCGGGCAGGCGGAAGCTGTTGACGCCGGCGAAGACCTCCGCGGCGATCCGGTATTTCCGGACGTAGAGCGCGCGGTTCTCCACGACATGCGCCTCGTCCGACCAGGCGCGCTCCGAGACGCGCTGCAACGGAAGCGGCACTGGCGCGCCGGCGTAGGACCGAAGCTGCCGGACCCGCCCGATCGACAGCGGCCCGCCGGCCGCGAAGCCCGACCGCAGGCCCGGCATGTTCGACCGCTTGGACATCGAATGGAAGACCATGACGCGCTCGGGGTCGGCCCCGGTCGCGGCGGCAACCTCGAGCGCGCCGGGCGGGGGCGCGCTGTGCCAGATCTCGGAATAGCATTCGTCGGAAAAGAGACGGAAGTCGTGCCGCTCGGCCAGCCGCAACAGGTCGGCCAGGTAGTCGCGCGAGGCGACCGCGCCCTGCGGATTGGCGGGCGAGCAGAGGTACGCGATCGCGGTCCGGTCGAGGATCTCGGCCGGAAGGCCCGCATAGTCGGGCAGGAACCCGGTCTCTTCGGTCGCGGGCACCAGAACCGGCTCGGCGCCGACCGCCAGCGCCGCCACGGCATAGACCTGGTAGAAGGGGTTCGGGATCAGCACCACCGGGCGCCGGCCGCGCTTGATCTCGGGGCACAGCGCGACCGCCGCGTTGAAGAGCCCTTCACGGGTGCCGTTCAGGTTCACGATGCGGTCGGGGCCGACGTCGGCGCCGTAGCGGCGCCTGATCCAGCCCGAAATCGCCGCCAGCAGCTCGGGCGTGCCGTCGTTCGGCGGGTAGACGGCAAACTCGGCGCGATGGGCGTCAAGCGTGGCGGCCAGGAAGTCCGGCATCGGGTGGCGCGGCTCGCCGATGGTCATGGCGATGGGCTCGCCCCCGGCGGCATGCGAATCCAGAAGCTTCCGCAGGCGCGGAAACGCGTATTCAGGCAGGTTCGAAAACCGCTGCGGAAAGTCCATCGATGCCTCAATGCCGGGATCGTGACGTCCCGTTCGAGCGGACTTTAGCCAAGCCTCGGCGGCCGGTCCAGAAAAAGAGCCGTCGAACCCCGGCCTGCCGTGCGGCGATGTGGCATTTGCGCCGTTCAGCCGATGGCGGCGGCAGCCGCGGCCCCGAGGCGCAGAAGGCGGCCCTCGTCCCCCGGCGCGGCCATCAGCTGGATGCCGGTCATCGGCACGCCGGTGGGCAGGGTGAGACCGCACAGCCCCATCAGGTTGCCGATCCGGGTGTTGCGCAGCGCAAGCAGGTTCTCGGCGACGAAATAGGCGCTGTCGGCGAGAAGCCGCGCCGCATCCGGCGGCAGGATGGGCGACGTCGGAACCAGCACGGCGTCGTAGCCCGCCGTGCGCGCCGCCCAGGCCGCGCGCAGATCGCGCAGGCGGCGCCAGGCCCGGATGTTGTCGGCCGCGCTGAACGCGGCGCCGCTGGCGAAGCGCTCGCGGATCGGGGCGAACATCACCTCGGGCCGGGCCTCGATGGCCTCGCCCCAGATGGCCCAGGCCTCGGCGGTGAAGAGCGCGCCCGCAAGGTCCATCGCCTCGGCCACCTCGGGCGCGGCGATCCGGTCGATCCGCGCGCCCGCCGCGCGGAAGGCGTCGAGCGCCCGGTCAAAGCCGGCCAGCGGCTCGGGCCGCACATCGTCCATCGCGACGGTCTCGAGCACCGCGAACCGCGCCTGCGCCAGCGTCGCGCCGCGAAGGTCGGCCGGCCGGCCGCCTTCCAGCGCCGCGAGCATCAGCGCGGCGTCTTCGACGGTCCCGGCCAGAGGCCCCACGGTGTCGAAGCTGGTCACCAGAGGCACCACACCGGCCAGGGACAGCCGGCCCGAGGTGGTCTTGAGCCCGACGAGGTCATTCCACGCCGCCGGCAGGCGGACCGAGCCGCCGGTGTCCGACCCGACGGCAACCGGCGCGAGGCCCAGCGCCACCGAGACCGCCGCACCCGAGGACGAGCCGCCCGGCGCGCGGGGCGGATCGACGGCGTTCGGGGGCGTCGCGGTGACCGGATTGAGCCCGAGGCCCGAAAAGGCCAGTTCGGTCATGTGCGTCTTGCCAAGGCAGACCAGCCCCAGCGCCGTCGCGTTGGCCAGAACCTCGGCGTCCACCTCGGGAACCCGGCCCTCGAGAAGCCTCGACCCGGCCTCGGTCGCGACGCCGGCGGTGTCGAAGAGATCCTTCCAGGACACCGGTACGCCGTCGAGCGGCGAGCGGCGCAGGCCGGCCCGTGCGCGCGCCGCGGCGGCCGCGGCCTCGGACCGGGCGCGCGACTCGGTCGTGCGGGCGTAGATCCGGTCGCGCTCGGGGTGGGCGGCAATGGCCGTCAGGAACGCGTCGGTCAGCGCCTCGGCGTCGATCGCGCCCTCACCGATCGCGCGGCCCAGATCCGCCGCGCTCATCCTTAGCCAGGACTCCATCGCATCCCCCTGCCCCTTGGTCGGACCGACGCTAGCGGCAAGGCGGCGCATGGACAATCCCGGGGCGCGCGCCATATTGGCCGCCATGACCGGCATGACGGACGCGATCGTTGTAGGCGGCGGGCTCAACGGCCCTGCACTGGCTCTGGCGCTGGCCCGGGCGGGGCTGAGCGTGGCCGTGGTCGATGCCCAGCCCGCCCGCGCGCGCGCCGACGCGCAGTTCGACGGGCGCGCCTACGCGCTTGCGCTGGCCTCGCAGCGGCTTCTCGGGGCGATCGGGGTCTGGCCCGCGGTCGCCGCGAAGGCCCAGCCGATCCTGCGCATCCTGACCAGCGACAGCGGGCCCGGGGGCGCGCCCTCGCCCCTCTTCCTCGGCTTCGACGCCGCCGAGATCGAGGACGGCGCGATGGGCTACATGCTCGAGGACCGCTTTCTCTATGCCGCGCTTCTCGACGCGATCGAGGCCGAGCCGGGGATCACCCATGTCCCGTCGGCGCAGGTTGTCGGGCAGGACACCGGGCCGGCGTCGGCCACGGTGACGCTGGCCGACGGACGCCGGCTGACCGGCCGGGTGATCGTCGGGGCGGACGGGCGCGGGTCGGGGACCGCAGCGCGCGCCGGCATCCGGCGGGTCGGGCACCCCTACGGCCAGACGGCGCTCGTCTGCGCGCTGGACCATGACCGTCCCCACCACGGCACCGCCCAGCAGGTGTTCCGGCCGGGCGGCCCGCTGGCCATCCTGCCGCTGCCGGGCAACCGGTCGTCCATCGTGTGGAGCGAGAGCGAGTCCCGGGCGCGGATCCTGTCCGCCCTGCCCGACGAGGCGTTCCTCTCCACCCTGCGCCCGGTCTTCGGCGACCATCTCGGCGACCTCCGCCTTGCCGGTCCGCGCTTTGCCTATCCGCTGACGCTGACGCTGGCCGAGGAGTACGTGAAGCCCCGCATCGCGCTGGCGGGGGATGCCGCGCATGGCGTCCATCCGATCGCCGGGCAGGGCCTGAACCTCGGCCTGCGCGACGTGGCGGCGCTGGCCGAAGTGCTGGTCGAGGCCCACCGCCGTGGCGAGGACATCGGCGCGATCGACGTGCTGACGCGCTACGAATCGTGGCGACGACCGGATTCCACCCTGCTCGCCCTGGGCATGGATGGCGTCAACCGGCTGTTCTCGAACGCCAATCCCGTTCTGCGCGGCTTGCGCGATCTGGGGCTCGGCGCGGTCAATCGCTTGCCGGCCCTGCGTCGCGCCCTCATCCGTCAGGCCGCGGGCGTCTCGGGGCATCCGCCGCGGCTCCTGACCGGGCGGGCGCTCTAATCCTCCAGCGGACGGGCCTCGTCCACCAGCATCACCGGAATGCCGTCCCGGATCGGGAAGGCCAGCCGGGCGGCCCGCGAGACCAGTTCCTGACGTTCGGCGTCGTAGCTCAGCACGGCGTTGGTCAGCGGGCAGACCAGGGCCTCGAGCATGCGCCGGTCGAACCGTGCCGCCTCGCTCATTGCATGCGCTCCGCGCCGTCGCCATGCAGGGCGTATTCCATGAGGGTCGTCAGAGTTTCGCGGCGCAGCGCAAGCGTGGGGGCCTCGAGCAGCGCCTGCTTGTCCTCGGGGTCAAGCGGCAGGAGCACCGACAGCGAATTGATCAGGAACTCGTCCTCGGCCTCGCTCAGGCTGCCCCAGTCCGTGGACAGCTTGCGCGCGGCGAAGAACCGGCCCAGCAGATCGAGAAAGCCCTCGCGGTCGAACGCCGGATCGTGCTCGGTTCCGCCCAGGTCGCGGCCGAAGTCGCGCCAGCCGACCTCGGCCCTGCGATAGGGGGTAAAGCCCGCGACCTCCTCCTGAAGACGAAAGCGCGACACGCCCATCAGGGTGATCATGTAGCGCCCGTCCTCGGTCTCCGAAAAGGCCGTCACCCGGCCGGCGCAGCCGATGGCCGACAACCCGTCCCCGCCGCCCGGCAGGGGCCGCGGCTGGATCATGCCGATCAGGCGATGGCCCGATTTCAGGCAGTCGTCCAGCATGACCAGATAGCGCGGCTCGAAGATGTGCAGCGGCAGCCGGGTGCGCGGCAGGAGCAGCGCCCCCGGCAAGGGGAAGATCGGGATCGTCTGCGGCAGGTCTGCGGCCTTGAGCGTGTGCGCCATGGACCCCTCTCCCCCGGTCCGGTCCGCGTCAGGCGAAGATCATGGACGACAGCTTGCGCCGTCCCTTCAGCACGATCGGATCGGTGGGCTTGTGCGCCTCGAAGATGGTCATCAGCTGCTCCTTGGCGGCCCCATCCTTCCAGTTGCGATCCCGGCGGAACAGTTCCAGAAGCTCGTCAACCGCCGCTTCGACCTTGTTGGCGGCCAGAAGCGCCAGCGCCAGATCGAAGCGTGCCTGATGATCGTCGGGCGAGCGCGCCACCCGTTCCAGAAGATCGGGGATCGGGCCGGCGTTCTCGGCCTGACGCTTCAGCGCCATCTGCGCCTTCGCCGCGTCGATCTCGGGCGACTTCGCCAAGGCCGCCGGGGCGGCCGCGATCAGGCCCTCGGCCTGCTCGAAATTGCCCAGCGCGACATGTGCGCGCACCAGACCGGCGTAGGCCGCGGGGTTGTCGGGCTCTTCGCCGAGGATCGCGGCAAAGACTTCGGCCGCATCGACGGCGGCGCCTTCGGCCAGCAGCGTTTCCGCCTGTTCGAGCGCCTCGGCCAGTCCGCCGTCACCGGCGAGCCCCACCAGCTTGTCGAGGAAGGCCTTGATCTGCGACGCGGGCAACGCCCCCTGGAAGGCATCGACCGGACGGCCCTGCCAGAAGGCATAGACCGTGGGAATCGACTGCACGCGGAGCTGCCCCGCGATCATCTGGTTCTCGTCCACGTTGATCTTGACCATGCGGACCTTGCCGCGCAGCGCCGTCACCGCGGCCTCGAGCGCCGGGCCGAGCTGGCGGCACGGGCCGCACCAGGGCGCCCAGAAATCGACGACGACGGGCACCTGCTGGCTCGCGTCGATCACATCGGCCATGAAGGTGGCCTCGGTTCCTTCCTTGATCCAGCCGCTTCCGGCGCCATTGGCGCCCGCCATGGGCTTCTGACCGGTTTCCAGCATCTTTCGGGACCTCCGTCTGACGGTTGCTCCCTATATGCGGTGTGACGGGCCAAAGGCCAAGGGGCGCCGCGGCCCGGTTTGTCGCAGGCGCGCAGGCGGACCGGGGGCCCCGGCGTGAGCCCGGCTAGAGATCGAAGGTTGCGAACACCGGAACGTGGTCGGAGGGCTGGTCCCAGCCGCGCGCGGCGCGCAGGATGCGCGAGGAGTGACCGGCCGCGGCGATGTCGGCGGTGGCCCAGACGTGATCGAGCCGCCGCCCCTTGTCGGCCGCGTCCCAGTCGGCGGCCCGATAGCTCCACCAGCTGTAGAGCAGGCCCGAGGGGATGTCCTGCCGCGTGATGTCCACCCAGCGGCCGGCGTACTGCGCCTCGGCCAGATGCTCGACCTCGACCGGCGTGTGGCTGACGATCTTCAGTAGCGCCTTGTGGCTCCACACGTCGTCCTCGCGGGGCGCGATGTTGAGATCGCCGACGAGGATCGAGCGCGCCGGCCGGTCGCTGCGGAAGCTGTCGCGCATGTGGGTCAGGAAGTCGAGCTTCTGGCCGAACTTCGGGTTTTCGGCGCGGTCGGGTATGTCGCCCCCGGCGGGCACGTAGACGTTGTGGATGACCACGCCGTTTTCCAGCCGCGCCGCCACGTGCCGGGCGTGGCCAAGCCCCGCAAAGTCCTGCGACCCCGCGTCCTCGATCGGCCGCTTCGAGAGGATCGCGACGCCGTTGTAGCCCTTCTCTCCCCGCGCCACCATGTGGGTGTAGCCCAGCCCCTCGAAGAGCGCGCGCGGGATCTTCTCGACCGGGCTCTTGCATTCCTGAAGGCAGAGGATATCCGGCGATTCCTCGCCGAGAAGTCGGGCCACCAGCCCCTCGCGCAGACGAACCGAGTTGATGTTCCAGGTGGCGAGGGTAAAGGACATGGGGGGGCTCCGGTCCGTCAGGCGACCGACCTTAGCCGGCCGGTCACCAAGCGGCAACCGCCGAGCTTCGGGACACGGTCCCGCAGGATCGACCGCAATGGAGGAAGACGCCGATGCGCCTGTTGTTCGCCCTGTTCGCAACCCTCGCGCTGGCCTTTCCGGCCGCGGCGCGCCCGCTGACCAGCGCCGAAACCCGGAGCCTCGAGAAGGCGCTGCGCGCCTTCGACCGCGCGCTGACCGGCCGGGATTCCGCCCGGCTCGTCGCCGCGATCCCGCCGCGGATCATCGCGATGATCGCGGGTCAGTTGGGCATGGAGCTGGCCGCCCTGCAGAAGGCGATGGCGGAACAGTCCGATGCGGCGCTCGCCGGCGTCACCTTCACCGATCTGACCACCGATCCGTCCCGGGCGGACGCGGCGACCGCAACCCTGGGCGACGGGAGCACGATAACCTGGGCCTTGGTTCCGGTGTCCTTCGTGATGGACAAGGACGGCACGCGGCAGCTGTTCCGCCAGACGATCCTCGCGCTCAACGAGGCGGACACCTGGTATCTCCTGCGCATCGAGGATCCCCAGCAGCGCGATCTGGTCGCCGCCGTCTATCCGTTCCTGGCCGATGTGGCGATCCCGCCGACCGAGGTCGGCCCGGCGCCCTGACCGGGCCTCCCGCGGAAAAGTCGGCCCGGGCATCACGCCCGGGCCAGGTCAACAAGGGAGGGGGAGTTGCGCCATTGACCCGGCGCGGGGCGGGACCCGGTGGCGACGAGGGAACGCATCGCCCACCGATACCGACTGAACGTCGCAAGCCCCTGTAGGTTCCCGGCCCGGCCCCGCGCTCCGATCAACGCTTCGTGAGCGCAAGGGCAAAAAAAGGCCGGGCACGGGGCCCGGCCAGTCCAACAGGGAGGAGCCGCGTCATGACCCCGGCGCGGCAAGGGGAACTGGCTGATCGGGAACCGTTCACGCCACCAGACGATAGCCGCCCGATTCGGTGACAAGAAGGCGGGCATGCGACGGATCCGGTTCGATTTTCTGGCGCAGGCGGTAGATGTGCGTCTCGAGCGTGTGCGTCGTGACCCCGGCGTTGTAGCCCCAGACCTCGTGCAGAAGCACGTCGCGCGGCACCACGCCTTCGGACGCCCGGTAGAGGAACTTGAGGATGTTCGTCTCCTTCTCGGTCAGCCGGATCTTCTTGTCGCGCGCGTCGATCAGCATCTTCATCGCCGGCTTGAACGTGTAGGGACCAAGCTGGAACACCGCGTCCTCGGACTGCTCATGCGTACGCAGCTGCGCGCGGATGCGCGCCAGAAGCACCGGAAACTTGAAGGGCTTCGTCACATAGTCGTTCGCCCCGGAATCGAGCCCCAGGATGGTGTCGGCGTCGCTGTCGTGGCCGGTCAGCATGACCACCGGGCACTTCACGCCCTGCTTGCGCATCTTCTTGCACAGCTCGCGCCCGTCGGTGTCCGGAAGGCCCACATCGAGGATCACCAGATCGAAGATGCCGGACTTCACCTTCTCGATCGCGTCATGGCCGTTGCCGGCCTCGAACACGTCGAAATCCTCCGTCGAGACCAGCTGCTCGGCCAGGGCCTCGCGCAGGTCGTCATCGTCATCGACCAGCAGGATCTTCTTCAGGTTGGCCATCGCATCGCCTCCTCTTTCTTCGCCCGAGATGTTCGCAACGCACGCCGGCGGCAAGATTTGCGACAGAACGTTCACGCGGACGTGTCGGTTTCACGGGCGATGTTTCAATTTCCGGCGCGGCAGGCTATCTGCGGGGATGCCCCGGCAGGAAGCCGCGAAAGAAATCCGCCATGTCCCTCGGCCCCGGCCCCGTCGAACGCCTTGCCCGCGCCCGCGCCGACCTGCGGCTCGGCCTGCCGATCGCCCTTTCGGGTGATGGCGCGGGGATGCTCGCCGTGGCCGCCGAGCTGGCCGACGATGCGCGGCTTGCCGACCTGCGGGCGCTCGGGCCGGTCACGCTGGTCCTGACCCGCTGGCGGGCCGAGACCCTGCGCATTCCCGCCTATGACGGCGATCTGGTGCGGCTTGCGCTCGCCCCCGACACCGACGCGGCGGAAGTGCGCGCCTTCAGCGACCCCGCGCGCGACCTCGACACCCCGCTCAAGGGACCGCTGCGGCCCGAGCGGGGGGGCGATGCCGCCTTCCATCGCATCGCCCTGGCGCTGGCGAAGTCGGCCCATCTGCTTCCGGCGGTTCTCGCGGTTCCGGTCAGCGATGCGATGGCGCTCGCGGCCCGCGAGGGGCTCACGCTTCTCGATCGCCCCTCGGTCGAGCCGCACCTGCACGAGGCCGCGCCGCTTGCCCCGGTCGCCTCGGCGCGCCTGCCGATGGCGGCGGCCGGCGCGGGACGGGTGCATGTGTTCCGCCCCGAGGACGGCGGCGAGGAGCACTACGCGATCGAGATCGGCCAGCCGCACCGCGACGCGCCGGTCCTGGCGCGGATCCACTCGGCCTGCTTCACCGGCGATGTGCTCGGAAGCCTCAAATGCGACTGCGGCGCGCAACTCCACGCAGCGCTGGCCGCCATGGGCGCCGAGGGGGCGGGCGTGCTGATGTATCTCAACCAGGAAGGGCGCGGGATCGGGCTGGCCAACAAGATGCGGGCCTACGCGCTTCAGGATCAGGGCTTCGACACGGTCGAGGCCAACCACCGGCTGGGGTTCGAGGATGACGAGCGCGATTTCCGGATCGGCGCCGCGATCCTGCGCCGGATGGGGTTTTCCTCCGTGCGGCTGATGACCAACAACCCCGCCAAGATCGCGATGATGGAGCAGCAGGGCATCCGCGTGGCCGAGCGCGTGCCGCTGGTCGTGGGCGAGACGCGCGAGAACGCCGCCTATCTCGCGACCAAGCGCGCCAAGTCGGGCCACCTGCCATGACCCCGGGCGATCTGGTCCTGACCCCGGCCGGCCTGCGCTTCATGGGCCGCCTCCTGCCCGTGACCCACGGGCGGGGCGGCATCCGCGCCGACAAGCGCGAGGGGGATGGCGCGACGCCGGCCGGGGTGCATCGGGTGATCGGTCTCTGGTATCGCCCGGACCGGATCGCCCGGGCCGCGCTGCCGCCCTGGGCCATTCCGATCCGCCTCGAGGACCGCTGGTGCGACGCCCCGGACCACCCCGCGTACAACCACCTCGTGCGCAAGCCCTTCGGCCCGAGCCAGGAGCGCCTGCGCCGGGCCGATCCGCTCTACGACCTCTTCCTCCCGCTCGACTGGAACTGGCCGGCGGCGGTGCCGGGCAGGGGCTCGGCGATCTTCATCCACCAGTGGCGCCGGCCCGGCTTTCCGACCGCCGGCTGTCTGGGACTGGCGCGGCGCGACCTGATGCTCGTTGCCCGGAACGCGCCGCCCGGCAGCCGCGTGATCATTCCGGGCTGAAGGCCCGCTCTCACTGGATCCAATATCCCGGGGTCCGGGGCAGCGCCCCGGCGCTCAGCCGTAGGCGCGGGCGCCGAAGATCGCGGACCCGACGCGCACATGCGTGGCCCCCTCGGCCACGGCGGCCTCGAAATCGCCGCTCATCCCCATCGAAAGCCCGGCAAGCCCGTTGCGCGCCGCCATCGCGGCAAGCGCGCGGAAATGCGGGCGGCTGTCCTCGCCCTCGGGCGGGATGCACATCAGGCCCGCGACCGGCAGGCCAAGCCCCGCCACCTCCTTCAGAAAGCCGTCGAGATCCTCGGGAAGCACGCCCGCCTTCTGCGGCTCGCGCCCGGTGTTCACCTGCACGAAGAGCTCGGGGCAGGTGCCCCGCGACTCGGCCAGCCGCGCGAGCTTCTCGGCCAGCGAGGGCCGGTCGAGCGTGTGGATGGCGTCGAACAGCTCGACCGCCACCTTGGCCTTGTTGGTCTGCAAGGGACCGATCATGTGCAGGGCGACGCCGGCGAATCGGTCGCGCAGCGCCGGCCACTTGGCCTGCGCCTCCTGCACGTAGTTCTCGCCGAAGACGCGGTGACCGGCCTCGAGCACCGCCTCGACACGGTCGAGGGGCTGCACCTTCGACACGGCGATGAGCTGGACGCTGCCCTGCGGGCGGCCGGCGGCGGCCTCGGCGGCGCGCAGGCGGGCAAGGATGTCGGCAAAGGCCATCGGATCACTCCGGCAAGGCAAGGAAAAGGGCGGGCCCGAAGGCCCGCCCCTGGATCCGCCGAGGCGGAAGCCGATCAGAAGTTGAAACGCACACCGATGCCGGCGATGGTTTCTTCCGCGTAGTCGCGGTGGATGTCGCCCGACAGGCGAGCGCCGCCCAGGTCGTAGTCGACGCCAATACCGAAGGCGGTATCAGTAGTTTTCGTAGCGCTTTTCGGGGCGTCGTCGTTGGCGATGTAACCTTTGTAGGTGATCGCGCCCATGGTGTAGTTGCCATAGAGCGTGATGCGACGGCCGTCGACATCCGGAACGACCGGGCCGTTCGAGTCGCCGTTGTCGAAGTAGAGCAGGCCGATGTTGGCAGCATCGTTCAGCGCGTATTCGGCGCCGACGAAGAACAGGTTGTTACCATCGACGCTGCCGCCGTTCCAGGCGCCCGCGGCCGACACGGTGATCGCGCCGAACTTGTAGTCCATCGACAGGCTGTACTCGTCCTCGATGCCGACGCCCAGGTTCTTCACAGTCTGGTCCGGGGTGATGTACGACACGCGGGCGTTGAAGTCGCCGACCGAGTAGCTGGCGAACACGCCCATGCGGTTGGTGTCCGCACCGAAGCCGCCCGAGGTGTACGAGTAAAAGGTGCCGCCCGGGTCGCCGAGGCCGCGGTCGAGGTAGCCGATTTCCGAGTTGTACATCAGAGCGGCCGAGTCGTACGCGGTGTTGGCGTTGCCGACTTCGAGGCGCATGCCTTCATACGACGCGTACAGCAGGCCCGGGGCGGCGACGGTGTTCGACGAGCCCGAGTTCCACTGCAGACGGATGCGGCCACCGAAGGTCACGCCCGAGTCGGTCTCGGTCGAGGCGTCGATGTTCATCCGCAGGCGCGAGTTGATGACCGACTTCTTGAAGCCAACGCCCGGGGCGCTGTAGTAGTCCAGACCGAACCGGCCGTAGCCGGAGATCTTCACGTCAGCGGCCGCCATGCCGGCCGAAGCGACCAGCAGGGTGGACGTGAGAAGAATCTTCTTCATAGGTGTTCCCTCATCTTGCGTAGGTAAGCCCAACCCAGTGAAGTCCGGCTTGGGTATGGCTCTGTTTCCCGCTTCGGCCCTGCGATTGCAATGCGATTGGCCCCCCGGCCGGGAAGATCGCCACGGATGGTGCAACCGTGCCACAGTGACCCAAGCGGCCCGGCCGCCCCCTCGGCCGGCCCCCCGCGCGCGCGTCGCGCGCCGGCGCGGCGGGGTGGCGCCGGGGTGGCGCCGGGGTGGCGGCAGGGCGTCCGGGCCGGCGCAAAACGCTTGTTCGCCCCCGATCCCCGCGCTAGAGATCGCTCAATCGCCAGACCGGGGGACTGCATGACCATCGACCGCCTTGCCCGCACCGCGCTGCTTTGCGGTCTTGCCCTGTCGGTTGCCGGCTGCGGTGGCCGCGGCTGGTTCGGGGGCGCGCGCACGACGTCCGAACCCGACTACCGCCAGGCCCTGGACCAGGATCCCGCCATCACGCGCGAGCAGCAGCTGGAACGCCGGGTCAGCCGGGCGCCGGTGACGCGCGAGCTGCGCGAGGAAACCAAGGGCGGGTCGATCTGGGAGCTGTTCGGCAATGCCGACAACCCGAACACCACGGTCGAGGTGAACAAGTACCTCTGGCAGGCCAGTCTCGAGGTGCTGAACTTCCTGCCGATCGAATCCGTCGATCCGTTTTCGGGCGTGATCGTGACCGGCTTCGGCGCACCGCCCGGCGGCGGCCGCGCCTATCGCGCGACGATCTACGTGCAGGATCCGGCGCTGGACGCCCGGTCGCTGAAGGTCGCGCTGGTGTCGCGGGGCGGCGCCGTGCCGGTCGAGACCGTGCGCGCGGTCGAGGATGCGATCCTGACCCGGGCGCGGCAGCTGCGGGTCCGCGACGGCAAGCTCTGAGTCCGGCGGCGACGCGGCGGCGGCGATCGTGTCGGGGACGATCGTGTCGGGGGCGCTGCCCCCGTCCCCGCCCGTGCCGGGCGGGACTCCCCCGGGGTATTTCGGCGAAGAAGAAGGGCGCGGGCTGGACCTTTGGCGCGCACGCGGTGTATCCCGCGCCTGATGCGTTCCGACGAGGCCCCGAATGACCCGCTACGATCCCTCCGTGCTCGAGCCGAAATGGCAGTCCGCCTGGGACGAGGGGGGCATCTTCGCCGCGCGGCACGATCCCGACCGGCCCAAGTACTACGTACTCGAGATGTTCCCCTACCCGTCGGGGCGCATCCACATGGGCCATGTGCGCAACTACACGATGGGGGACGTGGTCGCCCGGACCAAGGCCGCGCAAGGCTATTCGGTGCTGCATCCGATGGGATGGGACGCCTTCGGTATGCCGGCCGAGAACGCGGCGATGGAGCGGGGCGGCCACCCCCGCGACTGGACCTACGGCAACATCGCCGACATGAAGGCGCAGATGAAGCCGCTGGGCCTGTCGATCGACTGGAGCCGCGAGTTCGCCACCTGCGACCCGGAATACTACGGCCAGCAGCAGGCGATGTTTCTGGACATGCTCGAGGCGGGCCTCGTCACCCGCAAGGCGGCCGTCGTCAACTGGGACCCGGTGGACATGACGGTGCTTGCGAACGAGCAGGTCATCGACGGCAAGGGCTGGCGGTCCGGGGCCGAGGTCGAGCGGCGCGAGCTCACGCAGTGGTTCTTCAGGATCTCGGACTATTCCGAGGAACTGCTGGCGGCGCTCGACGGGCTGACGCACTGGCCCGAGAAGGTGCGCACGATGCAGGCCAACTGGATCGGCAAGTCGCGCGGGCTTCAGTTCGCCTTCGAGACGGTGGGCGCGCCCGAGGGCTTCGGGCGGCTCGAGGTCTACACCACCCGGCCCGACACGCTGATGGGCGCCTCCTTCGCCGCGATCAGCCCCGACCACCCGCTGGCGCGCGCGCTCGAGGCGTCCGATCCCGACGTCGCGGCCTTCGTTGCCGAATGCCGGCGCGGCGGCACGTCGGAAGAGGCGCTCGAGACGGCCGAGAAGCTGGGCCTCGACACCGGGATCCGGGTCCGGCATCCGCTTGATCCGGCGTGGGAACTGCCGGTCTGGATCGCCAACTTCATCCTGATGGACTACGGCACCGGCGCGATCTTCGGCTGCCCCGCCCATGACCAGCGCGACTTCGAGTTCGCCACGAAATACGGGCTGCCGATCCTGCCGGTCTTCGTTGCCGAAGGCGGCGAGGACGCGCCCCTGTCCGCGGCCTATGTGCCGATGAAGTCCGAGCGCGTGCGCTATGTGCGCGGCTTCGCCGGGGCCGCGGTGCAGACCGGCGACGAGGCGGTGGCCGCCGCCATCGACCACGCCGAGGCGCAGGGCTATGGCAAGGGCGTGACCAAATACCGCCTGCGCGACTGGGGCGTGTCGCGCCAGCGCTACTGGGGCTGCCCGATTCCGGTGGTGCACTGCCCCGCCTGCGGCGTCGTGCCCGAGCGCAAGGAGAACCTGCCGGTCGAGCTGCCCTATGACGTGAGCTTCGACAAGCCCGGCAACCCGCTGGACCGGCATCCGACCTGGCGCAACACCGCCTGCCCGCGCTGCGGCCAGCCCGCGCTGCGCGAGACCGACACCATGGACACCTTCGTCGATTCGTCGTGGTATTTCGCGCGCTTCACCGCGCCGCGGGCCAAGACCCCGACCGACCTGGCCGAGGCCGGTTACTGGATGAACGTGGACCAGTACATCGGCGGCATCGAGCACGCGATCCTGCACCTGCTGTATTCGCGCTTCTTCGCCCGGGCGATGGTGAAGACCGGCCACCTGCCGGAGAAGGCGAAGGAGCCGTTCAGCGCGCTCTTCACGCAGGGCATGGTGACGCACGAGATCTACATGACCCGCGACGGGCAGGGCCGCCCGGTCTATCACCTGCCCGAGGACGTGATCCGCAGCGACGCGGGGGCGACGCTGAAGGACGGGACCGCGGTCGAGGTCATCCCCTCGGCCAAGATGTCGAAGTCGAAGAAGAACGTCGTCGATCCGATGAACATCATCGCCCAGTTCGGCGCCGACACCGCGCGCTGGTTCGTGATGTCCGACAGCCCGCCCGAGCGCGACGTGGAATGGACCGCGGCGGGGGCCGAGGCCGCCTTCAAGCACCTCTCCCGCGTCTGGGCGCTGGCCGAGCGCGTGCGCGACCTGCCGGCGGACAAGCCCGGTGCGGGCGATGCGGAGCTGCGGCGGGCGACCCATCGCGCCATCCACGACGTGACCCAGGCGATCGAGGGATTCGCCTTCAACAAGGCGATCGCCAAGCTCTACGAGTTCACCAACACCATCCAGCGGTCCGACGCCGCGCAGCCGGTGCAGGCGGAGGCGGTGCGGACGCTCGCCCAGCTGATGAGCCCGATGACCCCGCACCTCGCCGAGGAAATCTGGGCGCTGCACGGCGGCGTGGGCCTGGTGGCCACCGCCCCCTGGCCGAAGGCCGACCCGGCGCTTCTGATCGAGGACACGGTGACGCTGCCGATCCAGATCAACGGCAAGCGCCGCGCCGAGATCACCGTGCCGAGGGACATGGGCGCGAGCGAGGTTGAAAAGATCGCGCTCGCGGACGAAGCTGTGATCCGGTTCCTTGCCGGTCAGCCGGTGAAGAAGCTGATCGTGGTGCCGGGACGAATCGTCAATGTCGTCGTATGACCGCCGCAGGCTGATCCTCGCCCTCGCCGCAGCGCCGCTGGCCGGCTGCGGGTTCCGTCCGGCCTTTGCCCCCGGCGGTCCGGCCGCAGACCTTTTCGACAGCGTCGCGATCGACCCGCCCGCGGACAAGAACGGCTTTGACCTGGTCGAGCGGCTCGAGGAGCGGCTGGGCCGCACCCGATCGCCCGCCTATCGGCTGAGCTACCGGATCGACACCAAGGTGACGCAGCTGGCGATCACCTCGTCGAACGCGATCACCCGCTACAACATCGCGGGCAGCGTCAGCTACGCGCTGCGCGACCGCGCGGACCGGATGGTGTCCGAGGGCAAGGTGACGAACTTCACTGCCTACTCGGCCACCGGCACGCCGGTGTCCACCGCGGCGGCCGAGGCCGACGCCTACAAGCGGCTGATGACCGTGCTGGCCGATGCGATCGTCACCCGCCTGATCGCGGCCCGGGCGGCGCAGACCGGCCCATGAAGCTCGGCGGAGCCGCGGCGGCCCGGTTTCTTGCCCGGCCCGAGCCCGGTCGGCCGGCACTTCTGATCTACGGGGCCGACGCGATGCGGGTGGCGCTGCGCCGGCAGGAGGTGATCGCCGCGCTGATCGGAGCGCAGGGCGAGGCCGAGATGCGGCTCACGCGGATCGCGGCCTCCGATCTGCGGCGGGATCCGGCGCTGGCGCTGGACGGGCTGAAGGAGCAGGGGTTCTTTCCCGGGCCGCGCGTGGTCTTCGTCGAGGACGCCACCGAGAGCGTCGCCGAGCCGGTTCTGGCGGCGCTGGCCGGATGGCAGAGCGGCGATGCGACGCTGGTGGTCACGGCCGGGTCGCTGGCCGCGCGGTCGGTCCTTCGCAAGGCCTTCGAGGAGCATCCGGCCGCCTGCGCGATCGGCATCTACGACGACCCGCCCTCGCGCGAGGAAATCGACGCGATGCTGCGGCAGGCCGGGTTGTCGGACATCGGCCGCAGCGCTATGGCCGACCTCACGGCTCTGGCGCGCGACCTCGACCCCGGCGACTTCCGCCAGACGGTCGAGAAGATCGCGCTGTTCAAGATCGGCGATCCGCATCCGCTGAGCTCCGAGGACGTGGCCGCCTGCGCCCCGGCGACCATCGAGGCCGAGCTGGACGATATCCTGCACGCCACCGCCGAGCGCCGCGGCGCCGAGGTCGGGGCGCTGATGCGGCGGCTCGAAGGGCAGGGCGTGGCCCCGGTCCGGCTGTGCATCGGCGCGCTGCAGCATTTCCGGGCGCTGCACGCCGCCGCCTGCGATCCGCAGGGGCCCGCAGCCGGACTCGGGCGCATCCGGCCGCCGGTCTTCGGACCGAAGCGCGACCGGATGCTGCGCCAGGTCGAGAGCTGGGGGCGCCGGGGGCTCGAAGAGGCGATCCGGCTTCTGGTCGATACCGATCTGACGCTGCGGTCATCCTCGCGGGCCCCGGCGATGGCGGTTGTGGAACGCGCGCTGATGCGGCTGGCGATGCGCCGCTGAGCGGGCCTTGCGCCCGGCGCCCGCGCATGGCCAGATGGCTGCGAGGAGTCCGCCATGTATACTGTCATCGGAACCGTGAACAGCCGGGCCGCCCGGGCGCTGTGGATGCTCGAAGAGCTGGAGCTGCCCTACGAGCACATACCCGCCGCGCCCCGGTCCGCCGATGTGGTCGAGTTCAACCCGGCCGGCAAGGTTCCCGTGCTGATCGACGACGGCACGCCGATCACCGATTCGACGGCGATCATCCAGTACCTGGCCGATCGGCACGGACGGCTGACCCATACGGCCGGCACCCTGGACCGGGCGCGGCAGGACAGCCTCACCCAGTTCCTTCTCGACGAATTCGACGCCGCGCTCTGGATGGCGGCGCGGCACAGCTTCATCCTGCCGCAGGAGATGCGGATGAGCGCGATCAAGGACAGCCTGAAGTGGGAATTCGAGCGCAGCCAGAAGGTGCTGGTGCATCGGATGGGCGACGGTCCCTTCGTCATGGGCGAGATGATGACGGTACCCGACATCATCCTCGGCCACTGCCTCGGCTGGGCGCTGTCGGCGCGGTTCCCGCTGGTCGAGCATCGGCTCACCGACTATTTCGAGCGCATCCGGGCCCGTCCGGCCTATCAGAGGGCCATGGCGCGCTGACGGCCGGGGTTCGCGCGGCTCAGTGGCGGGCCGCGGCGCGCCCGGCCCGGAGACCGGTGGCGAGACAGGCGGTCAGCAGGTAGCCGCCCGTCGGCGCCTCCCAGTCCAGCATCTCGCCGGCCGCAAAGATTCCGGGCAACGCCCTGAGTTCCAGATCGTCGGTCAGCGCGTCGCGCGCGATTCCCCCGGCCGACGAGATCGCCTCGTCGAGGGGCCGGGGACCGGCAAGCGACACCGGCAGCGCCTTGACCCGCGCGGCAAGGTCCTCGGGGCGGTCGGGCAGAGGCCCGCCCCATTCGCGCAAGAGGGCCAGCCGCACCGGGTCAAGCCGCAGGGCCTTGCGCAGCCGGTTGGACAGCGTGTCACCCGGCCGCGTCGCGGCAAGCCGGCGCGCGACGGTTGGCCCCGAAAGGTCCGGCACCAGATCGAGGTGGAGCGGCGCGCCGTCGCGCAGAAGGCGCGCGACCGCATAGATCCCGCCGCCTTCCAGACCGCGCGACGACAGTACGAACTCGCCACGTTCGCGCCGGTCGCCCGCCAGCAGGGCCACGCCCTTGACGGGGGCTCCGAAATGGCGGGCCATGGCGGGCGACCAGGCGACCGAGAATCCCATGTTCGCGGGTCGGAACGGGGTGATGGCGACGTCCTTGGCGGCCAGCCAGGGCACCCAGGCCGCATCCGACCCGAGCCGCGCCCAGCTTGCCCCGCCGAGCGCCAGAACGGTGACCGCGGGCGCGAGCGACCGCGCGCCCCCAGGTGTGGCGAAGGTCAGCGCAGCGCCGTCGAACCCGGTCCAGCGCCAGCGCGTGTGCAGCACGACCCCCAGACCCGCCAGCCGCGCAAGCCAGGCGCGCAGCAGCGGCGAGGCCTTCATGCCGACGGGAAACACCCGCCCGGTGCTGCCGGCAAAGCTCTCGATGCCCAGACCGCGCATCCAGGCCACGACCTCGGCGGGTCCGAAGGCGGAGAGGGCCGGTTCCAGCCAGGGCGCGTCATAGGCCGCAAGGAACGAGGCCGGCGGCTCGTCGCGGGTGATGTTCAGCCCGGACTTGCCGGCCATCAGGAACTTCCGGGCCGGGGTCGCCAGCGCCTCGACGATGGTGACGCGGCGGCCCGCGACGGCCAGCGCCTCGGCCGCCATCAGCCCGGCCGGACCGGCCCCGATCACCAGCGCGTCGGTCACGGCGCCGGCGCCGGGCCGCGCAGCTCGACCACGCGGTGCGGATAGGGAATGTCGATGCGGGCGTCGCGCAGCGCCTGCCAGATCGCGAAGAGCACCTGGCTGGCGTATTTGTTGCGCCCGTCGTCGATGCCGCTCACCCAGTATTCCACCGCGAAATCGATGCCGCTTTCCCCGAAGGCCCGCAGCTCGCAGTCCGGGCCATCGGGCTGGTCCAGAACGAAGGGCAGCGCTGCCACCGCCGCTTCGATCAGCGGCGGCACGCGGGTGATGTCGGTGTCGTAGCCGACCGAGAACGGCACCTCGTAGCGGTTGGCGCTGCCCTGATCGGAATAGTTCACCACGCGGGTGGTGATGAAATGTTCGTTCGGCACCACGATCCACTTGCCGTCGAAGGTCTCGAGCACGCAGGCGCGCGCGGTCATCTTCACGATGGCGCCCTTCTCGCCGCCGTCGAGTTCGACGTAGTCGCCGACCGTGGTCTGGCCCTCGACCAGAAGGATGATGCCCGAGATGAAGTTTGCGGCGATCTGCTGAAGCCCGAGGCCGATGCCCACGCCAAGCGCGCCGCCCAGCACCGCGACCGCTGTCAGGTCGATGCCCATGACCGAGAGAAGGAGCAGGAACGCCGCGCCGAAGATCGCCACCTCGGCCGCCTTCACCGCCAGTTCGCGGGTCGCGGGGCGCAGGTCGCGCTGGGCATGGATGAAATCGGCGCTCTGCCGGTTCGACCATCGGCCAAGCCAGAACAGAAGCCCTCCGACGACCAGGCCGCGCAACAGCGCCATCGCCGAGATGCGGATGTTGCCGAGTTCCAGCGTCAGCCCTTCGAGCCAGGCGTTGAAGGGCTGCCAGAGCCCGAGAGCATAGAGCGCCGCCGCGGGCACCAGCACCCAGCGCGCCAGAAGCCGCAGGAACGGGTCGCGCAGGATGTCCCGCGCCACGGTGCGGGCGGCCAGGAAGAGGAACACGCGTTGCCCGAAGGCAATGACCGCGCCCGTGCCGAAGAGCGTCCGGGTCAGCGCCTCGCCCGCCGCGGCGAGGGCATAGGCCAGCAGCGGCAACGCCAGCGGCCGCAGCGCCACGAGGAACCGGCGCAGCGCGGCCAGAAGGCCGGCGGCCCGTCGGGCGGCCGCAACCGGTCGGCGGCCGGGCGGACGACAAGGCGCGACAGCAGCAGAGCGCCAAGCCAGGCGACGAGGACAATGGCGAACTGCGACCAGGCCGCGGGACTGGTCAGCCAGTCGAGAGCCACCGCGCGGCCCTGACCCAGATAGTCGAGCAGTCGAGCGGCGATCGGCGTTTGTCCGTCCATTCGGGTCCTCTTGTCGCGACCTGTCCTGCTCTGGCAAGATCGGAGGGCCATGGCAAGGGGAGCGCTGGACGGATGGACCTTCCCGACGGCAGCGACCCGCTCTGCCCGCTCTGCGGCCGGCCGATCCCGCAAGGCGTTCCGCAAAGCCTGCACCACCTTGTGCCGCGGCTGCGGGGCGGCAAGGGCGGTCCGACCGTGCTTCTGCACGAGATCTGCCACCGCCAGATCCACGCGGCCTTCACCGAGACCGAGCTGGCGCGGTCCCATGCCAGCGTCGCGGCGCTGCGGGCGTCGCCCCGGCTCGCGGGCTTCCTCGACTGGATCGCCCGGCGGCCGCCGTCGTTCCTGTCGCGGGTGCCGGGTCCGCGTCGGGCGAACCGGCGCCGGTCATCCGCCCGGGCGTCGGCGCCGAATGGCTGATTGTCCGGCAATCCGTATGCGGCTAGCGTCGCCGCGATGCGATGGGAGTCGTCATGGCCTGGTTCTATCTGCTGATCGCGGGGCTTCTGGAGGTCGGCTGGGCCGTCGGGCTCAAGTACACCGAGGGCTTCACCCGGCCGGTGCCCTCGGTGCTGACGCTGGTCAGCATGGTGGCGAGCGTGGTGATGCTCGGTCTTGCGCTCCGGACACTGCCGCTCGGGACGGCCTACGCGGTCTGGACCGGGATCGGAACGCTCGGCACGGTGCTCTTCGGCATCGTGCTCTTCTCCGAGCCCGCCGATGCGCTGCGGCTTGCCTGCATCGGGCTTGTCGTCGCCGGCATCGTCGGGCTGAAGCTGGTCACGCCCCACTGAGCCCGCGCGGGGCGGACCCCGTCGGGATCATGGCCTTGATCGCCGCGCCATGCCCGTCGCGCGCCTCCAGCGCCGCCTGCGCAAACTGACGCACGTCCGAAAGCAGCGCGCCGGGCTCGGCGATCCGGTCCACCAGACCCCAGGCAAGGGCCTCGGCCGCCTCGACCCGGGCGCCGGCCATGAGGATCATCTTGGCCCTCGCCGGGCCGACCAGGGCGGCCAGCCGCACGGGGTCGGAGGGCTGGGGCAGGAAGCCGAGCGCCATCACCGGGTAGAAGAACCGCGCGGTCGGGACGGCAATCCGCAGGTCGCAGGCCAGCGCCATGCCGAAGGCGCCTCCGGCCAGCGTGCCGTTGAGCGCGGCGATGGTCAGGCAGGGGGCGGCGGCGATCGCGCCCGAGAGCCGTTCCCAGACCGGATGCACGGCAAGCCCTGCGCGCGCCTCGTCGAGGTCGGCGCCCGCGGAAAAGACCTTGCCCTCGCCGGTCAGCACCAGGACGCGCGCGCCGCCCTGACCCGCCTCTGCGGCGATGTCGGCCAGCGTCTCCAGCATGGACAGGGTCAGCGAATTCGCCTTGTCCGGGCGGCGGATGGTCGCCGTCCAGAGGCCGCCGTCCCGTTCGATCCCGATCATCGGTCTGCACCCGCCATGAAATGGTCCGTTTGATCGGATCTAGCAGGCCCGGGGCGGGGTCTGCCAGCCCAGTCGGGGACTTGACCGAAGCCCGGCCGGGCAGGATGCTTCGCGCGTTCGTTTTTACCGATGGAAAGGCACATTATGGCTTATTGGAACAGGATCGGCGCTGGCACGCTGGTCGCGGCCCTTCTGGGCAGCACCGCCGTCCGGGCAGACGTGACCGCCGAACAGGTGTGGGCCGACTGGGTCGCCTACTACCAGGAGATGGGGCAGACCGTCACCACGACCTCGCAGGGGATGCAGGGCGACACGCTGGTCATCGAGGGCGCGAAATTCTCCTCGACCGCGCCGGAGGCGACCACGCAGATCGACATCGCCGAAGTGCGGCTGCGCAACGTGGGCGACGGCTCGGTCGAAGTGACCCTGTCCGAAACCATTCCGGTGACCATGACCGCCAAGCCCGCCGAGGGCGAGGCGACCGACATGACCATCGACGTCCGCCAGACCGGAATGACGCTGCTGGTGTCGGGTGTTCCGGGCGACATGACCTATGATTTTGTCGCCCCCACGCTGGCGGTCGGCATCGCCGACATCAAGGCGAACGGCGAGGCCGTACCGATGAGCGTCGGCGTCAACCTGAAGAACAGCACCGGCAAGGCCCGCATGGTCAGCGGCTCGGGGCGCGAGGTCACGTCGGACTTCACCAGCGAATCGATGGACTTCGACATTTCGGCGAAGGATCCGGCGGGCACGGGCTCGTTCGCCACGAAGGGCACGCTCAACGGCCTGTCCTCGACCTCGGACATGAAGATCCCGCAGAACGTCACCATGGCGGACATGAACGCGGCGCTGAAGGCCGGAGTCATGCTGAACGGGTCGCTGACCTATGGTGCCGGCAACTACACGATGGACTTCCAGGACGGCGAGCAGACCATGAACATGGTCTCGTCCGCCGACGGCGGGTCGCTCACCTTCGGCATGTCCTCGGCCGGCCTGGCCTATGGCGGCGGTGGCAAGAACACCAGGATCGCGATGACCGGCAACCAGCTGCCGGCCCCGATGGATCTGACGATCGCCGAGGCCGCCTTCGACTTCGCCATGCCGGTCATGGCGGCCGACACGCCGCAGCCCTTCAAGCTGATGGTGAAGATCGCCGACCTGGCCTTGTCGGATTCGGTCTGGGGTCTCTTCGACCCGACATCGCAGCTGCCGCGCGATCCGGCGACGGTGCTGATCGACGCCAGCGGGACGGCAACGCCGAAGATCGACATCTTCGATCCGGTTCAGGCGGCCGCGGCGCCGGTGCCGGCCATGGTCGACTCGGTCAAGCTGAACGCGCTGCAGCTGAAGGTGGCCGGAGCCGATCTCACGGGAAGCGGCGCGGCGACCTTCGACAACACCGGGCCGGCGCCGAAGCCGCTGGGTTCGGTGGACCTGAAGCTCGTCGGCGGCAACGCCCTGATCGACAAGCTGGTCGCCATGGGCCTTGTGCCCGAGGATCAGGCGATGGGCGCGCGGATGATGCTTGGCCTCTTCGCGGTGCCGGCGGGCGACGATGTGCTGACCTCGAAGATCGAGTTCCGCGAGGACGGCGGCATCTACGCCAACGGCCAGCGCATCCAGTGACGGATACGACCGCGGGCCGCCCCGAGGGGCGGCCCGTCCGGCCTTGACCCGAGGTTCCTCGTGCGCCCGTACGCATCCCTGTGCCTGGCCGCGATCCTGATCCCCGGCCCGGCCGCCGCGATCAGCCCCGACGAGCTGCGCGACCTCCTGCTGTCGGATCCGGGGGCCGATGGCGTCAGCGTGACGCTGGGCGGCCAGCGTCGGGACGGCGACACCCTGATCCTGCAGGACGTGATCGCGCATGTCTCGGATGGCCGGTCGTCCCTGTCGCAGGCCGTGGCGGAGCTGCGGCTGCGCGACCTGGGCGGCGGCCGGGTCGCGATGACGGCCAGCCCCGAGGCGAGCCTCGTGGGCCGCATCGGAGAGGGCGACCTGACGGGCACGGTCCGGCAGACCGGCCTGCGGGTGCTGTTTGAAGGGCCGGCGTCCTTTCCCGACGTCCGCGTCGCGCTTGACCGGCTCGAGGCCGATCTGGCCGTTTCGGCGCGCGGGACCGCACCCCGACAGGCCACGATGCAGGCCACGCTCGAGGGTCTCGCGGCCACGGTCCGGCTAAACGATGGCCTTCCCGCCGAGACGACACTGACCCTGGGCCGTCTGGCCGCCAAGGCGGGGTTCACCGGGGCCGGTCGTTCCGGTGCGTTCGAGGCCACGCTGGCGGAACTCGCCCTGGGACAGCGGCTGGTCCTTCCGGCGGACCTTCGCGCCGCGATCGCTGCCCGACCGCAGGGCGCGGACGAGATCCGGGACTTCGGGATCCTGAGCGGCGCCTCGGCCACGCTTACGCTGGGCGTCGGCGCGACTGCCGCCGAGGTCCGGGCGCGTGACGACGAGGGTTTCCGGCTCGATGCATCCGCCCGCTCCGACGGGGTGCGCGCCACCCTTGCCGCACAGGCGGCGGAGGGCCCGGTGGCCCCCGGAACCCTGCCGGCCATGGGGTTCGACCTGTCGCTGTCGATCCGGCCCGGCCAGACGCGGATCGCCATGGCCGACCCCGGCCGGGGCGAGGCCCTGGACCTGGCGACCCGCACCGCGGGGGCGACCGCGACACTGGCCGCAGACCTGGGGTCCGGCCTCAGTCCCGCCGAATTCGAGACCGGCCCGCCCCGCGCGCTGTCGGTCCGCCTTGCCCTGACCGAGACCGCGGGCGCGTCCGAGCTCGCGGTCTCGGAGCCCGGCACGCCGGCGCTCTCAAGCCGCAGCCGCCACGAGGGCGCCCGCCTCGAATTCGCTCTCGGCGAGACCGGCCTGCGCACCGCCGTCGCGCTCATGGGGATCGACTATGCGCTGACCGTGCCCGAGTTGCCCGGTCCCGTGGGGTTTTCGTCACCCGAAATGGCGCTGTCCTTCGCCCTGCCCGTCCACCGCGACCCCGGACCGCAGCCTGCGGACCTGCGCATCGACCTGCGCGACCTGCTTCTGTCCGAGGCATTGTGGTCGGCCTTCGATCCGCAGGCGCTGCTGCCGCGCGATCCGATCCGGGTGACGCTTGATGCGGGCGCGCTGGTCACTGTGATCGGCAACCTCTTCGACCCGGCGGCACGGGACGCGACGCCGTTTCGCGCCGAACAGGCCACGCTGCGCGCGCTGGTCCTGTCGGGGCTGGGTGCGTCGGTCACCGGGTCGGGCGAGGCGGTCCTGCGCTATCCCTCCGGCCCCGACCGGCCCGAGCCGGAGGGTGCCTTCCAGTTCCGCGCCATGGGTCTTTACGCGTTGATGCGGCGCGCGCAGGCGCTGGGCCTCATGTCGGACGACGCGCTGACCGGGCTGCGCCTCGGTCTTGCGACGATCGCCAAGCCGGCTGGCGACGATGTGCTGACATCGGACATCCGCCTCGGGCCCGATGGAAGGGTCGTCCTGAACGGCCTGACGGTGAAGTGACCACGCCTTGAACCACCGGCGCCCAGCCGCTAGGTGCAGGACAGACCCCGAACGAGAGGCGTGGCATGACGGATCGGCTGGAAACCCTGACGGCAGCCCTGCTGGACGCGGCGCGCAAGGCCGGCGCCGAGGCGGCCGATGCGATCGCCGTCGATGGCCGCGCGGTGTCGATCGATGTCCGGCAGGGCCGGCTTGAGCAGGCCGAGCGCGCCGAAGGGATCGAGATCGGGCTGCGGGTTCTGCTGGGACAGCGGCAGGCGCTGGTCTCCGCCTCGGACATCTCGGCGCGCACCATCGCCGAAATGGCGGAACGCGCGGTGGCGATGGCGCGGGAAGCCCCGGTCGATCCGACGCTCGGGCTGGCCGACCCCTCGGATCTGGCGCTGCGGCGGGACGCCGAGGGGCTTGACCTTGCCGATCCGGCGCCGGAACCCGGCTCGGCCGAGCTCGAGTCCGATGCGCGCCGGGCCGAGGCCGCCGCGCTGGCGGTTCCCGGCATCACCCAGGTCCAGTCCGCCTCGGCCAGCTACAGCCGGCGCAACGTCTTCCTTGCCGCATCGAACGGCTTTGCGGGGGGCTATGCCCGCACCAGCCGGTCGGTCGCAGCGGTGGCGATCACCGGCGAGGGGCTGGCGATGGAGCGCGACTGGGCATCCGAATCGCGGGTGTTCCAGGCCGATCTGCCCAGCCCCGACGCGGTGGGCCGTCAGGCGGGCGAGAGGACGGCGGCACGCGCGGGCGCGCGGAAGCCACCGACGGGGGCCTTCCCGGTGCTGTTCGACGAACGCATCGCGGCGGGTCTCATCGGTCACCTTCTCGCCGCCGCGAACGGGTCGGCCGTGGCGCGGGGCGCCTCCTGGCTTCGGGACGCGCTCGGGACGCCGGTCCTGCCCACGGGCCTGTCGATCGTCGAGGATCCGCTGCGGCCCCGCATCTCGGGCTCGCGCCCCTTCGACGCCGAGGGCCTGCCGTCGCGGCGGCGCGCCATCGTCGAGAACGGGGTGCTGACCGGCTGGACGCTCGACCTCGGCACTGCCCGCAAGCTCGGGCTGGCCTCCACCGGCTCGGCGGTGCGCGGCCCGTCCTCGCCGCCCTCGCCCTCGGTGAGCAACATCCGGCTGACCCAGGGCACCGACAGTCGCGAGGCGCTGATCGGCGCGATGGGCCGCGGGCTGATCGTGACCTCGTTCCTCGGATCGTCGGTCAACCCGACCACCGGCGACTATTCGCGCGGCGCATCCGGCTTCTGGGTCGAGAACGGCCAGATCGCCGGCCCGGTCAACGAATGCACCATCGCGGGCAACCTGCGCGACTTCCTGATGCGGGTGATCCCGGCGAACGACGCGCGCGAGCACCTGTCGCATGTCGTACCCAGCCTTCTGGTCGAGGGCCTGACCATTGCCGGAACCTGACGCCCGGGCCGATCTCGCGCTCCTGGTCGAAGCGGCGCATTCGGCCGGCGCGATCGCGATGCGCTTCTGGCGGAACGATCCGGCAAGCTGGGACAAGGGCGGCGGTGCCGGCCCGGTCAGCGAGGCCGATCTTGCCGTCAACGACCATCTTGAACAGGTGCTGCGCGGGGCACGACCGGACTACGGCTGGCTGTCGGAGGAAAGCCCTCACGATCCCGACCGGCACGCCGCGCGGCGGGTGTTCATTCTCGATCCGATCGACGGCACCCGCGCTTTCCTCGACCGGCAGGACGCCTTCGCGCATTCGCTGGCGGTGGCGGAGGACGGCCGGATCACGGCCGCCGTGGTCTATCTGCCCGCGCGCGGCACGCTCTACGCCGCCAGCGCCGAGGGTCCGGCCACGCGGAACGGCCAGCCGATCGCGGTCTCGGACCGTTCCGGCGCCGACGGGGCGACCGTTCTTGCCGGACGGGCGGCGCTGGCACCCGAGCACTGGAAGGAGGGCCGGCTTCCACCCGTCGAGCGGGCGTTCCGCCCCTCGCTCGCCTGGCGGCTGGCGCTGGTGGCCGAGGGCCGCTTCGACGCGATGCTGTCGGTGCGGCCGACCTGGGAATGGGACATCGCCGCCGGATCGCTGATCGTTGCCCGCGCCGGTGGCACGGTCAGCGACCGCGCCGGCCGGCCGATCCGCTTCAACAGCCCCGGCGCGGCCAGCGACGGCATCCTGGCGGGGGCGCCGCGGGTCTGGTCGGGCCTGATCGCCGCCCTGGCGTGAGGCTTCGCCTTGAGGAGCGCAGACCGATCGCCTAGCGTGCGCCCGATCTTGGACATGGGAGACGACGATGGCCCAGAGACTGCACCTCGTGTTCGGCGGCGAGCTGGTATCGCCGGACAAGACCGTGTTCCGTGACCCGGACGCGATCCATGTCGTGGGCATCTTCCCCGACTACGCCCGGGCCTTCGCCGCCTGGAAGGCCGAGGCCCAGCGGACGGTGGACAACGCGCACATGCGCTACTTCATCGCGCACCTGCACCGCCTGCGCGAGGAAGACGATCCGGCCGGTGCGACCGAGGAGCTGGGGGCCTGAGCGAAGCGCCATGAAGCGGTCGATCGCCCTCGGGCTCTACCTGCTGGCGTCGCGCGGCGGTCCGGCCGCCGGGGGCGTGTTCGACCCGCGCCCGCCGGGGCCGGTGGTCTGGCTGCGCGGCTCGACCGCCGAACCCGCGACCCCGGCCCTTCTGGCGCGGCAGATCGCGGCCGATTTTCCCGACATCACCCCGCTTGTCAGTCCCCGCTCGGGGGCGACCTCGGGGTTCACCGCCGTGGACGCGCCGCCCGAGTCGCTTCCGGCCCTGCGCGCCTTTCTCGATCACTGGCGGCCCGACGTGGTGGTGCTTCTCGGCTCCGAACTGCCACCGGCCCTGGTGGTCGAGTGCCACGACCGCGGCATCCCGACCGTCTGGGCGGATGCCCAGCCGGCGCCCGGCGGCGGCCGGCTGTGGGGCGGGCTGCGGCAGGGGCTCCTCCAGCGCCTGAGCGCGATCCTGGCGCGCGACGGCGACAGCGCGCAGGCGCTGCGCAGCCTCGGCGGCGAGCCGCCGCCGGTTACGGTGGTCGGGCGCATCGAGCCGTCGGCCGAGCCGCTGCCCTGCCTCGAGGCCGAGCGCCACGGCATGACCGAACTCCTCGGGACCCGCCCGGTCTGGCTGGCGATGGCCTGCCCGCAGGCCGAGGAAGAGGCGGTGATCGCGGCCCATGCCCGCGCGCTCCGGCTGGCGCACCGGATGCTTCTTGTCTTCGTGCCGGTCGATGCGTCGCGCGCTGCGGCGGTTGCCAGCCGGATGGCGCAGGAGGGCTGGAGCGTGGCGCAGCGGTCTCTGGAGGAGGAAGCGGACCCCGAGATCGAGGTGCTGGTTACCGACGGTCAGACCGAGCTAGGCCTCTGGTACCGGCTTGCCCCGGCCTGCTACATGGGTGGCTCGCTCACCCCGGGGGCCGAGACGCGCAATCCGTTCGAGGCTGCGGCGCTTGGATCGGCGATCGTCTGCGGTCCGAACGTCGGGAGCCACGCCGCCGCCTACACCCGCCTGTCCGAGGCGCGGGCCTTGCGGCGCGTCGGCAACGCCGATGCCCTGGCGGACGCCATCGTCGATCTGATCGCGCCGGACCGCGCGGCCATTCTCGCGCACAACGCCTGGTCCGCCTCGTCGAGCGGCGCCGCCGTCACCGAGCGCGTGGCCGAAGTGGTCGCGTCGTTTCTCGACAGCGCCCGACCGAAGGTCAGCCGCTGATGGCCCGCGCGCCGCGGTTCTGGTTCACCGCGCCCGAAAGGCCCGCCCTTCTCGCGCGGCTGCTTGCGCCGCTGGGCCGGCTCTATGCGGCGGCGACGGCGCGGCGCCTTCGCCGGGGTGTCGCAGAGCGGGTCGGAGTGCCGGTGATCTGCGTCGGAAACATCAACGTGGGGGGCACCGGCAAGACCCCGACGGTGATCGCTCTGGCGCAGCGCCTGTCGGCGCGTGGCGTCACCGTCCATGTGGTCAGCCGGGGCTATGGCGGGCGCGCCACCGGCCCGCTGCGCGTGGACGAGCGGCGGCACGACGCCGGCGAGGTCGGCGACGAGCCGCTGCTGATCGCGGCCTTCGCCCCGGTCTGGGTGGCCGATGATCGCGTGGCAGGCGCACGGGCGGCGGTCGCGGACGGGGCCGGCGCGATCCTTCTCGACGACGGTCATCAGGATCCGTCGCTGCACCACGACCTCGCGCTTGTCGTCGTGGACGCTGCGCGCGGGTTCGGCAACGGGCGCTGCCTGCCGGCCGGCCCCCTGCGCGAGCCGGTGGCGGCAGGGCTCGCCCGCGCCGATCTTCTGGTCGCGCTCGGGCCGGCCGACGCGCAGGCCCGGCTGGCCGCCGACTGGGGGCCGGCCCTTTCGGTGCCGGTGCTCACGGGTTCGCTGCGTCCGCTGGCCACGGGAATGGACTGGAACGGCCTGCGTGTGCTGGCCTTTGCCGGCATCGGCGATCCGTCGCGGTTCTTCGCGACGCTCCGCGCGCTTGGGGCCACGATCGTGCGCGCCGAGGGCTTCGACGATCACCAGCCCTATACGGCGGCGATACTCCACCGGCTCGAGCAGGACGCGGCCATCGGCCAGGCGCAGCTCGTGACCACCGAGAAGGATGCGGTGCGGCTGCCGGCCGAGTTCCGCCCCAGGGTGCTGACGCTGCCGGTGCGCATGGAGCTCGAGGACTGGGCGCCCCTCGATCGGGCGCTGGACCGGCTCGGGCTCTAGCGGCGCAGCTCGTCCCGCACCCCGGCGTCGTGCTCGCCCAGCCGCGGCGAGGGGCGATCCAGCGAGAGTTCCGCCCCCGACATCATGATGGGCGAGCGGACACCGGGCACGCCACCCGGCGCGATCTGCATGCCGCGCGCGACGATCTGCGGATCGGCGAAGACCTCGGCCATGTCGTTGATCGGGCCCGCCGGCACTCCGTGGGTTTCGCAGGCGGCCAGAAGGTCGGCTTTCGACCAGGTTCGCGTCGCGGCCGTCAGTCGTGCCGTGAGGTCGGCGCGATGGGCGATGCGGTCGGCGTTCGTCAGAAATTCCGGTTTGTCAGAAAGTTCCGACAATCCCAAGATTGTGCACAGCCGCCGGAACTGGCCGTCGTTTCCGGTGGCGATGATGATCCAGCCGTCGGCGCAGTCGAAGACGGAATAGGGGACGATGTTCGGATGCGCATTGCCCATCCGCCTGGGCGCGACACCCGAGGCGAGGTAGTTCATCGCCTGATTGGCCATGATCGCGGTTGCCACGTCGAAAAGCGCCATGTCGATGTGCTGGCCGAGCCCGGTCGTCGCCCGCTGGTGCAGGGCGGCAAGGCAGGCGGTTGCGGCATAGACGCCGGTGAACACGTCCACCACCGCCACGCCGACCTTCTGCGGCTGGCCATCCGGCTCGCCGGTCACGCTCATCAGCCCGGACATGCCCTGGATGATGTAATCGTAGCCCGCCCGGTGCGCGTAGGGCCCGTCCTGGCCGAAGCCGGTGATCGAGCAGTAGATGAGGCGCGGATTGACCTCACGCAGGCTGTCCCAGTCGAGCCCGTATTTGGCAAGCCCCCCGACCTTGAAGTTCTCGATCAGGATGTCGGCATCGCGCACGAGCTCGCGGACGAACGCCTGGCCTTCGGGCGTGCGGAAATCGGCGACGACCGATCGCTTGCCGCGGTTGGCCGCGTGGAAATAGGCGGCGCTGCGATCCCCTTCGCGGTCGATGAAGGGCGGACCCCAGCGGCGGGTGTCGTCACCCTCGGGCGCCTCCACCTTGATGACATCGGCGCCCAGATCGGCCAGCACCTGACCGGCCCAGGGGCCGGCCAGGATGCGCGCCAGTTCGACGACCCGGACCCCGGAAAGCGGCGTCAATCGTCACTCCGCCAGCTTGGCGTCGAGGATCTTGGCGAAGTCCTCGTAGGACATGTTGGAATACTTCTCGCCGTTGATGACGAAGGACGGAGTCGAGTCGATGCCGTCCTTGGTGGCGTTCGCCTGATAGGTCGCGACCATCGCTTCGGCCATCTTGCCGTCGTTCATGCAGGCGGCAAGCGCGTCCTTGTCGATCCCGGCCTTGAGACCGATCTTGCGCAGCGCATCGGCGATGCCCGCGTCATTGCCGGACTTCAGCCATTCGGCCTGGGTCTTGTAGAGCATGTCCTGGATCGGGAAATAGCGCATCTCGCCGCCGCAGCGCGCCACCATCGCCGCCCAGAGCCCGTATTTGTCGAAATAGACCTCGCGGTAGACGAAGCGGATCTTGCCGGTGTCGATGTAGTCGGCCTTCAGCTTCGGCATGACGTCGGCGTCGAAATGCGCGCAATGGGGGCAGGTGTAGGAGGCGTATTCCACCACGGTCACCTTGGCGTCGGCCGGACCCATCGCCATGTCCGGCACGGCCACCGGGGCCGCCGCAGTCTCGGCGACCGCGGGGCCGACCGCGAAGGCCAGAGCCAGCGCGCCGGCAAGAAACATCGGTTTCGTCATTCGTCTTTGCCTCTCTGTCGTTCGGTTCGGGATAGGACATTGCGGGCCAGCCGATCAAGGGCGGCGCGCAGATCGGGATCGGACACGGGCGCGGCGAGGCGCGCGGCGGCGCCCGCGACGGCCGGCGAGGGTTCGGCGCGGGTGCGCCTGGGCGCGCCGGCAAAGGCGGCCTGCCCCTCGGCGAAGCCCTCGGCCGCGGTCTGGGTGATGTGGATGCGCGCGATGGCGCTGTAGCCGTAGCAGGCGTTGATCCGGTCGCGCAGCGCGGGCAGCTGCATCTGGAGGACGGGCGCCGCCGACCCGGTGGTGAGCAGCGTCAGCGTGGCGCCCAGTCCGCCCTTGCCGTAGCCCACCTTGACCGGCACACAGTGGCGCGCGATGTCCTCTCCGGCGATTTCGGCCCAGTGCGTCAGCACGCGCGACACCGCGAAGCCGCGGCTCTCGCCCGCGCTGCGGATCCGGTCCCGCAAGAGGCTCGCGGCCGTCTCGAACCCGCGCTGGCGGCGACCGCTGGACAGTGCGTCGTTCATGCTTGCCCTTTCCTGCCCGCGACGCCACCTTACAGGCCGTCCCAGCCCAAGCCCATAGGACCGCAGCCGGAGGAGCATAAAACTTGCGTGACGGGGACAGCGCCGTTTCCTCGCGACTGCTCGCCTGGTACGACCGGAACGCCCGCGTCCTGCCCTGGCGGGTCGGGCCGGCCGAACGCCGGGCCGGAGTGCGTCCGGATCCCTACCGCGTCTGGCTGTCCGAGGTCATGCTCCAGCAGACCACCGTCGCCGCCGCGCGGGGCTACTTCCGGCGCTTCACCGAACGCTGGCCCGGCGTCGCCGACCTGGCCGCCGCGCCCGACGCCACCGTCCTTTCGGAATGGGCCGGGCTTGGCTATTACGCGCGGGCCCGGAACCTTCTGGCCTGCGCGCGGGCGGTCGTGGCCGATCATGGCGGGCGCTTTCCGCAGACCGAGGCGGAGCTGCGCGCCCTGCCCGGCATCGGCCGCTACACCGCCGCAGCCATCGCGGCCATCGCCTTCGACGTGCCGGCGACCGTCGTGGACGGCAATGTGGAACGGGTGGTCGCACGGCTCTTCGCGATCGAGGTCGCCTTGCCGCGCGCAAGGCCCGAACTCGCCCGACGGGCCGCGACGCTTACCCCCGCGGACCGCCCCGGAGACTTCGCGCAGGCGATGATGGACCTCGGGGCAACCGTCTGCACCCCGCGCCGGCCCGACTGCGCGCTTTGCCCGCTGTCGGGCGACTGCGCGGCGCGGGCGCGGGGCCTCGCCGCCGAGTTGCCGCGCAAGGCGCCGCGCGCCGCCAAGCCGACGCGCGAGGGCATCGCCTGGGTCGCGCTGCGCGACGACGGGGCCTGGCTTCTGGAGCGCCGACCCGACCGGGGCCTGCTGGGCGGCATGACCGGCTGGCCGACCTCGGGCTGGGATGGCGGGGACGGGGACGGCCCGCCCCTGACCGCCGACTGGACCGATGCGGGCCCGGTTGTCCGACACACCTTCAGCCATTTCCATCTCCGGCTCGCCGTGCGGGTCGTGCGCTGCGGAGCCGATGCGCGGCCCCTGCGCGGCGCCTTCGCCACGGGTCTCGACCCGGCCTCGCTTCCCACGCTGATGCGCAAGGTGCTTGACGCGGCGCAACCGGCCCTGTCGGCGGATTGTGACACGGGGCGTGCGCCCCTATAGTCGCCCGCAGCCGCCAACTGGAGCGCCCGATGACCCCAGCCAAGGACGTCGCCCGCCTGCGCAACGCGCTGCCGTTCTGGATGTCGCTCGGCACCCTGCCGCTGGCCGCGATCGGTGCGACCGTCGGCGGCTGGACGGTTCTGCTGCTTCCGATGTTCACCTGGGTGCTGTTCGACCTGCTCGACCTGGTCGTCGGCCTGAACGAGGAGAACGCCGATCCGGCGACCGCCGAGGCCGATCTCTTCTGGTACCGGCTCATCACGCTGGTCTGGGCGCCGCTGCAACTGGCCATGATCTTCGGAACGATCTGGTACGTCACCCACCGCGCGCATCTGTCGGCGGTCGAGCTTGTCCTGCTCTTTGCCGGGATCGGCATCGTCTCGGGGGCGGTGGGCATCGTCTACGCCCATGAACTGATGCACCAGAAAAACGCGGGCGAGCGCTGGCTGGGCGACCTCCTGATGGCGTCGGTGCTCTATTCGCACTTCCGCACCGAACATCTGCGGGTGCACCACCTTTATGTCGGGACGCCGCGCGATGCGGTCACGGCGCGCTACGGCGAGGGGTTCCACCGGTTCTTCCTGCGGGTGCTCCGCAGCGGACTGCCCTCGGCCTGGCGCGCGGAGCGCGCGTTGCTGGCGCGCCGCGATCGTCCGGTCTGGCATCGGTCGAACCCGTTCTGGCGCTACGGCGCGCTGCAACTGGCGATGCTGGTCGCGGCGCTCGCGCTCGGCGGCGGGCTGGGGCTGGCGCTTTTTGTCTGGCAGGCGCTGGTCGCCGTGTGGCAGCTCGAGCTCGTGAACTACATCGAGCACTACGGTCTGACCCGCCGCCATCTGGGCGAGGGGCGCTACGAGCATGTGCTGCCCCGCCATTCGTGGAATTCGGCGCACAAGGCCTCGAACTGGTTCCTCATCAACCTGCAGCGCCACTCCGACCATCACTACAAGCCCGACCGCCGGTTTCCGCTGCTGCAGACCTACCCCGAGACCGAGGCGCCCCAGCTTCCCTGGGGCTATCCGCTGATGGGGATCGTGGCGCTGATCCCGCCGCTCTGGAGGCGGGTCATGAACCCGCGGGTGCAGGCCTGGCGCGCACGCCACTATCCCGACATCACGGACTGGTCGGACTACAACCGCGGAGCCACACCCCTGCCCCGCAACGCGAGCTGACGCATGGAACTCTGGCAGTTCGTCGTCTTTCTCGCGGTTCCGTTGGTGGAACTGACCGCGCTCTGGTTCGCCTACCGCTCGCTTCAGGTCGCGCGCACGCCGCAGGCGGCCATGGGCTGGGTGATCTTCTTCCTGACCCTGCCCTTCCTCGCCGTGCCGCTCTGGGTGGTGCTCGGCCGGAGCCGGTTCCCGCAAAAGATCACCACGCGAAGGGAGCTGCGCGACGTGGTGCGCCGCATCCGCGACGAAAAGCGCCGGTTTTCCCCGAAAAGCGGTTCGGACCCCACGGTCGACCACCTGCGCGTGCGCGCCTTCGAGACGCTGGCCGGCGTGCCGCTTCTCGGCGGAAACCAGGCCGATCTGCTGATCGACGGCGAGGAGACGTTCGACACGATCTTCGAGGCGATCGCGCAGGCCCAAAGCTATGCGCTGCTGGCCTTCTACACCATCCGTGACGATGCCACCGGCCGGCGCCTTCTGGACCGGATCAGCGAGAGAGCCCGCGCGGGTGTGCGGGTCTGTGTCCTCTATGACGGGGTGGGCAGCAACAAGCTGACCCGCACCTATCTCGAGGACGCCCGCGCGGCCGGGATCGCGTTCGTCGAGTTCAACGCCAACCGCCGCCTGCGGTCGCGGTTCCAGCTCAACTTCCGCAATCACCGCAAGATCGTGGTGATTGACGGCGATGTGGCCTTCACCGGCGGGCTGAACATCGGCAACGAATACATGGGGCGCAACGCCCGTCTCGGCCACTGGCGCGACACCTTCGTGCGCGTTCGCGGCCCGGTGGTGGCCGAGATCCAGCTCTCGTTCGCCGAGGACTGGCTGTGGGCCACCGACGAGACGCTGGCGCTGAACTGGGATCCCGCGCCCTGCTCGGGCAGCATGGACGCGCTGGTGGTGGCCCCCGGTCCCGCCGATCCCATCGAGACCGGCAGCTTCTACTTCTGCAACGCCATCGGTGCGGCGCGCGAGCGGCTGTGGATCGCCACGCCCTACTTCGTGCCCGATGTCGATGTGCTCACCGCGCTGAAGCTCGCGGTGCTGCGCGGGGTGGACGTCCGCATCCTGATCCCCGAGGAAGCCGACCACCTGCTGACCTGGCTGGCCGCCTATTCCTTCTTCGACGAGGTGCGCGAGGTGGGGGTGAAGATCCACCACTACACCGAGGGCTTCATGCACCAGAAGGTGGTGCTGATCGACGACGACATCGCCTCGGTCGGCTCGATCAACCTCGACAACCGCTCCTGCCGCCTGAACTTCGAGATCACCCTGATCGGCCTTGGCAACGACTTCGCCGGCCGGGTGGCCGCGATGCTCGAGGAGGACATGGCCACCTCGCCGATCTTCCGCACGCCCCTGCGCAACAACCCCAACCTGGTGATCCGCTACGGCGCCCATTTCGCAAGGCTGTTCGCGCCGATCCTGTGAGCGGGCGGCGACCCCGCCTTGCGATGCTGGCGAACCGGTGGTGCGGGCGCCCTTGGCGTAGCATCCAAAGTCGTCAATCATGATTGACAGTCTATGCGCAGATGAGCTGCCCCCCGAAAGTCGGACAGTGACGGAGGCTACGATCTGAGGTCTGCTGGTCTCCAAGCACGAGGAGATCAGAACATGTCGAAACGCAGGAACCACGACGCGGCGTTCAAGGCCCGCGTGGAGCTGGAGGCCGTGAAGGGCGAGCGCACGGTGTCGGAACTGGCTGCCGAATATGGCGTGCATCCGACGATGATCCATCAATGGGAACGGTCGCTGCTTGAGGGTGCTGCAGGCATCTTCGAGCGGGGCGGCAAGGCCAATGCGGCTGCGGAGGTTTCCGAAGAAACGGTCCGTGACCTGCATGCCAAGATCGGGGAGCTGGCTGTCGCCAACGATTTTTTTTCACGAAGGCTCAAGCCCTGGATCGGCAAGTGAGGCGCGGAATGGTCGAGAAGAACCACCCAATCCTGTCGGTCGGCACGCAGTGCCGCCTGCTGTCGATCTCGCGGTCGTCCTTCTACTATGACCCTCAGGGCGAGACGGCGATGAACCTCGACCTCATGCTGCTGATCGACAAGCAGTTCCTCGAGACCCCGTTCTACGGCGTGCGGCAAATGACGTGGCACATGCAGAACGAGGGCCATGCCGTGAACCAGAAACGCATCCGGCGACTGATGCGCCTCATGCGCCTGATGCCGATCTATCAGAAGCCCGACACCAGCAAGCCCGCGAAGGGGCACAAGACCTACCCCTATCTGCTGAGCGGGATGCGCGTGGAGCGGCCCAACCAGGACTGGTGCGCCGACATCACCTGTCTGCCGATGAGAAAGGGCTTCCTATATCTGGTCGCCATCATGGACTGGTTCACCCGCAAGGTCCTGGCCTGGCGCATCTCGAACACGCTGGAGGCCGACTTCTGCGTCGAGGCGCTGAACGAGGCGATCCACAAGTTCGGCCCGCCCGAGATCGTGAATACCGATCAGGGGTCGCAGTTCACCTCCTTTGCCTGGACCGACCGGCTGAAACGGGTCGACACCCGGATCTCGATGGATGGCAAGGGCCGCGCTTCCTGACGGACAAGCTTTCCGCGAAGTCGGCGCGCGGCAAGATGATGTTCCAGCTCACGAATGCGAAGGATGCGCAGAACGTCTAGGCCTGCATCGTCTCGCTCTCGCCCCCGGCGCAATAAGGTCGGCAGGGGGAAGGCACCCGACATCGGCCGCGCCCGGCCCGTCGGGCCTCCGGACCTTCCCCCGGCCGCACCGGCACGGCCGCTGCGGGCCTTCGTGATCCAGCCTTGAAACGAAAAGACCCCGCCGGGGGTGTGACCGGCGGGGCAAGTCGTGTGCCGTGGTCAGGCCACAGGCACCGGCGGTAACCATGGAAGTCTACCGGGGGTGGTCGTCCATCTCGGCGCGGATCTGCTGGCGCAGGACGTCGATGGGCACCATCCGCCCGTCGCGCTTGAAGTGCCAGTAGGTCCAGCCGTTGCACGACGGCGCCCCCTCGATATGGGCGCCGACCTGGTGGATCGAGCCCTTGACGTCGTTGCCGACCAGCGTGCCGTCGGCGCGCACCTTGGCGATCTGGCCGCGCGGTGAATAGAGCTCCTCGCCCGGGCGCAGCATCCCGCGCTCGACCACCTGGCCGAAGGGGACGCGCGGCTCGGCGCGCTTCGATCCGGTGGTCTCCAGCGCCTCGCGGTCGAAGCGGCGCACCCGGTCGATCCGGCGCTGGGCGGCCTCGCGGTAGGCGGCCTCGCGCTCGATACCGATGAAGTCGCGGCCAAGCATCTTGGCCACCGCGCCGGTCGTGCCGGTTCCGAAGAACGGATCGAGCACGACATCGCCCGGGTTGGTGGTGCCGACCAGCACCCGGTGCAGGAGGCTTTCGGGCTTCTGCGTGGGATGCGCCTTGTCGCCGGCCTCGTCCTTCAGCCGCTCTCCGCCGGTGCAGATCGGCAGCACCCAGTCGGACCGCATCTGCACGCCCTCGTTCAGGGCCTTCAGCGCCTCGTAGTTGAAGGTGTATTTCGCGGCCTCGGTCTTGGACGCCCAGATCAGCGTCTCATGCGCGTTGGTCAGCCGCTTGCCGCGGAAGTTCGGCATCGGGTTCGACTTGCGCCAGACCACGTCGTTCAGGATCCAGAAGCCCATGGTCTGCATCGCGGCGCCGACCCGGAAGATGTTGTGGTAGCTGCCGATGACCCAGATCGCCCCGTTGGGCTTCAGGAGCCGGCGTGCGGCGCCGAGCCAGTCCTGCGTGAAGCTGTCATAGGCGCCGAAGCTCGCGAACTGGTCCCAGGCGTCGTCCACGGCGTCCACCCGGCTGTTGTCGGGCCGGTGCAGGTCGCCGCGCAGCTGCAGATTGTAGGGCGGGTCGGCGAAGATCAGGTCGACCGAGCCCTCGGGCAGGCTGCGCATCACCTCGATGCAATCGCCGGCCAGGATCTGGTTGAGCGGAAGCGCCACGGGGGCGCCCCTGGTGATCGTGTTGGTCATTCTCTGCCTCGTCCGCGGCCTCTTGCGGGCCGGTGTCGTCCCGGTCTTGCGCCGGGATTGATTGCCCTCAGGATGAGTCAGGAGTGATTCGCCGTCAATTTCTTTATTGAATCAACGGCTTGGAGATTTTTCTTGCAACAACATGTAGTGGACGGGCCGGAAGGAACGCCTATGTTGTGGTGTGACGCCCAGATTTCTCAGCGCCGCCAGATGGTCCGGGGTCGGATAGCCCGCGTTGCGATCCCATCCATAGCCGGGATGCTGTTGCGCCAAATCCACCATGATCCGGTCGCGCGTGACCTTCGCGACGATCGAGGCCGCCGCGATCGACAGGCACCGCGCATCGCCGCGCACCACCGCCGTGCCGTCAACGGCGAGATCGCGCGGCAGGAGAGGGCCGTCCACCAGGACATGCGCGGGCGGCACCGGCAGGGCCGCCACCGCCCGGCACATGGCCAGGTGGCTCGCGCGCAGGATGTTCAGTTCATCGATCTCCGCAACGCTGGCCTGACCGACGCCCACCCGTGCGCCGCTCAGGATCCGGTCGAAGAGCGCCTCGCGTCGCGGGGCGGTGAGCTTCTTGGAGTCGTTCAGGCCCTCGGGGATCGCCGCCGGATCGAGAATGACCGCCGCGGCAACGACCGGCCCGCACAGGGGGCCGCGCCCGGCCTCGTCGATCCCGGCCACGGGCCACAGGCCGCGCGTGCGCAGCTCGGTTTCGAAACGGTCGTCAGGCGTGCTCTCCATCGGACCTGATTGGTCCGGGGAACGGGCCGACGCAACCGGAAAATGGGCGGAAAATGGGCGGGCGCGCGGGCGCCCGCCCCAGTCCCGGCGCGGAGAGCAAGGGGAACCGCGCCGACTGCTCGATCAGGGCCGCGCGTGTCGGTCCTGTCCGATCCGGTATCCGTTGCGCTCAAGGCAGGCCTCGCCGTAGACGGTGCGCGGCCCGTAGGGGGTGCGAACGCGCAGCGCGCAGGATTGCGGCAGGCCTCGGTCCCGTCCGAAGTCGGTCAGGCAGCCGGCCGAGACCGCGTCGCGACGGCCGTCACGGGTGCGCACGCTGATCCGGCACTGCGACGGAATGATCCTCTGGAAGCGGCCGTCGCTGCGGTGCCAGCCCGGCCGATCGCCCGGGCGGTGGGCGCGCCGGTCGTTGTCTCGGCCGGCCTCGTTCAGCAGGATGCCGACGGCGGCGGCGCCGAGAATGTATGTCCAGAGCGCGTCCCCGGTCTCCGACCTCGCCGGCGCCGGGGCGGCGACGGTCGTGGTCAGCACGATGGCGGTGGCGGCGGCAAGCGCGGTCAGTCGGTGTCTCATCGTCGGTCTCCCTCGATGGGTGGCGGCCCTGGTGGCGGCCGAGTGAAGGTGGTCCGACCCTCGACCCGGTCGGGAAGACAGGCAATAACGCCGGTCCGCTATCGGATAACCGGCGGGGAACCGCCGATTTGTTATTGCCTAGCCCACCCCAGCCGGCGCAGGTTCGGCGCATGACCCTGCGCAGCCTCGCCCTTGCCGCCCTGATCCTCGCCGCCGCCGGTCCGGCGCAGGCCTGCTTTGTCGATTACAAGGCCAAGCAGGACGACCCCCTGCGCCTGCATTACGGCGTGGCGGAAGTGTCCGACGCGGATTGCGGGTCCAAGAAGCAGGCCGCCAAGGCGCTTGCGCCGCGGCTCAAGGCCGACGGCTGGAAACTCCTGAACATCCTGTCCATCTTCGGACCCGAGGGACTCGACCAAAGGAGAGACAGTGCCGGACCCTACTTCCTCCGCTACTGACGCGCTGCGCTCGGGCAGCCGGGCCGTCGTCTGGGGGATCGTCGCGGTGGTGGCGATCCTGGCCGTCGCCGCGGTCCTGCTCTTCCTGTCCCTGCCCGACGCCAACGCCTTCAACGCGCGCGTCGAGCGGCTCTTCGTCGAGAACGACACGCTCACCACCGCCGGCGAGATCCGGCTTCTGGAGATTCTCGCGCAATCCGGCACGGTCTTTTCCGAGGTGCTGACCAGCTATCGCATGGTGATCTTCGTGCTGATGGTCTTTGCCGCCGCGCTCCTGATCGCGGCCCTGGTGTTCCTGCTGATGATCGTCGCGCTCAACCGCCGGATGGGCGAGATCCAGCGTCAGGGCATCCAGGTGTCGTCGCTCCTGATCTCGCGCGGCGAGAACGCGGTGGTCCTGAACAACATGGAGTTCAAGCTGACCCAGGCGGCGATCGAGACGCTCGCGGTGCTGGCCGAGGCGCGCATGGACGACGAGGTGCTGTCGGGGGCCGAGATCGAGGCGGTGATCTCGGGCAAGCCCGCGCCCGACTGCGACGAGGCCGCGGGCGCGATGCGCATCAAGCGGCTGCGCGATGCACTCGGAAACCAGATGGTGTCCGAGCTTCTGGTCAAGAACATCGCCCGGCGCGGCTACATGCTGGCCGTCGACAAGGGCGCGATCCGGATGATCTGAGCCGAGGGGTCCCCGGGGGCGCTGCCCCCATCCCCTGCGGGGATTCCCCCGGGGTATTTCGGCGAAGAAGAATTGCGCCCTTCTCGTTCGGACAAATACCCGCGGGGGTCCGGGGGCGGCCGCCCCCGGCCTCAGGGGATGAGCACGGTCGAGCCCGTCGTCGCCCGCGATTCCAGCGCGCGATGCGCATCGGCGGCGCGTTCGAGGGCAAAGGTCTGATCGACCCGGATCGTCACCGTTCCCGAGGCGATCATGTCGAAGAGATCGCGCGAGGCCGCCAGCAGCCAGTCGCGGTTCGCGGTGTGGTGAAAGAGCGTCGGCCGCGTCAGCCGCAGCGAGGCGCGCGCCAGATGCGCGATGCGCACGTCTTCCGGCGGCCCCGAGGACTGGCCGAAGCTGACGAGGGTGCCGAAGCGCTTGAGGCAGCCGAGCGACGCCACCGCCGTATCCCGGCCGACGCTGTCGTAGACCGCCTCGAAGCCCGCACCGTCGGTCAGCCGCATCGCTTCGGGCGCGAAGTCCTGCGCGCGGTAGTCGATCACCGCGTCGTAGCCGTTTTCCCGCGCGAGCGCGCATTTCGCCGGTCCTCCCGCGGTTCCGATCGCCCGCACGCCCTTCGCGCGCAGCCACTGGCCCGCGATGAGCCCGACACCGCCGGCGGCGGCATGGAAGAGCACCGTGTCGCCCGCGACCACCGGATAGCTGTGGTGGATCAGGTAATGGACGGTCAGGCCCTTGAGCATCACCGCCGCCGCCGTCGCATCGTCGATCGCGTCGGGCAGCGGCACGAGCTGCGCCGCGGGAAGGACCCGATGCGTGGCATAGGCGCCGTTCGGCAGGGTGTAGGCGACGCGCTGGCCGGGCGAGACCCCGCTGACCCCTTCGCCCAACGCCTCGACCACGCCCGCACCCTCGCCACCGAGGATCAGGTCGCGCTCGACCGGCCAGGGATAGAGCCCGCTGCGGAAGTAGACGTCGATGAAGTTCACGCCGATCGCGGTCTGGCGGATGCGCACCTCGCCCGGACCCGGCTCGGGCAGGGCGATGTCGATGCGGGTGAGGACGTCGGCGCCCCCGGGCGCGCGGGCGGCGATGGCGTAGGGCATGGTTCAGGCTCCGGCGAGAAACTGCGGATCGACCGGCGGGCGGATCGCGTTGAAGAGGGCGTTGGTCTTGGCCGCCAGGGCGATGATCCGGAAGAGATCGGCCTGCTCCGGCGCGGTCATCCCCTTGGCGCGGGCCGAGGCGAGATGCGAATGCGTGCAGTAGTCGCAGGCGTTCACCACGGACACCGCGGCGTAGATCATCTCCTTGACCTTGGGGTCGAGCGCCGAGGGCTGCGCCATCACCGCCTTCACCTCGGCCCAGGTGGATTCGAGAAGGCCCGCATCGAAGGCGAGCCAGCGCCAGGCGTTGTTGATGAAATCGGTCCCGCGGGTCGCGCGGATGTCGTCGAAGACCGCCTTCACGCGCGGATCGGCTTCGGGATCGGACGGGGGGGCGACGGTGCTCATGCTTGGTCCTTGACGAGGGCGGGGGCCGGGCCTTCCGGCCCCCACGGCGATCAGATCAGGGTGAAGACGCGGGCGGGGCCGCCGGTTCCGCCCTTGTGCTTGGGCGCGCCCACCACCAGCGTCGCGCCCTTGGCCGGCACGAGATCGAGGTTGGCGATGCATTCAAGCCCCCAGCGTCCCGAGGGCAGCCAGGCGTAGTGGGTGGCGAAATCCGGCGACTGGCCGAAGTCGAGCGACAGCGTGTCGACGGCGATGCCGGCCACGTCGGCCTCCTCCATCAGCATCTTCGCGGCCTCGAGGTGGAAGCCGGGGAAATGCATGGTGCCCTTGTCGTCGGCGTTGCGGAACTTGGGGTCCGCCACCAGCTTGTCCCAGCCCGAGTTCATCGCCACGCAGGCGCCGGCGGGCAGATCGCCGTTGGCCGCGATCCAGGCCTTGATGTCGTCGGGCGTCACCTGCGCGTCGGCGCTTTCGGCGGCCTTCGCGCGGATGTCGATGACCGCCAGCGGCACGATGAGCTTGTCGACCGGGATCTCGTCCACCGACATGCCGTTTTCGGAGAAGTGCAGCGGCGCGTCCATGTGGGTGCCGGTGTGCTCGTTCACCCGGATTTCCTTGAGGTTGAACTTGTGCTCGGCCCAGTTGAACTTCTGCTCGTCCCAGAACTGCTGCTGGCCGAAGAAGGTCGGGAAATCGGCCGACAGCGTATGGGTCATGTCGGCCATCTTCCCGGCCGCCTGCGCGCTGGCCGGCACGGGCGCGAGCGCCGCCCCGAGGCCGCCGCCCGCGGCGAGGGCCGCGCCGGCGCCGGCCGAGGCGCGGAAGAAGCCGCGCCGCGACAGCATGGTTTCCTTGACGAGATTGATGACGCAGGCATCACACATGGATCGGGTCCCTGTTCTTGGCTTGTTGCGCGCCGGATGACGCGGCGCCGGATGCCCCCGGGCGCGGGATCGACCATGGCAGAGCCGCGAACGCCACGTCAACACGGCTGCACTGGCGGGCGATCCGCGGGGTGCTACACTGCGCCTGCGCAGGGGGAGAGAGGGATGACCGCCGAGATCGAGCCGCCGGCCGGGGACCGCCCGGTGATGTTCCCCGCGCCGGCGCCCCGGGCCGGCCTGCCCGCCTGGGCCATCATCGGAATCTTCGTGATCCTGGCCGTCGCCGCCGTCGCCGCGGCCGAGGAATTCCTCATGCCCCTGACCATGGCGGTCCTTCTGTTCTTCGTGTTCAGCCCGTTGCGCCGGCGTCTTGGAAGGCGGGGGGTTCCGTCCTGGGTCACGGCCAGCCTGGTGACCGGCGGACTGCTGGCGGCGCTGGGCGCCATAAGCCTGATGCTGTCCGGCCCGGCGGGCGAGCTTGTCGCCGACGCTCCGCGGATCGCCCTGCGGCTCGACCAGAAATTCGAGGAGCTGAAGCGCGAGATGGGCGTGCTTGGCGATCTGGCGGACCGCATGGACGACACGCCCGAGCCCGGCGGCACCGACGCCAGCGTCACCGACAAGGCGGCGCCAGAGATCCTCTGGAGCCTGGCCGGATCGACGCCCACGCTCGTGTCCCAGCTACTCTTCGTGATCGTGCTTCTCTACTTCATGATCGCGTCCGGCGATCTTCTCTACCTGAAGATCGTCCAGAGCTTTGACGGGATCGGCCGCAAGAGGCGGTCCTACGAGGCGCTGCGCCAGATCGAGGACAGCCTGGGCAGCTATCTCGGCACCATCACCCTCATCAACCTCGGACTGGGCACCGCGATCGGTCTGACCTTCTGGTGGCTCGGCATGCCGGCGCCGGCGCTGTTCGGGGTCGCGGCGTTCCTGCTCAACTACGTGCCCTTCGTCGGGCTGCTGATCGGGGCCGCGATCTCGACCGCGGTCGCGCTGGTCAGCATGGACGGCTTCTTCTGGCCGCTGATGGTCGGTGCCAGCTATGTCGGCTACAACGCCGTCGAGGCCCAGTTCATCACCCCCTATTTCCTGTCGCGCCGGCTCGAGCTCAATCCGGTGATCGTGCTGGTGGCGGTGGCGCTCTGGGCCTGGCTCTGGTCGATCGTGGGCATGATCGTCGCGGTGCCGATCCTCGTCGTGGTGCGGGTGCTCTGCGAGCACATCCCCGGGCTGGAAAAGTTCGGCAACTTCCTGGCCGGGGACACGGCTCCGGTGCCGGAGGCCGACGGGGCGGACGAGGCGGCCTGAGCCGGATGGCGGCCCCGACAGGATTCGAACCTGTGACCTACCGCTTAGGAGGCGGTCGCTCTATCCCCTGAGCTACGGGGCCATCGCAGCCCTTGTCGCCGCATTCGGGCGGGGTTTCAAGCGCCGGCCGGCCCGAGCGGGGGCTTTGCCGCGCCCTGTTGTGCGCTAACACTTGGAATGGACCGGCGGTTGGGTCTATGCAGGAAAGAGACGTCAGCCATGGACACGGGCCCTTGACCACGCACCCCCCGAGCGACCCCCACAGGACCTTGACGCTGCGCGATGTCTCCGAGGCGTCCGGCGTCTCGGAAATGACGGTCAGCCGGGTTCTGCGCAACCGCGGCGACGTCTCCGACGCGACCCGCCAGCGGGTCCTGGCGGCGGCCAAGCGGCTGGGCTATGTGCCCAACAAGATCGCGGGCGCGCTGGCGTCGCAGCGGGTGAACCTGGTCACGGTCATCATCCCGTCGCTGTCGAACCTGGTGTTTCCCGAGGTGCTGAGCGGCATCTCGGAAACGCTCGAGGACACCGGACTGCAGCCCGTCGTCGGCGTGACCAACTATTCCCCGCAGCGCGAGGAGGCGGTTCTCTACGAGATGCTGTCCTGGCGGCCGTCGGGCGTGATCGTCGCCGGCCTCGAACACACCGAGACGGCGCGGGCCATGCTGGCCAACGCCGGCATCCCGATCGTCGAGATCATGGACTCGGACGGTCAGGCGATCGACTCGATGGTCGGCATTTCGCACCGGCGCGCCGGGCAGGAGATGGCCCGGGCGATCGTGGCCGCGGGCTACCGCCGGATCGGCTTTCTCGGGACGACCATGCCCGACGACCACCGCGCCCGCAAACGTCTGGAAGGGTTCGAGGCCGCGCTGGCGGATGCGGGGCTGACGCTCGCCGACCGCGAGTTCTATTCGGGCGGATCGGCCCTGCTCAAGGGGCGCGAAATGACCGCCGCCATCCTCGAGCGGACGCCGGATCTGGATTTCCTGTACTACTCCAACGACATGATCGGGGCCGGCGGCCTGCTCTGGTGTCTCGAGAACGGCATCGACGTTCCGGGCCGGGTGGGCCTTGCGGGCTTCAACGGGGTCGAGCTTCTGGAGGGCCTGCCGCGTCGTCTGGCCACGATGGACGCCTGTCGGCGCGCGATCGGGGTGCGCGCGGCGGAGATCGTGGCAGAGGGCCGATCCGGTGTCCGCATCGAGCTCAGCCCGACGCTCCAGCCCGGAGACACGATCCGCCCTGCCTGAAGGTGCAGTCGGGCGCGCGCCATTCGCGCGTGCCGCGAATCGCTTTTCACGGAACCGTGAGCGTGCCTATAGTCGCGCGGTCCGCGTCGGGTCTGCCTTGGGGGTTTGCATGAAGATGTCGTCGCTGCTGATCGGGGTGGGGATCGTCACCCTGCTCCTGGGCATCCTGGCCCTGCTCAATCCCTTTCCCGCCTCGCTGGCGGCGCTGACGCTGGTGGCCACGGGATTCCTTCTGTCCGGGGCGTTCCAGCTCTTTCAGGCCTTCGACGGCAGCCCGGTCGAGAACCGGTTCTGGTGGGGGCTGATCGGCCTCGCCAGCCTTGTCCTCGGCGTCTGGCTGATCGCGCGCCCGATGCAGGGGCTGGTGTCGCTGACCATCGCGGTCGGCATCTTCATCCTTCTGGGCAGCGTCTTCCGGCTGCTGCACGCCTGGTCCTTTCCCGAACCGGGCGCACGGATGATGGCGATCATCGCCGGTCTGGCCGGGCTGGTGCTGGCCGGACTCATCCTGCTGAACATTCCCGGTTCGGCGATCGAGTCGGTGGGCATCCTTCTCGGGGTCAGCCTCGTCTTCAACGGAGCGGCCGAAGCCTCGATCGGCATGGTCATGCGCCGCAACGGCATGTGAGAAGGGGCGCCGCGGCGCCCCTCGCTATTCGAACTCCATCTCGGAGAAGACGACACCGGCGTTCTTGGTCGCCAGCTCCTCGAAGGTGTCGAGGTGCCGCCACCTCTCCTGATCGACGTAATAGGCGCCCGCAAGATCGCCGCCCGCCTCGATATGGGCCGCGATCTTCTCGCGCAGGTCCACCAGGTAGTCGTGCGTGTAGCGGGTCACCTGCGCAAGGTTCGTCGGGTGCCCGTGGCCGGGAATGATGTAGGTCGGGTTCAGAGGAACCAGCTTCGTTTCCCAGGTCTCGATCCAGCAGCTTGTGCAGATGTCCTGAAAGATCGGGGGCATCCGCTCGTGAAAGGCGATGTCGCCGGCGATCATGAAGGATTGCTTCGGCAGCCAGACCTGGGTGTCGCCGGGGCTGTGCGCCGGACCCAGATGCAGGACCTCGATCGTGAAGTCCCCCATCTCGATGACCTTCCGGTCCTCGAAGGTTTCGGTCGGACCCATCGGGTCGGTGCCCTCGGCGTTCTCCTTCGCGTAGTTGCGCAGGCTGATGACCGCCTGGTCCTTGGTGTGCTCGAACTCCTCGGCCGCATCGACATGCGCCAGCACCGGCACGCCCTGTTCGATCCAGTAGTTGTTGCCAAGCATGGAATGGCCCTGGCCGTTCTCGTTGATGACGAGCTTCACAGGCTGGTCCGTGACGGCCCGGATCTCGTCGTGCATGGCCTTGGCCAGAAGGTAGGACGCGCCCGAGTTCACCACCACCACGCCGTCGCCGGTGACGATGAAGCTGAGGTTGTTGTTGTGGCCCGCGTTCTCGTAGGTGGGCGGCGCCGTGGCGCCGATCGCCGAGAACACGCCGGGGATCACCTCGACGGGTTTCTCGTAAAGCACCGACTGCGGATACTGGTCGGGGATGTCCTCGGAGGCGAGGGCCGTGGTGGCCCAGAGCGCGGCCAGGATCGTCGCATGTTTCATTCTCAGACCTCAGGGATGAACCTGTAGGCGTCACCGGCCGTCTCGACACGGCCGATGCCGCCCTCGGGCAGGTGGTAGCCGACCATCGGCAGGGCCTCAGCCGCCAGCATCTGCAAAAGCGCGGCCCGGGTCGTCGCGCCCGTCGCGCCATCCTGATCGGCCCCCGCGTGGCGGGCGGGCTCCTGAAAGGCGATCGTGGCGTTGCCGATGGCATCGCCCACGACAAGCGCCGACCCGTTGCCCTGCGTCACCAGGAAGGACGTGTGGCCGGGCGTGTGGCCGTAGGATGCCATGGCGCGGACGCCGGGCAGGACATCCTGCCCGTCCTCGAAGGTCTCGACCCGGTCCGCCAGCGTCTCGAGCCGCCGCAGGGCGCCGGCGGCGAAGGTCCGACGGGCCTCGCCGATGCTGTCGACGGTGGCCGGGTCGATCCAGTAGGCGTGTTCCGCCGCACCCATCAGGTGGCGGGCATTGGCAAAGACCGGCTCGTCGAATTCGTCCAGAACGCCCCAGAGATGGTCGGGGTGGGCGTGGGTGAAGACCACATGGGTCACGTCCTCGGGCGACACGCCCAGCGCGTCGAGCGCTTCGGACAGTTTGCCCGCGGTGGGCATGAAGTCGGGGCCGGCGCCCACATCGAAGATCACCGTGTTGGTGCCATCGCGCAGGATCGTCACGTTGCAGGGCGATTCCACCTGCGCCGGAATGGCGTATTTCGCCATCAGCGCGGCTTTCTCTTCGGCCGAGACATCGCCCAGCATGAAGTCGCCGGGCAGCACCAGATGGCCGTCGGACAGCGTGTCGATCCGGGTCGCGCCCAGATCGAGCGTGGTCGCGGCCCAGGCGCGGCGCAGGGGCAACGCCGTCCCGCCAAGGGTGACGGTCGCGGCGCCCGCGATGGTCAGCAGCCTGCGGCGTGTCAGCATGACGGGACCTCCCTTTCCCTGTGATGCACCGCCGCCGGAGCGGTCCGGCGGCGGCGTTGGTTATTGCGGCGCCCTGCGGCGGGGCGGACTCAGTCCGAGAAGGTCGACAGATAGGCGATCACCGCCGCCCGGTCTTCCGCCTTCTTGAGACCCGCGAAGGACATCTTGTTGCCCGGCACATACCCCTTGGGATCGGCCAGATAGGCGTCAAGCGTCGTCGCGTCCCAGACCAGACCCTTCGCGCCCGCGTCCACCATCGCGTTCGAGAACTTGAAGCCCTCGACGACCCCGGCCTTCTCGCCGATGATGCCGTTCAGGATCGGGCCGGTGCCGTTCTTGGCGCCCTCGCCCACCTTGTGGCAGGCCGCGCACTTCTTGAACACCTTGGCTCCCTCCTCGACCAGCGCCGGATCGACGGCGGCGACCTGGGTCGCTTCGGCCGCGGGGGCGGCTTCGGTCGCGGTCGCGGCCGGCTCGGCCGGTGCCGCTTCGGCGGGCTGCGCCTCGACGGCCGGCACGGCGTCCGCCGCGGCGGTCTCGTTCGACGCCGTCTCCATCACGGCCTCGGCCGCGGCCGCGGCCTTGTCGCCCTGCGGCGTCACGTCCAGAACGGTCGCGTGCGCGGTGATCTCGACCTTGTCCTTGCAGTTTTCCATGCACGGGGGCTTCGAGAACTCGGGGTATTCGGTCTTGTCGCGGTCGTCCATGAAGAAGCCGTCGGCGTTCGGCATCTTCACCGTCAGGAAGTTCTCCTTCGACAGGACGAAGTCCTCGTCCACCAGGTCGTTCTGATAGGCGATGTACGCCACGATCGCATAGACCTGATCGGGGCTCAGCGACTGCGCGTTGCCGAAGGGCATCGAGCGGTGCACGTAGTCCCAGGTCGTCGACAGGTAGGGCCAGTACGAGCCCACCGTCTTCAGCGGGTCGGCATCGGCAAGCGAGCCCTGCCCCCCGGCCAGCTTGGGCCAGTTGCCCGAGCCCTCCCCGAACTCGCCGTGGCAGACGGCGCAGTTTTCCGAGAAGATCTCCTCGCCGTCGGCCACCGAGCCGGAGCCCTCCGGCAGCCCCAGCCCGTCGGGACGCACGTCATGGTCCCAGGCGGCGACCTCCTCGGGCAGCGCGGGGCGGCCAAGGCCGAGCTTCTCGGCGAAGGCCGGCGCCGCGAGCAGGACAGAGGCCAGCGCGGTGGCGGCGATCAGATCACGAGATTTCGACATTCTCTGCTTCCCCATTCGGCTTGACCCACCAGGTCTGGATTCCGTTGTTGTGATAGACCGAGTTCAGCCCGCGCACGGCGCGCAGCTGTTCCTTGGTCGGCTGGACATATCCGGTCGAATCGACGGCACGGGACTGGAGCAGCATCTCCGATCCGTCCCAGTTGTGCTCGAGGTAGAACCGGGTCAGCGCCTTGTCCTGGCCGGGCTGCGCCAGACGCGCCTCCTTCCAGGTCTTGCCGCCGTCTACCGTCACATGCACCGCGGTGATCGCCCCGCGGCCCGACCAGGCCAGACCGGTGATGACCAGCGGGCCGGGTCCGTGCTTGATCGGCGACTGCGGGCTCGGGCTGGTGACGACCGACTTGGCGTCCATCACCCAGGTCAGCTCGCGGGATTTGCCGTCCGCCATCGTGTCGGTGTATTTCGACGTCTCTTCGCGGCTCATCCAGGGCTTGTCGCCGACTTCGATCCGGCGCAGCCACTTGACCCACATGTTGCCTTCCCAGCCGGGAACGACCAGGCGCACGGGGTAGCCGTGTTCCTTGCGCAGCGCCTCGCCGTTGGCCTTGAAGGCCACGAGCACGTCGTCCATCGCCTTTTCCATCGGGATCGAACGGCCGTTGGACGAGGCGTCCGCCCCCTCGACATAGACCCACTTGCCTTCGGGCTTGACGCCGGCCTCCTCGAGAAGCGTGCGCAGGCTGACGCCCGAGTATTCCATGTTGTGGATCATGCCGTGGGTGAACTGCGCGCCGTTCAGCTGGGCACCGGCCCACTCCATGCCGGAGTTGGCGGCGCATTCGCAGAAATAGACCCGGTTGACGCGCGGGAACCGCTCGAGATCGGCGTAGGTGAACACCAGAGGCGTTTCGACCAGGCCGTTGATCATCAGGCGGTAGTCGTCCTTGCTGAGCTCGATCGCGCCCGAGTGGTGCCGCTCGAAGGCGCAGCCCTGCGGCGTGATCGTGCCATCCAGCGCGTGGATCGGCGTGAAGTTGATCGACGAGATCGGGTCGGCCGTCAGCCACGGCACGTTGCGGCGGATGACGTCGGATTCGAACTTGATCGGCATGCCGTAGGGCACGGCATCGACGCCTTCGCCCAGACCCTGCGCCCAGGGCTGGACTTCGGTGATCAGCGGGTCCGGGCCCGAGGCGCGGGCCGCGGTCGCCCCCGCCACGATGGCCCCGCCGGCGGCGAGGCCGGCCCCAAGGAAGCCGCGGCGTGTCGTGCCGCCTGCCGGTTCGTCGGTCATGGACAAACTCTCCTTCGGTTTCGGACCCGCCTGCGGGGCCCTTCGTTGCGTGGTGCCCGGGCGGTCTCGCCCGCCCGGACGGGATCAGGCCCCGGTGACGACCACCGAGGTGTTGGGTTCAAGCTTGACGGTGCCGATCTTCTTGAGGTGGCTTTCGATCACGTCCCAGATCTGCGGCCCCTCGGTGCCCTCGTTGACCGAAGCCCAGCCGGCGACGACATAGGTCTTGGCCGGGTCGATCGCCTCGCCGGTCTTGAGAAGCGTCATGTTCGAGATGCGCTTGCCCATGGGCTGGGACACGTCGATGTGGTAGCCCATGCCGCCGACCCGCACCATGTCGCCGCCCTGCTGGTAGTAGGGATCGGTGTTGAACAGGTTGTCGGCCACGTCTTCCATGATGATCCCGATCGTCTCGCCGGTCATCTCGGTGCGGTAGCACTGGCCATAGGTCATCGAGGTGACGTTGAAGACGTCCTCGCGGGTGATCGCCTCGCCCGGCATCACGGTCGTGCCCCAGCGCACGCCTGGGCTCATGGCGATCTGCGCGTCGCGCTCGGACAGGATCGCGTCGCAGATCAGGTCGTCCCAGGTGCCGTTGAAGTTGCCGCGGCGGTAGAGAAGGCTTTCGGTCGTGGCGAGCTTTTCCTCAAGCTGGTCCTTGTAGGGCGCGCGCTCGCTGTCGATCAGCGCCGCCATCTCGGGGTCGGGCGTGATGACATCCGCGAAGATCGGGATCAGCTTGTGGCGGAAGCCCATCATCTTCTTGTCGCGCACGTCGAGATCGATCCGGCTCACGAACTTGCCGTTCGACCCCGAGGCGATCAGGATCGTCTCGCCGACCAGCACCGGCTCGGGCACGGCGTCGTGGGTGTGGCCGGTCAGGATCACGTCGATGCCCTTCACGCGGCCGGCCATCTTGTAGTCCACGTCAAAGCCGTTGTGGCTGAGGCAGACCACCAGATCGACGCCCTCGGCGCGCAGCTCGTCCACGACCTCCTGCATCCGCTCCTCGCGGATGCCGAAGCTGTATTCGGGGAACATCCACTTCGGGTTGGCGATCGGCATGTAGGGGAAGGCCTGGCCGATCACGCCGATGCGCAGCCCGCCCTTCTCGAAGATCTTGTAGGGCTCGAACGCAGGCTCGTCCCATTCGGCGTCGAAGATGTTCGCGCCGAGGAACGGGAACTTCAGCTGGGTGTCGACGATCTCCTTCACCCGCTCGCTGCCGAAGGTCCATTCCCAGTGGCTCGACATCGCCTCGGTGCCGAGCGCGTTCATGATGTTGACCATGTCCTGGCCCTTGGTCAGGAGCGAGGTCATCGACCCGTGCCAGGTGTCGCCGCCGTCCAGCAGGATCGAGTCGGGCCGTGCAGCGCGGATCGCCTTGACCACGGTGGCCACCCGGTCCATGCCGCCCATCCGGCCGTAGGCCTTGCCCAGCGCGACGAAGTCCAGATAGGTCAGCGCATAGGCCTCGGGCGTCTGCGGCTTGATCTTGAAGTAGTCGAGGAAGGTCTGCCCGACCAGGTGCGGGGGCCGCCCGTTGGCATCGCCGACGCCGATGTTGATCTCGGGCTCACGGAACCAGATCGGCTTGACCTGGGCATGGATGTCGGTGACGTGGATCAGGGTGACGTTGCCGAAATCCTCGAATTCCAGCAGCTTGTCCTGGGTCAGCGCCTGCTGGGCGGCCAGCCGCGACCAGTTGCCGACGCCGGAGGCACCCCAGAGGGCCGAGGCGGCAAGGCTCGCCTGAAGGAATTCGCGCCGGGTGATCATGGGCAGTCTCTCCTTGCATCACATGGGAAAGCCGGGCCGTGCACGCCTGAGGCGCGACAGTCGGTTTCTGGTCGTTCGAAAAATGTCCTAACGAATGGCCGGGCCGAACCCGGAGGTGTCCGGCGCGGGACGCCCGCCCCGCGCCGGACGCTTGGTTACTGGCGAACCGCCACGCCCTCGGCCGACAGGCCCATGCCGCGCGAGGCGACATAGAGTTCAAGCGCGCGGCTCTCGGCCGAACCCGGATCGAACGGCTCGCCGCGGGTGTCGCGGATGCAGCCGAAGAAGCGCTGGTGGATCGACACCAGGCCCGCGTCGGCCAGACGATAGGTCGGGAAGCCGTTGATCTGGCCCTGCGACAGGTGGTCGGCCCGGATCATGTTGCCCATGCTGTCCTCGTGGCAGTTGGCGCAGGACAGTTCGAGCTGGCCGAAGCGGGTGTAGTAGATCTCCTCGCCCTTCTTCCAGTAGGGCTCGGCCGGGCCGTCGATCTTGACCGCGATCGGCATGCCCCGCGACTGAAGCGAGATGGCCGCGGTCATGTTCTTCATCTCGTTCGAGTTCCACTTCCACGCTTCCGCGCCCATGCGGTTGGTGCGGCAGTCGTTGATGAAGTTCTCCATCGACCAGAGATCGTCACCCTTGGGATTCATCTTCGGCAGCGAGACACGCAGGCCCTTCATGCTTTCGATGCCCTCGTGGCACGAGGCGCAGGACTTGCCCTCGGTGCCGTCGACGGTGTCCCAGGCCTCGAGCCCCTTGTCCACGAACACCATGGCGGGGTTGTCGAAGTCGTCCTGCTCGAGCGCGCGCGTTTCCGGCGTACGGAACAGCCAGCCCGAGTAGATTTCCTTGAAGTGGGTCATGAAGGCCGGCGCCGGCGCGCGGTCGATCATTTCCTGACCCTCGATCACCAGCTTCTGGTCGAGATAGGGGTCAGCCGAGGCCGCCCCGGAAACCGCGGCCATGACGGCGACGGCGGTCGCGGCGAACACGGTGCGGCGGATGGTCGTTTTCATTAGGTCTCCCTCCCTGGGTTGGGCCCCCCGCCCTGGCGGCGGAAGGCCTGTCCTTGGCCGCGCTCCCTCACGCGGTGCGACGGAGCGGTCCGTCAGGCGACTTCGATCGGCTTCACGTCCTCGTAGACCGAGCCGTCGTCATCGTACCAGGTGAACTTGAATTCGCCCGCGGCATCGACCTTGGCGTCGAACTCGAAATACGGGTTCGTCGACACGGCCGGATCGATGGTGATGTCGATCACGTTCTGGCCGTTCAGGTCGCAGGTGAAGCGGTTGATGATCGACCGCGGGATGACCTTGCCATCCTTGTCCTTGCGCTGGCCCGATTCCATCGGGTGCGAGATCAGCGTCTTGAGGGTGATGACTTCGCCGGCCTTGGCCGACTTCGGCACCTTCACGCGCGGTTTGACGTCGTTTGCCATGGTTCTCTTCTCCTCAGACTCAGCCGCCGCAGCCGCCGATGGTGACTTTCACGGTGGCCTTCGCCTGCTTGATGCTGCCGTCGGCCATCTTGGCCAGGGCGATCACGTCCTGGGTCTTCGACAGGCGGATGCGGGTCGAGACCATCTGCGAGCCGGCGAGCGGGCCGAAGTTGAACTGGCAGACCGCCGGTTCGGGGTTGCCCGAGGCCAGCAGCAGGATCGAGGTGGCGCCGGGCGCGTCAACCGCGATCGGAACGGTGTTGCCGTTCTCGGCGATTTCCGGGGCGGTCAGGGTGATGCCACCGTCCGCCGGGGCAGCGCCGCCGGTGAAGGTCGCGGTCAGCTCCTCGACGGTCGCGGCGCCCGCGGCCGAGGCGAAGGTCGCCGCCGCAAAACCGCCGAGACCGATGACGAGCGCGTCACGTCTGGAAAGTTTCATGTGTGTCTCCTCGTTGTTCGGTGGTCGGCCCGGCGTCACTTCAGCGTCATGAGATAGGCCACGACGTCTTCGATCTGCTGGGCGGTCAGGATCGGCGGCAGGTCGGCGGGCGCCGCCTTGGCCGTGTATCCGTCACCGGGACGGATGAACCCGGTGGTCTTGTAGAACGCGGGCATGCGGGTGCCCTCGAACATCATCTTGGCGTTGGCCACGATCCCGCGCAGCTGCGCCTCGTCCCAGCGGCTGGCGACGCCGTCGAGCGACGGCCCCACGTTACCCTGGAACTGGACCTTCGGCATCGCCGAGACCACGTGGCAGGCCACGCAGTTGCCGAGTGCGCGCGTCGAAATGACCTTCGCACCCTCTTCGGGATTGCCGGGCGTCCCGGTCAGCGACTGAGCCACGGCCCCGTCGGTGTAGACGACATCCCCGGGCGCGGTCTCTGCCAGGGCAGCGCCGCCCATCATGATGGACATGGCTGCACCGAGCACGAACTGGCGGTTCATGGGTTTCCTCCCTTATCTCTCCCTGGGTCCAATCTACACAAAGGGGGGACGCACACGCAATAATGATATTACAATTTCTGCATACTTCGGAATACCCAGTGTCTTCATCAGGTTAGGTGGGGCCAAAGCGCCCCATGCGAACATACGTCGCAGGCCCGGACAGAATCGCGCCGCCACCATCCGTCCGGATGGTGGCGGCATGGCGAACCTCCGGTTCCTCCGCCCCGATCAGTCGGCGATCCTGCCCTCGGCGATCTGACGGGCCAGGAACTTCTGGAAATGCTCGCCCGACTGGTAGCCGTGATCCTTGACCCAGGTGAGCAAAGCCTTGGTCGTGCCCTTGCCGAACGCGCCGGGCATCATCACCACCGCGGCCTCGGCCGCCGTCTTGCCCTCGGGTACCTCCTCGGGGAAGAACAGGATCGTGGGGGTGAACATCACACCCCAGCGCACCGCCATGTCCTTTTCCGGCAGCGCCGTGCCGTCGAAGTCGGTCACCTCGACGTCGCCGAAGAGGTTCATCTGGACGACGAAATAGTTGTCGCGGATCAGCGCGTCGATCGCGGGATCCGGGAACACCTCCTCGTGCATTCTGGTGCAGTAGATGCAGCCGCGCTGCTCGACGATCACCATCAGCCGCTTGCCCTCGGCGTTGGCCGAGGCCAGATCCTCGCGCAGGTCCTTGAAGGTTTCTCGCAGCCAGCTCGGCTTGTGCAGCCCGTCGTCGCCCAGTTCGACCGCCTGCACCGGAAGGGCAAGCGCAATCATGGTGGCCAGCGCGGCCGTCATACGCATCAGCATGGTCTCACTCCCTTGCATGCTCACTTGAGCGTTCCACTCCAGTCGAAGTGGTCGATCATGAATTGGGCGATGTAGCTCACGGTGTTGGTCGCGATCAGAATGGCAAAGAGGATGAGCATGGCGCCCATCACTTTTTCGACATAGCCAAGATACTTACGGTTGCGCGACACCCAGCGCAGGAACGGCTGGGCAAAGAGCGCCGCGATCACGAAGGGCGTGGTCATCGCAAGGCCATAGACCAGAAGAAGCGTCCCGCCCCGCCAGAGATCGCCCATGCCGCTGGCGACCATGAGGATCGCCGCCAGCGCCGGCCCCACGCAGGGCGTCCAGCCGAAGCCGAAGGCCAGCCCCATGATGTAGGCGCCGACCACGCCCGAGGGCTCGGCCTTCGATTCGATCCGCGCCTCGCGGTAAAGGAATCCGATGCGGATCACGCCCAGAAAATGCAGGCCGAAGACAAAAAGGATGGCGGCGGCGACATAGGACAGGGGCTCCTTCCACTGCAGGAAGGCCCTGCCCAGCGCCGTGGCGCCAAGACCCAAGAGCACGAATATGGTGGTGACGCCCAGCGCGAAGGCGACGGCGGAAATCACCAGCCGCTTCTGCGCGCCCGGCTTGATTCCGCCTTCGGCCCGCAGTTCCTGCATGGAAATCCCGGCCATGTAGCACAGATAAAACGGAACCATCGGCAGGATGCAGGGCGACAGAAACGACAACAGACCGGCGATGATCGCGCCGCCGTATGAGATATCGAGCATGCCGTCCCCCCTTCCGTGCGTCGCGACGATCGGCCGCAACTCCTCCTAGTCAGGGACAACCAAACACATTACAATGTCTCTATCAATTGCAGCATGGCCGTGCGGAGGACAAGCATGTCTGCGTCATCGCGCCGTCGGCGTTCGGCGGTTTTCGCGGCCGCCCTGATGGTCGCACTCGCGCCCGCCGCACTGCGCGCCGAGCTGCGGCTCTACATGTTCGAGAAGGTCGGCTGCATCTACTGCAAGCGGTGGCACGAGGAGGTGGGCGATGCCTACGACAAGACCGACGAAGGCCGGCTCGCGCCTCTGGTCCGCGTCGAGTTGACCGACCCGCTGCCCGAGGGCCTGACCGTGGCGTCGCCGCCGGTGTTCACGCCGACCTTCGTCCTGGCCAGCGACGGCCGTGAGGTCGGCCGGATCGAGGGCTATCCGGGCGAGGACTTTTTCTGGGGGCTTCTGGGCGTTATGCTGGCCGCCACCGATGAGAGCAAGGCCGCCGCAGCAACCAACTAGACCCGTCGCAGCAAGGGGATCCCGATGACGCCGCTTGATACCCTGGCCCGGCCCGATGGCCCGCCCGATGACGCGATTGCGGGCGCAAACGGGATTGCGCCCGACGACATGCTGGCCCGGGCCACCGACGCGGCCGCCTTCCTCAAGGCTCTCGCCCATGAAGGCCGGCTCATGATCCTGTGCCACCTGCGCACGGGACCGAAGAGCGTGACCGAACTGGAAGAGCTGCTCGGATCGCGGCAGGCGGCGGTCAGCCAGCAGCTCGCGCGGCTGCGCTTCGAGGGACTCGTGAGCTGCCACCGTGAAGGCAAGTCGATCATCTACGCCATCCAGGACCGGCGGGTCGAGCGGCTGATCGGCGAGATGTACGAGCTGTTCTGCGGAACCTAGCCGCGCGACCGTCCGGTCAGACCGTTTCGGCGGCCAGCCGCGCGATGATCGCCGGCAGGGCCGCGAAATCGGAAAACCGCGCGTCGTGGGGCAGGTCGTGCACCGGCGTCTTTCGGTAGCCCTCGGTGTAAAGCGCGAAGGGAACACGCGCGTTCGCGGCCGTCTCGGCGTCGATCTCGCTGTCGCCCACGTAGATCATCGGACCGCCGCCCAGCATCCTGTGGGTGTGGAACAGCATGGCCGGATCGGGCTTGCGCGTGGGCAGGCTGTCACCGCCGACCAGCGCCCCGAACCGGTCGAGAAGCCCGACATGGCGAAGCGCGGCCTCCGCCGGGCGATAGGGCTTGTTGGTGCAGACCGCGAGCCGGCACCCCGCCGCCGCCAGCGCGTCGAGCGCCTCGGGCACGCCGGGATAGGCCACATTGCCCTCGACATCGGTCTCGTAGCGCGCGACCAGCTCGGATTCCACCCGCGCAAAGAGCGGCCCGTCCGGATCCTCGTCCGAGGCGATCAGCAGCTGGCGCACCAGGTTCGGCACTCCCTTGCCGACGAAACTGCGCACCGTGGGCATGTCGAGCGCCGCAAACCCGAGGCCGGTCAGCACCGCGTTCGACACCGCATGGATGGCCGGGGCGGAATCGATCAGCGTCCCGTCCAGATCGAAGATCACCGCCGTCATGCCGCCCTCGCCAGTTTGCTGTCGAGGCCCGCAAGCCCGCCCAGATCCGTGAAGCAGCCGACCACAAGGTCGGCCCCGGTGAAATCCTCGTCCGCGGTGTAGGGGCCGGCCGAGATCACGCAGCGCAGCCCGGCGCCCTTGGCCGACCGCAGCCCGTTGCGCGAATCCTCGAACGCCACCGCCTCGGCCGCCGCGACGCCCAGCTGGCGCAAGGCCAGTTCGTAGACATCGGGGGCGGGCTTCTTCGCCGCCACCATGTCGCCGGCCGCCACGTCGTCGAAGACCTCGCGCGCGCCCTTGCCCCAGACGGCTCGGGCCAGCGCCTCGACGTTCTCGAAGCTCGTGGTGGTGGCCACGCCCACCTTGCGGCCGGCGGCGCGGGCCTCGCGGATCAGCGCGTCAATGCCCGGACGCAGGGCGATCGCGCCCCGCGCCATCAGATCGACATAGCGCGCGGTCTTCCTGCGGTGCAGCTCGGCGATCGGCAGCGACGCCGGGTCGATCCCGATCTCGGCCGCGTGGCGGGCCATCCGCTCCTTGCCGCCGGTGGTCTTCAACAGCGCCTTGTAGGCCGCCTGCGACCATTCCCAGGGCAGGCCGGCCTCGGCGAAGGTCTCGTTGAAGGCGCGCCGGTGCAGCTCCTCGGTCTCGGCCAGGGTGCCGTCCACGTCGAAGATCAGGGCCTTCAGCACCGCTCAGGCCGCCTTCGCCGCCGCCTGCGCCGCTTCGCGGATCGCACGGATGTTGGCGCCGTAGACCTCGGGCTTGTCGACCGAGCCGCCCTTGAAGACCGCGGACCCCGCGACCAGCACATCGGCCCCGGCCGCCACCACCAGCGGCGCGGTCTCGGGGGTGATGCCGCCGTCGATCTGGATGTGGATCGGACGGTCGCCGATCATCGACCGGATCTTGCGGGTCTTCTCCACGCCGGAATGGATGAACTTCTGGCCGCCGAAGCCCGGGTTCACCGTCATGATCAGCACCATGTCGCAGAGGTCGAGCACATCGGCCACCGCCTCGGCCGGCGTGCCGGGGTTCAGCACCACGCCGGCCTTCACCCCCTGCGCCCGGATCGCCTGCAGGGTGCGGTGGATGTGCGGCCCCGCCTCGACATGGGCGGAAATCAGGTCGGCCCCCGCCTCGGCATAGGCCTCGATGTAGGGATCGACGGGGGCGATCATCAGGTGCACGTCCATGAAGGTCTTCACATGCGGCCGGAACGCCTTCACCGCCGGCGGGCCGAAGGTCAGGTTCGGCACGAAATGGCCGTCCATCACATCCACATGCACCCAGTCGGCGCCCTGCGCCTCGATGGCCCGGATCTCGGCGCCGAAATTGGCGAAGTCGGCCGACAGGATCGAGGGCGCGATCTTGATGGTGCGGTCGAATGTCATCTCTGTGCCTCCCTGCGGGCGACTTCGCTGTCCAGCCCGCCCTTGAACACCCGGCTCGCCCGGATGTCGCTTTCGTCTATCAGGGACAGCGCCGCAGCGTCCAGCGCGCCCTTCGCCTCGGTGAAAAGCCGGTTCGCCTGGCGCAGCCGCGCCCGGTCGAAGGCGTTGCGGATCGACCGAGCGTTGGCGAAATGCGGCTGGGCGCGGCGCAGCCGGATGTATTCGGCAAAGGCCGCCTCGGCCTCGGGCGACATGGTGTAGTTCTGCTCGTCCATCATGTGCTTGACGATGCGCAGCAGCTCCTCGTCGGTGTAGTCGGGGAACTCGATGTGATGGGCGATCCGCGACCGGAACCCCGGGTTCGAGTTGAAGAAGTTCTCCATCCGGTCGGCGTAGCCGGCCAGGATCACCACAAGGTCGTCCCGGTTGTTCTCCATGACCTGCAGAAGGATCTCGATCGCCTCCTGCCCGTAGTCGCGCTCGTTGTCGGGCCGGTAGAGGTAATAGGCCTCGTCGATGAAGAGCACGCCCCCCATCGCCTTCTTCAGCACCTCCTTGGTCTTGGGCGCGGTGTGGCCGATGTACTGGCCCACAAGATCGTCGCGCGTCACGCTGACCAGATGCCCCTTGCGCACATAGCCGAGCCGCTTCAGAAGCCCGGCCATCTTCAGCGCGACCGTGGTCTTGCCGGTGCCCGGGTTGCCGGTGAACGACATGTGCAGCGTCGGCGTCTCGTGCGACAGGCCCAGCGTCTTGCGCGCGCGCTCGACCAGCAAGAGCGCCGCCGTCTCGCGGATGCGGTCCTTCACCGGCTTCAGCCCGATCAGCTCGCGGTCGAGCTCCTCGAGAACCTCGCGCGCGCCGCTTTCGGCATATTCGGCGGCCAGATCGACCGTCGTCGCGGCCGGCGCCGTCACGTCCTGCTCCATGTCCCTCTCCCTCAAGACATCGGCAAATTCTTCTTCGGGGAAATACCCCCGGGGGGGTGCGGGGGGCCGGAAAGCCCCCCGCCCTGTCCTCAGCGGACGACCTCGAAGCTGTAGCGCTGCGACCGGCTGTCGACTTCCTGGCGGACCATGCGGATCCGCGGCTCGACCTTCGGCCGGTTGACGATGAAGCTCATCGTCACCGTCTCGAAGCCGCGGGTGCTGTCGAAGGCGTTGAAGCGGATGTAGCTGTCGCCGTGCTGCTTGCGGCAGTCGGCCAGTTCCATCATCACGCCCTTGGCGTCCTTCAGATCGAACATGGGGTTGCCCCACATCTCCCAGTAGGTGTTCCGCGGGTGCGGGTCGTCGGTGTATTCGATCCCGATCGCCCAGTTCTTCGACAGGCAGTATTCCACCTGCGCGCTGATCTGCTCGTCGGTCAGGTCGGGCAGGAACGAGAAGCAGCCCTGAGTGATACGCATCCGATCTCTCCCTTAGTTCGAGACCGAGGCGGTCGGCACGAAGTCCGACGTGTCGGTCGAGGTGTAGTTGAAGGTGATGTCGCCCCAGACGTCGAGCGCGGCCTCGAGCGGCTTGCACCACTTGGCGGCGGCGCGCAGGATCTCCGGGCCTTCGTTCTTGATGTCGCGGCCCTCGTTGCGCGCGAGGATCATCGCCTCGAGCGCCACGCGGTTCGCGGTCGCGCCGGCCTGGATGCCCATCGGGTGGCCGATGGTGCCGCCGCCGAACTGGAGAACCACGTCATCGCCGAAGAGATCGATGAGCTGGTGCATCTGGCCGGCGTGGATGCCGCCCGAAGCCACCGGCATCACCTTCTTGATGTCGGCCCAGTCCTGGTCGAAGTAGATCCCGCGCTGCATGTCGACCGGGTTGTAGAGCTCGCGGCAGACGTTGTAGTAGCCCTGCACGGTCATCGGGTCGCCTTCGAGCTTGCCGACCGCGGTGCCCGCGTGGATGTGGTCCACGCCGGCCAGACGCATCCATTTCGCGATCACGCGGAACGACACGCCGTGGTTCTTCTGGCGGGTGTAGGTGCCGTGGCCCGCGCGGTGCAGGTGCAGGATCATGTCGTTCGCCCGGCACCACTCGGCCATCGACTGGATTGCCGTGTAGCCGATGACGAGGTCGATCATGATGATGACCGACCCGAGGCTCTTGGCGAACTCGGCGCGGCGGTACATCTCCTCCATCGTGCCGGCGGTGACGTTGAGGTAGCTGCCCTTGACCTCGCCGGTCTCGGCGCAGGCCTTGTTCACCGCTTCCATCACGTAGAGATACCGGTCGCGCCAGTGCATGAAGGGCTGCGAGTTGATGTTCTCGTCGTCCTTCATGAAGTCGAGGCCGCCCTTCAGGCCTTCATAGACCACGCGGCCGTAGTTCTTGCCCGACAGGCCGAGCTTCGGCTTGGTGGTGGCGCCCAGCAGCGGGCGGCCGAACTTGTCCAGGCGCTCGCGCTCGACCACAAGGCCGGTGGGCGGGCCCTTGAAGGTCTTCACATAGGCGACCGGCAGGCGCATGTCCTCGAGACGCGCGGCCTTCAGCGGCTTGAACGAGAAGACGTTGCCGATGATCGACGCGGTCAGGTTCGCGATCGAGCCTTCCTCGAAGAGGATGAGGTCATAGGCGACGTAGCAGAAATACTCGCCCGGGCGGCCGGGAACCGGAACGACCCTGTAGGCCTTGGCGCGGTACTGGTCGCAGGCCGTCAGGCGGTCGGTCCAGACCACGGTCCAGGTCGCGGTCGAGGATTCGCCGGCCACGGCGGCGGCGGCCTCGATCGGGTCGACGCCATCCTGCGGCGTGATCCGGAACAGCGCCAGGACGTCGGTGTCCTTCGGGACATAGTCGCCGTCCCAGTAGCCCATCTGGGCGTATTTCAGAACGCCGGACTTGTAGCGTTCCTTCTTGTCCTTGATCTCGGATGTGGTGTCAGCCATCGGATGATCCTCCCTTCACGCGGCTTTGCTGGCGGAGACCGCCGGGTCGAGCGCGCCACTGGCGTAGCGCTTGGCCATGTCATCCATCGGGATGACCCGGATCTTGCTGGCGTTGCCCGCCGTGCCGAACTGCTCGAAGCGTTCGCGGCACAGGTCGCGCATCGCGTCCATCGCAGGTTTCAGGAACTTGCGCGGATCGAACTCCTTCCTGTTCGAGGTGGCGACCTTGCGGAACTGGCCGGTCATCGCCATGCGGCAGTCGGTGTCGATGTTGACCTTGCGCACGCCGTGCTTGATGCCGCGGACGATCTCCTCGACCGGCACCCCGAAGGTCTGGGGCATCTCGCCGCCGTATTCGTTGATGATGTCCTGCAGCTCCTGCGGGACGCTCGACGATCCGTGCATGACAAGGTGCGTGTTCGGCAGCTTCCTGTGGATCGCCTCGATCACGCCCATCGCCAGGATGTCGCCCGTCGGCTTGCGCGAGAACTTGTAGGCCCCGTGCGAGGTGCCGCAGGCGATGGCCAGCGCATCGACCTTGGTGCGGCTGACAAAATCGACCGCCTGGTCGGGATCGGTCAGCAGCATCGAATGGTCGAGCTTGCCCTCGGCGCCGTGACCGTCCTCGGCCTCGCTCTCGCCGGTCTCGAGGCTGCCCAGAACGCCCAGCTCGCCCTCGACCGAGGCCCCGACCCAGTGCGCCATCCGCGCCACGCGCTCGGTGATCTCGACGTTGTAGTCGTAGCTCGCCGGGGTCTTGGCGTCAGCCTTCAGCGAGCCGTCCATCATCACCGACGAGAACCCGTAGCGGATCGCGGTCATGCAGGTGGCTTCGTTGTTGCCGTGGTCCTGGTGCATGCAGAGCGGGATCTCGGGATAGATCTCGGCCAATGCCTCGATCATCTTCGACAGCATGATGTCGTTGGCGTATTGCCGGGCACCGCGCGACGCCTGGATGATGACCGGCGCGTCCACGGCCCTCGCGGCTTCCATGATCGCGAGGCCCTGCTCCATGTTGTTGATGTTGAAGGCCGGAACCCCGTAGCCATGCTCGGCGGCATGGTCGAGAAGCTGCCTCAGAGTGATGATCGCCATGTCCTTGTCCCTCTTCTCAGGCGGCCTGATCCGCGCGATCGAGCGCCGCGACACCGGGAAGCTCGCGCCCCTCCAGCCATTCCAGAAATGCCCCACCGGCGGTGGAGACGTAGGTGAACTGATCAGCCACCCCGGCGGCGTTGAGCGCCGCCACCGTGTCGCCGCCGCCCGCGACCGAAACGCAGAGCCCCGCGCGGGTCAGATCGGCCGCGGCCCTGGCCAGCGCCACCGTGGCGGCGTCGAAGGGCTGCATCTCGAAGGCGCCGAGCGGGCCGTTCCAGAGGATGGTCTTCGCGCCCTCGAGCACCTTGCGGAATTCGGCGACGGCCATCGGGCCGGCGTCGAGGATCATCGCGTCGGCCGGGCAGGCATCAGCCGCGACCGTTTCGCTCGCCGCATGGGCCTTGAACTCGCGCGCGACCACCACGTCCTTCGGCAGGTGGATGGTGCAGCCGCTCTTCGCGGCCATTGCCCGGATCTCGGCCACCGTGCCGACCTGATCGGCCTCGTGCAGCGACTTGCCCATGGGTGCGCCGTCGGCAAAGAGGAAGGTGTTGGCCATGCCGCCGCCGACGATCACGTGATCGACCTTGGCCACGAGGTTCTTCAACACCGCGATCTTCGACGAGACCTTGGCGCCACCGACGATCGCGACCGAGGGCCGCTTGGGCGATTCCAGCGCCGCGGTCAGCGCGCCAAGCTCTTCCATCATCAGGGGGCCCGCCGCCGCCGGCATCAGCGATGCGACGGCCGCGGTCGACGCATGCGCCCGGTGCGCACAGGAAAAGGCGTCGTTCACGTAGATGTCGCCCAGGGCCGCAAAGCGCCGGGCCAGCGCTGGGTCATCCTTTTCCTCGCCCGGCTCGAAGCGGACGTTCTCGACCAGCAGCACCTGCCCGGCCGTCAGGCCACCGGCCGCCGCCGGGGCTTCGTCCAGGGTGGCGAACTTGACCGGGGCGCCCAGAGCCCGGCTCAGGTCGTCGCGCAGGTGGCGCAGCGACATCGCCGGATCGGGCGCGCCCTTGGGGCGGCCGAAGTGCGACAGGATCACAAGCGACGCGCCCTGCTCCAGAAGCGGCTTCATGCCCTCGGCAAAGCGGGTGATGCGGGTGGCATCGGTGACGCGGCCCTCGGCCATCGGCACGTTCAGGTCGGCACGCACCACCAGGCGGCGGCCGGCCACGGGCATCTCGGTGATGGCGCGGATGGTCACAGCAGCCTCCCCATGGCGACGGCGGTGTCGGCCATGCGGTTGGAGAAGCCCCATTCGTTGTCGTACCACGAGAGGATGCGGCACATCGTGCCTTCCATGACCTTGGTCTGGTCCATGTGGAAGACGCTGGAATGGGGATCGTGGTTGAAGTCGGCGCTGACGTTCGGCTGGTCGGTGAAGCCGAGGATGCCCTTCAGCG
>JBMOOG010000010.1:95627-126543 GCA_049324535.1 Pseudomonadota bacterium | reverse complement strand
GCAGCGCTTCCTCGCGCTCGCGATCCTCGCGTTCCTTGGCTTCCAGTTCGGCGCGGCGGCGTTCGCGGTCCTCCTCACGCGCCTTCTCCTCGGCGGCGCGCGCGATGGCCTCCTCGGCCTCGCGGGCCTTGGCGGCCTGAAGCGCCTTCAGCCGGCGCTCCATCTCGGCATCCGAGATCCCGGCCGGACGCCGCGACGGATCACCGCCACCCACGGCGCCGGACCCCTGTGCACCAGCGGGCGCGCCCGGCTTTGCCGGCACGATCACACGCTTGCGCTTCGTCTCGACAACGACGCTTTTCGTCCGTCCGTGGCTGAAGCTCTGCTTCACCTGGCCCGGCCGCGCGCCCCCGAGACCGAGGGGTTTCTTGCCGTCAGTATCGCTCATGCCGAATTCTTGTCCTTCCCGGCGATGGATCCGCCGTCTGTCTTGCGCACGCCTGTCAGCTTCGCGGCTTCCTCTACAACACGGTTGCCGAGTCCACCAGACGCAAGCGCGCCGTGTATCACATAATCGCGTCCGAACGCCAATCCCAGTTCCGACGCGGTCAGGCAGCCGAACCAGCGGCCGCCTTCCGGGGTCCAGAGCTTGCCCTTTCCGCGGTCCGACCCGTCGCTGGCCTGAAGCAGCACTCGGGCCTTGCCCTGGGCGAGCCAGTCCTTGACCTTCTCGAACCCGGCGACGGCATAGCCGGCCTTGCGCGCCAGCGACACCAGCTCGATCACCCGGCGGGCGAGCGCATCCTCGACCTGGTCCGCCAGATCGGCGGGCGCCGTCGCCGGCGCCCGTGCGGCGCGGGCGAACAGGCCCTTGCGCACCGCCGTCTCGATCTCGGCCCGGCCCGCAGTGACATACATGCCCCGACCGGGCAGCTTGCCCGCGATATCCGGGACAACGACACCCTCGGGCGACAGCACGAAACGGACGAGTCCGGCCTTGGGGCCGGTCTCGCCCGTCACGATGCAGCGCCTCTCGGGCGCGTCACGCTCGTCCTGTCGGCCGCCGCGAGTCATCGGTTCAGGCCTCGGCCTCCGCGTCGGCGTCGCCTTCGGCCGTACCGAAGTATTCGGACGGATCGACCCAGCCCAGCTGGACGCGCGCACTCATCACAAGGTTCTGCGCCTCTTCGAGGCTCACGTCGAACTTCTCGAGGATACCCTCGTCCTTGACGCGCTCGCCGTTGACCGTGGTCCAGCCCCCCGCGATCTCCCAGTCGGCCAGGGTGGCGAAGTCCTCGAGCGTCTTGACGTCGTCCTTGGCCAGCGCCTCGACCATCTGCGGGGTGAGCCCCTCGAAGTTGATTAGGCTGTCCTCGGCGCCCAGCGCGCGCGCGGATTCCAGCGCCTTGCGGTTCTGTTCCTCGATGTATTCACGGGCGCGGGTCTGAAGCTCTTCGGCCGTCGCCTCGTCCACGCCCTCGATCACCAGAAGCTCGTCGAGATCGACATAGGCGACCTCCTCGAGATTGGTGAAGCCCTCGGCCACCAGAAGCTGGGCGAAGAACTCGTCCAGATCCAGCGTGTCCATGAACAGCTTGGTGCGCTCGGCAAACTCGGCCTGACGGCGCTCGCTTTCCTGGGCCTCGGTGAGGATGTCGATGTCCAGACCGGTGAGCTGGCTCGCCAGGCGCACGTTCTGGCCGCGCCGGCCGATGGCAAGGCTGAGCTGCTCTTCGGGGACGACCACCTCGATCTTGCCGGCCTCTTCGTCGAACACGACCTTGGCCACCTCGGCGGGCTGAAGCGCGTTCACGAGGAAGGTGGCGATGTCGGCGTTCCACGGGATGATGTCGATCTTCTCGCCCTGAAGCTCGCCGACCACGGCCTGCACGCGCGAGCCGCGCATGCCGACGCAGGCGCCGACCGGGTCGATCGAGCTGTCGTGCGAGATGACCGCGATCTTGGCGCGCGAGCCGGGGTCGCGGGCCACGGCCTTGATCTCGATGATGCCGTCGTAGATCTCCGGCACTTCCATCTTGAAGAGCTCGGCCATGAACTGCGGGTCGGTCCGCGACAGGAACACCTGCGGGCCGCGGGCCTCGCGGCGCACGTCCTTGATGTAGCAGCGGATGCGGTCGTTGGGCCGGTAGCTTTCGCGGCCGATCTTCTCGTTGCGGCGCAGGATCCCCTCGCCGCGGCCGATATCGACGATGAGGTTGCCGTATTCCTCGCGCTTGACCACCCCGTTGATGATGGTGCCCTTGCGATCCTTGAATTCCTCGTACTGCCGGTCGCGCTCGGCCTCGCGCACCTTCTGCAGGATCACCTGCTTGGCGGATTGCGCCGCGATCCGGCCCAGATCGACCGGCGGCACCTCGTCGACGATCTCGTCGCCGACCTTGGGATCGGCCAGGTAGGCCTTGGCCTGCGCCACCGTCAGCTGCGCCTGGTAGTTCTCGACCGCGTCATCCTCGACGACGGTGCGCACGCGGGTGAAACTGGCGCGACCGGTCTTGCGGTCGATCGCCACGCGGATGTCCATTTCCGAGCCGTAGCGGGACTTCGCCGCGCGGGCGAGGCTTTCCTCCATCGCCTGGATCACCAGATCCGGGTCGATCATCTTCTCGCGCGCGACCGCCTCGGCGGTCTGCAGAAGCTCCAGCTGGTTGGCGCTGGTGATGGCCATTCTCATTCCTCCTCGGGAGCGTTGGTCTCGTGTTCGATGTCGTCAAATCCGTCGGTGCCGTCGAGCGCGGGCGCCTTCTTCTGGCGCAGCGCCTCGGCGATCAGGTCGTCCGTCAGCACCAGCTTGGCGTCGGCCAGCCAGTCGAACTTCAGCCCGATGGTGACATCCTCGCCCTGGTTCTCGATCTCGATCAGCACCTCGTCGCCCTCGGTGCCCATGATGCGGCCCTTGAAGCGCTTGCGCCCGTCGATCATCTCGGCGGTCTCCAGTCGCGCCTCGTGTCCGGCCCAGGCCTCGAAATCCTTGAGCCGCGTCAGCGGCCGGTCGATACCCGGCGAGGACACCTCGAGCGTGTAGGCATCCTCGATCGGATCCTCGACATCGAGCACCGCCGACACCGCGGTCGAGATGCGGCCGCAGTCGTCCACGTCGATGCCGCCCTCGGGCCGGTCAGCCATGATCTGCAGGGTCTTGCGCTCGCCCCCCATCAGGCGGATGCGCACCAGCTCGAACCCCAGACCCTCGATGGTCGGGGCGATGATCTCGGCCAGACGCCGGTCGATGGCGGTCTTGGCAATCAGGTCGGTCACGACTGACCTCCACAAACAAAAAACGGGCCCTCGCGGCCCGTCGATCTTTCCCGGTGGGCTGGGGTTTGGACCCGCCAGCGCCGCTGTCGAAGCCCATATAGGGCAGACCACCCCGGACCGCAAGCACCATCGCAGGCCCGATCGCTCCCGGCCCGCCGGTCAGGACCGCAGGTTGTCCATCGTGCGCAGGAGTTCGGCGCTGATCCCGGGCTCCGACAGGGCATGGCCGGCCACCGGCACCATCTTCAGGTTCGCCAGCGTCCATCCCTGCGCCAGCCGCCAGGCCGAGACCGGCGGGCAGATCATGTCGTAGCGGCCCTGAACGATGGTCGCGGGAACGTGTTCGATCCGGCGCCGGTCGCGCAGGATCTGGCCGTCCTCTTCGAGGAAGCCGGAATTGGCGAAGTAATGGTTTTCAAGCCGCGCGAAGGCCCGGGCATAGTCCGTCGGCGCCTCGCCCGCGTTGCCGTCCTGCTCGACCGAGGCCAGCGCGTTCTCCCAGCCCGCCCAGTGGCGCGCGAAGCGGTTCTCCTCCAGCAGATCGCCCGAGAACAGCCGCCGGTGATAGGCGGCGATCAGGTCCGACCGTTCGGACTCGGGAACCGCATGCGCAAAGGTCTGCCAGAGATCCGGCCAGAACTGTCCGGCCCCGCCGGCGTAGAACCAGTCAAGCTCGGCCCGCGTCATCAGGAACACGCCGCGCAGGATCAGGTGGCGCACCCGGTCGGGGTGGGCCTGGGCATAGAGCAGCCCGAGCGTCGCCCCCCAGCTTCCGCCGAACACCATCCAGCGCTCGATGCCCAGCGCCCGCCGGATGCGCTCGATGTCGCCGACGAGATGCCATGTGGTGTTCGCCTCGACGCTGGCGTGGGGCCGCGACCGGCCGCACCCGCGCTGGTCGAAGAGAATCACCCGGTAATAGGAAGGGTCGAAGTAGCGCCGCATCGCCGGCGAGCAGCCGCCCCCCGGCCCGCCATGCAGAACCACCACCGGCAGGCCGTGCGGATGGCCGCATTGCTCGACATAGAGCCGGTGTCCCTCGCCCACGTCGAGAAAACGCTGGTCGAAGGGTTCGACCTGCGGATGCAGGAACCCGGCTGCGCGCTTTTGACCTGCAACCCTGTCCATGATCGCACTATATAACGCTTCGGCGGCGCCTGCCAAACGCTGACGCCGGATCGCCGGGAGAACGCGATGCTTGATGAGACGAACACCGTCGACGATGCCGAAGTGGCCAAGTTCGAGGCGATGGCCGCCGAGTGGTGGGATCCGAACGGCAAGTTCAAGCCGCTGCACATGCTCAACCCCTGCCGGCTGGACTACATCACCCGGCAGATCGCCGCCGAGTTCGGCCGCGACCGGGCGGCGCCGAGTCCCTTTTCCGGCCTGCGTCTTCTCGACATCGGCTGCGGCGGAGGGCTGGTCGCCGAGCCGATGGCGCGGCTTGGCGCCGAGGTCGTGGGTGCGGACGCGGCGGCCGGAAACATCCCGGTCGCGCGGATCCACGCCGAACAGCAGGGCCTTGCCATCGACTACCGGCAAGGCACCGCCGAAGCGCTGGCGGCCTCGGGCGAACGCTTCGACATCGTGCTCGCGCTCGAGATCGTCGAGCATGTGGCCGATCCGCAGGGCTTCATGACCACCTGCCGCGACCTCCTGCGTCCGGGCGGCCTGATCATCGCATCGACGCTCAACCGCACCGCCCGCAGCTTCGCCATGGCGATCATCGGAGCGGAATGGGTCATGCGCTGGCTGCCGAAGGGCACCCACGAATGGTCCCGCTTCGTGACACCGGACGAGATGGACGGGCTGATGCGGGCGGCCGGGCTGGACCCCGTTGACCGCAAGGGCATGGTGTTCAACCCGATCACCTGGCGCTGGTCGCTGTCGGACCGGGATCTCGCGGTGAACTACATCGCCGCGGCGCGGAGACCGGCATGACGCGGCTCTGCGCGGTCGTCACCGGCCATTCGCGCGGGCTCGGTCAGGGTCTGGTCCGCGCACTGCTGGCGCGGGGGGCCGAGGTGCTCGGCCTGGCGCGCGGTGGCGGCGAAGCGTTGCCCGGCCTGCGCCCGGTGACGCTCGACCTCGCCGACCCGGCCGCGGTCGAACGCTGGATCGGCGGCGGAGAGCTCGGCCGGTTCCTGGCCGGGGCGGACAGGGCCATCCTCGTCAACAACGCCGGCACGGTCGCCCCGATCGCCCCCGCCGGCCGGCAGGGTGCGGCCGAGATCGCCCGCGCCGTCGCGCTGAACGTCGCCGCGCCGCTCATGCTGACCGATGCCTTCCTTGCGGCGACGGCCGGCTTGACCGACCGCAGGATCCTGCACGTCTCTTCGGGCGCGGGCCGGAAGGCCTATCCGGGCTGGAGCGTCTATTGCGCCACGAAGGCCGCGCTCGACATGCACGCCCGCACCGCTGCCGCCGACGGTCTTCGGGGCCTGAGCATCGAAAGCCTGGCGCCGGGCGTGATCGACACCGGCATGCAGGCCGAGATCCGCGCAACGCCTGCCGACCGCTTCGTCCTGAGGGACCAGTTCGAGGCGATGAAACGCGACGGCGCCCTGGCCGACGCGGACACGCGCGGCACGGCGATCGTCGGCCATCTGCTCGGCCCCGGTTTCGGCGCCGACCCGGTGACGGACGTGCGCAGCCTCGGACTGGCCTAGATCAGGAACTCGGCCAGCGTCTCGTCATCGGTGAAGTCGCGGTAGACAAAACCGGCGGCGTCCAGTTTCCGGGTCAGTTCCGCAAGGCTTTCGGCCTGTTTCGTCTCGATTCCGATCAGGACGGACCCGAAGTTGCGCGCCGACTTCTTCAGGTATTCGAATCGCGCGATGTCGTCATCCGGGCCGAGCAAGTTCAGGAATTCGCGCAGGGCGCCCGGCCGCTGCGGCATCCTCAGGATGAAATACTTCTTCAGGCCGGCGAAGCGCTGGGCCCGTTCCTTCACCTCCGGCAGGCGCTCGAAATCGAAGTTGCCGCCCGAGGTCACGCAGACCACGGTCTTGCCGCGTATCTCGGCGGCAAGCTCCGGCAGCACGTCCACGGACAGCGCGCCGGCGGGTTCAAGCACGATCCCCTCGACGTTCAGCATCTCGAGCATCGTGATGCAGATGCGGTCCTCGGGCGCCGCAAGGATCGCCCCAGGCGCGACCCAGGACAGGCGTTCGTAGGGGATGGCGCCGATCCGGGCGACCGCGGCCCCGTCCACGAAGCTGTTGACCTTCTTCAGCGTCACGGGGCCGCCCGCCTCGATCGCGGCACGCAGGCTCGTCCCGCCGGCCGGCTCGACGAAGCGGAAATCGGTCGTCGCGCCTTCGGCCCGCAGATAGCCGGTGACGCCCGCGGCAAGCCCGCCGCCTCCGACCGGAAGAATCACCAGATCGGGCGCCCGGCCCAGCTGGTCGAGGATCTCGACCGCAACGCTCGCCTGACCCTCGATCACGTCGGGGTCGTCGAAGGGCGACAGGAACTGCGCCCCCCGTTCGGCGCAGAAGGCCTGCGCCGCCGCCAGCGTCTGGTCGAAGTAGTCACCCGTCAGGACGATCTCGACCGCTCCGCCGCCGAAGGCGCGGGTCTTGTCGATCTTCTGCTGCGGCGTCGTCACCGGCATGAACACGGTGCCCTGCACCCCGAAGTGCCGGCAGGCGAAGGCCACGCCCTGCGCATGGTTGCCGGCGCTGGCGCAGACGAAGCGGCTCTGGGTCGGATCCGCGGCGCGGATCTTGCGCATGGCGTTGAAGGCGCCGCGGATCTTGTAGCTGCGCACCGGGCTCAGATCCTCGCGCTTGAGCCAGATGTCCGCGCCGTAGCGGGCCGACAGGTGTTCGTTGCGCTGCAGCGGCGTCGGCGGGAACAGGCCGCGCAGGGCCTCGGTCGCCTCGCGCGCGCGTTCGGAGATCTCATTCATCGGGCGATCCTCTTGATCCGCCTTTCCCGCCACGAAGCCGCCCGCGCTGTCAAGCGGAGGCGTGCCACAATTTGGCCCCATGTGCGGTGTCAGATGGGCAGGAACGGTGGGGGAACTTCTGGAGGGATGTCATGAGAACGGGAAAGATCCTGTTGTGTCTTGGCGTGTCCGCGCTGCTGCTAGGCCCGCTTGCCCCCCTGACGCCGCATATCGGCGCCGATGGCGCCTATGCCAAGAGTGAGGGCGGAAATGGCGGTGGCAACGGCAACGGCGGTGGCAACGGCGGTGGTAATGCCGGTGGCAACGGCAAAGGCGGCGCAAACGGCAATGCCGGTGGCAGTGCCGGCTCGGCCGGAGCCGGCAAGTCCGCGGGCAAGGCCAGCGCCTCGGGCGGCGGGGTGGCGTCGGTCGATCCGGGACTTTCGGCCCCGAAGAACGCGCATGGCAAGCTCGCCTCGGAACTCAAGGGCCTGAACGCCGTCCACGCCAGCGCCAATGCCCTTGCCAACGCGGCGCCCAACAGCCAGGTCGGCCGGATCGCCGCCTACCGCGACGCCGCCCTGGCGACCATCGCCGCCGGAACCGCGGTGGCGGACGCGCAGGCGGCACTGGATGCCGCCCTGGCCGACCAGGCGCAGGCGCAGGCCGATCTGGACGCCCTGAACGGCAGCTACACCGGCCGCACCAGCGACGAGATCAACACCGACATCGCCGCGCTCGATCCGGCGGCGCCGGACTACCAGGAGAAGCTCGACGGCCTGAACGCCGAGCTGACCGCGGCCCAGGGTTACGAGTCGCAGAAGGTCGCGCTCGAGGCAGCCGTCGCCGATGCGACCACGGCCGTGACCGGCGCGGAAACCGTCATGGCCGACGCGCAGGCGGCGCTCGACAGCGCCCAGGCCACCGAGGACGGCGCGCTTTCGACCGCCGCCAACGGCCGCACACTGTCGCCCGAGGCCGTGGCCTACGTGCGCGAGCAACTCGGTCTCTGACCGGAGGCGGGCCGGGGCCGATGGCCCCGGCCCTGTCTTGCCGAGCCTTGCCTTGCCGCAGGGCAAAAGACCCGATACACGGCAGCGGAAATTGTCCAGGGGGTCTCTCCATGTCCGCTGCCGGTGCCGCACCGAAGAAAGTCGTTCTCGCCTATTCCGGCGGCCTCGACACCTCGATCATCCTGAAATGGCTGCAGACGGAATACGGCTGCGAGGTCATCACCTTCACCGCCGACCTCGGCCAGGGTGAAGAGCTGGAGCCCGCCCGCAAGAAGGCCGAGCTTTTGGGGATCGCGCCGGCCAACATCCACATCGTCGACGTGCGCGAGGAGTTCGTGCGCGACTTCGTCTTCCCGATGTTCCGGGCCAACGCGCTTTACGAGGGTCTCTATCTGCTCGGCACCTCGATCGCCCGGCCGCTGATCGCCAAGCATCTGGTCGAGATCGCGCAGCGGCACGGCGCCGATGCCGTGGCCCATGGCGCGACCGGCAAGGGCAACGACCAGGTCCGGTTCGAACTGTCGGTGGCCGCGCTCGACCCCGCGATCCGCGTCATCGCGCCCTGGCGGCTCTGGAACCTGACCTCGCGCACAAAACTTCTGGAATTCGCCGAGGCGAACCAGATTCCGATCGCCAAGGACAAGCGCGGCGAGGCGCCGTTCTCGGTCGATGCGAACCTCCTGCACACCTCGTCCGAAGGCCGTGTGCTGGAAGACCCGGGCGTCGAGTTTCCCGATTACGTCCTGCAACGGGTGGTCCCGGTCGAGGACGCGCCCGATCAGCCGGAAATGGTCGAGATCACCTTCGAGCAGGGCGACGCCGTGGCGATCAACGGCGAGCGCCTTTCGCCCGCAACCCTGCTTGCCCGCCTGAACGATCTGGGCGGCCGGCACGGAATCGGTGTCCTCGACCTCGTGGAGAACCGCTTTGTGGGCATGAAGTCGCGCGGCGTCTACGAGACCCCCGGCGGCACCATCCTGATGGAGGCACATCGCGGCATCGAGCAGATCACGCTGGACGCCGGCGCGGGCCATCTGAAGGATTCGATCATGCCGCGCTACGCCGAGCTGATCTACAACGGCTTCTGGTTCTCGCCCGAGCGCGAGGCGCTTCAGGCGCTGATCGACAAGACCCAGGAACACGTCACCGGCACCGTGCGGGTGAAGCTCTACAAGGGGCGCGCCGCCACCGTTGCACGCTGGTCGGATCATTCGCTCTACTCCGAGAAGCACGTCACCTTTGAGGAGGACGCCGGCGCCTATGACCAGAAGGACGCCGAGGGGTTCATCCGGCTGAACGCGCTTCGGCTGAAGCTCATCGCGGTGCGCAACGCGCGGGTGAAGGCCCGGTAAGGGGGCCGCCGGCCCCCTCGCCTGCGGCTCACCCCCGGGGGTATTTCGCCGAAGAAGAAGGCCGGAACCGTCCGAACGTCAGGTGCGCGCCCAATTTCTGCCGCCGCGCCGTGCTGGGCTGTGTCCGACGCGATTGAGAACGGAGGCCCGCCATGTCGCTTGCAGCCATCGCCGAAGGGATGCGCCCGGCCCTGTCCGGGCAGGTCTTTCCCGGTTCCCTGAAATTCGACTGCGGAAAGAAGGGGGTGATCGTGCTGGCCGACGGCACCGCCACGACCGAGGACCGGGACACCGACTGCACGATCGCGATCAGCGTCGAGAATCTCGAGAAGCTGCTGGCGGGCAAGCTGAACCCCATGCTGGCGATGGCCACCGGCAAGATGTCGCTGTCGGGCAATCCGGCCGTGGCGATGGGTATGGCAAAGCTTCTGGGCTAGATGCGATACGCCGCCAGAGCCTCGTAGTACGGCATCGCCCGGTCGGCCAGCCGCGCGTAGTCCGGGGGCAGGCGTGGCAGCGGCGGCTCGGACCCCTCGAAGCCGGTCGAGCGGTGGACCGCGCTGTACCAGTGCGGCGCCCACACGCCATCCTGGGGCTTGGGCCCTGCGGGCCAGGTGAGCATCCCTTCGGTGAAGGGGATGCCCAGCGCGTGGCAAAGCCGCGACAGGGCCCCGCGCGGATCGGCGCGGATGTCGGCGCTGTCGATCACCGGCGGCCGCCGACCCGACCGGTCCGCCACCCGGTCGAACAGCTCGGCCTGCCGGCGGAACCCCAGATCGTCGAGCGTCGGACGTTCCCGCTTGGCGACGTAGCTGGCCACGACCCGGGCCGGATGGCGGATCAGGAAGACGTTCGTGAGCCCGTCGAGGAACCCCAGATCGAAGTCCGGCAGCATGTGATGGGTCATGTGCTTCTGGTAGAACAGGCTCTGTTCCTGCGGAATCGGCCCCAGACAGGCGGCGGCCACCCGCGCGGGATCCGTCTCGCCCGCGGCCATCACCTCGGCCCCCATCGGGTGCGACAGGCCCGTCGCGGCCAGATAAGCCGCGTAGAAGGGCTCGTCCCAGACCGCGCAGTCGCCGCGGGCGGCAAAGCTGTACATCAGCGCGGTCGAGAGATTCCGCGGCCCCGACCACATGGCGATGCGGCGTGCGCGATCCGCGGTCATGCGCCCACCAGTTCCTTGTAGAGCTGCCGCAGCCGTCCCGTGATCGGCCCCATGCGCCCGTCCCCGATCGTGCGGCCGTCGATCACGCCCACCGGGGTCTGCGCGCCGAAGGTCCCGGTCAGGAAGGCCTCGTCGGCGGAATAGGTCTCGGTCAGCGAGAAGTTCTTCTCGAAGACCGGAATGCCGTTCGCCCGGCAGAGATCGATCACCTTCGCTCGGGTGATGCCGTTCAGGCAGTAGTCGCCGGTCGAGGTCCAGACCTGCCCCTTGCGCACGATGAAGAAGTTGCAGGCGTTGGTGGTGTTCACGAAACCGTGGACATCGAGCATCAACGCCTCGTCGGCGCCGGCCTTTTCGGCGGCGATGCAGGCAAGGATGCAGTTCAGCTTGGAATGCGAGTTGAGCTTCGGGTCCTGACTCATCGGCAGGCCGCGGATGTTGGGCACCGTCGCCAGCCGGATCGGGCGCGGCAGTTTCGGGCGCGAGTGCTCCATGATGATGACCATCGTCGGACCCGACCGCGACAGCGCCGGGTGCTGGAAGGGCCGCACCTTGACCCCGCGCGTCACCATGAGCCGGGCATGGGCATCCGTCTGCATCCCGTTGGCGGCCTGGGTGTCGAGCACCGCCGTGATGACGCCCGCGCGGTCCATGCCGATGTCGAGGTCGATGGCCTTGGCGGCCTCGAACAGCCGGTCGATGTGTTCGTCGAGAAAGGCCCAGGTGCCGTTGTAAAGCCGGATGCCTTCCCAGACCCCGTCGCCCAGCATGAAGCCGGAATCATAGACGCTGACCGCGGCTTCGGCCTTCGGCACCAGCCGGCCATTGACCCAGATCAGGATCGCCTCGTTGCGCGCGTCCTCTTCCGCCTGATGCGTGCTGACGTTGTCGGCCATGCCTTCCCCCTGTTTGCCGGCAGGCTAGCCGAGCGTTCCGGCGGGGTGAACCCCTTCAGACCCCCGCGAGGAAGCGGTCGACCTCGGCCGCGTCCGGAATGGCGTCGGCGGTGCCGGGCCGGGTGACCTTGACGGCCGAGGCCGCGGCGGCACGGCGCAGCGCCGCGGCCGGCGAGAGACCGGCATCGAGGCTGGCCGCGACATAGCCGGCGAAGGTGTCGCCCGCCCCGGTGGTGTCCACCGCCGCCACCTTGAACGCCGCCTGCCGGACGGTTTCGCCGCGTGCCAGATCGTGCCATTCGGCCCCTTCCGCACCCCGGGTGACGAGGAGCTGCGGCACCGGCAGCCGGTCGAGCGGAAGGCCAAGCGCGGCGCAGAGCTGATCGGCCTCGACCGCATTTACCGCCAGTACAGAGACGTTTTGCAGGACGGATCGCACCGCGCCCACGTCGAAGGGCGCGGCCGAGTAGAGGACCCGCATCCCGCGGTCTCGCCCGATCCGCGCGGCCAGGGCCTGATGGGCGGTCTCGTTCTGCAAGAGCAGCGTATCGCCGGGGCCGGCCCCGGCCAGTGCCGCGGCCACCAGCGATTCCGGCATCGCCCGGTTCGCGCCCGGGAAAAGCACGATGGTGTTTTCCGCCGCGCCGTCCACGTTGATGATGGCATGGCCCGACGGCGTGTCGAGCCGCGCCACATGGGAGACGTCCACCCCCCAGCCAGCGAGCCGTTCGACGGCCCAGCCGCCCTCCGGGCCGACCGCCCCGATGTGCACCACCCGCGCCCCCGCACGGGCAGCGGCGGCGGACTGGTTGGCGCCCTTGCCGCCAAGGCCCTGCCGATAGCCGGACGCGGCCAGCGTCTCGCCCGGCGAGGGCAGATGCGGGACCGCGTAGAAATGGTCGATGTTGATCGAGCCGAGGTTGTAGATCGCCATGCCCTATGCCCCGTGACCCAGCCGCGAACCGGCGATCACCGCCATGTTCAGGATGTCGTTCACCGTCGATCCGGTCGAGCAGATCTGGATCGGCTTGCCCACGCCGGCCAGGATCGGCCCGATGACGGTCGCGCCCGCCATCTCCTGCATCAGCTTGACCGAGATCGAGGCCGAGTGCCGCGCCGGCACCACGAGCACGTTGGCCGGACCCGACAGCCGGCAGAACGGATAGGCCGCCATCCGGTCGGCGTTCAGCGCCACGTCCACCGTCATCTCGCCGTCGTATTCGAAATCGACCCCGCGCCGGTCGAGCACGCGCGGCGCCTCGTGCATCTTGGTTGCCCGTTCGCTGACCGGATAGCCGAAGGTCGAGAACGACAGGAAGGCCACCCGCGGCTCGATCCCGAGCCCCCGGGCGACTCCGGCGGCGCGGATCGCGATATCGGCCAGGTCTTCCTGGTCAGGCCATTCGTGCACGAGCGTATCGGCGATGAGCACGATCCGGCCCTTGTGCAGAAGCGCGGTCACCCCGACCGCCCCGTCGGCGGCGCGGGCGTCGAAGACATGGTTGATGAGATCGAGCACATAGGCCGACTTGCGCGTGGCGCCGGTCACCAGCCCGTCGCCGTGCCCATGCGCCAGCATCAGCGCCGAAAACACATGCCGGTCGCGGGTCGCCAGCCGGTGGATGTCATGCGCATCGAACCCCTTGCGCTGAAGCCGCTGGTAGAGGAACTCCTTGTAGGCGGCGAGATGCGGAGTGTTGGCCGCGTTCACCACCTCGATCTCACGCCGGGCATCGGCCAGACCCTCGGCCGCCAGTTTCTCGGCCACGTCCGCCTCGCGCCCCACCACCAGCGCCGGGCCGAGGCCCGCCCGCACATAGGCGACCGCCGCACGCAGCACGCGGCTGTCGTCGCCTTCGGCAAAGATCATCCGGGCCTGCGCGCCGCGCGCCCGCGCGTGGATCCCCTGAAGGATCGAGGCGGTCGGATCCATCCGCGCCTTCAGGCTCTGTTCATAGGATTTCAGGTCCACGATCGGGCGGCGGGCGACACCCGTATCCATCCCCGCCCGCGCCACCGCCGGCGGGATGGTGTGGATGAGCCGCGGATCGAAGGGCGTGGGGATGATGTAGTCGCGCCCGAACGACAGCTTGCGCCCATAGGCCATCGCCACCTCGTCGGGCACGTCCTCGCGCGCGAGCCTGGCCAGCGCCTGCGCGCAGGCGATCTTCATCGCGTCGTTGATCGCGCGGGCATGGATGTCGAGGGCGCCCCGGAAGAGATAGGGGAAGCCCAGCACGTTGTTCACCTGGTTGGGGTAGTCCGACCGGCCGGTGGCCACGATCGCATCCTCGCGCACGGCGTGCGCCTCTTCCGGCGTGATCTCGGGGTCGGGGTTCGCCATCGCGAAGATCACCGGATTGGGCGCCATCGAGGCGACCATCTCGGGCGTCACCGCGCCCTTGGCGGAGACGCCGAGGAACACGTCGGCGCCGCGCATCGCCTCTTCGAGCGTTCGCAGGTCGGTCCGCGCGGCGTGGGCGGATTTCCACTGGTTCATGCCCTCGGTGCGGCCCTGCCAGATCACGCCCTTGGTGTCGCACAGGATGCAGTTGTCGTGCCGTGCCCCCATGGCCTTCAGCAGTTCCAGACAGGCGATCCCCGCCGCCCCCGCTCCGTTCAGGACGATGCGGCAGTCCTCGATCCGCTTGCCGGACAGTTCGAGCGCGTTGATGAGACCGGCCGCACAGATCACCGCGGTTCCGTGCTGGTCGTCATGGAACACCGGGATGTCCATGATTTCCTTGAGCCGGCTCTCGATGATGAAGCACTCCGGCGCCTTGATGTCCTCAAGGTTGATGCCGCCGAAGGTCGGGCCCATCAGCCGCACCGCCTGGATGATCTCTTCCGGGTCCTCGGTGTCGAGCTCGATGTCGATGGCGTTCACGTCGGCAAAGCGCTTGAAGAGCACCGCCTTGCCCTCCATCACCGGCTTCGACGCCAGCGCGCCGAGGTTGCCAAGCCCGAGGATCGCGGTGCCGTTCGACACCACGGCAACCATGTTGCCCTTGGTCGTGTAGTCGTAGGCCGTCTCGGGCCGTTCGGCGATGGCCTGGACGGGAACCGCCACCCCGGGGCTGTAGGCCAGCGACAGGTCGCGCTGGGTCGCCATGGGCTTTGACGCCGTCACCTCGTATTTCCCGGGCGTCGGGTGCAGGTGATAGGCAAGGGCCTCTTCGGCGGTGACGCGGTTCTTGGGGGACATGGCCGGTTCCTTGGGGGTGTGCCGCCGTCATAGCGCCCCGCCCGTCGCCTGCCAATCGGCGCGCGCGGCTTTTCCCCGGCCACGGCCTTCGCTAGGGTCCGCTGACAGTCCAACGGAGAGACCCAGCGTGAATGAGCCCGGCGTCACGCCGATGATGGCGCAGTATCTCGAGATCAAGGCGCAGAATCCCGGTGCGCTGCTGTTCTACCGGATGGGCGACTTCTACGAGATGTTCTTCGAGGACGCCGAGGCGGCGGCGGCGGCCCTCGACATCGCGCTGACCAAGCGCGGCCAGCATCTGGGCCGCGACATCCCGATGTGCGGCGTCCCCGTCCACGCCGCCGAGGGCTATCTCTTGACCCTGATCCGCAAGGGGTTCCGCGTGGCCGTGGCCGAACAGATGGAAGACCCGGCCGAGGCGAGGAAGCGCGGATCGAAGTCGGTGGTCGCGCGCGAGGTGGTGCGGCTGGTCACGCCGGGAACGCTAACCGAGGAATCGCTCCTCGAGGCACGGCGCCACAACTTTCTCGCCGCCTGGGCCGAGGTGCGCGACGAGGCCGCGCTGGCCTGGGCGGACATCTCCACCGGAGAGTTGCGCGTCATGGCCTGCCCCGAGGTCCGGCTCGGCCCGGAACTGGCCCGCCTCGGCCCGCGCGAGGTGCTCGCGGCCGAGACGCGGGCGCCGGATCTGGCCGGAACCGTCTCGGAATCGGGCGCGGCGCTCACGCCGATGGCGCGCGCGGCCTTCGACAGCGGCGCGGCCGAACGGCGGCTCTGCGCGCTCTTCGGCGTCGAGACGCTCGACGGCTTCGGCGGCTTCAACCGCGCCGAGCTTGCCGCGCTGGGCGCCATTGCCGAATACCTGCACCTGACCCAGCGCGGGCAGCTTCCGCTGCTGCGCCCGCCCATCCGGGAAAGCGCCGGCGGCATTCTCCAGATCGACGCCGCGACCCGGCGCAACCTCGAGCTCACGCAGGCGCTGTCCGGCGGGCGCGAAGGATCGCTCATCGCCGCCATCGACCGGACGCTGACCGCGGCCGGGGCCCGGCTGCTCGAGCGCCGGCTGTCCGCGCCGTCCCGCGATCTCGGCGAGATCCACGCTCGCCTCGAATCGATCCGGGCGCTGGTCGAGGATGCGGCCCTTCGCGATCGGGTGCGCAACGCCCTCAGACAGGTGCCCGACATCGACCGCGCGCTCTCGCGCCTCGCGCTTGACCGCGGCGGTCCCCGCGATCTGGCCGCCATCCGCGCCGGGCTCGAACAGGCCGAAGCGCTTGCGGCGCTGCTTCCCGCCAGCCTGCCCGACATCCTGGCGCGTGCCCGGGCGGCGCTCACCGGCCACGAGGCGCTGTGCGCGACCCTCGCCCGCACCCTGGCGGCCGAGGTGCCACTCACCATCCGCGACGGGGGCTTCATCGCGGCGGGCGTGGACCCCGACCTCGACGCCGCGCGCGAGCTGCGCGACGAGGGGCGCCAGGTCATCGCCCGGATGCAGGCCGACTACGCGGCCCTGTCCGGCGTCCCCAGCCTCAAGATCCGGCACAACAACGTGCTGGGCTACTTCATCGAGACGACCGACACCCACGCCGCCCGGATGCTGGCCAAGCCACTGTCGGACACCTTCATCCATCGCCAGACCACCGCCAATCAGCTGCGCTTCACCACGGTCGAGCTGTCGGGTCTCGAGACCCGCATCCTGAACGCCGGAAACCGGGCAATCGAAATCGAAAAGCGGCTCTATCTCGGCCTGAAATCCCAGATCCTGTCCGCGGCCGGCGCCCTTTCGGCCACCGCCCGGGCGCTGGCCGAACTGGACCTTTCGGCCGCGCTGGCCGATCTGGCCGCCGAGGCCGGCTGGTGCGAGCCCGATGTGGACGACAGCCGCGCCTTCGACATCGAAGGCGGCCGCCACCCGGTGGTCGAACGGGCGCTGGCGCGTTCGGGCGAGGTCTTCGTGGCCAACGACTGCCGGCTGACCACGGGCGAGACACCGGCGATCTGGTTGCTGACCGGGCCGAACATGGCCGGCAAGTCCACCTTCCTGCGGCAGAATGCGCTCATCGCGCTCTTGGCCCAGGCCGGCAGTTTCGTTCCCGCCGCGCGCGCCCGCATCGGGCTGGTCAGCCAGCTTTTCAGCCGCGTGGGCGCGGCCGACGATCTTGCGCGCGGGCGCTCCACCTTCATGGTGGAAATGGTCGAGACCGCCGCGATCCTCAATCAGGCTGACGACCGTGCCCTGGTGATCCTCGACGAGATCGGGCGCGGCACGGCCACCTACGACGGGCTGTCGATCGCCTGGGCGGTGGTCGAACACCTGCACGGCACGAACCGCTGCCGGGCGCTCTTCGCCACCCACTACCACGAGCTCACCGCCCTGGCCGCGCGCCTGCCCGGCCTGCGGAACGCCACCGTCACCGTCCGGGAATGGCAGGGGGACGTCGTCTTCCTGCACGAGGTGCGCGAGGGCGCGGCCGACCGGTCCTACGGGGTCCAGGTCGCGCGCCTCGCGGGCCTGCCCGAGCCGGTGATCGAGCGCGCCCGCGCGGTGCTCGATCTTCTGGAATCGGGCGAGCGTCAGGGCGTGGCGAAGGCGCCGGCGCTTCTCGACGATCTTCCGCTGTTCAGCGCGACCGCCGCACCCGCTCCGCCGCCGCGTCGGGCAAGGCCCGACACGCTACGCGAACGGGTCGCCGCCCTCCACCCCGACGAGATGACCCCGCTTCAGGCCCTGACCGCGCTCTACGACCTCAAGCGCGCCGCATCCGAGTGATCCGGTCTTCTTCTTCGCGAAATACCCCGGGGGTGCGGGGGCAGGCCCCCGCCCGGCCGCCATCAGGACTTGGGCGTCGAAGACACGCCGACCTGCGCGGGGCGCAGAAGCCGGTCATGCAGCAGGAAGCCCTCGGTCATCACCTGGATGATGTCGCCGGCCTTGGTGCCCGGCAACGGAGCCTCGAACATCGCCTGGTGCAGCTGCGGGTCGAACGCCTCGCCCACCTGCGGCGCGATCGGAGTCAGCCCGTGGCGGGTGAACACCTGAATCAGCTCGCGCAACGTCAGCTCGACGCCATCGATCAGCGCCGCCGCCGCCGCGCGCTGCTCGTCGCTGACCGAGGCGAGCGCGCGTTTGAGGTTGTCGTAGACCGGCAGAAGGTCGCGGGCGAGCTTCGATCCGCCGTACTGCTCGGCCTCGCGACGGTCCCGCTCGGCGCGCTTGCGCGAATTCTCGGCGTCGGCGAGCGCGCGCATCCAGCGGTCGCGCATCTCGTCGCGTTCGGCACGCAGCGCCTCGACCTCGGCCGTGACATCGCCGCGGTCCTCCTCGCCGATCAGGGCCTGATCCTCGGCAAGTTCGTCTTTCTTCATCTCGCTCATGCGTCTTTCACCCTCTGCGCTCGCTCGACAGCGTCCGGCCGACGAGCTGCGCCGTATAATCCACGATCGGCACGATGCGCCCGTAGTTGAGCCGGGTCGGGCCAATCACGCCCACCGCGCCGATGATTCTCCGGTCAGCGTTCATATAGGGAGAGACGACCAAAGAGGAACCCGAAAGCGAGAATAACTTGTTCTCGGACCCGATGAAGATCCGCACGCCCTCGCCGGTTTCCGCCAGTTCGAGGAACTCGGCGATGTCGCGCTTGCGTTCGAGATCCTCGAAAAGACTGCGGATCCGCGCAAGATCGGCCTCGGAGGCGGTGTCGAGAAGATTGGCCTGCCCCCGGACCAGAAGCCGCTCCTGGGCGCTGCCCGGATTTTCCCAGACCGCAAACCCGGACTCCACCATTGCAAGGGCCAGCGTGTCCAGCTCGCGCCGGCGTGCCGCGATGTCGCGGCCAAGTTCCGCGCGCAGGTCGGACAGCGTCCGCCCTTCGGCCATCGCGTTGACGAAGTTGGCGGCCTCGCGCATCGACTGGGCGGTGTGGCCCAATGGCGGCACGAACACGCGGTTCTCGACGGTTCCGTCGGCAAGGACCAGCACGACCAGCGCCCGGTCCGGTCCGAGGCTGACGAACTCGATGTGGCGGATCGCCGCCTCGTGCTTGGGGATCAGAACGAGGCTCGCCCCCTGGGTGATCGCCGACAGCGCCGCGCCGACCCGGGCCAGCAGGCCGCCGGGTTCGGCGGTATCGCCGGTCACGGTGGCGTCGATCGCCTGACGGTCGCCGGGCGCAAGCGGCCCCACCTCCATCAGCCCGTCCACGAAGAGCCGCAGCCCGAGCTGCGTGGGCAGCCGCCCCGCCGAGACATGAGGGCTTTCCAGCAACCCGAGGTATTCGAGGTCCTGCATCACGTTGCGGATCGTCGCCGCGCTCACGCGCTCGGTCAGGCTCCGTGCGAGCGTGCGCGACCCGACCGGTTCGCCCGACGCAAGATAGCTTTCCACCACGCGGCGGAACACTTCGCGCGATCGGTCGTTCAGCTCGGTCAGTAGTCTGGGTTCGTCGGCCATGGCCATGCTCCGATACCCCACCAATAAAGGGGCCGGAGGCGCCAGCGTCAACGTGCGGCCTCCAGCGGGGTTGCATCCCGCCCGGCGCGCCCTGTAATGGGCGGCGACCAAGCGAAAGGACAGACCATGCGACCCTCCGGCCGGACCCTGGACGCGCTGCGCCCGGTCAGCATCGAACCCAACGTCACCCGGCACGCCGAGGGATCGTGCCTGATCCGCATGGGCGACACGCATGTGCTGTGCACCGCCACCGTCGAGGACCGGCCGCCGCCCTTCCTCAAGGGCACCGGACTGGGCTGGGTGACCGCGGAATACGGCATGCTGCCGCGCGCCACCAACACCCGGACGCGCCGCGAGGCCGCGGCCGGCAAGCAGTCGGGCCGCACCCAGGAGATCCAGCGCCTGATCGGGCGCAGCCTGCGCGCCGGCGTCGATCGGGTGGCGCTGGGCGAGCGCCAGATCGTCATCGACTGCGACGTGATCCAGGCCGATGGCGGCACGCGCTGCGCCTCGATCACCGGCGGTTGGGTCGCGTTGCGCCTTGCGGTCAACCGGCTCCTGAAGGCCGGCGTTGTCGTGTCCGATCCGATCGTCGATCACGTCGCCGCGGTAAGCTGCGGGATCTACGCCGGCCAGCCGGTGCTCGACCTCGACTACGCCGAGGACAGCGAGGCCGGCACCGACGGCAATTTCGTGATGACCGGCCGCGGCCGCCTGATCGAGGTGCAGATGTCGGCCGAGGGCGCAACCTTCGGCCGCGACGAGATGGGCCGGCTGCTCGATCTGGCCGAGGCCGGGGTCGGCGCGCTGGTGGCCGCGCAGAAGGCGGCGATCGGATGACGGGCAGTGCCGGTCGCCGGCTCCTGATCGCGACCCACAACCGCGGCAAGCTCGAGGAGATGGCGCAGCTTTTCGCGCCTTTCGGCATCGCGGTCGAAGGCGCCGCCGACCGTGGCCTGCCCGAACCCGAGGAAACCGAGGACAGCTTCGTTGGCAACGCCCGGATCAAGGCCCACGCCGCGGCCCGCGCGACAGGCCTTCCGGCTCTGGCCGACGACAGCGGCATCGAGGTCGAGGCGCTGGGCGGGGCGCCCGGTGTGCGCACCGCCGACTGGGCGATGCGGCCGGATGGCGGTCGCGACTTCGACATGGCCATGCGCCGGACCTGGGACGCGCTCGAGCAGGTCTCGGCCCCCTACCCGCGCCGCGCCCGGTTCCGCGCGACTCTGGTGCTGGCCTGGCCCGACGGGCGCGACGCGGTGTTCGAGGGGCAGGTCTCGGGCGATCTGGTCTGGCCGCCGCGCGGTGTGTCGGGCCATGGCTACGATCCGATGTTCCGCCCCGAGGGCGAGACGCGGACCTTTGCCGAGATGGCGCCCGAAGAGAAGAACCGCATCAGCCACCGCGCCGATGCCTTCCGCAAGCTGACCCGATGGATGGAGACCCACGATGTCTGAACGCCGCCTGATTTCCTCGGGCTCGCCCTGGGAGCCCAAGCTCGGCTATTCCCGGGCGGTCGTGCAGGGCGACTGGTGCTTTGTGGCCGGGACCACCGGGCTTGATCCGGTGACGAAGACCTTCCCGCCTTCGGCGCTCGATCAGGCCCGCAACGCCCTTGCGATCATCCGGTCGGCGCTGGCCGATGCCGGGTTCGACATGGCCCAGGTCGTTCGGGCCAACTACATCCTGACCGATGTCGCCTTCATGGAGGAGATTGCTCCGGCGCTTGCGGGAGCCTTCGGAGAGATCCGGCCGGCCGCCACGATGATCGTCGCCGGGCTCGTCAACCCCGAGATGAAGGTCGAGATCGAAGTCACCGCGTTCCGGGGCTGACGATGGACGACTGGCAGTCGGCCGGTTTCGGGCTCTACCTGCACTGGCCGTTCTGCGCCTCGAAATGCCCCTACTGCGACTTCAACAGCCACGTGGCCGCAGAAATCGACGAAAACCGCTGGAAGAGAGCCTATCTGAGCGAGATTGACCGTCTGGCGGAGGAGACGCCCGGACGGGTTCTCTCGACGGTCTTCCTGGGCGGCGGGACCCCGTCACTGATGTCGCCGGACCTTGTCGGCGCGGTTCTGGACCGGGTGCGGGCGCGCTGGCCGATGGCCAACGATCCGGAGATCACGCTGGAAGCCAACCCCGGCTCGGTCGAGGCCGGACGGTTTCGGGGCTATCGCGACGCGGGCGTGAACCGGGTGTCGCTCGGCGTGCAGGCGCTGGATGACGACAGTCTGCGCCGCCTCGGGCGGCTTCATTCCGCCGCCGAGGCCCGGGCCGCGTTCGACGTGGCGCGCGCCACGTTCGACCGGGTGAGCTTTGACCTGATCTATGCGCGCCAGGACCAGACCGCCGCCGACTGGAAGCGCGAGCTGACCGAAGCGCTGTCCATGGCCGTCGATCACCTGTCGCTTTATCAGCTGACCATCGAAGAGGGCACAGCCTTTGCCGCCCGGGCCGCGGCGGGCGGGCTTGCCGGACTGCCGACGGACGATCTGGCTGCTGATATGTATCTGATAACAAATGATATTTGTGAGTCTCGCGGCTTGCCGGCCTATGAGGTGTCGAACCATGCGCCCCTCGGGTCGGAAAGCCGGCACAACCTGATCTACTGGCGGTCGGGGGACTGGGGCGGACTTGGTCCGGGGGCGCATGGCCGGTTGACGCTGGGCGGCCGTCGGGTTGCGACCGAAACGGTCCGGGCGCCGGCGGCCTGGTTGCAGGCGGTCGAGGCGCGAGGCTCGGGCGAGTCCGCGCGCGACCCCGTCGACGCGGCCGAGGCGGCGACGGAGTACCTGATGATGAGCCTGCGGCTGGCCGAGGGCACCGATCTGAAGCGGCTAGGGCCCCATGCCCCGTCTGCCGGCCGGATCGCGGCGCTGGAGGACCTGGGTCTGGTCGAGACCGCGGCCGGCCGGCTGCGCGCGACCCGCACCGGCCGCCCGGTACTGAACGCGGTGCTGAGGGAGCTTCTCGCGTGATCCGACCGGCTTGGATCGCGCTTGGCAGCGTGTCGCTCGGGCTGGGCGTGCTCGGGCTTTTTCTTCCGATACTGCCGACCGTTCCGTTCCTGATCCTGACCGCGTTTGCCTACTCGCGATCGTCCGAGCGACTGCATCGCTGGCTTGTCGAGCACCCGCGGCTCGGCGGGCCGATCCGGGACTGGAACGAACGCGGGGCGATCGGTCGCCGCGCGAAGATCTACGCGACACTCTCGATCCTGGCCTCGCCGGTGGCGACCTGGGCGCTGGGCTTCGGTCCGGCGGTGATCGCCGCCCAGATCCTGGCCCTGGCCGGTGTGCTGGTTTTCATCTGGACCCGGCCCGAGGGCTAGCCGCCCTGACTCAGCAACTGGCAAAGCCGGTCAAGCTGGTCGAGATCGCGGTAGGTGACGGTCAGCGTGCCGCCCTCCTGCCCCTGGTGGTTGATGGACACCGACATACCAATGGTTGCGGTCAGGTCCTGCTCCAGCATCCGCGTGTCCGCGTCCTTCTCGGACGATCGCCGCTCGGTCCGGTCGCGCTTCTGCGCGGCCTTCGGCGCCTGGGCAAGCCGCTCGGTTTCGCGGACCGACAGGCCGCGCGCGATGACCTGACGCGCAAGCGCCACCGGATCCTCGGTCGACACAAGGGCGCGGGCATGGCCGGCCGTCAGCTTGCCCTCGCGAAGCCAGGTCTGAACCTCTTCGGGCAGGGTCAGAAGCCTCAGCAGATTGGCGATGTGGCTGCGGCTCTTGGAGAGCGCCTCGGCCATCTTTTCCTGCGTATGGCCGAAGCGGTCCATAAGCTGCCGGTAGCCCATCGCCTCTTCGAGCGCGTTGAGATCGGCGCGCTGAATGTTCTCGATGATCGCGACCTCGAGCACCTCGGTGTCGTCGAGGTCGCGCACCAGCACCGGAACCTCGTGCAGCTGCGCAAGCTGCGCCGCCCGCCAGCGGCGCTCGCCGGCGACAATCTGGTAGGTGCCATCGCCGGACGGGTGCCGCCGCACGATCAGCGGCTGGATCACCCCCTTGGCGCGCAGCGATTCGGCCAGCTCCCGCAGCGCCTCGGGCGGAAAATCGCGCCGCGGCTGGTCGGGGTTGGGGACCAGCTGATCGACCGGAAGTCGCATCTCGGCGCGCCGCGACGGCCCCTGCCCGGTCGCCTCGGCCGGACTGGCCTGGATATCGGCCATGAGCGCCGAAAGTCCGCGTCCCAGTCCGCGCCGCTCCGGTCTGCGTTCGTTCATCGGATGCTCCTTACGAAACCTTCTGATACCGGCCCAGCAGCTCATGCGCCAGCGCGCGGTAGGCGAGGCTGCCCTTCGACATCGTGTCATAGGTCAGCACCGGGACCGAATAGGACGGCGCCTCGCTGACGCGGACGTTGCGCGGGATGATCGTCTGAAACACGACCGGCCCAAGCGTCGCGCGGGCGTCGGCCTCGACCTGCTGCGACAGGTTGTTGCGCGAATCGTACATGGTCAGGACAACGCCTTCGATCCGGAGGTCGGGATTGGCGCTGGCGCGCACCTCGCGGATGGTCAGCATCAGCTGCGACAGGCCTTCCAGGGCAAAGAACTCGGCCTGAAGCGGCACCAGCACCGAATGGGCCGAAACCAGCGCGTTGACGGTCAGGAGGCTGAGCGACGGCGGGCAATCGATCAGAACGAAATCAAGGCCATAGCTGTCGATATCGGGCTGGCGCAGCGCGTCGTGCAGCAGAAAGCTGCGCTTTTCGTTGGCGACCAGTTCGATGTCGGCCGAGGAGAGATCGGTCGTCGAGGGGCAAAGCCAGATGCCTTCGATCCGCGTTTCCCGGATCACGTCGCGCAGCGGGGCGTCGTCCAGGATCAGATCATAGGTCGTCCGCACTCGGCTGGCGGGCTCGAATCCCAGCCCGGTCGAGGCGTTGCCCTGCGGGTCGATATCGACGATGAGGACGTTCAGCCCCTCTTCCGCCAGCGCCGCGGCCAGGTTGATCGCCGTCGTGGTCTTGCCCACGCCCCCCTTCTGGTTGGCGACGGCGATGATGCGCGGGCCGGGGGGTCGGGTCGGGTCAGGCACGGGAGATTCCTTCGAGCACGAGGACGGCCCCTTGCGGATCCGTCAGGCTGGCATGGTTCTGAAGGCTGAACCGCCAGTTGGCAAGGGCCGTGTTGACCTCGGCCTGCCAGGCGGCGCCCTTGGGAAAGATCGCCACGCCGGAGGCCGCGAGGTGGCGCTCGGCCAGCGGAAGAAGCCGATCGAGCGGAGCCAGGGCGCGGGCCGACACGACATCGGCGCCCGCGGGCGGCACCAATTCGGCCCGCTCCGCGATCACCGTGACCGCCGTGCCGGTTTCCCGCGCCACGGTCCGAAGGAACGCCGCCTTGCGCTGGTCGCTCTCGACCAGGGTGACAAGCAGGTCGGGGCGCTGCTCGGCCGCGAGGATCGCCACCACCAGCCCCGGAAAGCCGCCGCCCGAGCCAAGATCGAGCCAGGTGCGCACGTCCGGCGGCGCGAGTCGCAGAAGCTGGGCGGAATCGAGGGCGTGACGCCCCCAGAAGTCGGCCAGCGAACTCCGGGAAACCAGATTGATGGCCGGATTCCACTGCGCGATCAGCCGCTCATAGGCGGAGAGGCGCCCCAGCGTTTCACGTGAAACACCCGTGGCCGCGGCAAAGTCGTTTTCGGTCATGCCGACTCGCGCTGGCTGTCGCTGCGCCGGAGGTGGGCCAGGATCAGCGTCAGGGCCGCCGGCGTCATGCCGTCGATCCGGCCGGCCTGCGCCAGAGTCGTCGGGCGAAGCCGCTGCAGCTTGTCGCGGAGCTCGCGCGACAGGCCAGGAAGCCGCTCGTAGGCGAAGGATTCGGGTATCCGGTGGTGTTCGTCCCGCTGGAGTGCGGCGACATCCGCCGCCTGCCGGGCAATGTGTTGGTCGTAGAGCGCGTCGCGCTTGATCTGCCGGCGGATTGCTTCGGACACCTCGGCCAGCCGGGGCTCGACGGATACCAGATCCGCGACCTCGGTGTCGGGGAAGGACAGAAGGCGGAACCCGGTCCGCCGCGCCCCGTCCATGCCCACACGAATTCCGGCCGCCACCGCCTCCTGGGGCGAGAGGCTGAACCCGTCGAGCAGGGCGCGCGCCCTCGCCATCTCCTCCATCTTCTCCCCGAATCGCGCCCGGCGCTCCTCGCCGACGCAGCCGATGCGCAGCCCGACCGGCGTGAGCCGCTGATCGGCATTGTCGGCGCGCAGCGACAGGCGGTACTCCGCCCGCGAGGTGAACATGCGGTAAGGCTCGGACACGCCGCGCGTCACCAGATCGTCGATCATGACGCCGAGGTAGCTCGATGACCGGGAGACTTCGAGCGGCTCGCGATCCTGCGCGGCGAGCGCGGCGTTCAGCCCCGCCACCAGCCCCTGCCCGGCCGCCTCCTCGTATCCCGTCGTGCCGTTGATCTGGCCCGCGAGATAGAGCCCCGGCACATCCCGCAGCTCGAGCGTGCCGCGCAGGGCGCGCGGATCGACATAGTCGTATTCGATCGCATAGGCCGGCTGAAGGATGACGGCGCGCTCCAGCCCGGCAATGCTGTGAACATAGTCCACCTGGACATCGACAGGCAGCGAGCTGGAAATGCCGTTGGGATAGACGGTGTGATCGTCCAGCCCCTCGGGCTCCAGAAACACCTGGTGGCTGGTCTTGTCGGCGAAGCGGACGACCTTGTCCTCGATCGACGGGCAATACCGCGGCCCGACGCCCTCGATGTGGCCACCATACATGGCCGAGCGCGACAGGTTCGCCCGGATCAGGTCGTGGGTCGCCTCATTGGTGTGGGTGATGCCGCAGGCGACCTGCGGCAGGAACGGCCGGTCGTGCAGGAAGGAGAACAGCGTGGGCTCGCGGTCGGCCTCCTGCCGGTCGAGCCGATCCCAGTCGATCGTCCGGCCATCGAGGCGCGGCGGCGTGCCGGTCTTCAGCCGCCCCATCGGCAGGCCGAACCCGTCAAGCCGTTCGGCGAGCCGGACCGACGGCCGGTCGCCCATGCGCCCGCCCGGCTTGCGCTGGTCGCCGATGTGGATGACGCCGCGCAGGAACGTGCCCGAGGTGAGGATCACCGAGCGGGCGGCGATGGTGCTGCCATCGGCCAGAACCACGCCCGAAACCCGGCCCCCCGCCATGCGCAGGTCGACGGCCTCGCCTTCAAGGATCGTGAGATTCGGAAGCTCGGCCAGGATCGCCTGAACCGCCTTGCGGTACTGCTTGCGGTCGGCCTGCGCCCTCGGCCCCTGAACGGCGGGTCCCTTGCTTCGGTTGAGCAGCCGGAACTGGATGGCGGCGCGGTCCGCCGCGCGCCCCATGAGCCCGTCCATCGCGTCGATCTCGCAGACGAGATGGCCCTTCCCCAGCCCCCCGATCGCCGGATTGCACGACATCACGCCGATGGCGTCGGCCCGCAGGGTCAGAAGCGCCGTCCGCACGCCCAGCCGCGCGCTCGCATGCGCCGCCTCCGCTCCGGCATGGCCGCCCCCGATCACGATGACGTCGAAGTGTTCCACGTGAAACAGCCCTTACTTTCCGATGCAGAAGCTGGCGAAGATATCGTCCAGCAGATGCTCGACATCAACCCGCCCGACAAGTGATTCGAGCGATCGGATCGCCGATCGCAGATCTTCGGCAACAAGCTCGCTGCCGCCCCCCGTGGCCAGTCCGTCCAGCGCCGCCGAAAGCGCCGCCTGCGCGCGGCTCACCGCCGACCGATGCCGCTCCCTCAAGATCAGGGCACCACCGCCGGTGCGCTGCTGAAGCCGCCGACCGATCTCGGCGGTAAGCTCGGACAGCCCCTCTCCGGTCACGCCGGACACGGCCAGACCGTCGCCCATCGCGCCGACGTCGGCCTTGGCCCGCACGACCAGATCGCCCGCGCGCGGCGCCATCACCGGAGCGTCGCTCCCTTCGACCAGGAACACCCGCAGGTCGGCGCCCTCGGCGCGCTCACGGGCCCTGGCCACGCCGATCGCCTCGATGTCGTCCTCGGCCTCCCGCACCCCCGCCGTGTCGAGAAGCGTGACCGGCAGGCCGGCGATTTCCATCCGAACCTCGATCACGTCGCGCGTCGTGCCCGCCCTTTCCGAGGTGATCGCCGCCTCACGGCCGGCCAGCGCGTTGAGGAGCGTGGATTTCCCCGCATTCGGGCGCCCGACGATGGCAACCTCGAACCCGTCCCGGATCCGTTCGGACGCGCCATAGCCGGCTAGCTCGGCCGACAGCGAATCGCGCACCCCCACGACCAGCGCCGTCACCTCGGGCGTCACGTTCACCGGCACATCCTCGTCGGCAAAATCGATCGTCGCCTCGACCAGGGCCGCGGCCCGGATCAGATCGCGCCGCCACCCGTCGGCCCGCTCCCGGATCGCGCCCCGCATCACCCGCAGGGCCTGACGCCGCTGGGCCTCGGTCTCGGCATCGATCAGATCGGCAAGGCCCTCGACCTGGGTCAGGTCGAGCCGACCGTTCTCGAGCGCCCGACGCGTGAACTCTCCCGGTTCCGCCGGACGCAGGCCCAGATCGGTCAGGGCGCGCAGCACCGCCGAGACCACCGCCACCGACCCGTGCAGATGGAGTTCGGCCGCCTGCTCGCCGGTGAAGCTTGCGCCGCCGGCAAAGGCGATGACCAGCGCCTCATCCAGAACGTCGCCCCGGTGGCTGAGACGGCGCAGCGCGGCCCGGCGGGGCTCGGGAACCGAGGCGCCGAGGCCTTGCAGCGCCTCCCAGGAGGCCGGGCCCGAGATCCGAACGACGGAAACGCCGGCGCGGCCCCGGGAGGAGGCCAGGGCAAAGATGGTGTCCATTTCCGTAACCTATTGTTTCAAAACAACAAGTCAGGCGTTCATCGAGTCGAAGAATTCCGAGTTCGTCTTGGTCTGCTTCAGCTTCGAGATCAGGAACTCGATCGCGTCGGTGGTGCCCATCGGGTTCAGGATCCGCCGCAGCACATAGGTCTTCTGCAGGTCGTTCTTGTCGACCAGCAGATCCTCCTTCCGGGTGCCGGACTTGAGGATGTCCATCGCCGGGAAGACCCGCTTGTCGGCCACCTTGCGGTCCAGCACGATCTCGCTGTTGCCGGTGCCCTTGAACTCCTCGAAGATCACCTCGTCCATCCGCGACCCGGTGTCGATCAGCGCGGTCGCGATGATGGTCAGCGACCCGCCCTCCTCGATGTTGCGCGCCGCGCCGAAGAACCGCTTGGGCCGCTGCAGCGCGTTGGCGTCGACACCGCCGGTCAGCACCTTGCCCGAGGACGGCACCACGGTGTTGAAGGCCCGGCCGAGGCGCGTGATCGAATCGAGCAGGATCACCACGTCGCGCTTGTGCTCGACAAGGCGCTTGGCCTTCTCGATCACCATCTCGGCCACCGCCACGTGCCGGGTCGCCGGCTCGTCAAAGGTCGAGGAGATCACCTCGCCCTTCACCGACCGCTGCATGTCGGTCACTTCCTCGGGGCGCTCGTCGATCAGAAGGACGATGAGATAGCACTCCGGGTGGTTCGTCGCGATCGAATGGGCGATGTTCTGCAGCAGCACCGTCTTGCCGGTGCGCGGCGGGGCCACGATCAGGCCGCGCTGGCCCTTCCCGATCGGCGCCACCAGGTCGATGATCCGGGCCGAACGGTCGCGGATGGTGGGGTCCTCGATCTCCATCTTCAGCCGCTCGTCGGGATAAAGCGGCGTCAGGTTGTCGAAGGCCACCTTGTGGCGGGCGCGCTCGGGATCCTCGAAGTTGATCCGCGTCACCTTGTTCAGCGCGAAATACCGCTCGTTCTCGCCGGGCGCGCGCATCGGCCCCTCGACGGTATCGCCGGTCCGCAGGCTGTACTGGCGGATCATGTCGGGCGACACGTAGATGTCGTCGGGACCGGGTAGATAGTTCGCCTCGGGCGAGCGCAGGAATCCGAAGCCGTCCTGAAGCACCTCGAGCACCCCGTCGCCGCCGATCTCCCAGCCTTCCTCGGCGTGCTCCTTCAGGATCGAGAACATCATCTCGCCCTTGCGCATGGTCGAGGCGTTCTCGATCTCGAGCTCCTCGGCCATGGCCAGAAGATCGGCCGGGCTCTTGGCCTTGAGGTCGGACAGGTTCAGACGTTCATGGGTCATGGCAAACCGCAGATGGGGCGCCGGGGCGCACTCGGATCATGTGAAGGGAAAAACCACGGGCCGGACGGCCCTGTCAGCGCGACGGATACACCCTCGGGGGCCCGAAAGTCAACCAAGCCGCTAGAACTTGAGGATCACCGAGAAGACGATGACCAGCATCAGCACCGTCGGCACCTCGTTCATGATCCGGTACTGGCGACCGGTCAGGCGGTTGGTTCCGGACAGGAAGTCCTTGCGCCGCCCGGCCAGCCACATGTGGAACCAGGTCATCCCCAGCACGCTGGCCGCCTTGGTCCAGGGCCAGACCAGCGACCAGTCCACGATGCCGGGTGTGAACACCAGCATCAGGCCGAAGAGCCAGGTCGCGATCAGCGAGGGATTCATGATCGCCTTCAGAAGCAGCCGCTCCTGCCTCTGGAACAGCCGGTCCATGTCGCTGCCGGCCACCACGCCCGCCTTGTTCAACCCTTCGACGTGATAGACGAACAGGCGCGGCAGATAGAAGATCCCCGCCATCCAGGTGATGACCGAGATCACATGCAGGGCCTTCACCCAGAGATAGGCCGCCGCAAGCGTGCCGGTGATCCAGTCCATCGCGTCTTCCCCGTTCCGTCCCCTTCCCTGCACCTGATCTTCTAATCAATCTGGATTCAAGGAAGAAGGATGCTGATGCCGTTGGTCCTGTGGGTTTCGGGACAAGGGGATTTCCGGCCGTTGCATCCACAAGCCGCGGATCCTGTGGAAAATTCTGTGAGTAGCCACCGGTCTGCATGAGGACTGCGAATGAAACACGTAATTTCAATGTGTTAGACGATAGCCGATGTCGCAGTCTCTGTGGACATGACGCGGGGGCATTCGGGGACCAATCCGTTCTCCACACCCCGGGGACGATGTGCCGCACATCGGGACAACCCGGACCGGACGTCCGGCGGACCGGGCACCTTGTCCACCGACCCGGACTCCGCTAGACCCGCACACAGGCCGTTCCCACGCTTTTGCGCAGGCTTGTCCACATGCCACCCCTGATCCTTGCCTCGGCCTCGGAAATCCGCGCGCGCCTTCTTGCCCAGGCCGGGCTTCCGGCCGAGATCGTGCCCGCCCGCGTGGACGAGGAATCGATCCGGGCCGCGCTTCTGGCAGAGGGCGGCACCCCGCGCGACCTTGCCGACACCCTGGCGGAAACAAAAGCCCTGCGCGTCGCCTCGCGCCGGCCGGGCGCGCTTGTTCTTGGCGCCGATCAGATTCTCGAATGCGAGGGTGCGATCTTCGCCAAGGCGGGCGACCCGGACGAGGCCCGCGACCAGCTCGCCCGGCTTTCGGGTCGCACCCACCGACTGTATTCGGCCCTGGTCGCCGTGCAGGACGGACAGCCGCTCTGGCGGCATGTGGGCGTGGCGCGCCTGACCATGGCCACGCTCAGCCCGGAGTTCATCGCCGGCTATGTCGACCGGAACTGGGACAGCATCCGCCAGAGCGTCGGCGCCTACAAGCTCGAAGAGGAAGGTGTGCGGCTCATGTCACGCATCGAGGGCGACTGGTTCACGATCCTGGGTCTACCCCTTATCGAACTCTTGACGTGGCTGCGCGCACGGGGCGACATCCCGTCA
>JBMOOG010000010.1:13522-95617 GCA_049324535.1 Pseudomonadota bacterium | reverse complement strand
CATGACCGATCATCCCCGCATCCCGCTCGCTGGCGTCATTGGCTCGCCTGTCGCGCACTCGAAGTCGCCCCGCCTTCACGCGCACTGGCTGAAGACCTACGGAATCGCCGGCCATTACATTCCCATGGACGTCGCCCACGCCGACCTGGCCGAGGTGCTTCGTGCCCTGCCCAAGGCCGGCTTCGTCGGGGTCAACATCACCATCCCCCACAAGGAGACGGTGCTGGCCCTCGCGGACATCGTGACGGACCGGGCGGCGCTGATCGGCGCGGCCAACACGCTGATCTTCCGCAAGGACGGGCGCATCCACGCCGACAACACCGATGGATACGGCTTCGTGGCAAACCTCCGCCAGAACGCGCCCGGCTGGAGTCCCGGTGGCGGTGCGGCCGCGGTGCTTGGTGCCGGCGGCGCGGCCCGGGCGGTGATCGCCTCGCTTCTGGAGGTCGGAGTGCCGGAAATCCGTCTCGCCAACCGCACCCGGGCCCGGGCCGAGACGCTGCGCGCCGAATTCGGCGCCAAGGTCGTGGTCTTCGACTGGGTGCAGGCCGGAAACATGCTCGAGGGCGCGGTGACGGTCGTGAACACGACCTCGCTCGGGATGACCGGAAAGCCCGATTTCCGCGTTCCCCTCGACGCCCTGTCCCCCCAGGCGATCGTGACCGATCTGGTCTATGCGCCGCTGCGCACCCGCTTCCTGGAAGAGGCGGCGGCGATCGGCTGCACGACCGTGGACGGGCTCGGGATGCTTCTTCACCAGGCGGCGCCCGCCTTCGAGCGCTGGTTCGGTGTCCGGCCCGAGGTCGATCAGGCCACGCGGGACGCGGTTCTGGCGGAATGACCACGCGGCGCATCGGCCTGACCGGCTCGATCGGCATGGGGAAGTCGACGACCGCGGCGCTGTTTGCCGACGAGGGCGTACCGGTCTGGGATGCCGATGCCGCCGTGCACCGCATCTACGCCGCGGGCGGGCCGGGGGCTGCCGCCCTGTCGCGCGTCTGCCCCGAGGCGATAACCGCCGACGGAGCGGTGGACCGCGCCATCCTGCGCCGCCTGGTCGGCGCGTCGCCCGGCCTTCTGTCGCGGATCGAGACCGCGATCCATCCTCTGGTGGCGGCCGACCGCCTGCGCTTTCTCGAGGCCGCGGAGGCCCGGGGCGAGCCGCTGGTGGTGCTGGACATTCCGCTTCTCTATGAAACGCACGCCGAGGACGGGCTCGACAAGGTGGTGGTGGTGTCCGCCCCGCCCAACGTGCAGCGTGACCGGGTTCTGGCCCGCCCCGGCATGACCCCCGAACAGTTCGCCCTGATCCTGTCACGGCAGATCCCCGACCCGGAAAAGCGCCGGCGCGCCGATTTCGTGATCGAGACCACCACCCTGGACTCGGCCCGCGCGGCGGTCCGAGGGATCATCGCCCGACTGCGAGGACCCAATGCGTGAGATCGTACTCGACACCGAAACCACCGGATTCGAGCCGGCCGAGGGTCACCGGATCGTCGAGATCGGCGCGGTCGAGCTGTTCAACCATGTGCCGACCGGACGGGTCTATCACCAGTACATCAACCCCGAGCGCGCGATGCCGGCCGAGGCCTTTGCCGTCCATGGGCTGGGCGACGATTTCCTGCGCGACAAGCCGCGGTTCTCGGAGATTGCAGACGGATTCCTGAGCTTCATCGGAGCCGAGTCGCGTCTGGTGATCCACAACGCTGCCTTCGACATGAAATTCCTAAACGCGGAACTCGGCTGGCTGGGTCTGGCCGAGATCGCCGCGGAACGGGCCGTCGACACCCTTCTGATCGCCCGACGCAAGTTTCCCGGCTCGCCGGTGTCGCTCGACGCGCTGTGCCGCCGGTTCGGAATCGACAACTCGAGCCGCGAAAAGCACGGCGCCCTGCTCGATTCCGAGCTTCTGGCCGAGGTCTATCTGGAGCTCATCGGCGGTCGGCAGCCGACGTTTGGTCTGAATGTGGCGATCGACGCGCGCGATGCAGACTCAGGGGCCAACCCGGCGGCCGACTGGCGGATCCCGCCGCGCCCGGCACCGCTCGCCCCGCGCATCACCGCGCAGGAGGCGGCCGCGCATGAGGCCTTCGTTGCCGCGATGGGGGACAAGGCGCTCTGGCTGCGGCGGCAGTGACGGGCCGGGACGCTCAGCGCCCCGTGGCCCGCAGCACGACACCCACCGTGCGCGCCAGGATGGCGAGGTCGCGCATCAGGCTGACGTCGCGTCCGTATTCGGCATCGTATTCGGCGCGTTCGGCAAAGGTGCCGGCGTTTCGCCGCGACACCTGCCAGAGTCCGGTCAGGCCGGGGCGCAGCCGGAAGTAGGCGGCGTCCCGATTCCCGCCGGCATAGAGCGGCGCCTGCTCGGGCAGGAAGGGCCGCGGACCGACCAGGCTCATGTCGCCACGCAACACATTCCACAGTTGCGGAAGCTCATCCAGGCTGGTGCGGCGCAGAACATGCCCGAAGCGGGTGATGCGGGGATCGCGGGACAGTTTCTGATGGGCGGCCCATTCCGCCGCAAGCTCCGGGTCGCGATCCAGGATCCGGCGCAGCTCGGCGTCGGCATCGTGCACCATCGTGCGCACCTTCCAGCACCGGAACCGCCGGCCGTCCCGGCCCAGACGCTCCTGCACGTAAAGCGGGCGCCCCCCCCTGCGCCATGGAGACCAGAAGGATCACGGCCATGACGGGTACGACGACCGGCGCCATCAGAAGGATGAGGGCGACATCCAGAACCCGCTTGCCGAAAGCGGCATAGAGACCCGGCCGGGAACGATGGGCCGGAAGATCAACGAACTCGAAAAAGGGGATCGACATGCCCGAAGCTCCTTGGTCGCGATCGAACCGACACCCGAGTCAGATACAACCATAGGTAGTAAACGCAAGATGAATCCGTTTTGCGAAGGAGGAATCGACGCCGGCCGGCGGCAATCCGCGCCCCCCCGCCGTCGGGCTGCCTGGATTCCGGCCACGGACAGCCCCACGCGCCGAATTTCTGCCCGGTTTTCCGAGATCAGACGTAGCGGTTCCAGAGATTCTCGAGCCGTTCCTGCCGGCCCGAGCGCGGCTCCGGACCCGGATTGTCGGCACCGATTCGCGCCGCGGCCTGTTCCAGCGTGCCGTCGAGCATGGCCCGATTCGCGGGCAGATCCCAAGAGGCGTAGCGCTCGGCCCGTGCGGTCTCGAGCGATCCGTCCTGCAGGAGCGCCGCCGCCGCCTTCAGCGCGCGCGCGCACACATCCATCGCGCCGACATGGGCCAGGACCAGATCCTCGGGGTCGAGGCTCTGGCGGCGGATCTTGGCGTCGAAATTCGTGCCGCCGGTGGTGAAGCCGCCCGCGCGCAGCACCTCGTAATAGGCGCGCGCCATCTCCGGCACGTTGTCGGGGAACTGGTCGGTGTCCCAGCCCGACTGGTAGTCGTTGCGGTTCATGTCGATCGACCCGAAGATGCCGAGCGACGCCGCCAGCGCCAGCTCATGCTCGAAGCTGTGGCCCGCCAGGATGGCGTGGCCCTGCTCGATGTTCACCTTCACTTCCGTCTCGAGGCCGAACTCCTTCAGGAACCCGTAGACCGTCGCCACGTCGTAGTCGTACTGGTGCTTCGAGGGCTCCTGCGGTTTCGGCTCGATCAGGATCGCGCCCTTGAAGCCGATCTTGTGCTTGTATTCGACGACCATCTGCAGGAACCGGCCCGCCTGCCGGCGTTCACGCGCGAGGTCGGTGTTCAGCAGCGTCTCGTAGCCCTCGCGCCCGCCCCAGAGCACGTAGTTCTGCCCGCCGAGCCGCTGGGTCGCGTCCATGCAGGCCTTCACCGTCGCCGCCGACCAGGCAAAGACATCGGGGTCGGGGTTGGTGGCCGCGCCCGCCATGAAGCGACGGTGCGAGAAGAGGTTCGCCGTGCCCCAGAGCAGACGGGTGCGGCTCGTCTCCATCTTCCTCGCAAGGTAGTCGGTGATCTCCTCGAAGTTCCGCAGGCTCTCGCCCCAGGTCGCACCCTCCGGCCGGACATCGGCGTCGTGGAAGCAGAAGAACGGCACGTCGAGAATGGCGAACAGCTCGAAAGCCGCGTCGGCCTTGAGCCGGGCGTGGTCCATGCTGTCGCCGAACCACGGCCGATCGAAGGTCTGCCCGCCGAAAGGATCGCCCCCCGGCCAGGCAAAGCTGTGCCAGTAGGCGACCGCAAAGCGCAGATGGTCCTCCATCCGCTTGCCCATCACCACCTCGTCGGGGTTGTAGTGCCGGAAGGCGAAGTCGTGGGTGCTTTCGAGGCCCTCGTAGCGGATCGGCGGGATACCCTTGAAGAAGTCGGTCATGTCAGTCCTCTGATCGCGTCGCGCGCGGAACGGAAACGGGCGTGGCCTTCGTCGAAGGCCGCACCCAGATGGGGGTCGGGGTCGATGGTCCGGGCGATGGCGGGCATGCGGGCGATCTCGGCCCCCGCCCCCGTCGCCGCCATGATGGCCAGGCGCGCCGCTCCGAAGGCCCCGCCGAAGTCGCCGGCCACCGGCAGCAAGACGGGCGTGCCGAGCGCCGTGGCAATGGCCGAAAGCCAGTAGTCCGAACGCGAGCCGCCGCCGACCGCCAGAAGCCGGTCGATGCGGGTGCCGGTCGCGGCCAGCGCGTCGCGGCAGTCGCGGATGGCAAAGGTCACGCCCTCGAGCACGGCCCGGGTCGCGGCTGCGCGGTCCGTGGCGTGCTCGAGACCGACGAAGGCGCCACGGATCGCGGAATCGTTCAGGGGCGTGCGCTCGCCACCCAGATAGGGCAGGAACAGGGTCTTACCCGGCGCTTTCAGAGGGCCGAGGCCACCGGTCAGTCCCGCCGCATCCGAACCCGCGAGACGTGCAAACCAGTTCAGCGCGTCGGTGGCTGCCAGGATCACCCCCATCTGGTGCCAGGCTCCGGGCAGCGCGTGACAGAAGGTGTGCACCGCCGTGGCCGGGTCGGGCTGATAGCCGTCGTTCGCCGCGAACAGAACCCCCGACGTGCCCAGCGACACGAAGGCCTGCCCGGCCTTCACCACGCCGACGCCGACGCCCGAGGCCGCGTTGTCGCCGCCACCACCCGCCACCACGACCCCGGCCGGCATCCCGAAGCGCTGCGCCAGACTGTCGCGCACCTGACCCGAGACCGCCGAGCCCTCGACCAGCCGCGGCATCTGCGCCCGCGACATGCCCGACGCGGCCAGAAGATCGTCCGACCAGGCCCGCGCGCCGGTGTCGAGCCAGCTCGTCCCCGCCGCATCCGACATCTCGGCCACATGCTCGCCGGTCAGCCAGAGCCGCAGGTAGTCCTTCGGCAGAAGCACCTTCGCCACCCGCCCGAAGATCGCCGGTTCGTGCCGCGCGACCCAGACAAGCTTGGGCGCCGTGAATCCCGGAAAGACGATGTTGCCGGAAATCGCCCGGAAACGCGGGTCGGCGTCCAGTTCGGCCGCCTCGGCATGGGCGCGGGTGTCGTTCCAGAGGATGCAGGGCCGCAGCACGTTGTCGGCCGCGTCAAGCAGCGTCGCCCCGTGCATCTGGCCCGACAGCCCGATCGCCTTCAGGCCCGACAGGCCCGCGCCCGACAGCGCCGAAAGGACCTGCTCGGCGGCCGCGATCCAGTCGGCCGGCGACTGTTCGGACCAGCCGTCCTGCGGGCGCGAGACCGTCAGGGGGGCCGACGCCTCGGCGACGACCGTCTGCGCGTCGTCGACGAGGATGCCTTTCAGGCCCGAGGTGCCGAGATCGAGCCCGAGATACATCTCACGCCGCCTTCTCGGGCTTCTTGCCGAGGATGATCATCGCGAGGATGTCCTCGTCGGTCACGTCCTTGACGTTCACCGTGCCGACAAGCTGGCCGTTCTTCATGACACTCGCCCGGTCGCAGAGCTTCATCACGTTGTGGATGTCGTGCTCGATCAGGAAGATGCCGAGGCCCTGCGCCTTCAGCTCCTGGATCAGTTCCGACACCATCTGCGTCTCGTGCGGGCCGAGCGCGGCGGTGGGCTCGTCCATGATCAGGATGCGGGCGTTGAAATAGACCGCGCGCGCAATGGCCACCGACTGCCGCTGCCCGCCCGACAGCGCCGAGACGGGTTCCTTGAACTTGCGGAAGTTGGGGTTGAGACGGCCCATGATCTTGCGCGTCTCCGCCTCCATCCGCGCATCGTCCACGAAGCCCGCCGCCGTCACCAGCTCGCGCCCGAGAAACAGGTTCGAGGCGGCGTCCAGGTTGTCGGCCAGCGCCAGCGTCTGGTAGATCGTCTCGATGTTCAGGGCGCGCGCGTCGCGCGGGTTGCGGATCTCGACCTTCTCGCCGTCGATGCGGATCTCGCCCGAATCCATCTGGTAGGCCCCGGACAGACACTTGATGAGGGTCGATTTTCCGGCGCCGTTGTGACCCAGAAGCCCGACCACCTCGCCGGGATGAAGGTCGATGGTGACGTGATCCACCGCCTTGATGCCCCCGAAGGAAATCGAGATGTCGCGCATCTCGACCAGAGGAACCGTCTTGTCCACGATCATTTCAGGGCCCCCGTGCGCTTGCGGTAGATGATGTCGATCCACACGGCCAGCACCAGAACGATGCCGACGACGATGTTCTGGAACGGGCTGTCCACGCCGACCATCGCCATCCCGGATGCGAGCGACTGCATGATGAGCGCCCCGAGAATGGCGCCATAGATCGTGCCGATGCCGCCCGACAGCGCCGTGCCGCCGATGACCGCCGCCGCGATCACGCGCAGCTCGTCCAGCGTGCCGATGTCGTTGGTGTGGTTCTGGAGCCGCGCCTGGGCGATGATCGCCGACAGCCCGCAGAGGAACCCCATCAGGGCAAAGACCTTGACGGTCAGAAGCCGCGTGTTGATCCCGGAAAGCTCGGCCGCGTCGGGGTTGCCGCCGGTGGCGAAGATGTAGCGGCCAAGGCGCGTGCGCCGCGCCAGGATGGTCATGGCGATCGCGACGATGATGAGGATCAGAACCGAAATCGGCAGCCCGTAGCCCTCGGTGTAGCCCTCCGGCATCACCTCCCCGCGCGCCTCGAACATGCGCTGAAGCTTGGCGGTCGGGATGTCGTAGGAATTCAGGATGGCGGTGAAGCCGAGAATCGAGACCGCCGCGAGGACGCCCATCGCGATCTCGGCCCAGACCGGCTTGACCGGGAATTCATGCGCGATCTTCGCGCGCCGCGCGCCCCAGATCCCCCAGAGCGCCGCCAGCGTGGCGATGATGCCGATCACCCAGGACCAGGTCGGGCCCAGCGTGCCTTCCGATCCGCCGAACAGCAGGAATGTCTGGTCGAGCGGCCCGAGCGTCTGCCCCGAGGTCATGTACCAGCCGACGTTGCGCCACACGAGCAGACCGCCCAGCGTCACGATGAAGGACGGGATCTTCTGATAGCCGACGAGCCAGCCGTTGAAGGCGCCGATCACCGTTCCGGTCGCAAGCCCCGCGATCATCGCCAGCGGCGCGATCAGCGGGCTGCCCAGCGCCACGCCCATCACCTTGGGCATGATCCAGACCTGCATCAGGCCCATCACCGCCGAGCAGACCGCCAGAAGCGCGCCGACCGACAGGTCGATGTTGCGCGTGACGATCACGAAGACCATGCCCGTCGCCATGATGGCCACGCTGACCGTCTGGATCGTCAGGTTGAAGATGTTGCGGGCCGACAGGAACCGGCCGTCCGTATAGACCCAGAACGCTGCACAGATCAGGGCGAAGGCGCCGACCATGCCCAGAAGCCGGGTGTCGATGCCGAGAGTGTCGAAGAGAGAGCGCCGACTCGCGGCGGAAAGGGTCGACTGGGTGGTCATGGCCGCTCCTGTCCGGGGCGGCCGCGCCGCCCGTGGTTTGAAAAGACGCCCCGGACATGGATCCGGGGCGTCCCGTCAGGTGGCAGGGATCAGTTGCAGGGAGCGGGACCCGCGGTCACGCCCTGGCAGAGCGCGTCCTTGGTGATCCAGCCCGCGTCCACGACCACGTTCAGGTTGTCCTTCGTGATCGGGATCGGCGCCAGAAGCACGGCGTTCATCTCGTTGCCGCCGGGCGTCATGAACTTCTGCACGTTCGGGATCTTGTCCATCGGGGTGCCGCCGGCCAGCGCCACCGCGATCTCGCCCGCGGTCTTGCCCAGTTCGCGCGAATCCTTCCAGACGGAAACGGTCTGGGTGCCCTGGGCAATCCGGTTCAGCGCGGCGTGGTCGCCGTCCTGGCCCGAGACCGGAACCACCATGCCTTGCGCGGTCAGCGCCGCGATCGCGCCGCCGGCTGTGCCGTCGTTCGAGGCCACCACCGCATCGACCTTGTTGTCGTTGGCGGTAAGGATCTGCTCCATGTTCTTCTGGGCGTTCGCCGGCAGCCAGCCGTCGGTGTAGGCCTCGCCCACGATCTTGATGTCGCCGGTGTCGATCGCGCCCTGAAGCACCTCCTGCTGGCCGCCGCGCAGGAAGTCGGAGTTCGGGTCGGTGGGCGAGCCCTTGATCATCACGTAGTTGCCCTTCGGCATCGCGGCCAGAACGGCGGCGGCCTGCATCCGGCCGACCTCGACGTTGTCGAAGGTCAGGTAGAAGGCGCGCGGGTCTTCGATCAGGCGGTCGTATGCGATGACCGGGATGCCCTGGTCGGCGGCGGCCTGGACGGCCGGCTTGATCGCCTCGGTGTCCTGCGCGAGGATGATGAGCGCGTTCACGTCCTGCGCCATCAGCGCCTCGATGTCGGACAGCTGCTTGGCCGAGGACGACTGCGCGTCGGCCGAGACGTATTCGGCGCCGGCGGCGGCAAGCGCGGCCTTGATGGCCGCCTCATCGGTCTTCCAGCGCTCTTCCTGGAAGTTCGACCACGACACGCCGACCTTGGTCTGCGCATAGGCCGAGGTGGAAAGGCCAGCCGCCAGCGCGACGGCAGCCAGAATCGACTTGTGCATATGTTCCTCCCGTAAGGGGCCAATGGCCCAGGCCGGCGGATTCGCCGGAGTGCGAAAACAGTGGCGGCAATAATTTTAGTTGTCAAATTAAAACTGATGTCAGACACTCACCATGCGCAACTTTCATGCGATGTTACGCCGCGCTGCGGCAAGAAACGCCACAAGAAACCTGAATCCGACGGCGCAGCCGCCAACTTTTGTTCGAAGGGTCAAATAAATGTCGCTGCGCCGCGCCGAGATCCGACCCAAGCAGGCGTCCCGCATGGGCAGCGGCCAGACCGGTTGCGGGCCGATGATCCCGCCCCTGTCCGAAACGGCCCGCCCGCTGCGCCAGCAGGTCTTCGAGCGCGTGCGTGCCTCGGGGTCGATCTCGCGCATCCAGGTGGCCAAGGAGCTGAGCGTCAGCCCGGCCACTGTCACCACGCTGACGTCCGAGCTGATCGACGCCGGGCTTCTGGTCGAATCCGCCGGCGCGCGCGAGGGCGAGGGCGGGCGCGGCCGGCCCGCGGTCTCTCTCGCGGTGCGGGCGGACGCCTATCTCGTGGCCGGGATCAAGCTGTCGGACCGCGAGCACACGGCGGTGATCGTCGATTTCGCCGGCAACCTCGTGGCCGACGATTCGATCCAGCGCCAGCCCGGCGCCAGCGAACCCGCGGCGCTTCTCGACGCGACCGAACAGCTTCTGTCCCGCGTCTGCGCCCGCGCCGGGATCGAGCGGTCGCGGCTGGCCGCGCTGGGCCTCGGCCTTCCGGGCTTCGTCGATTCGGCCAGCGGCACCGTCCTCTGGTCGCCGATCCTGTCCGGCCGCGACGTGGCCTTTGCCTCGGCCGCCGAAGCGCGCCTCGGAATGCCGGTTCACATCGACAACGACGCAAACCTCGTCACGCTCGCCGAGCTGTGGTTCGGGGCCGGGCGCCGGCTTGCCGACTTTGCGGTCGTCACCATCGAGCATGGTCTCGGCATGGGCTTCGTGCTCAATCACCGCATCTACCGGGGCGCGCGCGGCCTGGGGATGGAGCTTGGCCACACTAAGGTGCAGATCGACGGGGCCCTCTGCCGCTGCGGGCAGCGCGGCTGCCTCGAGGCCTACGTCGCGGACTACGCGCTGGTGCGCGAGGCGCAGACCGCGCTCAACTGGACCAGCCGCGAGACGCAATCGACGAACATCCTGCTGGAAAGCCTTTTCGATCACGCCAAGGCCGGCAACCCGGCGGCCCGGTCGATCTTCCACCGGGCCGGGCGCTATCTGGCGCTGGGCATCGCCAACGTCATCAACCTTTTCGACCCCGAACTCATCATCCTGTCCGGCGAACGCATGCGCTACGATTATCTCTATGCCCATGAGACTCTGGCCGAGATCCAGGGCATGGCACTGAACACCGGCCGTCCCCTGCCGCGGATCGAGATCCACGCCTGGGGCGACCTTCTCTGGGGTCACGGCGCGGCGGCGCTCGCGCTGTCGGCCATCACCGAAGGACGGGTGGGCATCGCGCGCGAGGCGGCCGCATGAAGGTCGCGGCGATCCTGGCCCTGCTCGCCGCTCCGGCCGCGGCCGAGCCGCGGTTCATCGACCGCGCGGGGGGCCTGCCTCAGCCGCATGTCTATGCCGGGGGATGGACGCATTTCGTGGGCGGTGGCGTCGCGGCGCTCGACTGCAACGACGACGAGCGCCCCGATCTGGTGGCGGCGGGCGGGACCAATCCGATGCGGCTCTTCGTCAACGCGACCCCGTCCCCCGGCGCGCCGATCCGCTTCGACGCGGGCGCCTTTCCCGACATCGCCGACACCACGGGCGCCTATCCGCTCGACATCGACGGCGACGGGCGGCTCGACCTTTCGGTGCTGCGGGTCGGATCGGACCGGCTGCTGCGCGGCCTGGGCGACTGCCGGTTCGAGGACGCGCCCGCCGACTGGGGGTTCGAGGCGCGCGACGCCTGGACCGCCGCCTTTGCCGCGACCTGGGAACGGGGCGAGACCCGGCCGACGCTTGCCTTCGGTCACTACGTGGACAGGTCCAATCCGAAAGGCCCGTTCGAGGCCTGCGACACCTCGGACCTCTACCGGCCGAAAGGGCAGAAATACGCCGGCGCAGAGACGATTGAGCCCGGATTCTGCGCCCTGTCCATGCTGATCTCGGACTGGCGGCGCAGCGGCGAGCCGGAACTCCGGATCGCGAACGACCGCCACTACTACGTGCGGGGCGGCTACGAGCAGATGTTCCGGCTGCGCCCGCTGGCCGAGCGGACCGAGGGCTGGAACAAGGTTTCGCTCTGGGGCATGGGCATTGCCAGCCGCGACCTGACCGGCGACGGCCTGCCCGAGGTGATGACGACCTCGATGGGCGACCAGCTCCTGCAGCTGAACGGACCGGACGGGCTGTGGAATGCGCCCTACGAGATCGGCACCTATGCGCAGAAACCCTTCACCGGCGACGACGGCCGCCCGGCCACGGGCTGGCACGCCGAATTCGGCGACATCGACAACGACGGGCGCGACGATCTCTTCATCGCGAAAGGGAACGTCGATCAGATGCCCTCGAATGCGATGAAGGATCCCAACAACCTGCTCATGCAGGGACCGGACGGGCGCTTTGTCGAGATGGCCGACCGCGCCGGCGTCGCGACCACCGCCCGGTCGCGGGGCGCGGCGCTGGTCGACCTGGACGGCGACGGCCGCCTCGACATCGTGGTGGTGAACCGGCGCGCACCGATGGAGATCTGGCAGAACGACACCGCTGGCACTGGCCACTGGCTGGCGATCGAGCCCCGGATGGACGGTGCGAACACCCGCGCCGTCGGAGCCTGGGTCGAGCTGCGCACCGCGGCCGGAACCCGGACGCAGGAGATCACCGTGGGCGGCGGCCACGCCGGAGGCCAGGCCGGACCAGTCCATTTCGGGCTTGGGCCGGAGACCCTCGCCGAGATCCGCGTGCTCTGGCCCGATGGCACGTCCTCGGACTGGGTGTCGGTTCCGACGGACTGCGCGCTGACGGTCAGGCCGAAGGGGCGCGGGCTCGAGGTCCTCGGCCCCGCCACCCGCTAGGACGCGGTCAGGCGGCCCGCCCGCCGGTCGCCAGCCCGGCCAGAAACGCGACGCGCGACCGCACGTAGCAGTCACGCAGGCCGTCCACGGACACCCCGTCGCAGCGCCCCTCGAGGGCCGCCCGTTCGCAGTCGTGGCAGACCGCGCCGAATTCCCGAAAGCCCAGGTTCCACGCGCAGCCCTTCAGGAAATGGATCTGGGCAGCCAGGGTCCGCGGCGGATCGACATGGTTCAGCCCGAGAAGAGCCTCCTCCACCTCTTCGAGGAAAAGCCCGACCACCTCGGCGAGCCCGTCCTCGCCGATTTCGTCCCGCAGTTCCTCAACCCGCGACCAGTCGATCATCCCCATGCCTCAGGACTCGTTACGTGAGCAGCACCATAGGTCTGGATCCCTTGCGGGCCGATTAATCCGGAATTTCACCGGCCGTTAAGGCCCTCGCCCTAGCCTGCGAGGCGTGAAGGTCGTGATCGGGGCGCGCCGTGTTTCAGGGCGACGTGATGCAGCAGACGGCGGCAACCGCCGGGGGTGGGGTCGTGCCGGGCCGCCGCGTGCTCGTCGTCGACGACAGCCGCGTCCAGAGGCGCATCCTCGCATCGCAGCTTGCCCGCACCGGCTACCACGTGACCGAGGCCGCCTCGGCCGAGGAGGCGATCGAGATCGCCCGGACATCCGCCCATGACCTCGTCATTTCCGACTGGGTGATGAACGGCATGTCGGGGCTCGATCTCTGCGCCCGGCTCCGCCACTTGGCCAACGGATCCTACGTCTATTTCATCCTGCTGACGTCCAAGACCGAGACGTCCGAGATCGCGCAGGGTCTCGAATCGGGCGCCGACGACTTTCTCATCAAGCCGGTCAGTGGCGACGAGCTGCGCGCCCGGCTTTCGGCGGGCGAACGCATCCTGCGCATGGAACGCGAACTGACCGACAAGAACCGCCAGCTGACCGGCGCGCTGGCCGAGCTTCAGAGGCTCTACGACAGCATCGACCGCGACCTGATCGAGGCTCGAAAGCTGCAGCAAAGCCTGGTGCGGGACCGCTACCGGACCTATGGCGGGTCCGAGATCAGCCTGCTTCTCCAGCAGTCGGGCCATGTCGGCGGCGATCTCGTCGGCGCCTTCCCGATCGACGGACACCGCATCGGGCTTTACGCCATCGACGTCTCGGGCCACGGGATCACGTCGGCGCTGATGACGGCTAGGCTGGCCGGGTTCCTGTCGGCCACGGCGCCGGACCAGAACATCGCCCTGGTGCGCGGCCCGCGCGGCGCCTTCGCGCCGCGGGCCCCCGACGATGTCGCGGCGCAGCTCAACAGCATCCTGCTGCAGGAACTCCAGAGCGACACCTATGTCACGCTGGTCTATGCCAGCGTCGATCTGGCGACGGGCCGCGTGGCGCTCGTCCAGGCGGGTCATCCCCATCCGGCCGTGCTGCGCCACGACGGCCGGGTCGAATGGCTGGGCGAGGGCGGCCTGCCGATCGGCCTGATCGAGACGGCCCGCTTCGACACGGTTGCGACGCAGCTTGTGCCGGGCGACCGGCTGATCCTGATGTCCGACGGCATGACCGAGATCTGCGATGCCGAAGGCCGCCAGATCGACGAGGACGACCTCGAAGAGGCGCTGCGGCAGTGCGCTTCCCTGCCGGGCCGGGACTTTCTTGCCGCGTTCCTCGAACGTCTTTCCGGCCACGCTCCGGGTGACCTTCAGGACGACGTGTCCGCGGTCATGCTGGCCTTCGGCAGCCTGGTACGGCCGCACCACGCCTGACGCGGGCGACGGGCGCGGGTCGGCCGCTCAGGATGCCGCCACCCGACGCGCCACCGCGGCCAGATAGCCGCGCTCGGCCTCCACATCCGCCAGCCGTGCAGCATCGGCAAGCGGCACCCAGACCGCCGTGTGACCGGGTTCTGTCGGCGGGCCGCGCCGCAGGACGGGGCGGGCGAGGTAGATCGTGCAGATCTTCTCGGCCCACCGGTCGTATTCCGGCATGTAGGTGAACCGCCGATAGGCTCCGAGACGACGGGCCGCGCCCACCGACCAGCCGGTTTCCTCGCCGACCTCGCGGTGCAGGGCCTGCAGCGGCGATTCGCCGGGATCGACCCCGCCGCCCGGCAGTTGCAGTTCGGGCCTCGGATCGTCCTGAAAGGTCATCAGCACGTCCGATCCGCGCAGCAGCACGGCATAGACCCCCGGCCGCGGGCGGTAGAACTGGTCGCGGCGAACGGCTTCCCCGAATCGGCGGATCATGGCGGAGTCCTTGGCGTTGCGATTGCGCTACCTATATAGGCGCGGTATGCCGCCTTTCCGGCCGCAGGAAAAGCATCAAGGACAACCGATGACCCGCCTGTCGCAGATCGTCTGGGACGATACCGTCTTGCCGTTTCAACTCGACCGCTCGGATGTGCGGGGCCGTGTCGCGCGCCTTGACGGCACGCTCGACCGCATCCTGTCCCAGCACGACTACCCCGCGGTGGTCGAGGCCCTTGTGGCCGAGGCGGCACTGCTGACCGCCCTGATCGGGCAGACGATCAAGCTGCGCTGGAAGCTGTCGCTTCAGATCCGCGGCGACGGCCCGATCCGGATCATCGCGACCGACTACTACGCGCCGGACCGCGAGGGCGCGCCCGCGCGCATCCGCGCCTGGGCCTCCTACGACCCCGAGCGGCTGGATCGCGACGGTGCGGGCTTTGCCCAGATCGGCCGCGGCTATTTCGCGGTGCTGATCGACCAGGGATCGGGGACCACGCCCTACCAGGGAATCACGCCCATCGCCGGAGGGTCGCTTCGCGCCTGCGCCGAGACCTATTTCGCCCAGTCGGAACAGCTTCCTACCCGGTTTGCGCTGGCCTTCGGCGAATCGCAGGAACCCGGCCGCGAGCCGCACTGGCGGGCAGGGGGCGTCATGGTCCAGCACATGCCGAAAGCCTCGCCCCACGCCAAGGGCGAGGGTGGCAGCGGCGAGGGCGGGCTTCTGGCCGCGGCCGATCTGGTGGACGGCGAGGATGGCGAAAACTGGGCCCGTGCGAACTTCCTGCTCGACACCGTGGAGACGCTCGAACTCATCGGGCCCTCGGTGCACCCCACCGACCTGCTGGTGCGTCTGTTCCACGAGGAAGGCCCCCGGGTCTTCGACGCCCAGCCGGTGAGCTTCGGCTGCACCTGTTCGGACGACAAGGTCCGGCAGAGCCTGTCGATCTATTCGGCCAAGGACATCCGCCACATGACCACCGACGCGGGCATCGTCACCGCCGATTGCCAGTTCTGCGGCGCGCACTACGAATTCGACCCGGCCACACTGGGGTTCGAGGCGACCGTGCCGGTCACGGGTTCCGCGCGGGATGCGGACGCCTGACCGCATCGACGATCTGGCGGCCGCCCTTGCACGACCGGGGCGGCCGTCCTCTGACTATGACCTGAACCCGGACGTGGTGCCGGCCGGGAATCGGGTGCTGCGCCCCGCCGCGGTGCTGATGCCGGTCCTGTCCACGCCGCAGGGCGCACGGCTCATCCTGACCAAGCGCGCCTCGCATCTGGCGCATCACCCCGGCCAGATCGCCTTTCCCGGCGGCAAGCTTGACGAGTGCGATGCCGACGCCGCCGCCTGCGCCCGGCGCGAGGCCCGCGAGGAAATCGGCCTTGACGCCGCGAACACCGAGATCCTCGGGATCCTCGACCCGCACGAGACGGTCACGGGCTTTTCGGTCACGCCGGTCCTGTGCCGCGTGCTGGCGGATTTCGAGCCCCGCCCGCAGGCGGACGAGGTCGCCGAGGTGTTCACGGTGCCACTGGCGCATGTGCTCGATTCCGGCCAGTACAGGATCGAGCGACGGCTCTGGCGCGACCAGTGGCGCAAATACTATGCGGTCCCCTACGGACCCTATTACATCTGGGGCGCGACCGCGCGTATCCTGCGCGCGCTGGTGGACCGGATGGGCTGATGCGCATCACCGAAGACTGGATAAGGGAACCGGCGCTCCAGGCGCTCATGGCGGCCTTGGCTGCCGGCGGCCATCAGGCGTTTCTGGTCGGCGGCTGCGTACGCAACGCGCTTCTGGGGCAGCCGGTTGCCGACATCGACCTTGCGACGGATGCGACGCCGTCCGAGGTGACGGCGCTGTGCGAGGCGGCCGGGCTGCGCGTGGTGCCGACAGGCATCGACCACGGCACGGTCACCGTCATTGCGGAGGGTGTGGCGCATGAGATCACCACCTTCCGGCGGGATGTCGAGACGCACGGCCGGCACGCGACCGTCGCCTTCTCCCGAGACATCGCCGAAGACGCCGCCCGCCGCGACTTCACCATCAACGCGCTCTATGCCGACGCCTCCGGCCGTGTGATCGACCCGCTGGGCGGGCTTCCTGACCTCATGGCGCGCCGGGTCCGCTTCGTGGGCGATCCGGTCGCGCGCATCCGCGAGGACTACCTGCGCATCCTGCGCTTCTTCCGCTTCACGGCCTGGTATGCCACCGACGGGCCGGACCCCGCGGGGATGGCCGCCTGTGCGGCGGAAGCGGCCGGAACAGAGACGCTTTCGAGAGAGCGGATCGGGCACGAGTTCCGCCGGCTTCTCGATGCGCCCGACCCGGCGCCGGCGGTGGCGGCCATGGCGGCGGCCGGGGTTCTGGCCCATGTGCTTCCGGGCGCCGATCCCAGCGGCCTGGCCCCGCTGGTGCATCTGGAATCCGGTCTCGATCCCGACTGGCTGCGGCGGCTGGCGGCTCTTGGCGGCCAGGATGTCGCCGAGCGGCTGCGCCTTTCCCGATCCGAAGCGCGCGACCTCATTGCCCTGCGCAACGCGCTGGCCGAGGCGATGGGTCCGGCCGAAGCGGGCTATCGCCTTGGCCCGTCGCGGGGTCGCGACGCGGTCCTGATTGGGGCGGCGCTGACCGGACACGCGCTGCCCGGGGGCTGGGCCGAGGCCGTGGCGCAGGGCGCGCAGGTGCGCTTTCCGGTCCGCGCCGCCGATCTGCCAGCCGACCTGCGCGGCGCCGAGATCGGGGCGCGGCTCGACGCGCTCGAACGGCGCTGGATCGCCTCGGGGTTCCGATTGTCTCGGGAACAATTGCTCGCTTGATTGTCCCGACCGGGCTGCGCGAAGGTGCCGCGCCATGACCTTCGACACCGTTCCCGCCCTTCTTGCCCTTGCCGTCGGCACGCTCTTCACGCCCGGTCCGAACAACGCCATGCTGGCCGCATCGGGCGCCGCCTTCGGCGTTCGGCGCAGCGTGCCCCACCTTCTGGGGGTGGCGATCGGGTTTCCGGCGATGCTGCTGATCGTGGGCCTCGCGCTGGGCGAGCTCTTCCGGCAGAGCGTCCTTCTGCGCGAGGCGCTGCGCTGGGGCGGCGCGCTCCTCTTGCTGTGGATCGCCTGGAAAATCGCGGTTTCAGGCGGAAAAGACCGGGAATCGGCACGCATCCGGCCCCTGCGGTTCACCGAGGCGGCGGCCTTCCAGTGGATCAACCCCAAGGCCTGGTCGATGGCGGTCGCCGCGACCTCGCAGTTCGTCACCGCGGCGGCCCCGGTGGCGAGCGCGGTGGTCGTGGCGCTGTCCTTCCTGTCCCTCGGCCTCGTGTCGGCGATGACCTGGACGGTGGGCGGCCGGACCATCGGCCGCTGGCTGACCACCCCGGCGCGCCGCCGCGCCTTCAACCTGACGATGGCGGGGCTGATCGTGCTCTCGACCGTTCAGCTTGTCGCGCACTGACAGGACGGCGGTGCCGATCCGGCCTATCGGGAACCTTTCGCGAGGACCGCATTGATGTTCCGCTTTTTCGAGACCCTGGTCGATCCCTATGTCGACCATCCCGAACCGGACGTGCCGCCGCGGCGGCTGATCCCCTTCCTGCGCGAGTATTCGCGGCCCTTCCGCACCGTTTTTGTGGTGACCGCCATCCTCAAGTCGGCGGTCGCGGCCATGGAGGTTGCGCTGATCTGGTACATGGGGCGGCTGGTCGACCTGATCGGCGCCGACAGCCCCGCAAACGTCATGGCAAGCCACTGGCCCGAGTTCGTTCTTGCGGCGCTGGCGGTTCTGGTGCTGCGGCCGGTGCTTTCGGGCATCGATGTCGCGCTCCTGCACAACACCATCCTCACCAATTTCGGCACGCTGATCCGCTGGCGGGCGCACCGCCACGTTCTGCGCCAGCCGGTCGGCTGGTTCGAGAACGACTTTGCCGGCCGTATCGCCAACCGGATCATGCAGACGCCCCCGGCCGCCGGCGACGCGGTCTTTCAAGTGTTCGACGCGGTGGCCTTCGCGCTTACGACCTTCGTGGGTTCGCTGGCGATGCTGGCCGGGGCCGATCCCTGGCTCGTGGTGCCTCTGCTGGTCTGGGGGGTGCTCTACCTGATGCTGATGCGCTGGACGGTGCGCCGCGCGGGGCCGGCGGCCAAGGCCTCCTCGGATGCGCGCTCGGCGGTGACGGGCCGGGTCGTGGACAGCTACGCCAACATCCATTCGGTCAAGATGTTCGCGCACCATGACCGCGAGATCGCCTACGCCCGCGAGGCGATCGAGACCCTGCGCCAGGTCTTCTCGCGCGAGATGCGGGTCATCACCCGGATGGACGTGACGCTGACCGTCCTAAACGGCTTCCTGATCGTCACCGTCACCGGGCTTGCGATGGGGCTCTGGTATCACGGGCAGGCCAGCGTGGGCGTGGTGGCGGCCGCCACCGCGCTGGCGCTGCGGCTCAACAACATGACCTACTGGATCATGTGGGCGATGACCAACCTGGTGCAGTCGCTGGGCGTGGTGGCCGAGGGCATGGAATCGATCGCGCAGCCGATCGGTCTGCGCGACATCGCCGACGCGCCCCCGCTCCGGCTGACCGAGAGGCGGATCGTGATCGAGAACCTGAGCCACCACTACGGCCGCGGCCGCGGCGGTCTCGACCGCATCTCGCTTGCCATCGCGCCGGGGGAAAAGGTCGGCATCGTCGGGCGGTCGGGGGCGGGGAAATCGACCCTCGTCAAGCTGCTTCTGCGGTTCTACGACCCCGAAGGCGGGCGCATCCTGATCGACGGGCAGGACATAACCCGGGTGACGCAGGACAGCCTGCGCGCCGCGATCGGCATGGTCAGCCAGGAGACGAGCCTGCTGCACCGGTCGGTGCGCGACAACATCCTCTATGGCCGTCCCGAAGCAACCGAGGCCGAGATGATCGCGGCGGCCAAGCGTGCCGAGGCGCACGACTTCATTCTGGCGCTGCGCGACCCCGAAGGCCGTCAGGGCTACGACGCGCAGGTGGGCGAGCGCGGCGTGAAGCTGTCGGGGGGACAGCGCCAGAGGGTGGCTCTGGCGCGGGTGATCCTGAAGGACGCCCCGATCCTCATTCTCGACGAGGCGACGAGCGCGCTTGACAGCGAGGTCGAGGCGGCGATCCAGGACACGCTCTACGGGATGATGGAGGGCAAGACCGTGATCGCCATCGCCCACCGGCTTTCGACCATCGCGCGCATGGATCGGATCGTGGTGCTGGACGACGGCCGGATCGTGGAACAGGGCAGCCATGCCGAGCTGCTGGCGCGGCAGGGGCTTTACGCGCGGTTCTGGGACCGGCAGTCGGGCGGCTTCATCGGGGCGGACGAGACCGCCCCACCTTGACATTGCCGCCCATCGGGCAATCTCTCGGATGGATGAAGCTTCCTGTCACCATCGAACCCTTCAAGCCGGCCGAGGGCCCGCCGCCCCAGACGCTGGGGCGGTTCTTCCGGTGGGCGCTGTCCGGGGCCTGGACGCCCCTGTGGATTGCGGCGGCGGTCTCGGCGCTGGCCGGGGTGATGGAGGTCGTCACCGCCTGGTTCCTCGGTCGGGTCATGGACGGCGCGCTGGCCAGCACGCCCGACCGCGTCTTTGCCGACATGTGGCCGCTGCTCGTGGGCTTCCTTCTGTTCCTCGTGGTGGCGCGGCCGCTTGTCTTCGGCCTCAGCGCCGCGGCGAACTCGGTCGTGGTGCAGCCGAACGTCCTGCCGCTGGTGCTGTCGCGGCTCCACCGCTGGACGATGGGCCATGCGGTGACCTTCTTCGACAACGACTTCGCCGGCCGGATCGCGCAGAAGCAGATGCAGACCGCCCGGGCCGTCACCGATGTCGCCTCCGAGACCATCAACACCGTGGCCTTCGCGCTGGCCTCGCTGGCGGGGTCGGCGCTGTTTCTCCTCACCGTCGATGGCTGGATGGCGCTGGCGCTGACGCTCTGGGTCCTGGCCTACATCGGGCTGATCCGCTGGTTCCTGCCGAAGGTGCGCGGCAAGTCGGCGGCGCGGGCGGGTGCGCGGGCGATGGTGACGGGCCAGGTGGTGGACACGATCACCAACATCAAGACGGTGAAGCTCTTTGCCCATTCCGAACACGAGGACCGGGCCGCGCTGAATGCGCTGGCGGGGTTCCGTGAAACCGCGCTGGATTTCGGCTGGCTCTCGGCGTGGTTCCGCCTCTCGCTCATGGTGCTGGCCGGGATCCTGCCCGCGATCCTGATCGGCGGCACGATCTGGCTCTGGTCGCGGGGTCTCGCCTCGGCGGGCGACATCGCCGCGGCCGGCACCATCGCCATCCGCATCGCGCAGATGACCGGCTGGGTCAGCTTTACGCTGATGAGCATCTACGGCAGCGTCGGCGAGGTCGAGGATGGCATGCGCACGCTGTCGCCGCCGCACGCGCTTACCGACGAGCCCGAGGCGGTGGACCTGGGCCGGGTGTCCGGCGAGATCCGGTTCGAGGACGTGAGCTTTGCCTACGGGCGCACCAACGGCGGGCTCGATCACGTGACGCTGACGATCCGGCCGGGCGAGAAGGTCGGCATCGTCGGGGCGTCGGGCGCGGGCAAGTCCACGCTGGTCGCGCTTCTCCTGCGGCTCTACGACGCCGAGGGCGGCCGCATCCTCATCGACGGTCAGGACGTGCGCCGCGTCACCCAGGTCAGCCTGCGCCGGCAGGTCGCGATGGTCACGCAGGAAACCGCCATGTTCAACCGCTCGGCCCGCGAGAACATCCTCTACGGTCGCCCGGACGCCACCGAGGACGAGATGATTGCCGCGGCCCGCGCGGCCGAGGCCGACGCCTTCATCCGCGATCTTCAGGACTTCAAGGGCCGCACCGGCTACGACGCGCACCTCGGCGAGAGGGGCGTGAAGCTGTCGGGCGGGCAGCGCCAGCGGATCGCGATTGCCCGGGCCTTCCTCAAGGACGCGCCGATCCTGGTGCTGGACGAGGCGACGAGCGCGCTCGATTCCGAGGTCGAGGCGCAGGTGCAGGAGGCGTTCGGCCGCATCATGCAGGGCAAGACGGTGCTGGCCATCGCGCACCGCCTGTCCACCATCGCCGAGATGGACCGGATCATCGTCATGGACCGCGGCCGCATCGTCGAGGACGGATCGCACGCCGAACTGCTGCGCATCGGCGGCCTCTATGCACGCTACTGGGAACGGCAATCGGGCGGATTCATCGGCGTGGACGATGTCGCCGGGGAGGCCGCCGAGTGACCGCGACGGGTTACGCCGCAGTCACCGTCGAGCGGCTGGGGCATCTGGGCGACGGACTGACCGCCGAGGGCCTGCCGGTGGCGATGGCCCTTCCCGGCGAGGAGGTCGAAGGCGAGATCCGCGAAGGCCGGATGCCGGCGCCGAAGATCCTGCGCCCCTCACCCGACCGGGTGCGCGCGCCCTGTCCCCATTACCGGGCCTGCGGTGGTTGCAACCTGATGCACGCCTCCGACGCCTTCGTGGCCGGCTGGAAGGTGGACGTCGTGCGCCGTGCGCTGGCGGCCCAGGGACTGGCGGCCGAGTTTGCACCCATCCTCACCTCGCCTCCGCGGTCGCGCCGGCGCGCGGTCCTGTCCGGGCGGCGGACCAAGACGGGGGCTCTGGTCGGCCTGCACGCGCGGGCGTCGGACACGCTGGTCGAGATTCCGCACTGCCAACTGGTGCGGCCCGAACTTGTCGAGGCGCTGCCCGCGCTTCGCGAGGCGGTGGTCCTTGGCGGGTCGCGCAAGGGCGAGGTCACGCTGACGGCGACGCTGACCGATGGCGGGCTCGACGTGGACGCGCGCGGCGGCAAGCCGGCGGACGGTCCGATGCGGGCCGGCCTTGCCGCGCTGGCCGGTCGCGCGGGCTGGGCCCGGCTGGCCTGGAACGGCGAGGAGATCGCGGTCTTCCGGCCTGCGCTGATGCGGTTCGGCCGGGCGATGGTGCTTCTGCCGCCCGGCGCCTTTCTGCAGGCGACGGCCGAGGGCGAGGCCGCGCTGGTGGCGGCCGTGGCCGAAGCGGTTGCCGGGGCACGGCGCATCGCCGACCTCTTCGCGGGCGCGGGGACCTTTGCCCTGCCGCTCGCCGAGCGCGCCGAGGTCCATGCGGCCGAGGGCGACGCCCAGATGGTCGCGGCGCTCGACCAGGCCGCGCGGACGACCCCCGGCCTGCATCGCGTGACGGCGGAGACGCGCGACCTGTTCCGCCGTCCGCTTCTGGGCGACGAGCTTGCGCGATTCGACGCGGTGGTGATCGACCCGCCGAGGGCCGGATGCGAGGCGCAGGCCCGCGCGATCGCGGCTAGCGGAATTCCGGTCGTGGCCGCGGTGTCGTGCAACCCCGTCACCTTCGCCCGCGATGCGCGCATCCTCGCCGATCGGGGCTATCGGCTGGACCGGGTGCAGGTCGTGGACCAGTTCCGCTGGTCCCCGCATGTCGAGCTGGTCGCGCGACTCACAAAGCCGTGAGTCGCTCCGGACTTTCCGTGCCCGCTCCGCCCGTGTATCACCTCTGGAAAAACCGGGGCAGGACATGCGGCTAATCACGATCGGTCTGGTTCTTGCGATGGCGGCGGGGGTGTCCGGCTGCGGGTCCAAGTTCCGCACCTACAACGGACCCGAGGTGACCCGCATCGAGGTGCACAAGGAAGCGCGCCGGATGTACCTGCTGCACAACACCGAGGTGCTCAAGGAGTACAAGATCGGTCTTGGCGGCAACCCGGTCGGGCCCAAGCAGGTCGAGGGCGACGGCAAGACGCCCGAGGGCTACTACACCATCGACCGGCGCAACCCGAACAGCGCCTATCACCTGTCGCTGGGCATTTCCTATCCGAACGAGGCGGACGTCGCCGCGGCCAGGGCGCTGGGCAAGGAGCCCGGAGGCGACATCTTCATTCACGGCCAGTCCGGCAAGAACCGCGGCAAGGGCAAGGACTGGACCGCGGGCTGCATCGCGGTCAGGGATGGCCAGATGGAAGAGATCTATTCCATGGTCCGCACCGGCACCCCGATCCTGATCGTACCGTGAGGAGCCGACGGGTCGGTCCGCCGGTCAGCCGCCGGTGACGATCGTCCACCAGAGCTTTCCGCCCGGCTCCTGCCACCAGGAAATCCCGATGTCGCGCGCCGCCGGATCGAGCACCACATTCGCGGTGTCCGGCACCGTCATCCAGGCCGCGACCGTCTCGATCTCGTTCTCGTAGGTCTCCGAGATGTTTTCGCCCAGCATGCGGCCCGCGTAGCCGGTCCGGCGTACCCGGTCGATCGGCGAGGATCCGTCCGAGCCGAAGTGCCAGGGCCGGTTCTGCACGGCCATGTCGCGCGAATGCGTGGCGGCGGCGGCGGTCAGCTGGGCGTTCAGCGCCAGCGGTGCCGCCCCCCGGGCCTTGCGCAGGGCGTTGATCGAATCCAGCATCGAATAGGTGACGCGCGAGGCGTCCGCAGGCGTGATCATGTAGAGCTTGGGAAGCGGCCGTCCGTCCGGGCCGAGCTGGGGCGGTGCGGCGGGGGTACAGGCCGCGATCAGCAGGGCGAGGGCGGCGGCGGTTCCGGCTAGACGCATGGCGATGGCTTCCTCGGGACGGATCGGCCCGTCCATAGCGCCTTGGTCCGGGCGGTTCAAATCCCAAGTGCGGGAACCCGCCGATCCCGCCCGCGCCGACCGGCGGCAGTGACGCGGGATTGATTTGTCCTTCGCCGGCCTTGGCTGTAGAAGGCCGAGCGGATCGGCGCAGCAAGACGCCGTCCGGCAGGAGACCTCGCATGACCCAACCCAAGACCCCCATCGACCGGCGCAGCTTTCTGCGCGTGGCCGCGGCGGCCGGTGCCGCGCTCGCCGCCGGCCCCGTCCTCGCCCAGACGGCCCCCGGCTCGTCCACCGAGATCGAGCCGACCCTCGGCGAGAACTACCGGCACAACATCTCGGCCTTCCAGTCCAAGGACTGGCGGCCCTACTTCAACACCCTGCGCAACGGCGCGATCCTCGTGGACGTGAACGCGCGGGCGCTGCATTTCTGGTCCGAGGACGAGAGCGTCTACAAGCTCTACCCGACTTCGGTGCCGCTGACCGAGGATCTCACCCGGCGCGGGCGGACCGAAGTGGTGCAGAAGGTGAAAAACCCCCCATGGCGCCCGACGCCCTCGATGCGCGAACGCAACCCGGAATGGCCGGAATTCGTGGCCGGCGGCGCGCCCGACAACCCGCTCGGGCCCTACGCGCTCTATCTGAGCTGGCAGTATTACCGGATCCACGGCACCCACGATACGCGCAAGATCGGGCGCCGGTCCTCCAACGGATGCGTCGGCCTGTACAATGAGCACATCACCGAGCTTTTCGGCCTGGCCAAGGTCGGGACGCAGGTGTTGCTAATTTGACGACGCGACCGAAAAGCTGCGCAAGAATCGGCACGTAACCCGTTGCAAGAATCCGACAGACGGCGTTAGTGAAGTCATACGAGGTACAGTTTGACCGCCCGGCGTCCTCATATCCCAAACGCCGGCGCACCTATGGAGACTTAGAAATGAAGAAAGTCGCTCTTGCTGCCGCCCTGTCCCTGGCCGCCACGTCGTCCTTCGCGGGTGGCTACGCCGAGCCGGTGATGCCGGAAGAAGTGGTCGTCGAGAAAACCGCGTCGTCCTCGGGCGCCGGCATCGTCGTTCCGCTGCTGCTTCTGATCGCCGTCGCTGCGGTCGCTGCCAGCAACTGATACCCGGAACCAGTTTCCGACCGGAAGGCGGTGGCCCAGCCACCGCCTTTCTCTTTTCCGCCCGCCGCCCGCCGGTCCGGCCGCCCGCCGGTCGGGCGCGCGCCGTTCCCGTCAGCGCGCCCAGCCGGCCAGGTTGGTCTCGATCACCGCCATCAGCGCCGTGATGTGGGCGTCGTCGTCGTTGAGACAGGGAATGTAGGTAAAGCTCTCGCCGCCGGCGTGCTCGTAGGCTTCGCGGATCTCGCCGTTGATCTCCTCGAGCGTCTCGATGCAGTCGGTGGCGAAGGCCGGGGAAATCACCGCGATCCGCTTCTTGCCCTGCCTGGCCAGCTCGGCCACATGCTCGACCGTGTAGGGGCGCAGCCACTCCTCGGTGCCGAACACCGACTGGAAGGTGGTGTCGATCGACTCCGGCGGCCAGCCCAGACGCTCCCGCAGCAGGCGCGAGGTCTTCTGGCACTGGCAGTGGTAGGGGTCGCCCTCCATCAGATACCGCTTCGGCATGCCGTGATAGCTTGCCACCAGCACGTCGGGGCGGCTGTCGGGCGTGGGATAGACCCGCTCGACCGACCGGGCCAGCGCCTCGATATAGAGCGGATGGTCGAAATACTCGGGCACCGTCCGCACCGCCGGCTGGCGCTTTTCCTTCATCAGCGCCCGGAAGAACTGGTCGTTCGCCGTGGCCGAGGTCGCCCCCGCGTATTGCGGATAAAGCGGCAGGAACAGGATCTTTTCGCAGCCGGCGTCCACCATCCGCCGCACCACGCTCTCGGTCGAGGGATTGCCGTAGCGCATGCAGAAATCGACCATCACGCCGTCGCCGTAGCGGCCGGCGACCGCCGCGGACAGCTTGGCGACCTGCTTGCGGGTCAGCGTCATCAGCGGGCTCTCGTCGGCCTCATGGTTCCAGATCGACTGGTAGTTGCGCCCCGAGGTGAAGGGGCGCTTGGTCAGGATGATGAGCTGCAGAAGCGGCTGCCACTTCCACGCCGGATAGTCGATCACCCGCTTGTCCGACAGGAACTCGTTCAGGTAGCGCCGCATCGGCCAGTAGCCGTAGCCGTCCGGCGTGCCGAGGTTCGCCACCAGCACCCCGATCCGGGCGGCTTTGACCGGCGGATGGTCGGCGGGCGCGAAGGCGAGGCGGCCCTCGCCGGGTCTGACGGTGTTGTCCAGCATGTGTGTTCCTTCGTCGGGTCTCGTCCGCATAGCGTGAATTGGCCGCCGGTCAAAGGCCGCTGCCCGCGTCAGGGCCGCGCAGGGGTTGTTCCCGGACCTTCAGCGCGTCCGCAAGCCGCTGGCGCGCCGAACCGGGGCGCAGCGGCTGCTGCTGGCCGGGGCCCGGCGCCCAGCCGGTGAGGTATACGAGCTCGAGCGTCGCGCGTATGCGCGCGTCCGGTGCGGCAAAATGCGCCGCGTAGGTCGCCGCCGCCTCTGTCCAGAAGCGTCGGGGCAGGGGCCGGCGGCTGCGGGCGGCCAGCGCATTCGTCTCGGCGCTGCCGCGCAGGTCGCCCAAAAGATGGAAGAGGTCGCGGTAATGCAGGTCGCGCAAGTCGGCATCCGCGACCGGCAGCGCGAAGCCGGCCCGCTGGAGGAGCGCCCCGAGATCGCGGATCTCGGCCATCGGCAGCACCCGGGGGGACAGCCCGCCCGTCAGCCGCGATTCGGTCTCGGCCAGGACGGCGCGCAGTTCCTGAAGGCTGCGACCGCCCGGCAGGACCGCCAGCAGCAGCCCGTCCGGCCGCAGCGCCCGGCGGCACTGGATCAGCTGGCCGACCGGATCGTCGGCCCAATGAAGCGCAAGCGCGTGGATCACCAGATCCTGCGCGCCCTCGGCGAGGTCGAGGACCGGCGTGTCGGCCACGATCCGCGCCCCCGGCATCCGCGCCGCCCAGAAATCGGCGTGCCCGGTGACGACGGCGACGTCGGTAAACCTTCTGTTAACCTCGGCGAGCCTTTCCTCGATCTCGGCGGCCGCAAGCTCGTGCAGCAGCGTGACCGGGCCGTGGCGGCGGGCGCGGTCGCGGTGCAGGCGCTGGGCCTTCGGGTCGGTCAGGATCGGGGCTGCGTTCATGACGCGCGACGATAGGAGCAGGCGGTGGGATTGCAAGCGGCTCTGAGGGCGGTGTTTCCTCCGCAATGCATCGGCTGCGGCGCGCCCACCGCCGAGGATTTCGCGCTCTGCGCGGATTGCTGGCTCCGGACTCCGTTCATCGGCGGACTGGTCTGCGACCGCTGCGGGACGCCGCTTCCCGGCGGCGAAAGCGACCGGCCCGAATACTGTGACGATTGCCTGTCGCTGGACCGCCCCTGGGACCGGGGGCGGGCGGCGCTTGTCTACAGGGACAAGGGACGCGAATTCGTGCTGTCGCTCAAGCATGGCGACCGGCTCGATCTGGTGCGCCCGGCGGCGCGCTGGATGGCGCAGGCGGCGCGGCCCATCCTGCGCCCCGACAGTCTGGTGGTGCCGGTGCCCCTGCACCGCTGGCGCCTGCTGGCGCGCCGTTACAACCAGTCGGCGCTTCTCGCCGCGGCGGTGGCTGCGCTTCTTGGTGCGGACCACTGCCCGGACGCCCTGGTGCGCCGGCGTGCGACCCCTTCGCAGGAGGGGCGCGACCGCGACGCGCGCTTCGGCAACCTCGCACAGGCGATCGCGGCGCATCCGCGCCGTGCGGCCCGGCTGCGCGGCCGCCCGGTGCTGCTGGTCGATGACGTGATGACCTCGGGGGCCACGCTTGCCGCCTGCGCCGAGGCCTGCCTGGCCGCCGGGTCGGGACCCGTTGCCACAGTGGTGCTTGCGCGCGTTGCGAAGGACGCCTGATTGCCGCTAGTCTGCGCCAGCTTCTACGGAAAGACCCATGGCGCGCGTCGAGATCTACACCACCCCCTGGTGCCCCTACTGCATCGCGGCAAAGCGGCTTCTGGCCGCGAAAGGCGTTGCTTTCGAAGAAACCGATGTTTCCGGGAACCCCGAGGCCCGGCGCCAGATGATGGACCGCGCCCGTGGCCGCTACACCGTGCCGCAGATCTTCATCGACGGGGTGCCGGTGGGCGGATCGGACGACATTCACGCGCTGGACCGCGCGGGCAAGCTCGACGCGCTTCTGAAGGGGGCGGCGTGAGGGTCGGCCTGGTCCAGATCACGGCGGGCCCCGATCCCGCGGCGAACCTGACGCGGACGCGCGCGCTGGTGCGCGAGGCCGCCGGGGCCGGCGCGGCCCTTGTCCTGACCCCGGAAGTGACCAACATCCTGTCGTCGGACCGGGCCCATCAGGCGCGTGTCCTGCGGACCGAGGTGGAGGATCCGACCCTGGCCGCCCTGCGGACCGAGGCGGCGGATCTGGGCATCTGGCTTCTGATCGGCTCGCTCGGCCTTCTGTCGGGCGAGGCCGACGGCCGCTTTGCCAACCGGTCGTTTCTGGTCGGACCCGATGGCGCGATCCGGGCGCGCTACGACAAGATCCACATGTTCGACGTGGACGTGTCCGAGACCGAGCAATACCGCGAATCGGCCGCCTACCGGCCGGGGTCGCGCGCGGTGGTGGCCGATACGCCCTTCGGGCGGCTGGGGCTGAGCGTGTGCTACGACCTGCGCTTTCCGCATCTCTACCGGCGCCTTGCGCAGGGCGGCGCCGAGATCCTGACCGTGCCCGCCGCGTTCAACGACACGACCGGCGCCGCCCACTGGCACGTGTTGCTGCGCGCGCGCGCGATCGAGACCGGATGCTGGGTTCTGGCGCCGGCGCAGACCGGGACGCACGGGCTGCACAACGGGCGGCCGCGCCGGACCTACGGGCATTCCCTGGTGGTGTCGCCCTGGGGCGAGGTCGTGGCCGACGGCGGGACCGAACCGGGTCTCACCCTGGCCGAGATCGATCACGCCGAGGTCGCCCGGGCGCGCGGCCGGGTGCCGTCGCTGTTCCATGACCGACCGTTCGAAGGGCCGTGATGACCGATCCCGTCAAGCCCGACCGACCCGACGCGCTGGCCGCAGCCCTCTTTTCGGAGGTGTTCATGGCCGACCAGCTGGCGCGCAACCGCATCTCGCGGTCGCTGCCCAAGGGCATGGAGCTGTCGCATTTCTCGGTGCTCAACCACCTCGTCCATTTCGGCGAGGAGCGGACCCCGGCGCAGCTGGCCGAAGCCTTCCACGTCACCCGCGGGGCGATGAGCAACACCCTCTCCAAGCTGGAGTGGGCCGGATACATCCACATCCGGCCCGACTGGGACGACGCCCGGCGCAAGAAGGTGTCGATCAGCCCCGCCGGGCGCGCGGCCCGCGACGCGGCGCTGGCGGCCTTCGGGCCGGTCATCGCCGACATCGTGCGCGACATCGGGCCGGACCGGGTCCGCGCCGTGCTGCCGGTGCTGCGCGAGCTGCGCGCGCGGCTCGACGACGAGAACCCGCGCTAGCGGTCCACCGGCAGCCCGCTCGGCACCGACGCCGGCACACCGAGCCGGCCGTCGATGGCCGCCTGGTCGCGCAGGGATTCGAGGAAGGCGATGATCTGCGCGATCTCGGCATCGTCGGGGGGCGGCGCGGTCGGCCGCACCGCCGCGGCCACAATGGCCTCGGTCTCGGCCGGAGTGTCGAGGATCGCCCAGTCGGGCTTGCGCGGGCTGAACGGCACCAGCACCGCCTGCGCCCGGTCATAGCCCTGCATCCCGCGAGCGGGGCGCGTGTGATGGCGCAGGAAGGCCGCGAGGTCCGAGAACGCCCCGGCGTGGCCCCAGGGGCCGGTTGCCGTGACATTGCGCAGCGACGGCGTGCGGAAGGCGTAGGCGTCCTCGGGCCGGTTGGACACCCGCATCCGGCCGAGGTCGCGCGAATGGGTCTCGAAGCGCTCGGCCTTGCCGGGGCCAAGCTGCGGCTCGCCCATCGCGTGGAACGCCTGATCGGTCTGGAACTTGCCGGAATGGCAGGACGAACAGCCGGCCTCGCCATAGAAGAGATCCATGCCCGCCTGTGCTTCGGGCGCGAGCGCCGGGCCCCCGCGCAGCATCGCGTCGAAGGGCGCGTTGTCCGAGCGCCATTCGAAGGCGATGAAGGCGGCGATGGCGTTCGAGATGTCGGTGAAGGCGATGGGCCGCCCGGCCGCGATGTCGGGGTAAACCTGCGAAAACAGGCTCTGATACTGCGGAATCGCCGCCACCCGGCGCGAAATCCGGTCCCAGGCGCCGTCCTCGCCGGTGATGATCCCCTCGCGCACCGCGGTCGAGATGTCGTTCTCCTGGTAGTGCCCGGCCATCTCGTCGGGCGACAGCACCGGGAACATGGTCTGCGCCGACAGCACCGAGGCAAAGCCCGTCACCATCTCGTCCTCGAGAGGGGTGCGCAGGCCCGAGGGGCGCGACGGATCGGCCTCGATCCGGCCGTCGTGGAAAAGGCGCGTGAACTCGCGCGCGCCCAGATTGAAGAGCGCGGGCGAGTTGCGGGGGATCCGCTCTTCGGGCATGTCAGCGGGATCCGGCCGCCGGTCGGGACCAAGCCCCCGGCCACCCTCGCCCATGCCCAGCGACAGGCCGTCCGAGGTCGCGAAACGCGGATGGTGGCAGGTCGAGCAGGCGATGTTGCGGTTGCCCGACAGGATCGGGTCGTAGAACAGAAGCTGGCCGAGCCGGGCCTCGGCCGCGTTCACCGGCGCATAGTCCTCGTCGGTCACCGGGGCCGGAATCTCGGCGCGCGCCGCCCCGGCCAGAAGCAGCACGATCCAGGCGGCACGCATTCCGGTCCTCCCTCCAGGCCTTTCTCGACGATCATACGCCTTCCGACGACCGCGCCCAGAGGTTGATCGCCTCGTCGGTGGCCAGCCGGTCGATCTCGGCCAGTTCGGCTGCGGTGAAGTCCAGATTCGACACGGCACCCGCGCAATCCACCACCTGCTCGGGCTTCGAGGCCCCGATCAGCGCCGAGGTGATCCGCCCGCCGCGCAGCACCCAGGCAATGGCCATCTGCGCCAGCGTCTGCCCGCGCCGTTCCGCGATGGCGTTGAGCCCGCGCAGCTTGTCCAGCGCCTGCGCCGTCAGCGCACCGGGATCGAGGCTCTTGCCCTGAGTGGCCCGGCTGCCCTCGGGCACGCCGCGCAGGTATTTCGCCGTCAGCATCCCCTGGGCGAGCGGGGTGAAAGCGATCGAGCCCACGCCGAGGTCATCGAGAGTGTCGGGCAGATGGTCACGCTCGATCCAGCGGTTCAGCATGTTGTAGCTGGGCTGGTGGATGAGGCAGGGCGTGCCGAGATCGCGCAGGATCGCCACCGCCTCGCGCGTGCGGGCAGAATTGTAGCTGGAAAGCCCGACATAAAGCGCCTTGCCCGACCGCACGATCTGGTCGAGCGCGCCCATGGTTTCCTCGAGCGGCGTCTCGGGGTCGAAACGGTGCGAATAGAAGATGTCGACGTAGTCGAGCCCCATGCGCTTCAGCGAGGCGTCGCAGGAGGCGATCAGATACTTGCGCGATCCCCATTCGCCGTAGGGACCGGGCCACATGTCGTAGCCGGCCTTGGACGAGATGATGAGCTGATCGCGCAGCCCGGCGAAATCGGTCCGCAGGATCTCGCCGAAGGCGGTTTCGGCGCTGCCGGGGGGCGGGCCGTAGTTGTTGGCCAGGTCGAAGTGGGTGATGCCGAGGTCGAAGGCCGTCCGGCAGATCGCGCGCTTGGTGGCGTGGGGCGTGTCCTCGCCGAAATTGTGCCAGAGCCCCAGCGACACCGCCGGCAGCTTCAGCCCGGACCGCCCGCAGCGGCGATAGATCATGCGGTCGTAGCGGTCGGCGGCGGGAACGTAGGTCATGGCGGATCTCCGAGTCGGTCTTGGGTGACTGTGTGGCCATGCCGGGGCCGCTGCAACGCGAATGGAACGGGAACCGCGGCGACGGCCCGGCGTTTTCCCATGCACCGGCCGCCCTGACCCAGCGGCCGGAGGACAGGGTCGCTGTGCCGGTCCCTGTCCGGCTGCGGGCGGTGGTTGCCCCCCTGACGGAAGGCCGCCGCCCGCAGCTGCCGGAACCGGCGCCCGGCCGGATCCCGCGCTCGGGTTGTGGCGCGACCCCGACCCGGATTACCTTGGCGGCGGCCGCCTACGGGGCGCCGACTGGCAGGGATGACCGAGCGTGTCCAAAGGCAAGATCGCAACCCCCTTCTTGCTGGCCGTCTGGACGACGATGGACGAGCGCAACCTCGCCCTGATCGCGGCCGGCGTGGCCTTCTACACCATGTTCGCGATCTTTCCGGGGATGGCGGCGACGATCGCGCTCTGGGGTTACTTTTCCAGCCCCGAGGTGATCCCGGCCTATCTCTCGGTCGTTCACGACTTCATCCCCGACGAGGCCTACGCGCTTCTGGAAAGCCAGCTTCACGCCATGGTGGTCGCCGACCACAGCACCATCGGCTGGACCACGGCGCTGTCGCTTCTGATCGCCGCCTATTCGGTTCACAACGCCGTCGCCGCGATGATCGACGGGCTGAACGCGCTGCACTCGCGCGCCCATCGGCCGGGCCTGCCGCGATTCCTCGCCTCGATCGCCATCACCGCGGCGCTGTTTGCCCTGGTGTTCGCGGCGCTTGCGGCGGCGGTGATCGTGCCGACGGTGCTGGCCTACTTGCCGGCCCTGCACATCTCGGGAACGGCTCTGACCCTGCTGCCGCTGGGCATTCTGGTCATCGTCGGCCTGATCACGCTGGGGCTCTTCTACCGCTACGGCCCGAACCACCCCGATGTCCGGCCGCCCTGGATCACGCCCGGATCGCTGCTGGCCTCGGTGCTCTGGGCCGGCGTGTCGCTGGGGTTTTCGTTCTATCTGGCGAACTTCAACAGCTACAACCGCATCTACGGGTCGATCGGGGCCGTGGTCGCCCTGCTGATGTGGTTCTACCTCTTGGCCTATGTGGTGCTGCTGGGCGGCGCGGTGAACCTGGAACTCGAGCGCCAGAAGGTGCTGGAAAAGATCCGGGCCCGTCACGCCAGCCGGCAGGGCTAGTCGCGGCGCCGGAGGTTCCGGCTGGCGTTCAGCCCGATCACGAAGGCCTGGGCAAGTCCCGCCCAGTTCACCGGGGTCTGCGCAGGCTCGGGCGGCGTCTCGGGCTTTCCCGAGATCACGGCCGCCGCAAGAATGGCCGCGAGGCCGCCGTAGACCAGCGCCAGAACCAGCGCCGCAAAGACCGGGCCGTTGAGGTGCATGAGGCCGATGAAGGCCGCCGCGGTGGCGAACCCTGCACCGGTCAGCGCGAACAGGCCGGCAAGGACGCCGATCACGGCGTTGCGGGCCGCCCGCCGGGCCGCCCGCTTCACCCCCTCCAGACCGGGCACCATCTCCGGTCAGCGCCTGTTCAGGATCAGGCCGACCAGCACCCCGGCGCCGACCGCGATGCCCAGGGCGGCGGCGGGGCGGTTGCGCAGGAAGCCCTCGGCATCGTCCACAAGGCCGCGCGCCTGCTCGGCCAGCATGGCCGCCTGCTCTTCGCCCTTGGCGCGCAGGGCCGCGACATCCTCGCGCGCGGCGTCGGCCACGGCGTGGCCCTTCGACTTTCCAAGCGCGGCAATGCTCGACCCGAGCGCCGCCATGTCCGCCCGCAGGGTCGCGATCTGCGCGTAGATGTCCTCGACCGAGGGCGCAGTCCCCTCGGACGCGGCGTCCGCCGCCTTCTGGGCAAGTTCCGTCACTTTGGGCATGACTTCGGTCTCCTGTCTTGATGGTCGTGCAGACCAACGTGCCACGAGGGGTCTGGTTCCAGCCCGGGGCGCGGCCGGAACCATTTCGCCCGGGCGGGCGTTCTATCTGCATCCTAGCACCAAGTGCACAGGCAGCACAGGAAGGAAACACAATGCTTTACTGGGCCGCAGTCTTTCTGGTCATCGCGATCGTCGCCGGATTCTTCGGGTTCGGCGGGGTCGCTGTGGCTTCGGCGGGGATCGCCAAGATCCTGTTCTACATCTTCCTCCTTCTGTTCGTCGTGGCGCTCCTCATGCGTCTGGTCCGGGGCTGACGACGGCCGGGAATCAGACGGCCAGGGCGGGAGGTCCCCGCCCTGGCCGTTGTCTTTCACGAATTCGCCCCCGGACGCCGTTGCCGTGCCGGTCAGGCCGCCAGCGTCTCGGTCGAGGCAAAGAACATGGCCTGGCTGACCGCCGAACGGACCTGCTCTTCGGAATAGGGCTTCGAGATCAGGAACGCCGGCTCGGGCCGTTCACCGGTCAGCAGCCGTTCGGGGAAGGCGGTGATGAAGATCACCGGGATATCGCCCAGGCTTCCCAGGATGTCGTTCACCGCGTCGATGCCCGAAGAGTTGTCGGCCAGTTGGATGTCGGCGAGGATCAGATCGGGGCGATGGGTGGCGGCCAGACGCACCGCCGCGTCGCGGGTGCGGGCGACGCCGGTCACGCTGTGGCCCAGCGACTGGACGATGCTCTGGATGTCCAGGGCGATGATCGTCTCGTCCTCGATGATCATCACCTTCCCCAGCACGCTCTGCTCCATCTCGCGCAGCGCGATGGCGACCAGTTCTTCGGCCTCGGACACCGAGACATCCATGATCTGGGCGATCTGGTCATAGCGCATCTCCTCGATCGTGCGCAGCAGAAGCGCCTCACGGGTGTTGCGGGTCAGGCCGCGCAGATGGACCTGAGCCCTCTGTTCGAGCGTGTCCGCGCCGTCCTCGGCGACCGGAGAGCCCACGCTGGTCCAGATCGCGTGGAACGCGCGGAACAGCGCGACCCGCGGCTCGAGCCCCGACCCGAGGATTTCGCGCTCGCCGAGGATCGCCTCGAGCGTCGCGACGGCGTAGGCGTCGCCGCTGGACTGGGAACCGGTCAGCGCCCGCGCGTAGCGGCGCAGATAGGGAAGCTCGCGCGCAATCCCCGCAGCCAGTTCCGCGCCGTTGTCCAGGTTCATGGTCTGGTTCATCATTCCCTCGAAAAAATCTGCCGCAACTGTGAAACCAAACGTCCGCTTGCGCGTTCGGTTCCACAGACCGACGAAATAATCCCGACCAAGCAGGTTCGAACCGATGAGTCCGCAAGAAGACAAGACACCCAAGTCGTCGATGGAGAGGCAGATCGACGAGAACCTGCGGCGCGTCTATCAGCAGACCGTCGAGGAGAAGATCCCGGACCGCTTCCTGCAGCTGCTCGCGCAGCTCAGGGAACAGGGTCCGAAGTCATGAGGGCGGATCCCGACGGCGACCCGAGGGACGAGATCGTGAGCCATCTGCCCGCGCTGCGCGCCTTTGCGATCTCGCTCGCGCGCGACGGGTCGGTTGCGGACGACCTCACGCAGGACACCATCGTCAAGGCGTGGACGAACATCGACAAGTTCCAGCGCGGCACCAACCTCCGGGCCTGGCTCTTCACCATCCTGCGCAACACCTTCTATTCGTCGCGCCGCAAGACCCGCCGCGAAGTGTCCGATGGCGAAGGCATCTACGCAGGCCGGCTGGCCTCGAAGCCCGATCACGACGGACGCCTTGCGATGCGGGACTTCCGGGCCGCGTTCGACCAGCTTCCCGACGAACAGCGCGAGGCCCTGATCCTGGTCGGCGCCTCGGGATTCGCCTACGAGGAGGCGGCGCAGATGTGCGGCGTCGCGGTCGGGACGGTCAAGAGCCGCGCGAACCGCGGGCGCAAGCGGCTGGCCGAACTGCTCGGCCTTGCCGAGGGCGAGGCCTTCGAGATGACCGACGCCGCCACCGTCGCGGTCATGTCCAGCCACAAGTCCGCGCTGGCCGGATGAAGACCGGGCTGACCGACCGCATCCGCTGGTCCGAGGGCCTCGGGTTCCGGCTCGCCACCATGCTGAGCATCGCGCTGATTCCCCTGGGGGTGATCGCGGTGGCGCAGACCTCGCGGGTGGTGGACCATGCCGAAGCCATTGCCGAGACGGCGCTGGAGGGCCGGACAGCGGCGGCGGCCGCGGGCGTGCGCACCCTGATCGAGACCGCGCTCGGCACGGGCCAGGCTCTGGGAACGGCGATCATCGACACCGGCATCGCCAACGCCGCCTGCGGCCAGACGCTGGGCCATTTCCGGGACACCACGCCCTATGTCGCCTACGTGGGCTTTGCCGGGGCCGACGGCCTTGTGACCTGCGCCTCCGATGGCCAGGCCCGGGACGTGTCGGGCACCCGCTTCTTCCAGAGACTGCGCGCGCAGGACCGGCCCCTCGTCGCCACCAGCGAGCGGCTTCTCGAGGGCGGCGAGATCCTTGCGGTCGGCCAGCCCGTCGTCGAGGAGGGGCAGAGGCTCGGGTACATGATCATGGCGATCCGGCCCCCGCCCTTCGACACGGGCGCGGCTCCCAGCGAGGACGGGCAGTCGTTCAGCATCGTCACCTTCAACCAGGACGGCGACCTTCTGACGGCGACCGAGGACACGGCCGCCGCGCAACGGCTGCTGCCGCAGGGCCGGTCGCTGGTCGATCTTGCCGCGAAGGGGCCGGACGTGTTCGGGGCCACGGCCGCCGATGGAAGCCGGCGGCTCTATTCCGTCTCTCCGATCATCCCGGGGACCGCCTACGCCCTGGGCAGTCTGACGCGCGACCAGACCTCCTGGGGCGGCGCGCTGGCCTTGGGAACGATCGTCTTTCCCGTGGCGATGTGGCTGATGAGCATGGCGGTGGCCATGATCGCGGTTCAGCGGCTGGTCCTGCGCCACATCAGCACGCTGCGCGGCCAGATGCGCCGCTTTGCGCTGGGCGACCGCGAGCATCCGCCCGAGGTGCTGACCGAGGCGCCGGCCGAGATCCGCGAAGTCAGCCAGACCTTCCACAACCTCACCCGCATCCTCATGCGCGAAGAGAAGCAGCTGGCCGAATCCCTGCAGGAAAAGACCATGCTCCTGCGCGAGGTCCACCACCGGGTGAAGAACAACCTCCAGCTCATCGCCTCGATCATGAACATGCAGATGCGGCAGGTCCAGGAACCCGACGCCCGCCGCGTGCTGAAAAGCGTGCAGGACCGGGTCGCGTCGCTCGCGACCATCCACCGCAACCTCTATCAGACCGAGACGCTGGCCAGCATCCGCGCCGACCGTCTGCTGGCGGACATCGTGAACCAGATGGCAATCCTCTCCGGCGTCCCCGGCCAGGAGGCGATCATCGAGACCGACTTCGACGAGATCGCCCTCGTTCCCGACCAGACGGTGCCGGTGGCGCTTCTGACCACCGAGGCGCTGACCAATGCGGTCAAATACGCCGCGCCCGCCGCCGGGGACGGCCAGCGGCGGGTGCGCGTGTCGTTCAAGCGGACGGCGGACGACCGGGTGACGCTGAGCGTGCGCAACTCGGCCGCGCCCGGTGGCGCGCCCGCGGCCGCGTCCGGGTCGGGTCTTGGCTCGCGGCTGATCGCGGCCTTCGCCCAGCAGCTCGGCGCCGAGGTCGAGCAGCGGCTCGACGGCAGCGCCTACGAGGTCGTGCTGACCTTCCGCGTGGCCGCGGGGCAGGACCTGGCGGACGCGCCGGAACCGGCGGCCGCGGCTCAGTAGTCGCGTTCGTAGTAGATGCCGATTCCGGTGTCGCCATTGGCCACCACCGAGCCCTTCACCGTGACGTTCTTCGTCAGGTCGAGGTTCAGGCGCACCTCGCTCTGGCCGTCCTGGCCGATCTCGATGTCGGTGTAGACCCGGTCGGTGATGTACTTGCCGAAGCGCAGGGCGGCGTTGCCGTCGGTGTCGGTGGTGATGTCCAGATCGTCCAGCCCGAACGACGTCCGCAGCCGGCCGAGGATGCCTTCGCCGCCGCGCCCGGTCAGCTGCGCCACCGCCGAGGCAAGCTGCGCGGCCTGGAACACCGACAGGCTGCTCAGCCCGTGGCCGAAGAGAAGGCGGGCGAGGATCTCTTCCTCGGGCTGCTCGGGCGTCGAGGTGAACGTGATTTTCGGCTGGTCGGCCTGCCCCTCGATCGCGATCGTCGACACGAATCCGTCCGACTCGGTCGTCGCGGCAAAGCGCACCCAGGGGATGAGCGCGCCCTGAAGCTCGACCCGGCCCTCGTCCATCTCGAAGCGCTTGCCGAGGATGTCGAGCCGGCCGCGGATCAGGCTGAACTGGCCCGAGGGCACCACCGCGTCGGTGGTGCCGGCCAGACGGACCGTGCCACCCATTTCGGCATCGACCCCGCGTCCGCGCACGAAGATGCGGTTCGGCGCGTTCACGGTCAGGTCAAGGCCGAAGACGCGCCGGCGCACGCTGGCCGCCTCGTCCTCGATCAGCCCGGCGCGGGCCCGCGTCGCGCGCACCGCCGCCGGTTCGTTGACGTTGCGGATCGGCAGGAAGATGTCGTTGGCGCCAAGCCCGGCCGCCGGAACCCGCAGCTCGGTCTGGCTCAGGTCCACCGTCCCGGCGATCTGCGCGCCGCCGTCCAGAGGCCCGCTGACCCGGATCGTCCCCGTCACCCGCGTGTCGTAGAGCTGGGCGTCGCGCAGCCGCGCCTCGGACAGGCGAACGTCGATGTCGGACGGGTAGGGCGCCGCCAGCCCGATGCTGCCCTGCGCATCGACCCGTCCACCGCCGCGCACCGCTGCGCTTGCCGTCACCCGCGCCCGTCCCCCGTCGAGGTCGGCCGAGACGCTGCCCTGTTCCAGCGCGATCCGCATCGCGGGATCGACGACGCGGACCGCCGGGGCCTCGATCCGCCCGGACAGCGACGCGAGCGCCGGTCTGCCGCGCAGCGAAAGGTCGAAGCGCACCGCACCCTCGACGTTGCGCGGCGCGATGAAGGGATTGATCGCCGCCAGCTGCGCCGTGCCCTTCAACGCCAGGTCCGCGCGGTTCGTCTGCGCGTCGTAGGTGCCGGTCGCGGTGGCGCTGGTTCCTCCGGGGCCCGACCCTGCGAGGTCCAGGCGATAGACGGCATCCGCCGTCCCCAGCGTGCCGGTGGCGCTGACCGGTCCCGGAAAGCCCGGCGCGAGCAAGGCAAGATCGGTCAGCCGCAGCTCCACGGCCAGATCGCCGCCCTGGGCCGGCTGTGCGGCCGAGGCCGAAAGCTGCGGGTTCGTGAGCGACAGCGAACCCAGCGTCAGCGGCCCGGTCCCGTCGCCGTCGAAGGCAACGGACAACTGCGTCCGGCCGGCCAGCACCCGGTCGATCTCGGCCTGCCCGACCCCCAGCCCGTCGGCGTTTCCGTCGATCGCAAGCCGGGTCCGGCCGCCGGACTGCTTGAGGCTCGTCTCGGCACGGACGCTTCCGCGCAGCCCGCCGCCCATGACGGATAGGTCGGCCAGATCGACCGTGGCCGCCAGATCGCTCGCCCCGTCCCGGAGCCAGCCCTGCGCCGAGGCCGTGAGCGACCCCGCCGTCACCTCGAGGCTGCGGATCTCGGTTCCCTCGGTGCTGCGCCGCGCCGACAGGGCTGCGCGGGAGGTACCCCGCAGAAGCGCGTCGATCCGCGCCTCGCCGACCCCGAGGTTGCCGCCGGTCACGGACAGGGTTCCGTCGAAGGCGCCGGTCAGAAGCGCGTAGCGGCCGTCGAGCGTCAGGGCCGCCGACCCCGAGACCGGCCGCCGGGCCAGTCCCGAGAATCGCGACAGGTCGGCGGCCGAGACGGTGACGGAACCCGCCACGGTCGCGGCGCTGTCGAGCCCGCCGATGGTCAGGTCGCCCTGCGCGGCAAGCCCCGCGCCCGCCAGCCGGAGGTTGCCAAGCGTCAGGCCCGCGGCCTGCGTCCAGTCAAAGTCCAGGCTGCCGGTCAGGGCTTCGCCCAGCGCCTGCGCCAGCGCGGGGTCGTCCGAGCCGATCCCCTGCGCCCCAAAGCGGCCGCGGCCCGAAAAGCCGGCCGCCGGCGGCGTTCCCGTCCGCGCGCCGGATCCGTCGAGCCGCAGGGACGCGACCGTCAGCCCTCCGCGCCGGAACCCGTCGAGCGTGCCCGTCACCGACCAGTCCGGCCCCGCCGCGGCGTCGTGCGACACGACGAGGTCCGCCCGGCGGATGTAGGTGGGCTCGCCCGTCAGCGGCAGCAGGGTCTCGGACGCGCCATCGAGACCGGCCTTGAGGCTGATCCGGGCCAGTTGCGGCGTTCCGTCCGCGGCGCTGCGGAACTGGCCGGTGACATCCAGCCCGGCCGAGTCGATCGACAGGTCCGACAGATCGAGCGCGCCGTCCGCGCCCCGGCTTCCCCGTGCGACGAGGTGCAGCTGCGATCCGAAAAAGTCGCGATAATCGGGCAGGAAGAGCGGCGCCACGTCCCCCGAAAGATCGGCGGTGAAGGCCGACCCGCCCGACGCGGATTTCCCGAAGGTCACCGATCCCGTCAGGCGCGGCACACCATCGGACCCCAGCGCCACATCGGCGCGGAAATCGTCGATCGGCCCGCGGCCGCTGGCGGCCAGCGACAGGGCCGGCTGGTCCGGAATGCCGATCAGCGTCGCCGCGATTCCGCCCGCGCCCTCGCGCGCCAGCAGGTCGAGCGTCAGAAGGCGCGTCGCGTTCGCGTAGGCTGCGGTCAGCCGCAGTTCGCCGTCCCGGCCGTCGATCCGCCGGATGTCCAGCGACGCGTCGCCCTGGCCGCCCGCAAGCTGCATCGCGCCGTCGAGCGTCACGGTCGCCGCCGTCCCGAGGAGCGCCTCGCCCAGTTGCACCCGGTCGGCCCGGATCCGCCCGATCCGCACCGAGACCGGCAGTTCCGGGAGAGCGAAGGTCCCGGCCTCGGCCGAGAGCCCGTCGCTCGAGGCGGCGGGCGCCCTCGGCAGGTCGATCTCCCGGGCCGACAGTTCGTCCACATCGACCCGGCCGGACAGAAGCGCGCTGCGGTTCCAGCTGATCGCCCCGTCGCGGATGGTGATCCAGACCCCGCCGGCATCGGCGATGGTCAGTTGCGTGAAGGTGGCCCGCGACGACAGCGCCCCGGCAAAGCCGTCGATGCGCACGGTGCGCCCGGCGCCGGACAGGTTGTCCTCGAGGAAGCGGGTCAGGAAGCCCTTGTCGGCCTCGCTCTGCGTCGTGTCCGGCGCGGCCTGCTGGGCGGGGGACGGCAGCACGGAAGCGCCAAGCAGGACGGCGCCAAGCAGCAGGGCAGGGGCGCGCAACCGCATCAGAAGGCCTGCCCTATGCCGACATAGACCTGCACGCCCTTGCCAGTCGGGCCGGACACCGGTGCCGCGATGTCCAGCCGGATCGGCCCGAAGCCGGTGTCGTAGCGAAGCCCGATGCCGGCGCCCGACTGCCAGGTGCCGCCGCCCGTGCCGAACTCGAAGGCGCTCACGTAGCCCGCGTCGTAGAACCCGACGACGCCGATGCTGTCGGTGACCCGGGCGCGGATCTCGCCGGAAAAGCCGGCAAAGCTCAGCCCGCCGATCTTCAGCGGCAGCCCGCCGCGCAGCACCTGCACGCCGAGGGACTGGTAGGGCTGGCCGCGCACGGTGCCGGCGCCGCCGGAGAGGAACAGGTAATCGGGCGGCGTCGCCAGCAGCGACGACCCGAGGATCGACCCGATCTGCGCTCGACCGGCCAGTGTGACGCGGTCGCCGGGGCTCCAGTAGATGCGGGCGTCTCCGGCGATCCGGGCGCCGCTGCCGGTGCCGTCGAAGCCGACGAAGGGCTTGATTTCGGCGCTGAGGAAATGGCCCTTGTGCGCGTCCTGCGGCTTGTCGCGCCGGTCCCAGACCGCGCCCAGCGGCAGGGCGGCGAGCCGATAGTCCCGGTCCCGTCCCGGATAGCGGACCCGCGAGGCCAGAAGCGAAAACCCGGCCGAGACGGTCAGGCTGCGCGACACCTCGTGCGACAGTCCGAGCCCCATCGTCAGGCTGTCCGACGTGTAGTCGGCCGCGCTCTCGCGCGCGAGACCCGCCTCGATGTAGGCGGTCGTGTCCGGCGTGAAGGTGGCCGGGCGGTCAAGCCGCGCACCCAGCGAGTAGTCCGGGCCGCCGGACCGGCCCGCGATGCCCGAGACCAGCGCATCGATCCGCAGCCTTTCGGCCCCGCCGAGGAGGTTCCGGTGCAGCCAGTAGCCCGACAGCGTCAGCCCGTCGCTGGTGCCGACCTCGGCGCCGATCCCGAACCGCCGCTTCTTCTCCTCGACCAGCGTCAGCGCCACGTCGAGCGTGTCGCCGGGGCCGAGCCGCTCGGCCTCGGTCAGCGACACCGACTGGAAGACCCCGGTCTTGCGCAGGCGGGTCGCGACCCGGTCCAGCTTGTCGGGGTCGAAGACCTGGCCCTCGGGGAAGCCGGCGATGGCGCGGATGCGTTCGGGCCGCATCCGGTCGGCGCCCTCGATGGTCAGGGTGCCGAAGCGCACCCGCGGGCCGGGATCGAGATGGAGCCACGAGGTGATGGTCTCGGCACGGTGGTCGGCAACGATGTCCTCCCGCCCGATGCGGGCCTTGGCATGACCGCGCTGGCGCCACCCCTCGACCCCGGCCTGCGCGGCGTCGGCGATGGCGGACGAGCGCGCCAGCGCGCCGTCGGCATAGGCGGGCGGCAGAACGGTTCCGCGCGCATAGGGTTTCATGCGCGCCGCGGCGAAGTGGAAGGGCGGGCCGGGATCGACGGTGATCCGCACTGACCGGATCTGCGCCGGCACGTCGAGCGGCGCGATGTCGGACGCTTCCTGCCCGTCGATCAGGATGTGGATCACGCCGGAATAGTGACCTTCGGCGTAGAGGACCCCGAGCAGCCGGCCGTAATCGGCCTGAGCGGCGGCGATCAGGTCCTGGCTGTCGGACGTCTTGTTCTTGTTGGCCTCGCGCAGAAGCGACGCCGCCGCCAGCGCGTCACGCAGCGCTTTCGACGCGCCGGGGGTGACAAGGTCGAAGCTGCGGGCCGCGGCTGCGGGACCGGCCCCCGCTCCGAGCCAGAGCGCGAGCGCCAGCAGGGTGGCTGTCATCGCCTTGCGTCCCTGCACCGCGCGCACCTGTCCCCCCTTGGCCCGACCGGGCCAGTCTGCAACATTTTCCGCCGATTGCCAGAGCGGCAAGGCCGATCCGGCCGGGTCGCCCCGCAGCGGATGCGGGATTCCGCCGCCGCCCGAGGCTCAGGACACCTGCGACGGGGCCGCGGATTCGGCCTGCCGCCGCGCAAGCTCCTGACGGTAGAGCGCGAGGAAGTCCACGTTGTCGATGTTCAGCGGCGCGAAGCCGCCGTCGCGGGTCACGTCCGAGATGATGCGGCGCACGAAGGGGAACAGCATGCGCGGGCATTCGATCAGCAGGAACGGGTGCAGCTGGTCCTCGGGAACGCCCTCGACGTGGAAGATGCCGCCGTATTCCAGCTCGACGAGGAACAGGGGCGCCTTGTCCGAGCGGTTGGTGGACGACACCTTGAACTTGGTGATGACCTCGTACTGGTGGTCGGCCGCGCGCTTGCGCGCGTCCAGGCTGACCTGCACCTGGATCTCGGGCTGGATCTCCACGCCGGTCGTGCCCTTCTGCACGACCACGTTCTCGAAGGACAGGTCGCGCACGAACTGGCCGAGCACCTGCATGCGGATCTGCGGCGCCTGCGGGGCGCTTCCGTTGCCGTTCTCGGCCATGACGTCACTCCGTTGTCGATGTGTCGGGCGGGGTTTAGCACCAAGGCTGCGGGCGCTCAATGCTTCGTCCAGCCCGAGGGCCGGCGCGGGCCCGGTCCCCCGTCCGCGTCCGGCCCGGCGCCGGGAAGGCCCTGCGAATCGGGGTCGATCTCGCGGAACTCGCCCTCGATGATCTCGGGCTCGGCGCGGCGGCCACGCGGGCCCGCCGTCCGCACCACCACCCGAGCCGCGATCCGGCTCAGCACCAGATCCTGCACGGGCGGCAGCAGGAGCAGAAGGCCGATCGCCGATGTGAGAAGGCCCGGCACGACCAGAAGCAGTCCGGCCAGATAGCCCATCGCCCCCCGGGCCATCGGCTGGGTGGGGTCGCCGAGGGACGCGCGCATGCGCTCCATGGTCAGCATGCCCTGCGTGCGGATCACCAGAAGCCCGGCCAGGGTGGACAGCAGCACCAGCCCCAGCGTCGGCCACAGTCCGATCCAGCGTCCGGCCTCGACCAGAAGGCCGATCTCGACCAGCGGAAGCGCCAGGAACGCGACAAGACCCCACATGATCGTACCCCTTTCCGGCTGGTTGGTGGACTTGACCGGCCCGGTCGCCTACATAAGTAACGTCCGAGCCTTGCGCAAACCTGGCCAGATCGAAGACGGGTCAAACAATGTCGAGTTCCATCATCCAGATCCTCGTCCTGGCCGGGGTCGCCATCTTCCTCATCATCAAGCTGCGCAGCGTGCTTGGCACGCGCGAGGGCTTCGAGAAGCCCCCCGTGCCGCAGCCGCTGCCCGACCAGCGTCGCGCCGCCCGGACCCTCGAGGTGATCGAGGGAGGGCCCGACCGCGACATCACCGACCACGTTCCCGACGGAAGCGACGCCGCGCGCGCGCTGGCCGCGATGAAGCTGGCCGAGCCGGGGTTCTCCGTATCGGAGTTCCTGCAGGGGGCGCGCGGCGCCTACGAGATGATCCTGATGGCGTTCGAGACCGGCGATCTGGAAAAGGTGCGCCCGTTCCTTGCGCCCGAGGTCTACGACGCCTTCGCCGCCGTGGTGGCCGAACGCAAGGCCGCCGGCCAGACCGTGACCGCGAACTTCATCGGCCTTCGCGAGCTGGCCCTCCAGGACGCCGAGTTCGACCGCGCCACCGGAGAGGCCGAGCTGACCGTCCGGTTCGTGGGCGAGCTGATTTCGGTGGTGCGCGACAGCGCCGGCCAGATCGTCGCCGGCGATCCCAAGACCTCGCGCAAGCAGCGCGATGTCTGGACCTTCGGCCGGACGATGGGGTCCAGCGACCCGAACTGGCAGCTGATCGCGACCGGCGAATAGGCCATGGCCCCGCCGCCCGCTGCCCGTAGCTGGCCTGCGGGCTGGGACGCCGACGATCACGAGGCCGCCCTTGACGCCTACCGCGCATCGCTGAGCCATCTCGGAGAAGACTGGCCGCGGCCGGGCCGGGGATCGGCGCGCCGCTTCTTCGAGACGGCGTTCGACCTTGGCACGCGCCAGGGCGAGGACGCGCTGGTCACGGCCTATTTCGAACCGGTCCTCGCCGGATCCGGCCGCCGTCACGGCCGCTTCCAGTGGCCCCTGCTCGGGCTGCCGCCGGATCTCGTGCCCGGCGTCCCCTGGCACAGCCGGGCCGAGATCCGGGCGCGCGACCTCGGCCGGGGAACCGAGCTTGTCTGGCTCGACGACCCGCTGGACGCCTTCCTGGCCCAGGTCCAGGGGTCGCTGCGCGTGGCGCTCGATGACGGCCGGACCCTGCGGCTGGGCTACGCCGGGCGCAACGGCCATCCCTACCGGTCGATCGGGGCCGAGCTGTCGCGGCGGGGCGTCGCGCCGGCCGGTGCGATGACGCTCGACACCATCCGCGACTGGTGCCGGGCGTATCCCGATGCCGTGCCCGAGCTTCTGGACCTCAACCCGTCCTATGTCTTCTTCCGTGTCCTCGACCTGCCGGACTCGGTCGGGCCGCCGGGGTCGCTTGGCGTGCCGCTGACCGCGGGGCGGTCGATCGCCGTCGATCCCGCCCATGTCCCTCTGGGATCGCCGGTCTGGGTCAGTGCGCTTGGCCGGCTCATGCTGGCGCAGGACACCGGAAGCGCCATCCGGGGCCCGAACCGCGCCGATGTCTTCCTTGGCAGCGGACCGGCGGCCGGCGACGCGGCGGGCCGGATGCGGCGTTCGGGCCATCTGCGCGTGCTGTCGCCGCGGGGACGGGCCGCGTCATGACCCGGCGTCCGCTTCGCCCCGACGAACGCGCGATCTGGCAGAAGGTGGCCGCCACGGCGAGGGCGCGCCGCCCGCTGCCCGTGCCCGAGGCGGCGCCGGTGCCCGACGCCGCAGTGCCCGCGCCCCCGCTTCCGCGCCTTGGTCCCTTCCGCATCGGCGAGACCGCGCCGCCGGTGCCCCAGCGGCTCGACCTGCCCCTCGCACCCTCGGACCGCCTCGCGGCGCAACCGGTGGTCATGGACGCGAAGCTGCACCGGGCCATGGCGCGCGGCCGCCTGCACCCCGAGGCGCGCATCGACCTGCACGGCATGACCCAGGCCGAGGCCCATCCCGCGCTCACCGGCTTCATCCTTGCCTCGCAGGCCATGGGCCGGCGGCTCGTGCTGGTCATCACCGGCAAGGGCGACCGCCACCGGGATCCGGGCCAGGGGTACGCGCGCCATTCGGGGGCGCTGCGCCACCAGGTGCCGCACTGGCTTACGCTTCCGCCACTGCGCGCCGCGGTGATGCAGGTCACTGTGGCCCACGCCCGCCACGGGGGCGAAGGTGCCTACTACGTCTACCTGCGCAGGCCGAGGGGCTGACCGTCAGGCGGCCTGCGGCGAGCGCGATTCGGTCAGCACGCCGTGCAGGGCCGCCGGGTCGCTGTTCGCCCGCAGCTTGGCGCAGACCGAGGGGTCGCGCAGCGTGCGCGACACCACCGCCAGAGCCTTCAGGTGGTCCACGCCCGAATCCTTCGGCGCAAAGAGCGCAAAGACCAGGTCCACCGGCTGCCGGTCCACCGAGTCGAAGTCCAGCGGCTTTTCAAGGCGCACGAACACCCCGACCACATGTTCCAGACCGTGCAGCCGGGCGTGGGGCAGGGCAACACCGTGCCCCACGCCGGTCGGACCGAGCGTCTCGCGCTCCTGCAGGGCGTCCACGGTCTGGGCGGCGTTGATGCCGTAGACGGACTGGGCGATCTCGGCCAGATCCTGAAAGAGACGCTTCTTGCTTGTGCTGTGGCCAAGGACCTTCACGGCCGCCGGCTTGAGTAGGCTGGATATCTGCATGAAACCTGCTGTTCCGCGCGTGGCGGCGTCACCTAGCTTGCGGCGGCCGGGTCAATCCAGCCCACGTTGCCGTCATCGCGGCGGTGGACGACATTGACGCCGCCGGTCTTTTCGTTGCGGAACACCAGAAACGGCGCACCCGACAGCTCCATCTGCATGACCGCCTCGCCGACGGAGAGCGAGGCGATCTTCGTCTCCATCTCCGCGATGATGATCGGCTGAAGCGCGGGTTCCTGCTCTTCGGATCCATTCGCGGCGAGCACATACATGGGCGCACCGGCGAATTCAACCGGTTGCAGACGCTCGCGGTGGTGGTCCTTCAGCCGGCGCTTGTAGCGCCGCAGCTGCTTGTCCATCCGTTCGCGGCAGGCTTCGAACGCGGCATAGATCTCGGTCGCGTTGCCCTTGGCCGACGCCGTGAGGCCGGTCGACAGATGCACGGTCGATTCGCACAGGTACTCGTGGGCGTTGCGGGAAAAGATGACGGTCGCATCCGTCGGGCGCTGGGAATACTTCTCGACGGTTTCCGCCAGCTCCGATTTCACGTGCGTCTGCAGCGCTTCGCCAACGTCGATCTGTCTACCGCTGATCTGGTACCGCATGACTTCTCCTTGCACGTCAGGACCCTGGACCGCCCGGCAGGCGCCGGACGGCGAACGGGTCGGTTAATCCGGGATGGGCGGCGTGTCGCGCGCGGACAATGGGCGAGTTTCCGGAGAAACCTGCCGGCGCCGACGCTCGTACGAAGAGGGTATGCGCATGCATTTGCGATATTTGGCGACAGTACGGCGCGCGATGTCAACGCCCTCCTCTTTCAGATTGGTGCAGATCTCGGCATCGGCAAGAGGGGCGCCGGCATCTTCGCGCGCGATCATCGCCCGCATCCGCATCTGGATGTCGAAGGCCGAGACATGGCCCTCGCGGTTCGGCAGGCCCCGCCAGAAGAAAGCGGACAGCGGGTGCACCCGCCCCTCGAACAGGAGCGCCTTCCCGGCCACCGCCCGGCTCAGCGTCGAGGGATGCAGCGCAAGGTCGGCCGCCACGGCGGTCCGGCTGTCGGGCACCAGCGAGGACTGGCCCCGCAGGAAGAACCGGGCCTGACGCTGCACGATGGCGTTGCCGATCCGCAGAAGCGTGCCCTGCCGCGCGGTGACGGCCGACACGATCCGGGCCGCCTTCTGGTGCAGCCCCGAAAGCGGGGCGTTGTCACGGGCCGCCGGGTGCAGCGGCGCAAGCGCCAGGCGCGGAATCGCCACCGGATTCACCGCAACCCGCAGCGACCCGCCGGGGCCCCGCTCGACGATCAGCTCCGGGATTTGCACCGGCACCGGCGACGGGTCGGTGTCGGGCAGGGCCGAGGGCGAAAGCCCGCGCAGTAGCCGCGCAAGCCGCTCGGCCTCATCGCGGTCGATGCCCAGCGCCCGCGTCAGCCGTGGCCAGCGCTCTTCGGCAAAGTCATCCAGACGGTCGCAGATCCGGCGGGCGAGGTCGGGCGCGATGTCGTGGTCCGCAAGCTTGAGCGCGAGGCATTCGGCCAGCGTCCGCGCCCCCACGCCGCTCGGCTCGCAGCGCTGGAGCGCGGCCAGTCCGGCCTCGAAGACCGCGATCGGCACACCCGTCTCGGCGGCCAGCTCGTCGAGACCCACATCCAGATAGCCGTCGTCGCGCAACTCGCCGGCCAGGTAGACGGCCGCCGCCTCGACCGCCGGTGTCAGCCGCTGAAGCGCGATCTGGGCGGCCAGCGAAGCCAGCAGCCCCTCGCGCGCCGGAAGCGCCGACATCGCGGCCTCATGGTCCGCCGGCGACAGCCCGGCGGGGTATTCGGCCAGAAGGAACGGGTTCTCCGCGGTCTCGAGCGCGATCTCCTCGGCAAGCTGTTCGGTCGGCAGCGCCAGCACCCGCAGCTGCCCCCGCATCGCCAGGCTCAGCCCAAGGCGCTGGCGGGCCTCTATGCGGGGCGACAGCATCGCCGGATCACGAGATGCGGAAACTCTGGCCGAGATAGACGCGGCGCACGTTCTCGTCGCGCACGACCTCGTCCGAGGTGCCCGACATCAGCACCTTGCCGTCGTGCAGGATGTAGGCCCGGTCCACGATCTCGAGCGTCTCGCGCACGTTGTGATCAGTGATGAGCACCCCGATGCCGCGCGCCTTGAGGTCATGGACCAGCGTGCGGATGTCGCTGACCGAGATCGGATCGACGCCGGCGAACGGCTCGTCCAGAAGCAGGTAGTTCGGATCGGCCGCAAGACAGCGCGCGATCTCGACGCGCCGCCGCTCGCCCCCGGACAGCGACAGGGCCGGCGCCTGCCGCAGGTGGCTGATCGAGAAGTCCGACAACAGCTCCTCGAGCCGCTCGCGGCGCTTGTGCGGGTCGGAATGGGCGATCTCCAGCACGGCCAGGATGTTGTCCTCGACCGACAGGCCCCGGAAGATCGACACCTCCTGCGGCAGATAGCCGATGCCCAGCCGCGCGCGGCGGTACATCGGCAGCCCGGTCACGTCCTGGCCGTCGATGGTGACGCGCCCCCCGTCGGGTGGCACGAGCCCCGCGATCGCGTAGAAGCAGGTGGTCTTTCCCGACCCGTTCGGGCCGAGAAGCGCGACGACCTCGCCCCGGCCGAGGTCGAGCGACACGTCGCGGATCACCGGGCGCTTGCGATAGCTCTTGCGCAGGTGCTCGACCTTCAGGCCGACGCTTCCCTGCGCCACGGTCAACCCGGCGTTCATGGCGCGGCGTTCCCGCCGTTCCTGCCCGCCGGGGCACCGGCCGACGGCTGGAGCACGGTCTTCACCCGGCCGGACATCTGCCCGGTTCCGGTCTTGAGATCCACGGTCATCGCCTGCCCGGCGATCGTGCTGCCGGCCTGGGTCAGAAGCACGTTTCCGGTCATGTCCACCGTGCTGGTGGCGACCGTGTAGACCGCCTTGTCGGCGCCCGCCGTGTCGGTACCCGACGTCAGGACCACGCTGCCGGTAGCGACCAGCTTCTCGATCTTGCGGGTATCGCCCTTGGCGTATTCGACCCGGACCGTGTCGGCGCCGAGCCGCATCGCGCCCTGAACGATCACCACGTTTCCGGTGAAGACGGCGGTGTTGTCGTTCTGGTTGACCGCGAGCTGGTCGGCCGTGACCTCGACCGGCGCATTCGGGTCCGCCTTGACCGCGCCGAAGGTGACGGGGTTCTGCGCCGACGCATCCGTCACCGGCAGGACTGTCGAGGCGAGGAGCATCAGAAGAGCGGTCAGGACGAGGCGGTAGGACAGGGTCATGGGGTTCCTCGGGACTGCGGATCGTATACCAGCCTGACGCCCTTGTTGAAAACCAGCTCGTACCCGGCGTCGCCCGCGGTCAGCGTCATGTAGCCGGCGTCGATGGTGCCGAACGGCGCCAGCGCCGCCACCGGGCCGTCCGCCTCGAGCCGCGTGCGGTCGAGACTGGTCCAGAGCGACGGGCTGTCCAGCCGGTAGCCGGTCGAGGTCTCGACCCGGACGTTGCCGGTGAAGGTCGCCCGGTTGGCCGCCGGGTCGAGCTGGCCGCTGCGCGAGGCGATGGTGACCGTGAGGCCGCTCTTCGCGTCGATCCGCGCGCTGAGGTCGTCCGCGCTCGACGCGCCCGGCCGGGCGGGGTCGGGGCGCGCCATCTTCGCCACCACGGAAAGCGAGGCGCCGTCCGCCGTCACCGTCGAATACTCGGGCTCGGCCAGGCGCTGTTCGCGGGCCAGCTCGTTCACATCCACGTCGGCGTAGGGCAGCGTGCCTTCGGTGGGCGTCTGCCGCGACAGCAGGAACAGGGTCGAGAGGATGGCCAGCGCGATCAGCGGCAGCACCACCTTGAGCCAGGCCACCAGTCGCGAGTGAAGCTGGACGGAAACGGCCATCAGACCACGCCCGCGCGCAGGCAGTCGTGGATGTGCAGGATGCCCTCGGGCCGGCCCGAGGCGTCGGGCACGAAGAGACAGGTGATCTTGCGCGCGTTCATTTCGGCCACCGCCGTTTCCGCCAGGGCCCCGGCCGGGACGGTTCGCGGGTTCGCGGTCATCACCTGTCCGGCGGTCATCGCCATCAGCCCGTCCAGGTGCCGCCGCAGGTCGCCATCGGTGATGATCCCGGCCAGGCGGCCGTCCGCATCCACCACGCCGGCGACGCCGAAGCCCTTGGCGGTGATCGTGAGCAGCACCTCGCCCATCGGCGCGTCCGGGGCCACCAGCGGCAGGGCCGCGCCGCGGTGCATCAGATCGCCCACCTTCGCCAGCCGCGCCCCGAGCTTGCCGCCCGGATGGAAGGTGCGGAAATGCTCGGGCGTGAAGCGGCGGTGTTCCATCAGCGCGACCGCGAGCGCATCGCCCAGCGCCAGCGTCATGGTCGTCGAGGTCGTGGGCACGATCCCGCTGCCGCAGGCCTCCGCGGCCGGCGGCAGCACGATCGCCACGTCGGACTGCCTCAGCAGGGTCGAAGTCGCGCGGCTCGCGACCCCGATCATCGGGATCCGGAACCGGCGGGTGTAGGCGATGATGTCCGAAAGCTCGGGCGTCTCGCCCGAGTTCGACAGCACCAGCGCCACGTCCTGCGGCGTGATCATGCCGAGATCGCCATGGCTCGCCTCGGCCGGATGGACGAATTGCGCGGGCGTCCCGGTCGAGGCGAGGGTCGCGGCGATCTTGCGCCCGATATGCCCGGACTTGCCCATGCCGGAGACGATCACCCGACCCTCTGCGGCAAGGATCGTCTCGACCGCGCGGGCGAAGGTGTCATCGAGGGTGGCCGAGAGCGCGGCCAGCCCCTCGGCTTCGATGGCGATGACGCGGCGCGCGGTGTCGAGGAAGGACGCGGTCATGTCAGTGCCGGAAGATGTCGGTCTCGTCGCCCCAGCCCATCAGGTCGAGGCGGGCCCGGGTGGGCAGGAAGTCGAAGCAGGCCTGCGCCAGCCCGGCGCGGCCTTCGCGTTCAAGCCGCGTCTCGAGTTCCGATTTCAGCCGGTGCAGATAGAGCACGTCCGACGCCGCGTAGTCGAGCTGGGCGGCCGACAGCTCGGCGGCGCCCCAGTCCGAGGTCTGCTGCTGTTTCGAGATGTCCACCCCGAGCAGGTCCTGAAGCAGGTATTTCAACCCGTGGCGATCGGTGAAGGTGCGCACCATCTTCGAGGCGATCTTGGTGCACCAGACCGGCGCCGTCACCACCCCGAAGGCCGCATGCAGGGCCGCGATGTCGAACCGCGCGAAATGAAAGAGCTTGAGCGTGCCGGGATCGGCCAGCATCGCCACCAGATTGGGCGCCTGCGTCTGGCCCTGCGCGATCTGCACCAGATGCGCGTCGCCGTCGCCCGAGGACATCTGCACCAGGCACAGACGGTCCCGCCGCGGGTCGAGACCCATCGTCTCGGTGTCGATGGCCACGACCGGGCCGAGGTCCAGCCCGTCGGGAAGGTCGCCGTGATGCAGATGGACCGTCATAGAAACCCCTCATTGGCGAAGGGGTTTGGTGCCCAGGAGAGGACTCGAACCTCCACGCCTTGCGGCACTGGTACCTGAAACCAGCGCGTCTACCAATTCCGCCACCTGGGCAGGTGTCGTGGAGCGCGATGTATAGGGGCGCAAAAGCGGTGTCAACGGGGGGCCGAGCGGAAACGCGCGCCGTCCTGCCACCTTGTCCGGGGGGGACTCTGGCGCTAAGCAGGGTGCGGTTGCAGCAGCGAGGGGCCCGCATGTCACGGCTGGTCACGATCTACGGCGGTTCGGGGTTTGTCGGGCGCTACATCGTCCGCCGTCTGGCGAAGGAGGGCTGGCGCATCCGCGTTGCGGTCCGTCGTCCGAACGAGGCCCTGTTCCTCAAGCCCTACGGCGCCGTCGGCCAGATCGAGCCGGTCGCCTGCAACATCCGCGACGACGCCAGCGTGCGCGCCGCGATGCTCGGGGCGGACGCGGTGGTCAACTGCGTGGGCGTCCTGAACGGTCTCGGCCGCAACACCTTCGACGCCGTGCAGGCCGAAGGGGCGGGGCGGATCGCGCGGATCGCCGCCCAGCTCGGCGTGGGCCGGCTGGTCCATGTCTCGGCGATCGGTGCCGATGCGGGGTCGGACAGCGCCTATGCCCGGACCAAGGCGCTGGGCGAAGAGGCCGTGCGCGCGGCCTTCCCCGGCGCGGTGATCCTGCGGCCCTCGGTGATCTTCGGGCCCGAGGACGGGTTCTTCAACCGGTTCGCCGCGATGGCGCGGCTGCCCTTCGTGCTGCCGGTCGTGGGCGCCGAGACCCGGTTCCAGCCGGTCTATGTCGATGACGTGGCGCAGGCCGCGGTGGCCGGGGTGAACGGCGCGGCCGCCGGCACCTACGAGCTGGGCGGCCCGGACGTCCGCACCTTCCGCGAGCTCATGCAGGACATGCTCGCCATCGTGCACCGGCGCCGGGCGGTGGTGAACATCCCGTTCTGGCTGGCGCGCATCCTGGGCTGGGTGTTCGACATGGTGCAGGTGCTGACCGGCGGGCTGATCGAGAACCGGATGCTGACGCGCGACCAGGTGCGCAACCTGCGGCGCGACAACGTGGTGGCGGCCGGCGCGAAGGGTCTCGCCGATCTGGGCGTGACCCCGACGCCGATGAACGCGGTCCTGCCCGATTATCTCTGGCGGTTCCGGGCGTCCGGCCAGTACGACGCGATCAAGGCCTCGGCCAAGAACCTGCGGGCCTGAGATCATGGAACATTCGACACTGGTCGCGGCCTTCCTGGGCTTCCTGGAAGGGCTCACCGAATTCCTGCCGGTGTCCTCCACCGGGCACATCCTTCTGGCGGGCCATTTCCTGGGCTTCCACAGCGCCGGCAAGACCTTCGAGGTGGTGATCCAGCTTGGCGCGATTCTCGCGATCCTCGGGGTCTACGCGGCCAAGGTCGGGCGCACGATCGTCGATCTGCCGTCCAGCCCGCAGGCCCGCCACTTCGCGGCCTCGGTGCTGATCGCCTTCCTGCCGGCGGTGGTGGTCGGGGTGCTGGCCCATGACGTCATCAAGACCGTGCTTTTCGAAAGCCCGCGGCTCATCGCCACGATGCTGATCCTCGGCGGCGTCGTGCTGCTCATTGTCGACCGCCTGCCGCTGCGCCCCCGCCACCACGAGGCCGACCGCTTCCCGCTGGGCATGGCGCTCGGCATCGGGCTCATCCAGTGCCTGGCGATGATTCCCGGCGTCTCGCGCTCGGGGGCGACCATCGTCGGCGGCCTGCTGATGGGCGCGGACAAGAAGGCGGCGGCCGAGTTCTCGTTCTTCCTGGCGATGCCGACCATGCTCGCGGCGTTCAGCTACGATCTCTACAAGAACCGCGCCCTGCTCGACTGGGCGGCGGTGAGTCAGATCGCGGTCGGTTTCGCGATGGCCTTCGTCACCGCGATCCTCGTGGTGCGCTGGCTCCTCGGCTATCTCGGCCGGCACGGCTACGCGCTCTTCGGCTGGTGGCGAATCATCGTGGGCGTGGCCGTGTGGCTGGCGCTTTCGGCGGGCTACTGAGAGTTAGGTCAGCATATGATACCTATTTTCGGCAGATTTTTTCGTCCGGATGCGGCCAAACCGGAGAAATACGGAAAATAGGTCAGTATATGTGACTTTTATTTTCGCCGGGCCGGTTGTAGGAAGGCGCACCCGCAGCCGGAGGTGCTTTCGTGGCCCAGCAACGCATGTTGAAATTCGTGTCCGTCGCCAAGGAGACGCCCGAGAAGCGTCCGGCCTCGGTGCGGGCCCGGGACTTCCACGAGATCTATCGCGAATACGCGGCGCAGAAGGCGGCCGAGCAGGCCGGGCGGTGCAGCCAGTGCGGCGTGCCCTACTGCCAGTCGCACTGCCCTCTGCACAACAACATCCCGGACTGGCTGCGGCTGACCGCCGAGGGACGCCTTCAGGAGGCCTACGAGATCAGCCAGGCCACCAACACCTTCCCCGAGATCTGCGGCCGCATCTGTCCGCAGGACCGGCTCTGCGAAGGCAACTGCGTGATCGAGCAGTCGGGCCACGGCACGGTCACCATCGGGGCGGTCGAGAAATACATCACCGACACCGCCTGGGATTCGGGCTGGGTCAAGCCGGTGCGCCCTTCGGCGGAACGGCCCGAGTCGGTCGGCATAATCGGTGCGGGCCCCGGCGGCCTGGCCGCGGCCGACCGGCTGCGCCGCGCCGGCGTGCAGGTCACGGTCTATGACCGCCACGACCGCGCCGGCGGGCTGCTGACCTACGGCATCCCCGGTTTCAAGCTGGAAAAGGACGTGGTGCAGGCCCGGGTGCAGCAGCTCGAGCAGGGCGGCGTGCGCTTCGTGCTGAACTGCAACGTCGGCGAGGATCTGAGCTTCGACGCGATCCGCGGCCAGCACGACGCCGTGCTGATCGCCACCGGTGTCTACAAGAGCCGCGATCTGGGCGGCCCCGGATCGGGGGCGACGGGCATCGTCCGCGCCATCGACTACCTGACCGCGTCCAACCGGAAGGGCTTCGGCGACGAGGTGCCTGAGTTCGACAGCGGCGCGCTGAACGCCCAAGGCAAGCGCGTCGTCGTCATCGGCGGCGGCGACACGGCGATGGACTGCGTGCGCACCGCGATCCGGCAGGGCGCAACCTCGGTGAAGTGTCTGTACCGGCGGGATCGGGCCAACATGCCCGGCAGCCAGCGCGAGGTTTCGAACGCCGAGGAAGAGGGCGTGACCTTCGTCTGGCTGACCGCGCCGCTCGCCTTCACCGCCGACGAGAGCGTGTCGGGCGTGGTTGTCCAGCGGATGCGGCTGGGCGCGCCCGACGCCAGCGGCCGGCAGTCGCCCGAAGTGATCGAGGGCGCCGACTACATCGAGGGCGCCGACCTCGTCATCAAGGCGCTGGGCTTCGAGCCCGAAGACCTGCCGCGGCTCTGGGGGGTCGAAGGGCTGGAGGTCACGCGCTGGGGCACGGTCAAGGCCGACTTCCGCAGCCACGCGACCAGCCTGCCCGGCGTCTTCGCCGCCGGCGACATCGTGCGCGGGGCGAGCCTCGTGGTCTGGGCGATCCGCGACGGGCGCGAGGCGGCCGACGCGATCCTCGACTACATCGCGCAGGACGCGCAGGTCGCGGCGGAGTAGCGCCGATGGCCAGCCGCGCGCAACTGATCCTGCTCGGGGCGCTTCTGGCGCCGGCCGCAGCCGTGGCCGCCGGCAAGTTCGCGCCGCCCCAGGGCTGCGAGGTCTATGTCACCGTCCAGCACCACGGCTGTCAGGTGTCGAACCACTACCGGTGCCAGGGCGATCCGCCCGGCGACCAGTGGGCGGTCTATGCGGACAGTGACGGCCCCTACTTCCTGACCCGGATCGATGCCGAGACCCGCTGGCTCGAGAGCTTCGACCTCGTGACCGGGCAGGGGGATTCGCTGGGCACGCAGGCGGACCCGGCCTCGTTCACGACGCTCCTTGCCACGGGCCGCGACGACTACGACTTCACCACCGTCGAGACCTCGGGCGCGGCCGTGGGCGACGTGCGCGGCTACTCCGGCTTTGACGCGCTGACCGGCACCACCGTGGTGATCGACGGCCAGCCGCTCGAGCAGACGACCTTCGAGATCGTCGCCCGCGATGCGGCGGGACAGGAGCTGTGGCGCCGGACCGGCAACCAGCTCATCCACCGCGAATGGCGGATCTTCTTCGCCGACCGCGAGGAGTTCGCGAACAGCTTCGGCGACGCCCAGTCGTCTCTCGAGACGCCGGTGCGCTTCGACTTCCCCGGCGACGCCGGGTATCTGGCCGAGAAGCCGGAATACGACTGCGACATGATGATGACCGAGGCCGCGACCCCGACGCGCCGCGGGCCCCTTGTAGAAGGACACCGGCCATGACCGAATTCGATTCCCGCTGGGCCGAGGACGAGGCCGCGAAGCGCGCCTGGATGGCCGAAAACAGTCTCTATCGCTGCGAGGATGAGCATTCCTCCTGCGGGGTTGGCCTGGTCGTGTCCATCGACGGCACCCCGTCGCGCAAGGTCGTGGCCAGCGGGATCGACGCACTCAAGGCGGTCTGGCACCGGGGCGCGGTGGACGCCGACGGCAAGACCGGCGACGGCGCGGGCATCCATGTCCAGATCCCGGTCCGGTTCTTCTACGACCAGGTCCGCCGCACCGGACACGAGCCCGACACCTCGGCCCTGATCGCTGTGGGCCAGGTGTTCCTGCCGCGCACCGACTTCGGCGCCCAGGAACGCTGCCGCACCATCGTGGAAACCGAGGTGCTGCGCATGGGCCATTACATCTACGGCTGGCGCCACGTGCCGGTGAACACCGAGGTGCTGGGCGAGAAGGCCAACGCGACGCGCCCCGAGATCGAACAGATCCTCATCAAGAACGCCAAGGGCATCGACGAGGAGAGCTTCGAGCGCGAGCTCTACGTGATCCGGCGCCGGATCGAGAAGGCCGCCGCGGCCCAGCAGATCTCCGGGCTCTATTTCGCGTCGCTGTCCTGCCGGTCGATCATCTACAAGGGCATGATGCTGGCCGAACAGGTGGCCGTCTTCTACCCCGACCTGATGGACGAGCGGTTCGAGAGCGCCTTCGCGATCTACCACCAGCGCTATTCCACCAACACCTTCCCGCAATGGGCGCTGGCCCAGCCGTTCCGCATGCTCGCGCACAACGGCGAGATCAACACGCTGAAGGGCAACGTCAACTGGATGCGCAGCCACGAGATCCGCATGGCGTCCAGCACATTCGGCGACCTGGCCGAGGACATCAAGCCGATCATCCCGGCGGGCACGTCGGATTCGGGCGCGCTCGACGCGGTGTTCGAGGTGCTGGTGCGCGCCGGGCGCTCGGCGCCGATGGCCAAGACCATGCTGGTGCCCGAGGCCTGGTCGAAGAACACGACCGACATGCCGAAGGCCTGGCAGGACATGTACGCCTACTGCAACTCGGTGATGGAGCCCTGGGACGGACCCGCGGCGCTGGCGATGACCGACGGGCGCTGGGTCTGCGGCGGGCTTGACCGCAACGGCCTGCGCCCGATGCGCTATGTCCTGACCGGAGACGGGCTGCTGATTGCCGGGTCCGAGGCGGGCATGGTCCCGACCGACGAACTGACCGTGCGCGAGAAGGGCGCTCTGGGCCCGGGCCAGATGATCGCGGTCGACATGCGCGAGGGCAAGCTCTACCACGACCGAGCGATCAAGGACCGGCTGGCCGGCAGCCAGCCCTTCGGCGACTGGATCCAGAAGGTCGTCGATCTGAACGCCCTGATGCGCGACGTGCCGGAAAAGGCCCTGTTCGAGGGCGCCGAACTGCGCAAGCGGCAGATCGCGGCGGGCTACACGCTCGAGGAACTCGAGCAGGTTCTGGCGCCGATGGCCGAGGACGGCAAGGAGATGGTCGCGTCGATGGGCGACGACACGCCGCCCGCGGTGCTGTCGTCGCAGTACCGGCCGCTCAGCCACTACTTCCGCCAGAACTTCAGCCAGGTCACCAACCCGCCGATCGACTCCTTGCGCGAAAGCCGGGTGATGAGCCTCAAGACCCGGTTCGGCAACCTGAAGAACGTGCTCGACGAAGACAGCAGCCAGACCGAGATCCTCGTTCTGGAAAGCCCCTTCGTCGCCAACGCCGAATTCGACGAGATGGTGCGCCAGTTCGGCACCAACGTCGCCTTCATCGATTGCACGATCGACCCGGCCGAGGGCCAGGAGGCGCTGCGGCTGGGGCTGGAGCGGATCCGCGCCGAAGCCGAGGACGCGGTGCGGTCGGGGGCGGGGCATCTGGTGCTGACCGACCAGCATCAGGGACCGGCCCGAGTCGCCATGCCGATGATTCTGGCCACCAGCGCGGTGCATTCCTGGCTGACCCGCAAGGGGCTGCGCACATTCTGCTCGGTCAATGTGCGGTCGGCCGAGTGCATCGACCCGCACTACTTTGCCGTGCTCATCGGCTGCGGCGCCACCACGGTCAACGCCTACCTCGCGCAGGACTCGATCGCCGACCGCCTGCGCCGCGGCCTGCTTGAAGGCACGCTCGAGGACAACCTGCGCCGCTACCGCGACGCGATCGACGCCGGCCTTCTCAAGATCATGTCCAAGATGGGCATTTCGGTGCTGTCGTCCTATCGGGGCGGGCTGAACTTCGAAGCCGTCGGCCTGTCGCGCGCCCTGGTCGCCGAATACTTCCCCGGCATGCATTCGCGCATCTCGGGCATCGGCCTGCACGGCATCCAGCGCAAGCTGGAAGAGGTGCACGCGAAGGGCTGGAAGGGCGGCGCCGACGTGCTGCCGATCGGCGGCTTCTACAAGGCCCGCCGGTCGGGCGAGAAGCACGCCTGGGAGGCGCAGACCATGCACCTGCTGCAATCGGCCTGCGACCGCGCGAGCTATGATCTGTGGAAGCAGTACTCGGCCGCGATGCGGTCCAACCCGCCGATCCACCTGCGCGACCTGCTCGACATCAAGTCTCTGGGCCGCGCGGTTCCGATCGAGGAGGTCGAAAGCATCACCTCGATCCGCAAGCGCTTCGTGACGCCGGGCATGAGCCTTGGTGCGCTCTCGCCCGAGGCGCACAAGACCCTGAACGTCGCCATGAACCGCATCGGCGCCAAGTCCGACAGCGGCGAGGGCGGCGAGGACCCGGCGCATTTCGTGCCGGAGCCGAACGGGGACAACCCCAGCGCCAAGATCAAGCAGGTCGCGTCGGGGCGGTTTGGCGTGACGGCGGAATACCTCAACGCCTGCGAAGAGCTGGAAATCAAGGTCGCGCAGGGTGCAAAGCCCGGCGAGGGCGGCCAGTTGCCGGGGATGAAGGTCACGGCGCTGATCGCGCGCCTGCGCCATTCGACGCCGGGCGTGACGCTCATCAGCCCGCCGCCGCACCACGACATCTACTCGATCGAGGATCTTGCCCAGCTCATCTACGACCTGAAGCAGATCAATCCGCGCGCCAAGGTGACGGTCAAGCTGGTGGCCTCGTCGGGCGTCGGCACCATCGCCGCCGGCGTGGCCAAGGCCAAGGCCGATGTGATCCTCATCTCGGGCCACAACGGCGGCACCGGCGCCAGCCCCGCGACCTCGATCAAGTATGCGGGCCTGCCCTGGGAGATGGGCCTGACCGAGGCGCATCAGGTTCTGGCGATGAACAACCTGCGCGAGCGGGTGACGCTGCGCACCGACGGCGGCCTGCGCACCGGGCGCGACATCGTGATGGCGGCGATGATGGGGGCCGAGGAATTCGGCATCGGCACCGCGGCGCTGATCGCGATGGGCTGCATCATGGTGCGCCAGTGCCAGTCGAACACCTGCCCGGTCGGTGTCTGCACCCAGAACGAGGCGCTGCGCGCGAAGTTCACCGGATCGGCCGAGAAGGTGGTGAACCTCATCACCTTCTATGCCCAGGAGGTGCGCGAGATCCTCGCCTCGATCGGGGCGCGGTCGATGGACGAGATCATCGGCCGGGCGGATCTGCTGACCCAGGTCAGCCGCGGGTCGGCGCATCTTGACGATCTCGACCTCAACCCGCTGCTGATCTCGGTCGACGTGGCGCGCAAGATCACCTACGACCGGTCCAAACCGCGCAACGCCGTGCCCGACACGCTGGACGCCGAGATCATCAAGGACGGCCACCGCTTCTTCGAGGACGGCGAGAAGATGCAGCTGTCCTACGCGGTGCGCAACACTCACCGCACCATCGGCACGCGCGCGTCCTCGCACATCGTGCGCAAGTTCGGGATGCGCAACAGCCTGCAACCCGACCACCTCACGGTGAAGCTCACCGGGTCCTGCGGGCAGTCGCTGGGCGCCTTCGCGGTGCGCGGCCTGAAGATCGAGGTGCAGGGTGATGCCAACGACTATGTCGGCAAGGGACTGTCCGGCGGTCTGATCGTGGTCCGCCCGCCGATGGCCTCGCCTCTGGTCGCCGCCGAGAACACCATCATCGGCAACACCGTGCTCTACGGCGCCACCGACGGCTATCTCTTTGCCGCCGGCCGGGCGGGCGAGCGGTTCGCCGTGCGCAACTCGGGCGCGAAGGTGGTGGTCGAGGGCTGCGGGTCGAACGGCTGCGAATACATGACCGGCGGCGTCGCGGTCATCCTCGGCCGGATCGGCGCGAACTTCGGCGCCGGCATGACTGGCGGCATGGCCTATGTCTACGATCCTTCGGGGCTTGCGAAGGGTCTGATGAACATGGAGACGCTTGTCACCGGGCCGGTCGCGCACCCGCACTGGGAGGCCGAGCTCAAAGGCCTGATCGAGCGCCACCGCGCCGAGACCGGCAGCCTGCGCGCCGGCCAGATCCTGAACGACTGGGACGCCGAGCGGCGCCACTTCGTCCAGGTCTGCCCGAAGGAGATGCTGTCGCGTCTGCCGCATCCGCTGGCCGAGGAAGCCCGGGCGGTGCCCGCCGAATAGGACAGGATTCCCGGTGGCTCAGGGCCACCGGGAATCTTCATTCCACTGTCACGCAATCTGCTAGGCTGGCGACCGGAACCGGCGGCGCCATGCCGGCGTTTGCAGGGTACCGTCAGCCAGTGGGGGAATGTATGTCCGACCTGATCGTGATCGCCTTCGATGACGCGCAAGCCGCTTTCGACCTGCGCACCCGGCTCTACGCCATGGAGAAGGACTACCTGATCGACATGGAGGACGCCGTTGTCGTTACCCGCGACGACAAGGGCAAGGTCAAGCTGCATCAGGCGATGAACCTGACCGCCACCGGCGCGGTCGGCGGTTCGTTCTGGGGCCTTCTGATCGGGGTGCTGTTCCTCAATCCGCTTCTGGGCGTCGCGGTCGGTGCCGGGGCCGGTGCACTGTCGGGGGCGCTGACCGACATCGGGGTGGACGACAAGTTCATGAAGGACCTGGGCGGCACCCTGAAGGAAGGCGGCGGTGCCGTCTTCGTGCTGGTGCGCAAGATGACCACCGACAAGGTTCTGGAGGGGCTCAAGGACTTCACGCCCAAGGGCACGATCCTGCGCACCTCGCTGTCGCGCGACAGCGAGGAGGCGCTGCGCGAGGCGATCGGCAGCCGGCCGACCAGCGAGGGCTGACCGCAAGATAGCGGATTCCCCTTTCCGGGCAGTCGGGCTAGGGTCTGCCGATGACCAAGGCCAAGACCCCCCCTGCCCGGAAGAAGCCCGCGCCGAGAAGCCCGGCGAAGGAAAGCGCGCGTGCGTCCGAGGCGGCGGATGCGTCACTGTTGCGGCGGATTCTGCGCTGGATCGGGCGGGGCGCGCTGGGGATTCTTGCGGTTCTTGTCGCGCTGATCCTGCTCTTCGCGCTGGTCAATCCGCCGACGACCCTGACCATGATCGCCGCCGGCGACCTGTCGGGCCGCGTCCGGCGCGAATGGGTGGATCTCGAGGACATGGCGCCGTCGCTTCCGCTGTCGGTCGTTGCCGCCGAGGACGCGAACTTCTGCGAACACTGGGGCTTCGACATGACGGCGATCCGGGCCGCGCTGGACGATGGCGCCAAGCGGGGGGCCTCGACCATCACCCAGCAGGTGGCCAAGAACGTGTTCCTCTGGCAGGGGCGCAGCTGGCCGCGCAAGGCGCTCGAGGCGGTGATGACCCCGCTGATCGAGCTTGTCTGGACCAAGCGGCGGATCCTCGAGGTCTATCTGAACGTGGCCGAGACCGGGCGCGGCGTCTTCGGCATGGAGGCGGCGGCGCAGCACTACTACGGCGTGGCCGCGCGCGACCTGACGCCGGCCCAGGCGGCGCGGCTGGCGGCGATCCTGCCCGACCCCAAGGACCGCGATCCGCGCAAGCTTCCGCCCTGGCTGAGGAACCGCGCGGTGCTCATTGCCGACGGGGCGCAGACCATCGCCGCCGACGGCCGCGCGGCCTGTTTCCGGGATTGAACCGGCCGACTCGGGCGGGTATCACGGGCTGATCCATCCCCCCAGTCTCCGGCCGCCGATGACCGCCCGCCTCTACCATGTGCCCCTCTCGCCCTTCTGCCGGAAGGTCCGCCTGACCCTGGCCGAGAAGCGGATCGAGGTCGAGCTGGTCGAGGAACGCTACTGGGAGCAGTCGCCCGATTTCCTGCGCCGCAACCCGGCCGGAAAGGTGCCGGTCCTGCGGTTCGGCAACCGGACGATGTCGGAAAGCCAGGCGATCTGCGAATACCTCGACGAGACCGTGCCGAACCCGCCGCTGATGCCGCGCGATCCGGAGGCGCGCTACGAGGTGCGCCGGATCTGCGCCTGGTTCGACGACAAGTTCCACCGCGAAGTCACCTCGATGCTGCTCTACGAGCGGGTGAACAAGAAGCTGATGGGTCTGGGCTATCCCGAAAGCCGCAACGTCAAGGCCGGGGCCTCGCAGATCAAGTATCACCTCGACTACCTGAACTGGCTTCTGGAGACCCGCCGCTGGCTGGCCGGGAACGAGATGACGCTGGCCGATTTCGCGGCGGCCGCGCATCTGTCGGCGCTCGACTACATCTCGGACGTGGACTGGAACCGGTCGGCCGCGCTGAAGGACTGGTACGCCAAGATCAAGTCGCGCCCGGCGTTCCGGTCGCTGCTTGCGGATCAGGTGCCGGGGTTCCCGCCGCCCGCCCATTACGCCGATCTCGACTTCTGAACAGCGCGCCGGGGGCCGTCTGCCCCCGGACCCCCGAGGGTATTTCGTCGAAGAAGAAGGGCAGGCCCATGGATCCGGGCGAGCTGAAGCGGCGGCTGGTGGCGCAAGCGCGGCTGGAGGGATTCGTGGCGGCCGGGATCTGCGCGCCCGATGCGATTCCCGGGGCTGCGTCGCGGCTTCGCCGGTTCCTCGACGAGGGGCGGCACGGCCAGATGGGATGGATGGCCGAGCGCCGGGCCTGGCGGGGCAATCCGCAGGCGCTCTGGCCCGGGGCGCGGTCGGTCATCATGCTGGCGGAAAGCTATGCACCGGAGTTCGACCCGCTGGCGGTTCTGGATCTCCGCGAACGGGGGGCGATCAGCGTCTATGCGCGCGGGCGCGACTACCACGATCTGGTGAAGAAGCGGCTGAAGCGGCTGGGGCGTTGGCTGATCGAAGAGGCCCGAAAAGGGTCTGAACCGGCGGAAATCAAGGTCTTTGTCGACACCGCGCCGGTGATGGAGAAGCCGCTGGCGCAGGCGGCCGGCCTCGGCTGGCAGGGCAAGCACACCAACCTTCTGTCGCGGGAGTTCGGCAACTGGGTGTTTCTCGGCGCGATCTTCACCACGCTCGACCTGCCGAAGGACGGGTCCGAGACCGAGCACTGCGGACGCTGTACGGCCTGCCTCGACGTCTGCCCGACGCGGGCCTTTCCGGCGCCCTTCCAGCTCGATGCGCGACGCTGCATCTCGTATCTCACGATCGAGCACGCCGGGCCGGTGGACGACGAGCTGCGGCCGCTGCTGGGCAACCGGATCTACGGCTGCGACGACTGTCTGGCGGTCTGCCCGTGGAACAAGTTCGCGGTGGCCGCGCGCGAGACCGGCTATGCCGACCGGGTGGGGGAGCCGGCGCTGGCCGACCTGGCGGCCCTCGACGATGCGGGGTTCCGGGCGCGGTTTGCGGGATCGCCGGTCAAGCGCATCGGGCGCGACCGGTTCGTGAGGAACGTGCTCTACGCGATCGGCAATTCCGGGCGGCCGGAGCTTGCCGCCATTGCCGCGGCGTTGGCCGGCGATCCGGACCCGGCTGTGGCGGATGCGGCGCGCTGGGCCGTCGCCCGGCTGGCGTGTTCCGGCCACAAGCCCGTGAAGGGGCTGGCCACGGAGGGTGAGTCTCTGTCATCCTGAGGTTGCACCGTGGACGGTGCCTGCCACAGGGGGAAGCCATGAGCCGACATGTGATCGACCGGCGTGCCGCGCCCGAGTCCGGCCGCACCCGCCATTACTTCGATCTCGACCGTCGCGAGGCGGGCGAGGGAAGCCATCCGGCCAGCCACGAACTGCATCGCCGGCCCGCCTCGCGAGAGGGGGCGGCCAGGGTCCGCGCCTATCTCGCGATCGAGCGGGGGCGCAGCGCCTGAGACGCGAACGGCGCGCGGCGCCCTAGCCCGCGCGCCGTCCGCCCGTCAGGCGCGGACGAGCTTTTCGTATTCCGACGCGATCATCCGGGTGAGTTCGCCCACCTCGAAGCTGTAGTCGCCGATCTGGCCGACGGGCGTGACCTCTGCCGCGGTTCCGGTCAGCCAGCACTGCTGGAAGCCCTCGAGCTCCTCGGGCATGATGTGGCGCTCGTGGACCTTGATCTGGCGGTCCTTCAGCATGCCGATGACCGTCTGCCGGGTCAGGCCGTTCAGGAAGCAGTCGGGCTTGGGCGTGTGCACCTCGCCGTCCTTGACGAAGAAGATGTTGGCGCCGGTCGCCTCGGCCACATAGCCGCGGTAGTCCATCATCATCGCGTCCGAGCAGCCCTTGGCCTCGGCCGCGTGCTTGGACATGGTGGCGATCATGTAGAGACCGGCGGCCTTGGCCTGGCTGGGCGCGGTGGCCGGATCGGGGCGGCGCCATTTCGCGATGTCGAGTTTCGCACCCTTCATCTTGGCGTCGCCGTAGTAGTTGCCCCATTCCCAGCCGGCGACGGCCAGCCGCACCGGGTTGCGCCGGGCCGAGACGCCCATGTCCTCGCCGGATGCGCGCCAGGCGAAGGCGCGCACATAGGCGTTGGTCCAGCCGTTGGCCTTCAGCATCGCCTCCTTGGCCGCGTCGATCTGCTCGGCGGTCCAGGGGATCTCCATGTCGATGAGCTCGCCCGATTTCAGCAGGCGCAGCGAATGCTCGTGGCCCTTGAAGATCTTGCCGTTGTAGCAGCGCTCGCCCTCGAAGACCGAGGATGCGTAGTGCAGCGCATGGGTCAGGACGTGGACCTTGGCGTCCCGCCACTCGACGAGGGTTCCGTCCAGCCAGATCTTCCCGTCACGATCATCATAGGCACCGGCCATCGCAATCTCCTATCCGTTTTCCGAAAGTTGCGCGACATAGGTCCGCTTCGGACATAATATTGCGCGATTTCGCGCCACGGCTAACAGTTGAGTCTTGGAAAGTCAACAAGGCTGACTTAAAATCCGGCATCGGTTCTGGAGGTGAACCATGGCCGAAAGCGGCATCGGACCCGCGGGCGGCGAGAGCCTGCTGTTTCTGACCGACGAGCAGTTGCGCAAGGGGATCGAGGCGATGTTCTTCGCCTACCGCGCGTTTACCGCGGATCCCGACCGCATCCTCGAGTCGCTCGCCTACGGGCGCGCCCATCACCGGGCGATCCACTTCATCAACCGCCAGCCGGGGCTGACCGTCAGCGCGCTTCTGACCATGCTGGGCGTGACCAAGCAGTCCTTGAACCGGGTGCTGCGGACTCTGGTGGAGGACGGGCTGGTCGAGGCCCGCGTCGGGCGCAAGGACAAGCGCGAACGCCACCTGCACCTGACCGAGAAGGGCCAGGCGCTCGAACGCGAACTGTCGGACGCCCAGCGCGCGCGGATGCGCGCGGCCTATCGGGCGGCGGGGCCGGCGGCCGTGGCCGGGTTCCGTCAGGTGCTCGAGGCGATGATGGACCCCGAGATCAAGCGCCATTACCTTGCTGTCCGAGAGTGAACCGGGGCAAGGGTCCATGAGCGGGCAGGCCGACATCCATCTGCTGATCGTCGACGACGACGAGCGCATCCGTGGCCTTCTGCAGAAGTTCCTGATCCGCAACGGCTTTCTTGTCACGACGGCGCGCGACGCCGCCCATGCGCGGCGGCTGATGGCGGGGCTGGCCTTCGATCTGGTGATCCTCGACGTGATGATGCCCGGCGAGGACGGGGTGAGCTTTACCCGCGACCTGAGGGCCGGGGGCGCGACGCCGGTGCTGCTTCTGACCGCCCGGGGCGAGACGCAGGACCGGATCGCGGGGCTCGAGGCCGGCGCGGACGACTACCTGTCCAAGCCCTTCGAGCCGAAGGAACTGCTGCTGCGCATCAACGCGATCCTCCGCCGCGCCCCGCCGCCGGTCGAGGCCCGTCCGAAGGTCCTGAGCCTCGGACCCGTGCGCTACGATGTCGACCGGGCCGAGATGTGGCGCGGCACCGATCCGATCCGGCTGACCGCGACCGAGGCCGCGCTCATGCGGATCTTCGCGGCGCGGCCGGGCGAGGTCATCAGCCGGTCCGACCTGGTCGAGGACCTGGGCCGCGGCGGCGGCGGGGCGCAGGAGCGGGCGGTCGACGTGCAGATCACGCGGCTGCGGCGCAAGTTCGAGGAGCGCCCGAACGAGCCGCGCTATCTGCAGACGGTGCGCGGCTCGGGTTACATGCTGGCGCCGGACTGACCGGACCCGGTCGCATGCGGTTGCGCCGGGACGCCTCCGGCGGGGATATTTGAGCCAGCGAGAGCACAGAGCGGAGGACGAACGGGGTGACGACGCTTCTCTACACGCACGAGGCCGGATTCCAGCACGAGAACCCGCCGGGACATCCCGAAAGCGTGGCGCGGCTCGAGTCGGTCGAGGAGGCGCTCGAGGCCCCGGAATTCGCGTCGCTCCTGCGCCGCGAGGCGCCGCCCGCGGCGGAAGCGGATCTGCTTCGCTGCCATCCGGCCGTCTATCTGTCGAAATTGCGTGCCGCCGCGCCCGACGAGGGCTTCCGCCAGCTTGACCCGGACACCTGGCTTTCGCCGCTGTCCTGGGAGGCGGCCGAACGCGCGGCGGGCGGGGTCTGCGCGGCCGTCGATGCGGTGCTGGCCGGCGAGGCGGGCAACGCCTTCGTGGCCATGCGCCCGCCGGGGCATCATGCCGAGGCCGCGCGACCGATGGGCTTCTGCCTGCTGGGCAATGTGGCGATCGCTGCGAGGCGGGCGCTCGACCACCACGGGCTGGCGCGGGTCGCCGTGCTCGATTTCGACGTGCATCACGGCAACGGCACGCAGGCGCTCTTGTGGGACGAGCCGCGGGCGATGTTCGTGTCCTCGCAGCAGTATCCGCACTGGCCCGGAACCGGCGCCGCGACCGAGCAGGGGGCGCATGGGCAGATCATCAACCTGCCGCTGCCCTCGGGATCGACGCGGGCCGAGATGCAGCCGGCCTGGGAGGGGGCGCTGGCACGGGTCGCGGCCTTCCGGCCGGAACTGGTGCTGGTCTCGGCCGGGTTCGACGCGCATCGCGACGATCCGCTGGCCAGCCTGAACTGGGGCGAGGAGGATTTCGCCTGGCTGACCGGCGCGATCTGCGACCTTGCGGACGCCACCTGCGGGGGGCGCTTGGTCTCGACACTCGAGGGCGGATATGATCTGGAGGCACTCGCGGCTTCGGTCGCGGCGCATGTACGGGTCCTGATGGAGCGGGGGCGATGAGCGACATTTCCGCCATGTCATTCGAGCAGGCGATGGCCGAACTCGAAAAGGTCGTGCGCGATCTCGAATCCGGCAACGTCGAGCTTGAGAAGTCGATCGCGCTCTACGAGCGCGGCGCGGCGCTGAAGGCGCATTGCGAGGCCAAGCTCAAGGCCGCCGAGGAAAAGGTGGCGCGGATCACCCTTGGCGAAGGCGGACAGCCCAACGGCACGGTGCCAGTGGAAGGGCTCTAGGTGTTCGCCGAGCGGCTTTCCGCGCTGCAATCCGCCGTGCAGGCGGCCCTGGACCGCGCGACCGCGCGCCTGCCCGAGGGCGCCGTCACCGAGGCGATGCGCTATGCGCTCGGCGGCGGCAAGCGGGTGCGGGCCTTCCTGGTGATCGAGGGCGCGGCCATGCTGGGCGTGCGCGAGGACCGCGCCATGCCGGCCGCGGCCGCGATCGAGGCCCTGCATGCCTACAGTCTCGTCCACGACGATCTGCCCTGCATGGATGACGACGACCTGCGCCGGGGCCAGCCGACGGTGCATGTGAAATGGGACGAGGCGACCGCCGTCCTGTGCGGCGATGCGCTCCAGACGCTGGCCTTCGAGCTGCTCTGCGATCCGGTCCTGGGATCGGATTCGACCCGAATCCGGCTGATTTCGGCCCTTGCCCGCGCGTCGGGGGCGGCGGGAATGGTCGGCGGGCAGGCCCTGGACATCGCCGCCGAGACGGCGCCGGTTCCGCTGTCACTGGCCGAGATCGAGCGGCTTCAGGCGGGCAAGACCGGCGCGCTGATCCGCTGGTCGGCCGAAGCCGGGGCGATCCTCGCCGGGGCCGATCCCGCGCCGCTCGCGCGCTTCGCCGACGCGCTCGGACTGGCCTTCCAGATCGCGGATGACCTTCTCGATGCCACGGGCGACGCCGGCAAGACCGGAAAGCGCGTCGGCAAGGACGCCTCGGCGGGCAAGGCCACCTTCGTGTCGCATCTCGGCATCGACGGCGCCCGGGCGCGCGCGGCCGCACTGGTGGCCGAGGCGGAAGCCGCGCTTGCGCCCTATGGTGCGGCGGCAGGGAACTTGCGGGAACTCGCCCGTTTCGTTATTGCGCGCGAGATGTAGCCGGCGGGAACGGGGCCGGCAGGGGCGAGCCAGGATGAGCGAGCGACCGAACACCCCCCTTCTCGACCGCGTGCGGCTGCCCTCGGACCTGAAGGCGCTGAGCGACCGCGAGCTTCGCCAGCTTGCCGACGAGCTGCGGGCCGAGACGATCAGCGCGGTGAGCGTGACCGGCGGGCATCTGGGCGCGGGCCTCGGCGTCGTCGAGCTGACCGTGGCGCTGCATGCCGTCTTCGACGCGCCGCGCGACAAGATCATCTGGGACGTGGGCCACCAGTGCTACCCGCACAAGATCCTGACCGGGCGGCGCGACCGCATCCGCACCCTGCGCCAGAAGGACGGCCTGTCGGGCTTCACCAAGCGCTCGGAAAGCCCCTATGACCCGTTCGGCGCGGCCCATTCGTCCACGTCGATCTCGGCGGCGCTCGGGTTTGCGGCGGCGCGGGACCTCGGGGGCGATCCGGGCGACGCGGTGGCGGTGATCGGCGATGGCGCGATGTCGGCCGGCATGGCCTTCGAGGCCATGAACAACGCGGGCCACCTGAAGAAGCGGCTCTTCGTCATCCTGAACGACAACGAGATGTCGATCGCGCCGCCGGTGGGGGCGCTCAGCGCCTATCTGACCCGGCTCTACGCCGACGGACCCTTCGACGAGCTGAAGGCGGTCGCCAAGGGCGCGGCCAGCCTGCTGCCGCCGCCCTTGCGGGAAGGGGCGCTGCGCGCCAAGGAGATGCTCAAGGGCATGGCCGTGGGCGGCACCCTCTTCGAGCAGCTCGGCTTTTCCTACATCGGGCCGGTGGACGGGCACGATCTGGACCAGCTTCTGCACGTGCTGCGGGCCGCGAAGGCCCGGGCCACCGGGCCGATCCTGATCCACGCGATCACCCGGAAGGGCAAGGGCTACGCCCCGGCCGAGGCCGCGGCCGACAAGGGCCACGCCACGGCCAAGTTCGACGTGCTGACGGGCGAGCAGAAGAAGGCGCCGTCGAACGCGCCGTCCTACACGAAGGTCTTTGCGCAATCGCTGATCCGTCAGGCGGAGACCGACGAGAAGATCGTCGCGATCACCGCGGCCATGCCCGAGGGCACCGGGCTCAACCTCTTTGCCGAACGCTTCCCGCGGCGCTGCTTCGATGTGGGCATCGCCGAACAGCATGCGGTGACCTTCGCGGCCGGTCTGGCCGCCGGGGGCATGAAGCCCTTCTGCGCGCTCTATTCCACCTTCCTGCAGCGCGGCTACGACCAGGTGGTGCATGACGTGGCGATCCAGCGGCTGCCGGTCCGCTTTGCCATCGACCGCGCCGGTCTGGTCGGCGCCGACGGGGCGACCCATGCCGGCGCCTTCGACATCGCCTTTCTGGCCAACCTGCCCGATGTGGTGGTCATGGCCGCTGCCGACGAGGCGGAACTGGTGCACATGGTGGCCACGGCCGCGGCGATCGACGACCGGCCGTCGGCCTTCCGCTTCCCGCGCGGCGAAGGCGTGGGGGTCGAACTGCCGGAACGCGGCCGGCCGCTGGAGATCGGGCGCGGCCGCATCGTGGTCGAGGGCGGGCGTGTCGCGATCCTCTCCTTCGGCACGCGGCTGGCCGAGGTGCTGAAGGCGCGCGAATCCCTTGCTGCGCGCGGCCTCGCGCCGACGGTCGCCGACGCCCGCTTTGCCAAGCCGCTGGACCGCGACCTGATCCTGCGGCTCGCGCGCGAGCACGAGGCCCTGATCTGCGTCGAGGAAGGCGCCATCGGCGGCTTCGGCAGCCATGTCGCCCAGCTTCTGGCCGAAGAGGGCGTCTTCGACCGCGGGCTGAAGTTCCGCTCGATGGTGCTGCCCGACATCTTCATCGACCAGGCCAGCCCCGAGGACATGTACGCCGTGGCCGGGATGAACGCGCCGCAGATCGAGGCGAAGGTGCTCGAGGTCCTCGGTGTCGCGGTGGCGAGCCGGCGGGCCTGATGCCGGCTTGACTTCCGCGGCCGGGCGGGTCTGGCTGCGACCGTCATGAAACCGTCACATCGATCGTGAGCCTTTCCGTCTTCGTCATCGTGATGGCGGCTGCCGCCATGCACGCGGGCTGGAACGCGCTCATCAAGGGGGCGTCGGACACGCTGGTGCTGGCGGTGGCGATCTGCATCGCGGCCTCGGCGATGGCGGCCCTGTCGCTGCCCTTCGTCCCGCAGCCCGCGCCGGAAAGCTGGCCGTTCATCGGCCTCTCGGTCGCGCTCCAGACGGTCTATTATCTCTTGGTGGCGGCCGCCTACGACCGGGCGGACATGAGCCTGGCCTACCCGGTCATGCGTGGCGCGGCGCCGATGATCGTCGCGGTCGTGTCGGCCTCGCTTCTTGCGGAGCACCTCACCCCGATGGCCTGGGCCGGGGTCGCGCTGATCTCGGGCGGGATCCTCAGCCTTGCGGCACTGGCGCGGTCGCGGCGGGGTCTGGGCTTCGCCGCACTCAACGCCCTGGTGATCGCGGCCTACACCCTGTCGGACGGGCACGGGGTGCGCCAGTCGGGGGCGGCCGTGGGCTACACGCTCTGGATCTTCCTGCTGACCGCGCCGCCGGTCGTGGCCGTATCGGCGCTGCGCCGGGGGCCGGGCCTTGTTGCGGCCTGCGTCGCCGAATGGCGGCGCGCCACGCTGGGCGGGATCGGCACCATGCTGTCCTACGGTGCGGCGCTCTGGGCGATGACCACGGCGCCCGTGGCGATGGTCGCGGCGCTGCGCGAGACCTCGATCCTCTTCGCCACGCTGATCTCGGTGCTGATCCTGCACGAGACCGTCGGCCGGGCGCGCTGGGTCGCGGTCGGGCTGGTGGCGCTGGGGGCGGGGGCGCTGCGGCTGGGCTAGGCGCCTGCGTCAGGCCCCTGCGCCCGCATCGCGGGACTCGGCCGCAAGGATCGCGCGCAGCCCGGCGTCGAGCGTCGGATAGGCAAGCGCAACGCCGAGGTCGCGCTTGATGCGGTCGTTCCTGACCCGCTTGCTGTCGGCATAAAAGGCCCGCGCCATCGGCGACAGGTCGGCCTTCTCGTAGGGCACTTCGGGCGGCGGGGCCATGCCGATCATGGCGGCGGCCCGGGTCAGCACGTCCTGCGGGGGTGCCGGCTCGTCGTCGCAGACGTTGTAGATCGCGCCGGGGTCGGGCCGCGCCATCGAGGCGGCCAGGACCGTGGCGATGTCCTCGACATGGGCGCGGCTGAAATACTGGCCCGGCTTGATCACGCGCTGGGCGGTGCCGTTGCGGATCTTCTCGAAGGGGCCGCGGCCGGGGCCGTAGATGCCGGCCAGCCGGAACACCTGCACCGGCACGCCGGTCCGGCGCCCGAAATCAAGCCACTGGCCCTCCGCAAGGACACGGGCGCGACCGCGTTCGCTGACCGGATTGGCGGGCGTGGTCTCGTCCACCCAGCCGCCGCCGTGGTCGCCATAGACGCCGGTGGTGGACAGATATCCGATCCAGCGCAGATGCGGCGCCGCCTCGGCCAGCGCCGATGCCTGCGCGGCCAGCACGGGATCGCCCGAAGGGCCCGGCGCGATCGACACCAGAAGGTGGTCGGCCCGCGCGAGCGCGCCGGAAAGGTCGAACCCCGCGAGGCCCGCCGCCGGCAGCCGGAGAGGCTCGGCCCCCTCGGCGGCGATGGCGCGGGCCGCGTGGTCGTCGCGGGTGGTGCCGATGACGGACCAGCCCTCGGCGGTCAGCCGGCGGCCGAGCGCGCGGGCGGTGTAGCCGTGCCCAAGCGAGAGAAGCGTCGCGGTCATGGGCGCGACTATCCAACGGCCACGGGGCGGAGGCAAGGCCGGCCGCTTGCGCCCTTCCGGCAACAGATCCGGCCTGAACGGCGGACTGTTCACATCGGACCCGTGCAGATCGCCGCGAAGCGCCGGTCGCCGGCCATGGACGCCAGAAGCACTGACGCGACACAGAGTCGCGGCGCAGTCTTCGGCTCGGTTCGATGCGACAGAAGTCGACCGACATGCAGAACCTGCTTTTCAGGCGTGTGGAACTCTGGCTGGTCCTGCTTCTGGTGATGGCGGGGGTGGTGGGCGCCGTGGGTTTCGCCTCGGTCGTTCTCGGAGCCGCGCAGCACGGGCGCTACGGTGCGGTCGGCAAGGTCGCGGTCGCGGTCGCCGAGACCCCCGCGACGCTGCGGCGCCTGGTGTCGTCGGACGACTCGCTGGTCGTCTACCGGTCCGAACGGTTCGACGCCGAGCCCACGGGCTGGAGCTATCCGTCGGGCGATCCCACCCTTCTGCCCGATGGCTACCTGCTGCTCAGCCGCTACGACGGAACCCTTCGCCAGCACGTCATCGAGCTGACCCGCCTGCGCGACGGATCGGTCGTGCACCGCTGGACCCCCGACGCCGATGCCCTGCTCGACGGCGTGTCGCGCGTCTCGTCCTTCAGCGACTATGCCAACTGGGACCGTGCGCATTTCCGCGAGATCCACCCCTGGCTGACGCCCGATGGCGGGCTGATCGTCAAGGACCATTTCTCGCCGCTCTTCCGGCTGGATGCCTGCGGGCGCCGGGAATGGGTGATCGACGACCGGGTCTTTCACCATTCGACCGAGCCCGATGCCGACGGAAACCCGTGGATTCCGACGCTGGTCGAGCCGCACACCGTCGAGAAGGTGCGCAAGGATTTCTTCGAGGACGGGATTGCCGCGGTCTCGCCCGACGGCAAGGTGCTGTTCGAACGATCGCTGACCGCAAAGCTTCTCGAGGACGGCTACGGCCCGGTGCTCTTCGCCAACGGCCGCTACCATGTCGATCCGACCCATCTCAACGACGTCGAACCCGTGCTCGAGGACGGGCCGTACTGGAAGAAGGGCGACCTCTTCCTCAGCCTGCGCAACCTGTCGATGATCCTGCTCTACCGGCCTTCGACCGACCAGATCCTCTGGACCAAGACCGGGCCCTGGGCGTCGCAGCACGATGTCGATCTGCTCGACGACCACCGCATCGCGGTCTACGACAACGATGTCGAGGACCGGGGCGGCCTTCCGCTTTATGACGGCGCCTCCGAGGTGATGGTCCACGATTTCGCCACAGGCGCGGTCACCAGCCCCTGGAAGGCCCCGTTCGAGACGAACGCGATCCGCACCTACGCCGCCGGCCTCTTCACCGCCCTGCCCGGCGGCTACGCCCTGGTCGAGGATGTGACCGAAGCGCGGCTACTGGTTCTGGCGCCGGACGGGTCGGTCGCGGCCCGCTATGTCAACCGGGCCGAGGACGGGCGCATCTACCACCTGGGCTGGAGCCGTTACCTGGACAAGGCGCCGGCCGAAGCCGTCCTGTCGAAGCTCGAGAAGGTGAAATGCGATGACTAGACGTCTCTTCGCGATGACGGTCCTGGCCGTCATGGTCCCGGTTGCGGCGCAGGCCTACATCGGGCCGGGACTCGGGGCCGGGGCACTGGCGGCCGCCCTGGGCGTCGTGGGCTCGGTGGTGCTCGGCCTCTTTGCCGTGCTCTACTACCCCATCAAGCGCCTGCTGCGCCGCCGGAAGGGCGCATCGGCCGACAAGACCGCCCACGGTGACTGACCCCGCGCCCGTAAGCTGGTTCCTTCTGATGCTGGCCGGGATTGCGGCAGCCGAGGTGCTTCTGCGCCTGCCCTTCGCGGCGACGCTGCGCCAGATGGTCGCGAATGCCGGGCGGGCCCGTCATGTCCTGACCAGCCGCCGGATCTCCGATCACTGGAAGGAACGGGCGATTCCGGCCTATGCGCTGCGCATGGGACTCGCGTCGCTGCGGTTTCTCGGCCTGCTGGCGCTGGTCGCGCTGGCCGCCGTGCTGCCGGGGCTCGCCTACCCGCCGGGGGTCGGCACCTGGATCGCGGATCTGGCCGGACCGGCGGCGATCGGCGTGCTCGGCCTGGTCTCGCTGGCGTATCTGTGGCTGCGCACGAGGCGGCGCGATGTCTGACTATTCGACGCTTGACCGGATCCTGCATCGGCTGGTGCTGGGGTCGCCGGCCATCGCCGAAATGCTGCACGACATCGAGCGCGGTCTCTACCTCAAGGATGCACCCCCGGATGACGGGCGGCATGTCTATGTCACCGGCCTTGCCCGCGCCGGCACCACCATCCTCATGCGCGAGATTCACCGGTCCGGGCAGTTCGGGTCGCTGACCTACGCCGACATGCCCTTCGTGCTGGCGCCCAACCTCTGGTCGCGCCTGGCGCGCAGGGCCGGGCCGGGGCCACGGCGCGAGCGCGCGCACGGCGACGGGATCGAGGTGGATTTCCACAGCCCCGAGGCGCTCGAGGAGGTCTACTGGCGCGTGTTCGACGGGACGTCCTATCTTAAGGCGGACCGGCTGGTTCCGCATCGCCCGGCCCCGGACCTCGTCGCGGGGTACCGCGACCTGGTGCGGCTGGTCCTGAGGCGGACCGGGCGCACCCGCTACCTGGCCAAGAACAACAACGCCATCCTGCGGCTGCCGACCCTTGCCGCGGCCATGCCGGACGCGATCTTCCTCGTCGTTCTGCGCGACCCGTTGCAGCATGCGGCCAGCCTGCTGGCCCAGCACCGGCGCTTTTCGGACGCCGATCCCTTCGTCCGCGACTACATGGGCTGGCTCGGCCACCATGAATTCGGCGCCACCCTGCGCGAGATGCTGCCCACGGGGTCGGCGCGCGGCGATCCCGGCGAGCTCGACTACTGGCTGCGGACCTGGCTGGCCGTGCATGGGCCTTCGAGGCGGCGGCGGACACGATCCCGGGTCTGGTCCTGATCGCGTCCGAAGCGCTGGCGCGCGACCCGGCTGTCTGGCGCGGCGTGGCCGCCCGCATCGGCATTCCCACGTCGGACCCGGCCGAGCTGCATCCCGTCGTCCCTCGGGACTGCCCGGCGCACGATCCGGCCCTTGCCGCCGAGGCGCGCGCCCTGCATGACCGGCTGGCCGCCCGCGCGCCGGGCTGAGACGGGCCGGACCGGGGTTGCCGGCGGCCTCCTCTTGCGCGGATGCGGCGGAGGTGGCAGGTTCAGGCATGAACGCGCGACCCTCCCTTGATCGGCAAGTCCCTGCGCCATGCCGGCGGGCGCTCCGCGTTACCTTCCTGATACAAAAGAGCTTTTCCCATGACCCTCACTGACGCGCCATTGATCCTGACGCCGCCTCTTCCCGCGTTCGAGGCCTTCGACGACGCCGAGGCCGCGGTGTCTCGGCTCGAGGCGCTTTACGCCCAGGCCACGGCCTTCCTGTTCGACAAGTTCGTCGCCGCGCTCGCGGGCCAGCGCCCGCACGGGCGGGTGCGCGCCTTCTACCCCGAGATCCGGCTGACGACGACCAGCCACGCCAAGGCGGACAGCCGGCTGAGCTTCGGCCATGTCGCGACGCCCGGCACCTACAGCGCGACGGTCACCCGGCCCGACCTCTTCCGCAACTACCTGGTCCAGCAGATCGACCTTCTGATCCGCAACCACGGCGTGCCGGTGACGATCGGCCCCAGCGAGACACCGATCCCGGTGCACTTCGCGCTGGCGTCCAACCCGACGGTGGCGGTCCCGCAGGACGGGGTGCTGGACTTCAGCCTGCGCGACGTGTTCGACGTGCCGGACCTGTCCACCACCAACGACGACATCGTGAACGGCACGGCCAAGCCCAACCCGGACGGATCGGGGCACCTTGCCCCCTTCACGGCGCAGCGCGTCGATTACTCGCTGGCGCGGCTCGCGCATTACACCGCGACCGACCCCGGGCATTTCCAGAACCACGTGCTCTTCACCAACTACCAGTTCTACGTGGACGAATTCGAGGCCTATGCCCGCCGGGCGCTGGGCGATCCGTCCAGCGGCTACATCTCCTTCGTCGGACCGGGCAACATGGAGATCACCGCCCCGGACGACGTGCTGCCGGCGCTGCCCAAGCTGCCGCAGATGCCGACCTATCACCTCAAGCGGCGGGGCGGGCAGGGCATCACGCTGGTGAACATCGGCGTGGGCCCCTCGAACGCCAAGACCGCGACCGACCACATCGCGGTGCTGCGGCCGCATGCCTGGCTGATGGTCGGCCATTGCGCCGGCCTGCGCAACTCGCAGTCCCTGGGCGACTTCGTGCTGGCCCACGCCTATGTGCGCGAGGATCACGTCCTGGACGCCGACCTTCCGGTCTGGGTGCCGATCCCGGCGCTGGCCGAGATCCAGATCGCGCTTCAGGAGGCGGTCGCCGACATCACCGAACTGGACGGCTACGAGCTGAAGCGCATCATGCGCACCGGCACGGTCGCCACCATCGACAACCGCAACTGGGAGCTGCGCGACCAGTCCGGCCCGGTCCAGCGCCTGTCGCAGTCGCGCGCCATCGCGCTGGACATGGAAAGCGCCACCATCGCTGCAAACGGCTTCCGGTTCCGGGTGCCCTATGGCACGCTGCTCTGCGTCTCCGACAAGCCGCTGCACGGCGAGCTGAAGCTTCCCGGCATGGCCACCGACTTCTACCGGACCCAGGTCAGCCGGCACCTTCTGATCGGAGTGCGCGCCATGGAGCGGCTGCGCGACATGCCGCTCGAGCGCATCCACAGCCGCAAGTTGCGTAGTTTCGAAGAAACAGCCTTCCTCTGAGCTTGCGGAAAACGCCCGTTTCCAGCGGAAAACGCTTGCCAGCCGCGCCAAAAGCATGTGTAGCAGCACGATGTGCCGGCCAATTCGGCCAGACACCGGCCAGAGACGACGAGCCCGCGACTGACGGGTTCGCGCACAGAGTGAGGAGACAGACATGTCGAAACCGATGACCAAGACCCAGCTCGTCGCCGCCATCGCCGACCAGATGGGCGGCGACAAGAAGACTGCCAGCTCGGCACTGGATGCGATCGCTGCGGTCGTGCTGCGCGAGGTTGCCGCGGGTGGAACCGTGACCCTGCCGGGCATCGGCAAGGTTGTCTGCCGGACGCGCCCCGAGCGTCAGGTCCGCAATCCGGCCACCGGCGAGACCATCACCAAGCCCGCCGACAAGATGGTGAAGATCTCGGTGGCCAAGGCGCTGAAGGACAGCGTCAACGGCTGACACGCCGGCCCTTGCGGCGGCGGAACCATCGGCTAGGGTCGCCCGCGCGGGCGACCTTTTCATTTGGGACAGGCGTGATGGATCTTCGTGCGATCGGCATGGGCCTGGCCTTCGCCTTCATGTGGTCCTCGGCGTTTACCTCGGCGCGGATGATCGTGGCCGATGCGCCGCCGCTGCTGGCGCTCAGCCTGCGCTTCCTGATCTCGGGTCTGCTCGGCGTCGGCATCGCCCGCGCGCTGGGGCAGAGCTGGCGCCTGACCCGGGCACAGTGGCGGGCGACGCTGATCTTCGGACTGTGCCAGAACGCGCTCTATCTCGGCCTGAACTTCGTCGCGATGCAGTCGGTCCAGGCGTCGCTGGCCTCGATCATCGCCTCGACCATGCCGCTGATGGTGGCGCTGTTCGGCTGGCTGGCCTTCGGCGACCGGCTGCGGCCGCTGGCGGTGGCCGGGCTGGTCGCCGGGGTGGTGGGGGTCGCGATCATCATGGGCGCGCGGCTGGAAGGCGACGCGCCGGTGCACGGCATCCTGCTCTGCTTCGTGGGGGCGCTTGCGCTGACGGTGGCGACGCTGGCGGTGCGCGGGGCCTCGGGCGGCGGCAACGTGCTGATGATCGTGGGCCTGCAGATGTTCGTCGGCGCCGCGGTCCTGGCCGTCGCCTCGACGGTCACGGAGACCTGGGCGGTGCACTGGACGCCCCGCCTGGCCGGCGCCTTCGTCTACACGACACTGGTGCCGGGCCTTCTGGCGACCTGGGTCTGGTTCCGGCTTGTGGACCGGATCGGGGCCGTCAAGGCCGCGACCTTCCACTTCCTCAACCCGTTCTTCGGGGTTGCGGTGGCGGCCGTGATGCTGGGCGAGCATGTGCGCACCACCGACATGATCGGTGTCGCCGTCATCGCCGCCGGCATCCTCGCGGTGCAGATGTCGAAGGCGCGCCCGGCCTAGCCGATCGTCCCGCGCGCCCCGCCGGTCTGGCCCCGGTCGAGCAGCAGGTGATCGAGGAGCACGCAGGCCATCATCGCCTCGCCCACCGGCACGGCCCGGATGCCGACGCAGGGGTCGTGGCGGCCCTTGGTCACCACGTCGGTGTCCTCGCCATGGACGGTGATGCTCTGGCGGGGGGTCAGGATCGACGAGGTGGGCTTGACCGCAAAGCGCACCACGACATCCTGCCCCGTCGAGATCCCGCCCAGGATGCCGCCGGCGTGGTTCGACAGGAACTCGGGGCCCTGCGGGCCCATGCGGATCTCGTCGGCGTTTTCGACCCCGGTCAGCGCGGCGGCGGCCATGCCCGCCCCGATCTCGACGCCCTTTACCGCGTTGATCGACATCATCGCGGCGGCGAGGTCGCTGTCGAGCTTGCCGTAGATCGGCGCGCCAAGCCCGGCCGGCACGCCCGAGGCCACGATCTCGACCACGGCGCCGACCGAATTGCCCTCCTTGCGCAGCCGGTCGAGCTCCTCGGCCCAGATCGCGGCGGTCACGGCGTCGGGCGACCAGAACGGGTTGCGCTCGATCTCGGCGGCGTCGAACCGGTCGCGGTCGATGGCGATCCGCCCCATCTGCACCATGCATCCGGTGATCCTCAGCCCCGGCACCAGGGCCGCCAGCGCCGCCCGGGCGACGCCCCCGGCGGCGACCCGCGCCGCGGTCTCCCGCGCCGAGGACCGTCCCCCGCCCCGCGGATCGCGCAGCCCGTATTTCAGGTGATAGGTGACGTCGGCGTGGCCCGGCCGGAAGCTCTGGGCGATGCCGGCATAGTCCTTCGACCGCTGGTCGGTGTTCTCGATCATGAGCTGGATGGGCGTGCCGGTGGTGCGGCCCTCGTACACGCCCGACAGGATCCGCACCGCATCGTCTTCGCGCCGCTGGGTGGTGAACTTCGACTGGCCCGGTTTCCGGCGGTCGAGCCAGGGCTGGATGTCGGCCTCGCAAAGCGCGATCCCCGGCGGGCAGCCGTCGACGGTCGCGCCCAGCGCCGGCCCGTGGCTTTCCCCCCAGGTGGTGACGCGAAACAGGTGGCCGAAGGTGTTGAGGCTCATGGCACGGGCTCCTTTGCCCCCGGCTCTAGCTTCGGGGACCGGACGGCTCAAGGCTTTTGCGCTTGTCGGGGATGCAGGGAGCGCTATTGTGGCGCTCACCTCGGGGTGCCCCGCCATGTCCGGCGGGGCTGAGATGCGCAAGCGGACCCGTTGAACCTGAACCGGTTAACACCGGCGGAGGGAAGGTCAGGCGCTGCGGCGCCCCCCATCTCCGCCCGACGATTGGAGGATGAGAGATGAGACCGATCCTGACCATCGCGGGTGTCCTCCTGGCCAGCACGGCGCTGGCCGAGACGCCCACGCTGACCGTCTACACCTACGACAGCTTCGCCTCGGAATGGGGGCCGGGCCCGGCGATCGAGGCGGCCTTCGAGGCCGACTGCGGCTGCGACCTGCGGTTCGTGACCGCCGGCGACGGGGCCGCGCTGATGGCGCGGCTGCTGCTCGAGGGCACCGGCACCAAGGCCGATGTCGTGGTCGGGCTGGACATGAACCTGATGGATGCGGCCGAGACGAGCGGTCTCTTCTCGACCCATGCGCTGGACGGCCGGCGCTACGATCTGCCCGTCGCCTGGGACGACCCGACCTTCGTCCCCTTCGACTGGGGCTACTTCGCCTTCGTCTACGACAGGTCGAAAACCGGCTCTGTACCGGCGGATTTCGAGGCTCTGGCCGCCTCGGATCTGAAGATCGTGATCGAGGATCCGCGGTCGTCCACGCCGGGCCTCGGCCTCCTGCTCTGGGTCAAGGCGGCCTATGGCGACCGCGCCGGCCAGATCTGGAAGGCGCTCTCGGACAACATCGTGACGGTCACGCCCGGCTGGTCGGAGGCCTATGGCCTGTTCCTCAACGGCGAGGCGGACATGGTGCTGTCCTACACCACCTCGCCCGCCTATCACCGCATCGCCGAGGGTGACGACACCAAGGCCGCCGCCGCCTTCTCCGAGGGCCATTACCTGCAGGTCGAGGTGGCGGCCCGCATCGAGGGATCGGCCGAGCCGGACCTCGCCGACCGGTTTCTCGCCTTCCTCGTCTCCGAAAAGGCGCAGGCGCTGATCCCCGAGACCAACTGGATGTATCCGGCCGTCCTGCCCGCGGGCGGGCTGCCCAGGGGTTTCGACGGGCTGGTCGTGCCGGCCAAGGTGCTGGTCTATCCCCCGCACGAGGCCGCCCGCATCCGCGACGAGGCGCTGTCGGAATGGCTCGCCGCGCTCGGCCGATAGGGGGCGTGGCGCTGGCGGCGGCGGCGCTGGTCGCCGCCGCGGTGCTTGCCCCGCTGGCCGCGGTCCTCTTGCGCGCCCAGACCCAACCCGGGCCGCAGGACTGGGCCGCGCTGCGCTTCACGCTGATGCAGGCGGCCCTGTCCGCGGCGATCAGCGCCGCGCTTGCCGTCCCGGTGGCGCGGGCGCTGGCTCGGCGGGCGTTTCCCGGCCGGACGGCGGTGATTGCGCTGCTGGGCGCCCCGTTCATCCTGCCGGTGGTGGTGGCGGTCATGGGGCTGATCGCGGTCTTCGGCCGGGCCGGGCCGGTCAGCGACGCGCTGGCCGCGCTGGGCCTGCCGCGCCTGTCGATCTACGGCCTGCCGGGCATCCTTCTCGCCAATGTGTTCTTCAACCTGCCCCTGACGGTGCGGCTGGTCCTTCAGGGCTGGAACGACATCCCGGCCGAGCGTTTCCGTCTGGCTGCCGCGCTGGGTTTCGGCCCGCGGGAGGTGGCGCGGCACCTGGAAGGGCCGATGCTGCGCGCGGTGCTGCCGGGGGCGGCGCTGGCGGTCTTCCTGATCTGCCTGTCAAGCTTCGCGATCGCTCTGACGCTCGGGGGCGGGCCGAGGGCGACAACCCTGGAACTGGCCATCTATCAGGCGTTCCGCTTCGACTTCGACCCGGGCCGCGCGGCGGTGCTGGGCGCGCTCCAGCTCGGCATCGGCGCGGCGGCGGTCGGGCTGACGCTGGTCCGCACCGCGCCGCCGGGCTTCGGCCCGGGGCTCGACCGGGCGCAGCGGCGCTGGGACGTGCCGGGCGGGGCGGCGGCCGCCCGCGACGCCGGCTGGATCGGCGCGGCGCTCGCCTT